>CAVXWB010000140.1:0-21881 GCA_963765185.1 Bryobacterales bacterium
CCATAGTTCTAGTCCTTTTGGAAGAAAAATTTTACGCACAACGGCCTGCCGCAGACCGGGTATGGGACAATGACTACTTGCTGGACCGCATTACCGTGCATGGGGCACAGCAACACGATCTGAAAAACATCGGCCTCGAGATTCCGCGGAACACGTTCACGGTGATCACCGGGTTGCGCGGATCGGGACGAACGTCGCTCGCCTTCGACACCATTTACGCCGAGGGCCAGCGGCGTATGTGGAAACGCTGTCGGCTTATGCCCGGCAATTCCTGGATCAGATGGAGCGCCCCGAAGTGGATTGGATCGAGGGGCTGAGTCCGGCGATTTCGATCGAGCAGAAAGAGCACCAGCCGTAGCCCGCGCTCGACCGTCGGCACCATTACGGAAATTTACGATTATCTGCGCGTGCTTTACGCGTCGATCGGCGTGCCGCATTGTCCGAACTGCGGACATCGAAATCTCGCGCCAGACCACCGACCAGATCGTGCAGCAGGGCTCGCGCTGAGCCCGCAGGAGCGGGTCATGATCCTGGCGCCCATCGTGCGCGGCGCAAAGGCGAATACCAGAAGGAACTGGAGAAGCTGGCGCGGCAAGGCTTCGTGCGAGCCCGTATCGACGGCGAACTGCGCTCGCTCGACGAAGAGATCACGCTCGATCGCCGAAGGAACCACACCATCGAGGTGGTGGTGGATCGGCTTGCTGATCAAGCCCGAGATCGAGAAGCGGCTGGAAGCCTCGATCACGACGGCGACGAAGCTCGCCAACGGGCTGGTAACGGTCGCGGTGGTGAACGGAGACGGAGCGGCTATATTCGCAAAAGCTGGCCTGTCCGGATTGCGGCGCGAGCATTCCGCAACTGGAGCCGCGCTCGTTCTCCTTCAACAGCCCTTCGGAGCATGCGAAACGTGTACCGGGTGGGAGCCGCTGGAGTTTCGATCCGATGAAGGTGGTGGTCGGACCCCTCCCGGCCGTTGCTCGACGGCGGAATCGGGCCGGGCGGCAGCTCCAGCTATATGACGCACAACCTGGGGTATCTGGCGGCGGCGCAATTCATCGACCTGGAGAAGCCTTCCGACAAACTGCCCCAAGAAGACGCAGGCGATTCTGCTCCGAGGGCGCGAGCGGGAAGCCGGGAATCCTGGGGATTCTGACGAAAATGTACAAACAAGGAGATCGCCAGCGAAGCGTATCACGATTGGTTCATGCAGTACATGTCGCCGGCGCAGTGTTTCCGGATTGCGGCGGCAAGCGGCTGAAACCGGCCAGCCTGGCTGTGCGCGTTCAAGGCGGCGACCATCGGGGAGCTGACCGGGCAATCCGTGGGATTCGGCGCTCAAAACCGTGAGCGCCTGGAAGCTGTCCGGACGCGAGCAACAGATCGGCGGCCGGGCGGTGGAAGAAATCCGCAACCGGCTGGAGTTTCTGGCAGGGAGTGGGCCTGGAATATTTGAGCCTGGAGCGCTCCGCCGTGACGCTCTCCGGCGGCGAAGCGCAGCGCATCCGTCTGGCCACCCAGATCGGGTCCAAGCTCCGCGGCGTGCTGTACGTTCTGGATGAGCCTTCCATCGGTCTGCACGCGCGCGATAACGACCGGCTTGCTAGCTGCCCTTGCGCGCCTTCGAGACCTGGGAAACACGGTGCTGGTGGTGGAGCACGACGCCGAGACCATCGAGCGCGCCGATTACGTGATCGACCTGGGACCGGGAGCGGGGCGGCTCGGCGAGAGCTGGTGGCGCAGGGCACCCCGCGCGAGATCGCTGCGCAATCCCGAATTCGCTCACCGGGCAATATCTTTCCGGAGCGCGCCAGATCGCGGTTCCACGGGAGGCGGCGCACGCCGGTTGCGGGCAGCATCGTGATTCGCGGCGCGTCGGGCTCACAATCTCAAAAAGATCGACGTCGAATTTCCGCTGGGCCTGCTGATTCTGGTGACCGGCGTTTCCGGCAGCGGCAAATCGACGCTGGTGAACGATATTCTGTACCGGAGCGGCGGCCAAAGCCGTGTATGGATCGCTGGCCGATCCGGCCGCGCACGGCTCCATCCGGGGGCTGGAGCTGATCGACAAGGTGATCGAAATCGATCAGTCGCCGATCGGGCGCACCCCGCGCTCCAATCCGGCCACCTATACCCAAACCTTCACGCCCATTCGCGATCTCTACGCCATGCTGCCGGAGTCGCGGGAACGCGGCTATGAACCGGGACGTTCAGTTTCAACGTCAAGGGCAGGCGCTGGAAGGCCTGCAGGGCGACGGGCTGAAACGCATCGAAATGAATTTCTTCCGGACGTCTATGTCACCTGTGAAGTGTGCGCGGGACGGCGCTACAATCACGAAACGTTGCAGGTGAAGTATCGGAAGTATTCCATCGCCGATCTTCTGGAAGCTCGGTGGAGGAAGCGCTCGCGTGCTGGAAAACATTCCGGAGATCAAGGTGAAGCTGGAGACGCTGGTGCGGGTGGGGTTGGGGTATTTGCACCTGGGGCAATCCTCCACCACGCTTTCCGGAGGCGAAGCGCAACGCATCAAGCTGGCGCGCGAATTGAGCCGCCGGCAGACCGGCAAGACGCTGTACATTCTGGATGAGCCGACCACCGGCCTGCACTTCGAGGACATCGCCAAGCTGCTGGAGGTTCTACGCAGCCTGGTGGACCTGGGCAATACCGTGGTGGTGATCGAGCACAACTGGACGTGATCAAGACCGCGGACTGGATTATCGACCTGGGTCCGGAGGGAGGGGATCGCGGAGGCATGCTGGTGGCATGCGGCACGCCGGAGGAGATCTCCGGAATCCGAAAAGCTACACCGCGCAAGCGCTGGGCAAGGTGCTTCGGAAAGGGAAGGCGGCATGAGCCAAATTCAAGTCAGCCGATTTCCTTCGAAGGACTGAAGACCGTGCCCATCGACGCGCGCGGCGGCAAGGTCCGCGTGGAGGATTTCGCCGGCTCTATCGCAAGGGCGAAGGCCTGGCCGGCTGGATGGCCTCCCTGCCCAGGATTCTCGCCGGCGATTCTTTTCGCGGCGTGGTGGAGGCGCTGCGGCGGGCGCGGCGCGAAGAAGCGCGCGATCCTGCGGGGCATGGGCGGGCACGTGATCAAGTGCGGCCTGGGCGACGTGCTGCTGGATCTGATGCGGCGCGGCTGGATCAGCGCGTTGGTCATGAACGGCGCGGCCTCGATCCACGATTTCGAGATCGCCATCGCGGGCCAGACCAGCGAAGATGTGGAAGCGGTGCTGCCGGACGGGCGCTTCGGCGCGGCCGAGGAGACCGGGCGCGAGATGAACGTGGCCATCGCGCAGGGCAGCCGCGAAGGGCTCGGCATGGGCGAAGCCTTGGGAAAGCGCCTGGAGACTCTGGCCAAGCCGGAGTTCGCCCCGCATAGCATCGTGGCTCGGCGTACCGCGCGCCGTGCCCGTGACGGTGCACGTCGCGGTGGGCACCGACACGTCGCACACGCATCCTGCCGCCGACCCAGCGGCCATCGGCGCAGCCACTCATCGCGACTTCCGCCTGCTGTGTTCGCTGGTGCGCGGCCTGGATCAGGGCGGCGTGTATTTGAACGTCGGTTCAGCCGTGGTGCTGCCGGAGGTGTTTCTGAAAGCCGTCTCGGTGGTGCGCAACCTGGGGCATCCGCTGGCCGGATTCACCACGGTGAATTTCGATTTTCTGCAACACTATCGTCCCAAGATGAACGTGGTGGAGCGGCCGCATGCGCGCTCCGGCGGGCGCGGTTATGCAATCACGGGCCACCACGAACTCATGATTCCTTTGCTGGCAGCCGTTCTCATCGAACTCGATGACTGAGAGGAAGGAGTCAGCGTTCTGGTCCTACGAGGACCTGGCTCTGCTGCTCTCCGCGATTCTGCCGTGCTACGTCGGAGCCTACATGCTGGTCCGACTCAGCGGCGTTACCAGTAAGGAAGGGCAGACGCTGATTCTGCAGTCCTCGCTGTATTGCTCCTGGCGGCGCTGTACCTGCTGGTTGCCTGGCGTTACCGCAGACCCTTCTGGCGGTCGATGGGTTGGGTGCGGCCGCTTCGAGGCGCCTGGTGGTGCGTTGTGGGCGGACCGCTGCTGGCAGTCAGCGTCGCCGTGCTGGGTGCGGCGTTTCACGCTCCGGAAGGCCCGGATCCGGTCAAGGGCCTGATCACGGGGCGCGCGTCCCTGGTGATCGTGATGCTCTTCGCCGTGATATTGGGACCGATTTCGAAGAGCTTTTCTTTCGCGGCTTTCTGTTCCCTTTGTTCGCCAAAACCTTCGGCGCCGCGGCGGGGATTGTTTTGAGCGCGCTGCCCTTCGCGTTACTGCACGGCGGGCAATACCAGTGGGCCTGGCAGCAGATCACCCTGGTGGGCATCGCCGGTTTGGCGTTCGGATTCGTGAGGAGCCGGACGGGCTCACCGCGGCGTCCACAATTCTGCACTCCTGCTTCAACCTGACGCAGTTCGTGGCCTTCCTGGCGCTGCGGGGAGTTCTAGTACTACTGTGTTATAAAACATGAGATACTAGAAATGTTTTGAAGACACCTTTGAAGGTCACCGGGCAACAGAAGCGGTTCGCGGCGTATTTGGACAGGTTGGCGCAAGCGGCGGGGCACCTGGATCGCGCTGATCCTTTGAAGAACTACTGCAAGGGGCTGTTGCTGGCCGGGGAGCGCAAGAGCGTGGAGCCGATGGCGGCGCGGCTGGCGCCGGATAACGTGCGGCGGATGCATCAGTCGTTGCACCACCTGGTGGCAGATGCGCCGTGGCGCGATGAAGCCATGCTGGAATGCGTGCGCGGATACGTGCTGGCGGCGATGAGGAAACGGGAACCAGTGATTGGCTGGATCATCGACGATACGGGTTTTCCCAAGAAAGGGAAAGAGTCGGTCGGGGTGGCGCGCCAGTACTGCGGGCAGTTGGGAAAGCAAGAGAACTGCCGTGTAGCCGTGAGTCTGTCGGTGAGCACGGCGACTTTCAGCGTGCCGGTGGCCTACCAGTTGTATTTGCCCGAGAGCTGGGCGGGCGATGTGGCGCGCCGGAACAAGACCGGTGTTCCGGAACAGATTCAGTTTCAAACCAAGCCGCGGATTGCACTTGATCAAATTCGCCAAGCGGTGCATCAGGATGTTCCGCGCGGAGTGGTTCTGGCGGACGCCGCCTACGGCGTGGACAGTCAGTTTCGCGCGGACTTGCGAGAGCTTCAGTTGGAATATGCGGTGGGTGTCCAGTCGTCGATTACCGTCTGGGAGCCAGGCCAGCAACCTTTACCGGCCAAGCCCCGGAAAGAGACGGGAAGACCGCCTAAACTGTTGCGGCGCGATGAGCATCATCAACCAGTCAGCATCAAGCAGTTGGCCATCGCTCTGCCGGAGACGGCATGGAAACAGGTCACTTGGCGGGAGGGCAGCAAGAAACATCTTCGCTCGCGGTTCGCGGCGGTCCGTGTCCGCCCCGCGCATCGAGACTACGAGCAGAGCGAGCCGCATCCGGAGGAATGGCTCCTGATCGAGTGGCCCAAGGAGGTAGACGAGCCGACCAGATACTGGCTCTCGAACTTACCTGCCGCAACCAAGCGCAACGACTTAGTTCGTATCGCCAAGCATCGTTGGATTGTGGAACGGGACTATGAAGAACTCAAACAGGAACTCGGCCTCGGTCACTTTGAAGGCCGGGGTTGGCGAGGCTTCCATCATCACGCCACGCTGTGCATCGCAGCTTACGGGTTCCTCATCGCCGAGAGGAGCCTCTTTTCCCCCTCGGTGCGTGTCGGCGAACTCAAACTACCCGTACCCAAAATTCCCGCGAAGTTCCAACCGCGCGGCGCCCCCGGTTCGGTACGCACGGCATAATCCTGCTTCAATCGCCACACTCCGTATCGCCATCGCACGCCTAATCCTCAACCAGCTTCCAGGTTGCCCTTTTTGCGGAGCGCTACGTTTATAACACAGTAGTATTAGGCCGCGGGGCTAAATAACTCGCTAAGAGTCCCCGCACCTTGCGCTATCTTGCTAAAGGCGATGCCGGCGTGCGCATTGAAAAGCTCGAACTGCCAAGGGCTTTTCAGCTCGCCCCCCGGAAACAAGGTCCTCTATTGAGGCGGTTTCATTCGACGGCCAAGTCATCCGCGCTCGGGGCGATTGAGCCAACCAAGAACGCGGGATTGTCTTGCATTGCATCCCGCGCCCCCATCCCGCTCAATCCCTCGCTATACTCTCTCTCGAATGGGTGCAGATCTATCGTGGGGCGCATCGTGACGGGGAAGCCGTTTGGTCAGGCGCCGTTTCAGGCAAACGTCGAGCTGCTGCGACTTTTTCTGACGCATCGCGAAGATATCGTCGAGAGCATAGAGGCCGTTCTGAACGCCCAGCGAAAGCCGATCCGGTACCTGCAGGACCACTCTCTTTTGTCCCGCCATTTCGAGGATTGCTTCTTTGCACGCACTGCGGCCACCGCCAGCCAAAAACGTCTCAGAGGCAACAACTGGAAGAAGCGCATTGGGCCGCGGGATTCAGACCTCGTCAGGTTCAGGATCTGCATAACGACCTGATCCATCCGGCGGAGATGATGATTCGCGGCTTTCATTGCTGGCAGCAGACGCGGTGGCCGGGTCGCAACGGCCGCATGCACTACGCGCACACGCTGTTCAACTTGTATGTAATCCGGTGTCTCCAGTTTCTGAGCATGCGCCTCTGGGATGAGGACCCGAGCGGCTGCACAGGAAAAGGCCGGCGGGCGGCTCGCGGAAATTCAAGGCGTGCTCGATGAGCTCTGGAGAAGCTCACCAGCCGATCAGCCCGTGATCGTGCGCGATGCGCGCTGGCTGATTCCATTGGCGCAGAGCCTCATTACCGATGAGTTGGCGCCCTATTTCGAGGTCGCCCGGCAGGTCACAGAGACGCTTCCGGAAGCGGACGTGCTCGAAATCCAGAAGGCCCATGTTCGAATGCTGGGCGGGCATCTGACCTCACAGATTCGTTACTACTGCACGAAGGATGGCGTGTCTATCAACGAGCATAGCGTCGTTCTTCGCACGCGCGCCTCCAATGCGCTCGATTTCGCACTGCTGGTTCAAGGTCTGGTGGAGCTGCTCAAGGCCTATGACTGCGCCTTGCAGAGCGGCGATGAGCGAATGCGGCTCGACATGGCAGGAGCCATCTGTCAGGGCATATCCGCCGATCCCGAGCTGTTTCTGAATCGCGTCGACCTGTTGAGCGCCTACAGCATGATCGAGCACGTTTTCATCGCGCACGGATCCGCGAGGGCCATGTCGTTTATTCGCCCCTGGGACAGCGGCATGTGCGGCTGCTAAAAGAGTACGGTGCACTGATCGACCGATTGATCAAGCCGTTGCGTGACGATTTCCCGCGTTTCAGGCCGGTTGACGGCGGCTGTTCTCCCTACGGAGTTATCTTCGGGTTGCCATCCCATCTGATCGAGCACATGGCGCTCAAAGCCTTGCAGCACGATGCCGAAACGCGATTCAGCCTGGAGGATGTCTTTGAAGATGTCTGGATGCTGGGACGATGGGGACACCAACGCGGCAAAGCTCGCCTGGGTGAACGGCTGGCGGAAATTGCCCCACATCGACCGCGAAGTACAACGGTTGTACGACTACCCGCAACAGTTCGCCGAAGACGTTTACGGCCGCATCGAGAGCGAGCTCAGGCGGCGCGATTCAAATGCCGAGGCATGCGACGATTCAAGAACCGGGCGCCTGTATATCGTGACCGGGGACGACCGCGGGATTGATTTGAAGGAGACTGATTCGAAGGCGTCGGCGATTCCGGAACTGCCAGCCCGGTACTTCGTCTCTTCGGACAGGCAGATTGTGGCGGCGCACAAGGCTGAGCCCTATGACCGGGCGCAACTGCTGGCGGGGCGGCGGGAAGGGCATTTCCTTGTCAGTTACGAAACGCCAGGCGGATGGATTGCCCTCAAGAAGGACCTGCTCACGGAGGTCCTTGGTGCGGGCCGCGATGCCAGGATTGTCGGGCTGCCGCTCGACGCGGCTCAGGTGTTGCGGCTCATGTGCACCGATCTGACGATACCGGACAACGTGGCCGATCAGGCCAGCGTGCCGCCGTCGATCGAGAAAGCCGGACCTGTTTCCGCTCACCTCATGTCCGGGCAAAGGCGGGATGAAGAAGGCTAGCGACGTGGTGGCTTACCCGGACAAGCGGTGTCAATTTCAGATTGCCGACATCGCGGCGGGCCGAAGCCCCGCCAGGCTTGAAGCCACCGCCCGCGCCAACGAAGGTGCTCCTGGTCCATGAGGATGGCCGGTATGCTGAACTCCCATATGGCGTTCGCGCTGCCAAAGAAGTAATATTTATAAGATTGCCAAGGAGCATCTCAATGAACCGAAGCCTCACTCTCGTCGCCCTCGGAACTCTGATGGCGGCCGTCTCTCTCGCCGCGATTCCCGATCCTGTCAAGACCGACTCCGGATCGGTCGCCGGCACGTCCAACACAGACGCCAGCGTGCGCATGTTTAAAGGCATTCCCTTCGCGGCTCCGCCGGTCGGCGATTTGCGGTGGAAAGCCGCACAGCCTCCAGCCAAGTGGGAGGGCGTGAAGATGGCAACGGAGTTCAGTCCGACCTGCGCCAACGGAGCGGCGCGGCGGACGAGGCCGCGGAGGCGCACCCAAGGGCGGAGGCGCAGCCAAGGGTGCGAGCTCCGGCAGGTCCTGCGCCCAGCGAGGATTGCCTGTACATCAACGTATGGACGCCCGCGAAATCGGCCGGAGACAAGCTGCCGGTGATGGTGTGGACCTATGGCGGCGGGTTCACCGGTGGTTCCGGTTCGGATATCTGGTATGACGGCGAGGCCTTGGCCAAGAAGGGAGTGGTGGTGGTGACGTACAACTACCGCCTGGGCACGTTCGGTTTCTTCGCGCATCCCGACTTGGTTGCCGAATCCCAGCACCACACGACTGGCAACTATGCCATGACCGACATGCTGGCGGCTCTGCACTGGGTGCAGAAGAACATCGCGGCCTTCGGCGGCGATCCGCGCAAAGTGACCATCGACGGCGAATCCGCCGGCGCGATCGCGGTCTCGGCGATGGTCGGCTCGCCTGAGGCGAAGGGATTGTTCATTCGCGCCGCGGCGCAAAGCGGCGCCTGGATGGGCCTCAGCATCGCGAAGCAGAAGACCATGGCCGAAGCCGAAGCGCAGGGCAAGACGGCGGCCGGAACGCACTCCATCGCCGAATTGCGAGCGATGTCGACGGCGGACGTTGTCCCAGAACCTGCGCGGCGTCTCGGCCGGGATGATCGTCGATGGCTGGATCATTCCCGAAGACGAATCGATCATTTACGCGAAAGGCAAGCAGAACGACGTCGATATTCTGGTCGGGTCGAATCGCGATGAGGGTACTTTCTTCGGCGGCGGCAACGTGACGGCGGAGCAGGCGAAGACGCGGGCGGATCAAACCTTCGGCAGTCTGGCGCCGGACTTCCTCAAGCTGTGGCCGGCGTCGACGGATGCGGAAGCCGCGGCGTCCGGCCTGGCGCGCAGCCGCGACGAGGTCGGCTGGCACATGCGCACATGGGCGGAGTTGCAAACGAAGAAGGGCCGCAAGGCGTACGTGTACTACTTCACGCACGTGCCTCCGGGCGGCGGCGCTCGCGGCGCGTCCCACACCGCGGAGATCAGCTACATGTACGGAAATCCCCGGGGCGCGGTGTGGACCGATGAGGACAAGAAGCTGTCGGACATGATGACCTCGTATTGGGCCAACTTCATCGCCACCGGCGACCCCAACGGCAAGGGCCTTCCGAAGTGGGACGCGTACAACATGAAGACCAACGACGGAAAGGCCATGGTGCTGGGAGATACGGTTGAGTTCGGACCGCAAATCGACGTCCCGCGGCTCGCGTTTTTCGACAAGTTTTACGCGATAGAGCAGGCCAAGTAGCAGAATTGCCGGTGTCTCACCGATAGGCGTTCCTGCGATCGGACGCGATGCACGGTCATCGCGTCCTTCGCAAATCCCTCCACCATCCACGGTCAGGTTTGCCATTATCGTCGCTGAGCGACATCGAAGCGCGATTCCGGTTGCATCGTGTCGACCGTTGCCGGTCAACCCATCCATCACTCTTCGTGGAGCAGTCAAATGGAGCGGCTCCGCTCAGGGCCAATCATCCGCGCTCGGGTTGTGATCTTGGCCCGTGATGTAGAGGCAGAACTGGCGAGAACGGCACTAAGCCCGCGGGGTCGAGGAGCGCTGCTTTTTTCGAGCTTCTTCAGACATTGGTGAAGATTCGCCATCTTGGTTGACGCTAACTGCCTTGTGATGAGCACGGCGGGAACCGCATCTCCACGCCTTCCCCCCGCGTTACCGGGGTAAAAGTGGAGGCTTCCGCTTCTTACCGCTCGCCTGCGCAGGACCCGTCCGCGCAGACGCCGCTCGTCTCTCGATGCAGCAAAGTCTCCATCAGCCCAACGGTCCAACACGTGGGGCATCCTCGAAAGGACACCATTCCGGCTTTGACGAATACAACAGCGCCAGCAACCCGAAGCCGAGATCGGTTCCGCCACCGCAACACCGACTTCGATCACAGTCTCTTCCACCGTTGCCGTGTCGGCGACCGCGCCGCCATGCGTGGTCACGGCGACAATGGCTCCGGTCTCCCTATCTACCGCATTCTCCGCTTTGTAAGCCAGCGCCGTGCGCCCGTCCAGTCTAGGTGAGCTGTTTTCGAAAACGCCACACACTCAGAGAACCCAGCACGAGCGTAATAAGCAACAGGCCCAGAAAATTGGGCCAGAGATCCGCAAAGCCGCTGCCCTTGAGCATGCTCCCGCGGGCAATGACCGCGAAGTGATGGATCGGGTTTACGACGGTAAGCGGCTGGAGCCACCGGGGCATCGCCTCCACCGGATTCAGCGCCCCGGCCGTCGCGTTGAGAGGAGGATTGATGAAGAAGGCCATCAATTGGGCCTGCTGGGCCGATTTGGAGAAGGTCGCGTTCACTGTGCCGATGCTGATTCCCGATAAAATGCAGAGAGCGGCGCCCGCGAGCACCAGCGGAAGTTTGCCATGGAAGGGTACGTCAAACGCGAGTTTCATGATCGCGGCCCCCAGGATCGCCGTGAGGAACAGCAGGATAAATAGCGGGGTAACCTTCGCGATGATGATTTCGGTGGTCGTTGCAGGTGACATCAGCAACTGTTCCATGGTGCCGACCTCCCGTTCTTTCACCATCGCCCCGGATGCGACCACTGAGCTGTTCAAAATCAATAGCAGCCCAAAGACACCCGTCACGATGAACCAGGAATCGTTCAGCCCCGGATTGTAAAGGTAAGCCGGGCGTAGTTGCGCCTGGCCCGGACGGCTGATGTCCTGCCCTCCGATCTGCTGAAAGCTGGCATGCAGTCCCGCACCCCGGAGGCCGGCGTTATAGGATTGAATCACACCCTCCGCGTAGCCTTGGCTGATGGCCGCCGTGTTTGCGTTCATCGCATTCAAGAGGAACTGCACCGTGGTTGTGCGGCCCCGCTGCAAGTCTTTGTCGTAGTCGTACGGAATTACAACTCCGGCATCGACCTTGCTGCGGCCGATGGCAGTCGCCCAGCTGGTCGACGGAAGTGTAATAGCTGACTAGCCGAAAACTTCTGCTCTCGCTCAGTATGGCGACCAGCTCCCGGCTCTGCGGCGTTCGGCTGTCATCCACCGCTCCGAGCTTGATGTTGGTCACGTCCGCGCTCAAAGCAAATCCCAGCAGCAACAACTGCAATGTGGGAGGAAGGATCAGAGCCAAAGCCAGGCGGCGGTCGCGCCGGATCTGGCTGAACTCCTTGCGGAGCAGCGCGCGCTGGCAATGATTGAAGATTTGAGCCATGGTCTTAACGTCGCAAGCTGCATGCGGCGCATGGTGCGCCACGCGATCGAGTAAAAGATCACGCCGATGAATCCGATCATCACGACTTTGAACCATGTGGCCGGCCAGCCCCCGCCTTCGCAGCAGCGCGTCGCGAACGATCTCGATGTAATACCTGCCCCAGATGAAATTCGAGATCCAGCGAATTCCCGCCGGGATATTGTCGATCGGAAACATGAGACCCGAAAGCAGGAATACCAATAAAAAACCGCCGAAAGGAAACAGCTTGAATCGCGGCCACCTGATTCGGAATCGCCGCTCCCACCATGGTTCCGAACGAGGCCACGCAGAAGGCGTACAGCACGGTAGAGACGATGAATGGAGTAGGGTCTCCGGCAAAGCTCAGGCCGAAGTATGTGAACAGCGGGATAAGCATGAGCAGACATTCCGCCACTGCCACGCCCATGAACGCCAAGATCTTTCCGAGCAGGAACTCATGCGCCGAGATGCTGGAAACATAAACCTGGAGAATGGTCTTCTGCTCCCCTTCCTTCGCCATGGCCAGCGACGCCAGTAATGGCGGAAACATGGACAGCCCGAGGACAAATATGCCCGGTGCAAAGAATTTCTTGGACGAACGGCCGGGGTTGTACCAGAGCCGGATCGCCGCCTGCACGGGCTCGGCCTGAGACGAACCGGCTGTATTGTGTTGGAAGGCGCTGGCGATCTGGCCGAGTAGCCGGCTATTAGTTTGGCCGTGTTGGCGTCGGAAGCGTCCACCAGCAGCTGCACCGGCGAATCGAGGCCGCGCGCCATGTCCCGTCCAAAATGCTCCGGTATGATTAATGCCGCGTCAGCCGCGTTCGAGGTGAAGGCCTGTTCCGGCTGCTTGTTCGCGGGCCACGCCACGACGTGAAACGTGATGGACGCGCGGAAGGCGTCGATAAAATCGCGCGAAGCCGGCGAGTCGTCCAGATCCTGGACAATGATGGGCAAGTCGCTCACTGTGAGCGATAGCGCAGAGGACATGAGGAGCAGCAGCACCAGAGGGAGGACGAGCGCCAGCGTGAGCGTGCGCCAATCCCTAATAATCTGAGTCAGCTCTTTGCGGCTTTGCGCGAATATGCGTCTCATTTCTTGTCTTCCCCTAAGTCTTCAGGGGCCGCGACTTTGCCCTCTTGTCGCGCCTTTTCCACAACACCAATGAACACATCTTCCATGGAGAAGCGCCCCTCGCCGCATCTGCATCACTCGAATGCCATTCGATTCCAGCTTTTCCGTGGTGGACTTCTCCCCACTCGCCACATCCTCGCCGGTAATGACATGCAGCCGATCGCCAAACAGCGAGATCCGCCATGGTTCCGTATCGTTCTTGAGTAGATCCGCCGCCTTTTGCGGTTGGTCGACGACAACCTCCAACAGGTGGCCGGTTTGCTGACCCTTGATTTCGGTCGGACTTCCCTCGGCTACCAGTTCGCCAGCGGCCATCATGCCGAGGCGATTGCACTGCTCCGATTCTTCGAGGTAATGAGTGGTCACCAGAATGGCGGTGCCCGCGTCGGCCAGCCGATTGATCATGGTCCAAAAGGCGCGGCGGGCCAGAGGATCCACTCCGGAGGTCGGTTCGTCAAGAAACAGGACGCTCGGTTCATGCAGGATTGCCGCGCCGAAGGCCACACGCTGCTTCCACCCGCCCGGCAGACTTCCCGTGACCTGGTCCTGTTTGCCCTCCAGTCCCGAAAATGACAGCACCCACTGAATTTTCTCGTTGCGTTCGCGCTCGGGCACGCCGTAGACGCCGGCGAAGAAATTCAGGTTCTCCTGGATCGAAAGGTCGTCGTACAAAGAGAACTTCTGCGACATGTAGCCGACCCGTTGGCGCACGGCGCTCGACCGCGGGTCGTGCGCGCCCGCGAGTTGCACCTCCCCTTGCGTCGGATCGAGAAGCCCGCATAACATCCGGATGGTCGTGGTCTTCCCTGCTCCGTTCGCTCCCAGCAGACCGTATATCTCCCCATATTGAATCTGCAAGTTCAGGTTCTTTACGGCCGTGAAACTTCCCGAACTGCCGTGTGATGTTGGTTGCGCCGATCGCGACCTGACCGCGCAGATCCTGATGCGAATGATGCCCGGGAAACGGCGTTTCGTGGACCGATTGCCCAAGGCTGCGGAGTTTGGCGACGAATACGTTCTCAAGAGTCGGCTCCTCCACTTGTACTTCACCGATCGCAAGCCCGGCCGATTTCAACTTTTCTTCCGCGATGCGTTTCGCCGCATCCGGGTGATGCACCAAAAGGTCCAGCCGGTCGCCGAAGCGCTGTACGTCAAAGATCTCATCCCCAGGCCCGATCGACCGCGAAAGAACCCGCTCGGCCTCCGCCAAATTTGCCGTGCGCAGTTCCAGCCGCTTCGCGTCCAGCCCTGCTCGCAACTCCGCTGGGGTGCCCATCTGTTGAATCACCCCCTCATACATCAGGGCCACCCGGTGGCATCGCTCCGCTTCATCCATATATGGCGTCGCGACAAGAATCGTCAATCCGTCTGCTGCCAGGTGAGCGAGCGTGTCCCAGAATTCGCGCCGCGATACGGGGTCCACTCCTGTCGTCGGCTCATCCAGCAACAAGACGCGCGGCTGTGGCACCAGCGCACAGACGAGCGCCAGTTTCTGCTTCATCCCGCCGCTCAATTTCCCCGCCAACCGATCCGAGAAACGGTCCATGTCGAACATCTGCAAATAATGTTGGCTTCGCTCGGCGATCTCGTGGGGAGCAACTCGGCGCAGGTCGCCGATGTAGCGGATATTCTCCGTAACCGTAAGATCCGGATAGAGACTGAACGCCTGGGTGAGGTAGCCGGTTTGCGAGCGCGCCGCGCGAGCAGGCTGGCCAAAAATTTCGGCAATGCCGCCGCTGGCTTCCATGACCCCTGCCAGGATTTGGAACGTCGAGGTTTTGCCTGCCCCGTCGGGCCCGATCAGGCCGAAGATCTCCCCATCGAGAATGTCTAACTCGATGCCACGAACAGCTTCCACGGCGCCGTAGCGCTTCGAGAGCCGACTGACTCGGATGGCCGTTTGTTTCGGCGCATTGTCACCCTGAACTCCCGGGGCCACGATTTCCTGATCCGCCGTGGTCATTTTCGTATACTGGCTTCCGGCCAGGTATCGCCTTGCGTGAGAATTTCGCCATCCACGGGCATGCCCGGTTTCGCAAATCCTATTGCGCCTTTCAATTGCAGTTTGACGCCGAAGACCTCGGTCACTCGTTCGTCCTGAAAGTAGGTGTTCTCGGGCGTGAACGTGGCTTGAGGGTCGATGTGGGATACCCAGGCATCGATGGGCTGCTTCGTGTTGGAATCCAGATACACGTGCACTGGTTGTCCAAGCTTGACCTTGCCAATTTGACCTTCCGGCACGAAGCCTCGCAGGTACACCTTGCTGAGATCCACAATCGTGACTAAGGCAGTTCCGGCAATGACAACTTCTCCCGGCTCTGCCGCGCGCGTCACGACGACGCCGCTAAAGGGAGCCCGAACCACCAGGTCCTGCCGGTTTGCCTGGGCCTCCAGCAATTGCCCACGGGCTTGCTCGATACTCGCCTGGGCGCTCGCTACTTCCGACTGCTGCTCTACGATCTGCCTTCGAACCATCGCCACTTGGTCCTCGCGAATGCCGGGATTGTCGAGGTTCGCCTGAGCTGTCGTCAGCGCGCCTTTGGCCGCTTCCACCCGGCGATTTGCAGCCGCTACCGCAGCCGCCTGTTGATCAGCCGTCGCAATCGCCTGTTTCGCCTGACGCTCGGAGGCTGCTCCCGTCTGGGCGAGCTTTGTGTAAGCGTCTCTGTCGAACGCTGCGATCTTATAAGACGCCTGCTGCTGCGCCAAATCGGACTCAGCGGCCGCCACGTCTGACTCGGCCTGCTTTACCCGCCCTTCCGCGTCAACCTTCGACTGTACGGTTTGAAGCTGATTCTGTTGCATTTGCTGTTCTAAGACAGCGATTTGATCCAGCGCCGATTTGCTCTTGGCCTGCATGATCGAAACCCCCGCCTGCGCCTGATCCTGGCGCGCGCGGACCTGCTCGTCGCTCAATATCGCGATAACATCGCCGGCATTCACTGCATCGCCTTCGCGGAACCGGATCTCTAGAATGCGTGCAGTGGTTTTGGCCGCGATCGCGGAGTCGTCCCCTTCGATCCGGCCGCTCAGTGTCACAATACTATCGGGCAGTTTTGGCTTGGCAAAGAATACTCTCCAAATAACGTAGGCGCTTGCCGCGAGCGCCACGAAAGCCACTGCGGCCAAAACCATTTTGCGCCGAGAATGCGGAGGATCTTTCGGCGGCGCAGCTTTCGAACCGGGCGATTTCTGTTCATTCTTTTTGCGGTTGGCATCTGCTGGCGTGGATGGTTGGGGCTGTTGCTCGTCTTTCTTGACACCGTTGGCAGCCTGAGCCGGATTCTCCGGTTTCTGCCCGTTCCGCGTCGCGCCGCCGCTGTCAGCCTGGGCTAAGTTCGTCGCCTGTTGCCCATCGTTTTTGTCGTTCGCGTTAGTTGCTTCCAGCCCCATTCCCGTTTCCTCCCTCCTGAGGCCTTTGCCGCTTGCTGTTGCACACCGCGGCCTGCCGGAGGTATGCGAGCGAAAAGTCGGTGATGTGGTCTGCGATCCGGTCCAGGCTCTCGGGCGTGATCCTCATGTCAGGCCACAGGCGAGCGAGAACCGGGTCCGCGAGCACATAAATAATGACTTGGCCCATGATGCTGTGCGCACAAAGACGGGTTTCTTCGTGAGCGGCCGGCAGTTCAATCAGCGCACCGACGCTCGCGCACAGTTGGTTGTAGATCGGTCGCCAAATACTATTCATGATGTGGCTCATCGCTGGCGTGGGTTCTGCGATTTCATGGGCAAGAATTCTAAATAGCCATCCATTCTGGTCACCCACGGCGGCGCCGCGAAGCCTCGCTTTGATTACTTCATGCAAGATGGTCTCGGGCGGTGCTTTTTGGTTGAGTGCCCCGAGGACCGCCTCCATTCGCGCTACGCTGACCAGACGCTGCATCGTCTGACCGTACAACTCTAGCTTGTCTCCAAAGTGATAGTTCACGAGCGCACCATTTACACCGGCGCGTGCACAAATCTTACGGATGGTGGCCCGGTGATACCCGATCTCGGCAAAGACCTCAGCAGCAGCGTCCAGCAGCTTTGCCCGAGTGGCCTCGGCTGCGGGCTCACTGAGGGATCCTATCGGCCTCGTCTTTGCCGGAGCGGTTCGGCTCGCCATTAAGCAATAGTTTTAAGCAAGCGTTTAGCCATCGTATTTTCCAACCCGGGAAGAGCCCCTGAAGCGGTGACAAGTCATGCGGGGAGCCGATGGGAATCCGGGTCAACATACCGATGCAATTCGCGGGCACCCCCCGTGACCTAATTCAAGGGACTGACCGCACTTGGTCAGTTGGCCAAATACGGTCAGCCGGTACTAGCGGGAGTTTACTCGTAAGCCGGACGGTGCAAAGGTAAGTGCTTGTTTCTGGTGAGGCTTTGGGAGACGGCGACGTATTACCTACGTTGGGTACTACTGAGCTGGTCCAGACCCAAGGAAGTGGCGAGAGCCTGTTGAGCCAGAGTCTGCTTAGACAAGACGGTAGCAACGCGATTTGGACCTTTGTCTCCGAGCGGCGGATACAGCAAAATGAACTGCTGGATCGGGCTGAGTTGTTCCAGCAGTTGTTCCACGGTGAGATCGGGCCAGGCGGTCTGGGACTGACGATGAACATATTGGAGCAGCGAGATTCCCAACATGCAGTAGAAAGCATGCACGCGAATCTTGCTGTCGGTCCAGTGGTACATCGGTCCCCACCCCAGCCAATCGCCGTCCTTTAATCCGCGGAACACGCGTTCGATCTGCTGCTGGCCGGAGTAGGCGGCCGCGACCTGTTCAGCGGTCCAATCCATGCGGTTGGTGAGCAGCACGGTGCGGCCGAGACGTTGCGACCACAACTGCTGAAGCGCCTGGTTGTCCACCTCGAATGTGAGATGCCAACGGTTCTCGCGCTGCTCCAGTCCGTAATGCAGCACTTCCCGGACAAATGGATCTGACAACCAACGCTGGACCTTGTTCCGAATCCCTGTTTCGGTAAAGCGCGCCTGCGGCTTGGCCAGTTCGGCTGCCAATCGCCGCAGGTTCTGCGTCACCTTGGCGAGCGTCGCCGTGGTGCTGTTGAGTTGTTCGCTGGCAAAGCAAGCCGAGTACTTCAGCACGCAGAGATATTCTTTGCCATGCACGAACATCTTCTCCGCCGCCGCTCTGACGCCGGGTTGAGAGCTGCCGCAAGCGGGCAACTGTTCCACGCTCCGGTCCCTGAGTGGGGCGGGGGCCTGGTTCCAGGGCAAAGCCGAAATCCAGCCCACTCCTGCCGTTTCTAACTCCAGCGTGTTGGCTAAGGCCGCCGAGCCTTTGTCCAGCACCAAGGTGACCGAATCGCGAGGAATCTGATTGCGGTCCAACAAAGCTCCGACCCGCGACAGCGCCTGGGGCAGTTCCTCGGCGTCGGCCCGGTTGCCGGGGTAGACATGATGGCACAGGCTGAGGCCATTGTCGCCATCCATCACATAGCTCAGCCCTACTTGCCGCAGGTTGTGCCGGCCCTGCTTGTTGTGCCCGCGCTGGGCCAGTGTGTTCCTCGTATTGGTGCTGGCCACATAGGTATAGAAGTTGGTCGTGTCGTAAGCCAACAGGCGGCGGCCGACTAACTGCTTTTGCTTCCACGCACCGACCAGGCCAATCTGGGCTTGTTCCAGTTGTTCCTCCTGGATGCGGTCGAAGCAGTCCCAGAACTCTTGCGAGCTAAATCGCTCCGGAGGAAAATCCCACAGCGAACGCAGGATGGTGCGGTCATACCAGCCGGCCACTTCGGTCTTGGGGCCCGGATGGCAGATGCGATGGATCGCGGCCAGCAGCAGATAGTGCGCCGGAGACGGACCCGAGCGGGGTTGCGGCCAGAGGGATTGGAGTAGGCCGACCACGCCGGTTTGCTGAGCGGCGAGCCACAGCGCCCCGGGCAGCCCCAGATCGAGCGCCGTCGCCTCCAAAGGCACTGGCGCGGTACGATCCTTGACCAGCGCCGCGACTTTCTCGGCGGTGCCGAGATAGGTCTGATGGACGATGCGGGGCTTGCCGTCCACGCGAGCGCTTTCGACGACGTAGTAGTAGAGTTGATTGGCCTTCTTCTTGGCGATGAGGGACGCCATATAGGGTAATACCAGTCTACAATCATGTCTCTCCTAAATCAAGCAGAAGGCGTACAATCTATGATAGAAATGTTCTATATAGGGTAATACGATAGTGAATGGGCGGAAGCGCCCGAAGCGCCACGCCCAGAACAACTTGCGATTTCAGCCTAAGCCGGCTCTGCGGCTTACAAGTAAACTCCCGCTAGAGTCAACCGTGCTCCCGACAGTGTGGCTCGGTCCTGATCGCGCAGCGCAAGCCGCAACTCGCCGGACCGGAACAGGTGGTAATCCTATTGTTAGATGGGAGACGAACGGCGTACTTCGCGTCTGCTGCTCCAGCGTTTTATAGATCTCCGGCAACAACAGTTTCTCCCAGTCGTCCCGGCCCTTACCAGGAGTGATTCAGACGACAATTGGAAGCCTGCGGTGAGCCGGCCTGGAGTTAGCCAGCTACGTGATTGCTGTCTTAGTGTCACGTCAACCACGCGGCTGCTCAGGACGTGCTTCATTTCTTGGATCAGCTTCGCAGGGGCGTACGGTCTTGGGAAGACTTCTAAATCCTTGCAGCGCTCCTTCAGCCGGTCTACCGCCTGCGCCAGATCGCCGGCTGCCCTCCGTGCCAACATAGCTGAGACACTCCTCGTACCCTAATTACAGAGCAGGGCGAGAAAGAATCTCTTGAATGAATAACCATACGGTTCCCGTGTCTTCCCCAGCGGCTTTGCCGTCGGTGGGACGTAGGGAGCCCGAGCGTAGCGAAGGCGACCGGAGTGCCACTGACGGCAAAGCCGGCGCCGATCCCAAGATCCACCCCAACCCCGAGGTAGTGGCTCAGGCCAAGCGCCGTCGCTTCACCGCGGAGTACAAACAACGTGAGTTTGCGGCAAGAGTGCGTGACGCGGGGTAGCCTGCGCTGTTAAGTTCATTCAGTCGCTGAGGTGCGGCTGATCATGAGGGGCAAAGCCAAACCACCCACTCCCGAGCCAATCGTGCAGTTGCAACGCCAGTTGGATCAGTTCCGTAGCACTCAGCCGCGGCGGTCGAAGTTGCCGGAGTCGCTGTGGCAGGCGGCGGTTGACCTGGCGCGGCAACACGGAGTCCATTCCGTCGCGCAGCCGTTGCGGCTGGATTATATGGGGCTGAAGAAACGGCTTGGCGAACCGTCCAGCCACAGGCGAAAGGCACCCAGGGCGGCGTTCGTCGAACTGATCACGCCACCTCCGGCGACACTGGAGGAGTGCGTCATCGAGTTCGAGTCCTCGCGCGGAGCGAAGATGCGCATTCAGTGGAAGGCATCGGCGCCACCGGATTGGACCAGTCTGCTGCGCGCCTGGCGGGACACGGAAGGATGATTCAGATCACGTCGCAGATGCGGATTCTGGTGGCGGTGGAGTCGGTCGACTTTCGGAAAGGCATCGATTCGTTGGCGGAGTTGTGCCGGCAGAAGCTGGATGCCGATCCGTTTTCGGGTTATCTGTTTGTATTCCGCAGCCGGCGAGCAACCTCTATTAAGGTGTTGGTCTATGACGGACAGGGATTCTGGCTGGCGACCAAACGACTATCCAAAGGACGCTTCCGCTGGTGGCCCCGGATGACAGCAGGAGCCGAGGAACCGGCGCGGGTGTTGCGCGCGCATCAAGCGCAGGTGCTGCTGGCGGCAGGCAACCCGGACATCGATGCCGCGCCAGTGTGGCGAAAAGTGAGCTGATGCATTTTTCACTTGTGTTCTGAACCGCTTTCTGGCACACTGCAGATGAGATGGCCACCCATCGCTATCGAAGCCAGGACATTACCAGCGAACAGATCCTGTTCATCCGCCAGCTCATCGAAGATCGTCCGGAGTTGAGCCGCTGGAAGCTGTCGCGTGAACTCTGTGAGGCCTGGCAATGGAAGCAGGCCAATGGCGCGTTGCGTGACATGGTTTGTCGCGGATTACTGTTGATGCTTCACCGTGCCGGTGAGATCGAGTTGCCGCCGGTGAAACGCCAGGTGCGGAATCGATTAGCGGAGCGGCAAAAGCCTGAGCCGGTGATCCCCGACACCCGTCCAGTGCGCGGACCACTGGCGAGCATCACTCCGCTGGAGTTGGTACAAGTGCGCCGCACGCCGGAGGAGGCGTTGTTCAACAGCCTGATGGAGCAGTATCACTATCTGGGCTATGAGCAGCCGGTGGGCGAGCATCTTAAGTATCTGGTGAAAGCCGACGGTCAGGGGATCGCATGTCTGGCCTGGCAAAGCGCGCCGCGCCACCTGAAGCTGCGCGACCGGTACCTGGGATGGAGCGAGGAAGCGCGCGAGCGTAACGTACACTTGCTGGCCTACAACACGCGCTTTCTGATTCTGCCGTGGGTCCAAGTCGAGCACCTGGTCTCGCACCTTCTGGGACGCATGGCCAAACTGGTTCCACAAGACTGGCAGCGGCTCTACGCGATTCCGATTTATTGGTTGGAAACTTTCGTGGACACCGCGCGTTTTCGCGGGACCTGTTATCGCGCGGCCAACTGGCAGGTGATCGGCACGACGCTGGGCCGCGGGCATCGTGCGCCCACCTTCGAGCAAACGCGTTCGGTAAAGCAGATGCTGGGCCTGCCACTTCATCGCAGGTTCCGGGAGGTTCTCAGCCAATGAAGCGCCCTCGCATGGATGTGAATCTGGAAGAGCTGGACCAGATCATCGAGCGCGGCACGCACGCGCCGTTGAGCGAATCGGAAGGCGAAAAGCTCAAGAGCGCACTGCATGCGTTGGCTGGAATGCTGCCGCAACCACGCACCACGGAAAAGACCAAGAGCGTTTTAGAGCAGCCCGCAGTACCGACGCCTGAAAAGGAGCCAGAACCGGTAAAA
>CAVXWB010000141.1:0-69214 GCA_963765185.1 Bryobacterales bacterium
GCGGGAGTTTACTTGTAAGCCGCAGAGCCGGCTTAGGCTGAAATCGCAAGTTGTTCTGGGCGTGGCGCTTCGGGCGCTTCCGCCGATTCACTATCGTATTACCCTATATAGAACATTTCTATCATCAATTGTACGCCTTCTGCTTGATTTTGGAGAGCATGATTGTAGACTGGTATTACCCTATATGGCGTCCCTCATCGCCAAGAAGAAGGCCAATCAACTCTACTACTACGTCGTCGAAAGCGCTCGCGTGGACGGCAAGCCCCGCATCGTCCATCAGACCTATCTCGGCACCGCCGAGAAAGTCGCGGCGCTGGTCAAGGATCGTACCGCGCCAGTGCCTTTGGAGGCGCCGGCGCTCGATCTGGGGCTGCCCGGGGCGCTGTGGCTCGCCGCTCAGCAAACCGGCGTGGTCGGCCTACTCCAATCCCTCTGGCCGCAACCCCGCTCGGGTCCGTCTCCGGCGCACTATCTGCTGCTGGCCGCGATCCATCGCATCTGCCATCCGGGCCCCAAGACCGAGTGGCCGGCTGGTATGACCGCACCATCCTGCGTTCGCTGTGGGATTTTCCTCCGGAGCGATTTAGCTCGCAAGAGTTCTGGGACTGCTTCGACCGCATCCAGGAGGAACAACTGGAACAAGCCCGATTGGCCTGGTCGGTGCGTGGAAGCAAAAACAGTCAGTCGGCCGCCGCCTGTTGGCTTACGACACGACCAACTTCTATACCTATGTGGCCAGCACCAATACGAGGAACACACTGGCCCAGCGCGGGCACAACAAGCAGGGCCGGCACAACCTGCGGCAAGTAGGGCTGAGCTATGTGATGGATGGCGACAATGGCCTCAGCCTGTGCCATCATGTCTACCCCGGCAACCGGGCCGACGCCGAGGAACTGCCCCAGGCGCTGTCGCGGGTCGGAGCTTTGTTGGACCGCAATCAGATTCCTCGCGATTCGGTCACCTTGGTGCTGGACAAAGGCTCGGCGGCCTTAGCCAACACGCTGGAGTTAGAAACGGCAGGAGTGGGCTGGATTTCGGCTTTGCCCTGGAACCAGGCCCCCGCCCCACTCAGGGACCGGAGCGTGGAACAGTTGCCCGCTTGCGGCAGCTCTCAACCCGGCGTCAGAGCGGCGGCGGAGAAGATGTTCGTGCATGGCAAAGAATATCTCTGCGTGCTGAAGTACTCGGCTTGCTTTGCCAGCGAACAACTCAACAGCACCACGGCGACGCTCGCCAAGGTGACGCAGAACCTGCGGCGATTGGCAGCCGAACTGGCCAAGCCGCAGGCGCGCTTTACCGAAACAGGGATTCGGAACAAGGTCCAGCGTTGGTTGTCAGATCCATTTGTCCGGGAAGTGCTGCATTACGGCCTGGAGCAGCGCGAGAACCGTTGGCATCTCACATTCGAGGTGGACAACCAGGCGCTTCAGCAGTTGTGGTCGCAACGTCTCGGCCGCACCGTGCTGCTCACCAACCGCATGGATTGGACCGCTGAACAGGTCGCGGCCGCCTACTCCGGCCAGCAGCAGATCGAACGCGTGTTCCGCGGATTAAAGGACGGCGATTGGCTGGGGTGGGGACCGATGTACCACTGGACCGACAGCAAGATTCGCGTGCATGCTTTCTACTGCATGTTGGGAATCTCGCTGCTCCAATATGTTCATCGTCAGTCCCAGACCGCCTGGCCCGATCTCACCGTGGAACAACTGCTGGAACAACTCAGCCCGATCCAGCAGTTCATTTTGCTGTATCCGCCGCTCGGAGACAAAGGTCCAAATCGCGTTGCTACCGTCTTGTCTAAGCAGACTCTGGCTCAACAGGCTCTCGCCACTTCCTTGGGTCTGGACCAGCTCAGTAGTACCCAACGTAGGTAATACGTCGCCGTCTCCCAAAGCCTCACCAGAAACAAGCACTTACCTTTGCACCGTCCGGCTTACGAGTAAACTCCCGCTAGAAGTGGACTCCTGGGGCTTAAACCTCGGTCTGATCCTCCATCGGGTGATGAGGATCGATGAGAACGATTCCATAAACCAGCATACTTTCATGAAGACTCTCCTCACGCTTCTCGGACTCCTTTTACTGCCATCCTGGCGATGCGCAGCCAGTGTGGCTTTGGACGCAATCGGGCCGACGGCGCGTGTCAAGGAGTTTGAGACACTCCGAAGTGAAGTTTAGTGAGTATTCATATTTGAGCTTTCGGTTTGTTGATCCAGACCTCCTTGGGAAGCGGTAACGGGACTGGTGGCCGGCGGACGAAGCGATCAGGATGAGCCGAGTAGGCGGCGTCCAGAACGAGCTGACGATTTTCGCGGACGTCAGGGGCCAGGCCGTAATGGACCATGGCGGGGGTCATCATGCCGATGCCGGAGTGGCGATGGTCGTCGTTGTACCAGGCGAAGAAGGTCTGGCAGAAGGCGCGGCTGTCTTGAATGCAGCCGAAGCGATCGGGAAACTCGGGGCGATACTTCATGGTGCGGAACTGACTTTCCGAGTACGGATTGTCGTTGGAGGTGTAGGGCCGGCTGTGGGTCTTGGTGACGCTGAGGTCGGCCAGCAGGAGAGCCACCGGCTTGGAGCGCATGGCCGAGCCGCGGTCGGCATGAATGCCGAGCTGGCCGGGAGGATGTTCTGCTTTTGGCAGGTTTCCTCGATGAGCTTGCTGGCCAATCCAGCGCCTTCGCGCATGGCCACCATCCAGCCGACGACATAGCGGCTGAAGACGTCCAGGATGACGTAGAGGTAAAAGTAGCTCCACTTGGCGGCGCCGCGCAACTTGGTGATGTCCCAACTCCACAACTGATTGGGCGTGGTGGCCAGTAGCTCCGGCTTCCGATAGGCCGGATGAATGAGTTGATCGCGGCGCTCGCGCGTGGCGCCGTCTTGCTCTAAGAGCCGATACAGGGTCCGAGTGGAGCAAAGATATTGGCCTTCATCGAGCAAAGTAGCCTGGATCGCGGCCGGCGAGCAATCCTGGAAGCGTGTGGAGTTGAGCACGGCGCGTACTGTTTCGCGTTCTTGCGCACCCAAGGCCCGCGCCGGAGATGGACGAAGAATCACGGGCACGGGCAGCGTTGGGCCGAAGACGGGCTGGCGATAAAAAGATGCTCGTGCCACCCCCAGAGCCTCGCAGGCGGACTCGACGCCGACCGTAGGAACCAACTGACGCACGGCATCCATCAAGGCCTCCCGTCCGGGTCTGAGGGTGGGATCGGCCACCCCAACAGCGCGCCCACTTTTTTTTGAACATCAATGACGATCTCGGCTTTGCGCAGTTGTTCGGTGAGGCGCGCGTTGTCCTTCTGTAGTTTTTGAATTTCTTCCTGGATGGGGTCACGCTTGGATTTGGGGCCGCGCTTTTGCGGAGCCAGGGCTTGGAGAACACCGGCCTCGCGCTCCCGCCGCCACGTCGCCAACAGCGACGAGTACAGCCCTTCGCGCCGAAGCAGAATCCCGATACCGCCGGAGCCCTTGGCCTGGTCGGCTTCCGTCAGGATGCGTTGTTTGTACTCCGCGGTGAAGCGACGGCGCTTGGCCTGAGCCACTACCTCGGGGTTGGGGTGGATCTTGGGATCGGCGCCGGCTTTGCCGTCAGTGGCACTCCGGTCGCCTTCGCTACGCTCGGGCTCCCTACGTCCCACCGACGGCAAAGCCGCTGGGGAAGACACGGGAACCGTATGGTTATTCATTCAAGAGATTCTTTCTCGCCCTGCTCTGTAATTAGGGTACGAGGAGTGTCTCAGCTATGTTGGCCGTGTCAAGGAGTTTGAGACACTCCGAAGTGAAGTTTAGTGAGTATTCATATTTGAGCTTTCGGTTTGTTGATCCAGACCTCCTTGGGAAGCGGTAACGGGACTGGTGGCCTGCGAACGAAGCGATCAGGATGAGCTGCGAAGGCAGCGTCGAGAACGAGTTGACGATTTTCGCGAACCTCAGGGGCCAAGCCGTAATGCACCATGGCTGGGGCCATCATGCCGATTCCGGAATGACGATGCTCGTCGTTGTACCAGACGAAGAAGGTCTGGCAGAAAGCGCGGGCGTCCTGAATCGAGCCGAAGCGATCAGGAAACTCGGGGCGGTATTTCATGGTGCGGAAGTGGCTTTCCGAGTACGGATTGTCGTTGGAAGTGTAGGGCCGGCTGTGGGTCTTGGTGATGCTGAGATCGGCCAGCAGAAAAGCCACCGGCTTGCTGCGCATGGAAGAGCCGCGGTCAGCGTGGATGGTGAGCTGGTCCGGGAGGATGATCTGCTTTTGGCAGGTTTCCTCGATCAGCTTGCTGGCGAGCCCTGCGCCTTCGCGCAGCGCCACCATCCAGCCGACGACATAGCGGCTGAAGACGTCGAGGATGACGTAGAGGTAAAAGTAGGTCCACTTGGCGGCGCCGCGTAGTTTGGTGATGTCCCCGCTCCACAACTGATTGGGCGTGGTGGCCAGTAGCTCCGGCTTCCGATAGGCCGGATGAGTGAGTTGATCGCGGCGCTCGCGCGTGGCGCCGTCTTGCTCTAAGAGCCGATACATGGTTCGGGTGGAGCAAAGATATTGGCCTTCATCGAGCAAAGTAGCCTGAATCGCGGCCGGAGCGCAATCCTGAAAGCGTGTGGAGTTGAGCACGGCGCGTACTGTTTCGCGCTCTTCCACACCCAAGGCCCGAGCCGGAGATGGACGCAGAATCACGGGCGCGGGCAGCGTTGGGCCGAAGACGGGCTGGCGATAAAAAGAAGCTCGTGCCACCCCGAGAGCCTCGCAGGCGGACTCGACGCCGACCGTAGGAACCAACTGACGCACGGCATCCATCAAGGCCTCCCGTCCGGGTCTGAGGGTGGGATCGGCCACCCCAACAGCGCGCCCACTTTTTTTTGAACATCAATGACGATCTCGGCTTTGCGCAGTTGTTCGGTGAGGCGCGCGTTGTCCTTCTGTAGTTTTTGAATTTCTTCCTGGATGGGGTCACGCTTGGATTTGGGGCCGCGCTTTTGCGGAGCCAGGGCTTGGAGAACACCAGCCTCGCGCTCCCGCCGCCACGTCGCCAACAGCGACGAGTACAGCCCTTCGCGCCGAAGCAGAATCCCGATACCGCCGGAGCCCTTGGCCTGGTCGGCTTCCGTCAGGATGCGTTGTTTGTACTCCGCGGTGAAGCGACGGCGCTTGGCCTGAGCCACTACCTCGGGGTTGGGGTGGATCTTGGGATCGGCGCCGGCTTTGCCGTCAGTGGCACTCCGGTCGCCTTCGCTACGCTCGGGCTCCCTACGTCCCACCGACGGCAAAGCCGCTGGGGAAGACACGGGAACCGTATGGTTATTCATTCAAGAGATTCTTTCTCGCCCTGCTCTGTAATTAGGGTACGAGGAGTGTCTCAGCTATGTTGGCACGGAGGGTGATCTTGTATGGCAGCCACCGTGTTCCTGGTTTCCGTCAATCCGAGTCCCATGTTCGTAGCCATGGCCTTCAGCTCCCTCTCATGCGCTCCCATTCTGCGCCATTGGAAATAAGCGAGTACCGCGATAGCAACAGTAGCGAGGGCCTCAATGAGCGTGCTCGCTCTGGACCACCAATCGGCAGGAGGTTCATTTTTGTCTGGAGCAGCGGCCTGCTGTTGTTTCCATGCTGTTACTTCGGCGGTAAGCTTATTGATCGCGGCAGAAATCTCATCGGCAACGCTTTGGTTGTCGTGGGTTTCTGTCTGTTTAGTTGTGGTCTTATTCTTATTGTTCTTTGCGGCTTTGAGTGGAGTTGGGGGTGGTGGCTGTGATTTATTCTGGGCGGCGAGGTCGATCGACAAGGCGCATATTATGGCAAGTATTGCCAGAACTTGACCCATGCACAAACTGTATCACAAAAAGTCTTGACATGGCCAGTGTTTTTGTATTACAATAACTACTGGCAAACGTACTCAGCACGGACAAGCAAATCGCAATCATCGCCTCCCTTTGCGAAGGTTCCTGCATCCGCTCAATCGAGCGCATGACGGGTGTTCACCGCGACACTATCATGCGGCTAGGCGTGCGCGTCGGCCAAGGCTGCACGGACCATGTAACCGTGCTCCACATCCCGCCTGTAGTCTCTCCGCAATCCGCTGTAAGGGCGGCGATTGTACAAGAGTTCAAGGAACATGGCCAAGCGAATTAAGCCAGCGCCAAAGAAGATGGGAAGGCCTCGCTTGCCCAATGGTGCGGCTAAGGGCCGGATTGTCTCGGTTCGTTTCAGCGAAGAGGAACTTGAGCGTATCACGGCAGCGGCCAGCGCTAGCGATCAAAAACTTTCGGAGTGGATTCGGAGCACGCTGAATGCAGCGATTAGGTAGAGCCGTGATGGGTAGGAAAATGCAAATCATCAAACCCGTGCGAGGAGCGAAACGAGCGATCCTATAGCCAGTTCGGGGATGCTCTGGGCGGGAAGGGGCTCAAGTAATTACAAACGGAGTCCCGGTGTGTCCATACTTTGCAATCTCTTCGCCCAATCTCAATGCTAAGATTCTCCGCAGGAAGTTGGGTCAAATGCCCAACTTTGTCGATATTTCGACGCTTCCCCCGTACCATCTCTGGTGGTTCTTGCGTCTTATCAATGAGATGGAGTTTTGCACTAGACGTGCTAGGGTTAGGTTGCTAGGACAGTAAGATTTATCCTAGGAAGGAAGAGGGGCTTCCAGCCCGATCATTGAAGTGGGTCAGACATGGCTCATGTGGAATCAAACAAGCGGAAGGGGGGATGCGATATGGCAGCACCGGCATTGGCGTTAAATCTAAGCGTACTACTTAAAGACCTTCCTCGCGGTACATGGGTCGCTATCTCCAATGATCGTCAACGCGTAGTGGCGCTCGGCGTTGAGATGCCGAAGGTCGTGCAAGAAGCAAAAGCAAAGGGCGAGCTAAATCCAATCATCGTTCGCGTTCCAAAAACAGCGGGCGCCCTCCTCTTATAAAACAATTTTATTTGATCCTGTTCTTGCGGTATTCTGTACTGACGCAGGATGCCACGTTACAACTTTCCATATACGGACTATCGCCTAGATCCGTCTGAGGCGTTCCCGAATGGCATCAATGGGCGGCGTCCATTTCTCGTGGTTACGCTTGTCGCATCGAACGGAAGTTCGTTTCAATGTCAGGCATCGCCCGACACCGGTGCCGAATATTGTGTTTTCCCACTTTCTTTCGCTAGGGAACTCGGCTTAGAACTCGCGACCATGAAGAAGTCAAGGTCGTCCGGCGTCGGGAACTCCGAAAACGATACGTGGCACGACACACTTACTATCAAGTTAGATCGCGGGCTCGAATTCACTGCATATGTTGGGTTCACTGAAGGCCTAGAAGATGCAGGCTTTGGACTCCTCGGCCAGGACGGCTTCTTTAGTAAATACGATGTGCTGTTCAGTCACATCGACGCAGAGTTCTGCATCTACACTAGGGGATTCTGACGGCCCGTTAAATTTCCTTAAGATTCAAACGGGCCAACAACGCCGCCAGATCACGCCGATTCCCATAGTCCCGATA
Source organism: Bryobacterales bacterium (assembly GCA_963765185.1). Lineage (GTDB taxonomy): Bacteria > Acidobacteriota > Terriglobia > Bryobacterales > Bryobacteraceae > Palsa-187. The sequence goes on from CAVXWB010000141.1 coordinate 7,486, forward strand.
AAGATTTTGCAAATTAGGACACTGCCGCAGCCTTGGCGGGCTCGCTAAAATCGGACGATAGATGGAAAATCGTGAGATCGCCCGCTTGCTGTCGGAGACCGCGGACCTGATGGAGATCGCGGACGAAGACGGGTTCCGCATCCGCAGCTATCGCAACGCGGCCTCGGTGATCGAGAGTTATCCCGAGCCGGTGGCTGCGATTCTGAAAGATCCGGCGAAAAAAGTCACCGACATTCCCGGGATCGGCAAAGGCATCGCGGCCGTGCTCCAGGAAATCGAGGAGCGGGGCAGCTTCGAGCGCCGCGACGAGATGATGGAGAAGTATCCGCCCACGGCGCTGGAGCTGCTGAAGATTCAAGGACTGGGGCCCAAGAGCATCCGCGTGCTGTGGGAGCAGCATCGCATTTCCACCATCGACGGGCTGGAGACCTTGTGCCGGGAGCACAAGCTGCGTGAGTTGCCGCGCATGGGCGCGAAGCTGGAAGAGAAAGTGCTGCGCTCGATTGCGGCGTACCGCCAGCGCGCCGGGCGCTTTCTGCTGAGCTTCGCGCAGGATGTCGCGGACGAGCTGACGGATTATCTGGCGAAGGTTCCCGGCGTGGAATCGGTGACGCCCGCCGGGAGTCTGCGGCGCGGCAAGGAAACCGTGGGGGATCTGGATTTACTCGCGACGGGTCCGGGCGCGGAGGCGGCCATCGAGACTTTCGCCGCGCATCCCAAAGTGCACGAGGTTTTGGGCAAAGGCCCCAACAAGGCCAGCGTGAGGTTCGGATCGGAAGGCTTGCAGGTGGATCTGCGCGCGCTTCCCAAGAAAAGCTACGGCGCGGCGCTGCAATACTTCACCGGAAGCAAGGAGCATAGCGTGGCGCTGCGGGCGCGGGCGCAAAAGATGGGCTTAACGCTGAATGAATACGCGCTGGCGCGTATCGAAACCAAAGAGCCCGTGGCCAGCGAGACGGAAGAAGAAATCTACCGGGCGTTGGGTCTTGATTGGATTCCTCCGGAGCTGCGCGAGAACCAGGGCGAGATCGAAGCCGCCGAGTCTCGCACTCTGCCGAAGCTGGTGGAGCTGAAACACATTCACGGCGATCTGCATATGCATACGCGCGAGAGCGACGGCCGCGCCACGCTGGAGGAGATGGCCGCGGCGGCGCAGGCGATGGGCTACGAATATGTCGCCATCACCGATCATTCGAAAGCGCTGGCGATGGCCAACGGGATGGACGAGAAGCGCGCCATCGCCTTCGCCCATCAGGTGCGCGAGATGGATCAAAGCGGATTGGGGCTGCGCGTCTTTTCCGGAGTGGAGTGCGACATCCGCCGCGACGGCGTCATGGATCTGGAAGACGACGCGCTGGGTGAGCTGGACCTGGTGATCGGCAGCGTGCACAGCTACATGAACCAGGAATCCGCGGAAATGACCGATCGCCTGCTGCGCGCGCTCGAATGCCCGCATCTGCGCGTGCTGGGCCATCCTACCGGCCGCATCCTGATGCATCGCGACCCGTTCCCGTTCGACTTTGAAGCGGTGGCGTCCGTGGCGGCGAGAAAGAACGTGTATCTGGAGATCAATGCCAGCCCGGAGCGGCTGGACCTGACGGCCTCGTTGATTCGCGCGGCCAAGGCCAGGGGCTGCAAGTTCGTCATCTCCACCGACGCGCACCATCCCAAGCATCTGGCCAACATGCGCTATGGTGTATCCATGGCGCGCCGGGGATGGCTGGAGCCGTCCGATATTCTGAATACTTTGCCGGCGGCGCAATTCGCCAAGGCGATTCACGCTAAATAAATGAAAACGATTTCCTCAACAGAACTGATTCGAACTCCCATTTTTTATGTGACTCAGGATGTGGCTCTGGACCCGGATGGGTTTGAGATCAAGCGCGCCATTGTCCAGCATCCGGGATCGGCGGTGGTGATGCCGGTCGACGATAAGAAGCGCATTTTGCTGGTCCGGCAATACCGCCTTCCCGCGCTGAAGTATCTGTGGGAGCTGCCCGCCGGACGCGTCGATGCAGGCGAGACGCCGCTTCAGGCCGCCCGCCGGGAGCTGGCCGAGGAAACCGGCTATCGCGCCAGGAAGTTTGAGAAGCTGGCGGTGTTTTTTCCCAGCCCCGGATTTCTGGCGGAAAAGATGACGATTTACATTGCTCACGGCCTTATCGAGGGCAAGAAAACGCCGATGGAAGACGAGCGGATTCAGACGCGCTGGTTTACCGCCAAAGAGATCGACGGCTTGATCCGGTCCTACAAGATCATCGACGCCAAGACCCAGATCGGGTTCCTCAAATGGCAGCGCTATTTCGGAGGAAAGTGAACATCGCCTCCAAGGCCTGGGCGCGGTGGCTGACGAGCATCTTGCGGTCGAGGGGCGCTTCCCCGAAGGTGCAGCCGAAGGGTTCGTAATAAAACAACGGATCGTAGCCGAAGCCGCCGTCGCCGCGAGGGCCGTCGAGAATGCGGCCTTCCACCGATCCGCGAAAGGTCTTCACCAGGGTGGCGTTCCCTGTACGGGCTTTCACCAGCGCGATCACGCACACGAAACGCGCGGGTCGATCGGTAACGCCTTTCAGGCGCTCGAGCAGCAGGGCATTGTTGTGTCGATCGGTCGAGTTGGGGCCGGCATAACGCGCCGAATGCACGCCGGGAGCGCCGGCCAGCGCATCTACCTCGACGCCGGAGTCATCCGCAAAAAGATAGCCGTCCACGAACTGGCCGTAGTATTCAGCCTTGGCGGCAGCGTTTTCCTCGAAGGTCGCGCCGTTTTCTTCGGGCGGCGGAGCCTTCACGGGGAGAGGACGCAGGTCGAAGTCCGGCGCGGCCAACTGGAACTCGCGCAGCTTGCCCGGGTTGGACGTGGCGCAGTAGACGATCAAGCTTCAAATGCCTTCTGCGCCGCCACCAGCTCCTCGATGCCGCGGCGTCCCAGAGCCAGCAGCGCGGCCAGTTGCGCGTCGTCGAAGGCCGTTTTTTCCGCCGTCGCCTGCACCTCGACGAAGCGCCCCGTGCCGGTCATGACGATGTTCATGTCGACCTCGGCCTGAGAGTCCTCCTGATAGCACAGATCGAGCAGGGGAACTCCGCCTACGATGCCGACGCTCACGGCCGCGACGAAATCGCGCACCGGCGATTTCTTCAAGGCCCCGAATTTCACCAGCTGGCGCAGAGCCGCCGACAGTGCAATGTGCGCTCCGGTGATGGCCGCACAGCGCGTGCCGCCGTCGGCCTGGAGGACGTCGCAATCGAGGATCACGCTGCGCTCGCCCAGCGCATCCAGGTCAACGACGCTGCGCAGGGAGCGCCCGATCAGCCTCTGGATCTCCATTGTTCGCCCCGACGCACGGCCCTTGGCGACTTCGCGCGCCGTGCGCGTTGCCGTGGCGCGAGGCAGCATGGAGTATTCGGCGGTTACCCATCCCTTGCCGCTGCCGCGCAGAAAGCCGGGAACCGTTTCTTCGATGGACGCCGCGCACAGCACGCGCGTGTTGCCGGCTTCGATCAGCACGGAGCCTTCGGCGGTGAGCAGGTATTCCGGCGTTATTTTCAGCGGCCGGAGCTGGTTGGGTTGTCTTTGATCGACGCGCATTCGTGGTTCCTCTATTGTGCCTTGATTAAACCCGAACGGATTAGCCCGAGCGCATGACGGCGTAGAAAAGCAGCGAGAGCAGCACGAATCCCACCACGAGGATAATGAGACAGGGGATGAATCCGCGCTTGGACTGCGCGGCTTTCGGTTTCTTGGATCCTGCTGGTTTAAATTTGGCCACTAAGAAGATGGTACTCGCGGCGGGCCCAGGGCGGGTCGTCGCTTCAGCCTCGCACAGGCGGGACGCGCATGGATCACTTAGACCGCCCCCATTCAGAGACCAGCGATTCTTCACCTTCCTTCCGCTGTCTCCTAATGAACTCCCCAAAGAGGGGGACCGCAAATGAGTACTTCGCGTAGCGGTTTCGATAGACTAAGCCGATTTCACTTAGGGATGCTAGCAGTTGGTTCACATGGCTGCTTGTGAAAGGTTTCTTGAGTTCCTTCTTGGAAGTGTCTACGATGTCATGAACGGTGAATTCCCCATCGCAATGGGGTAGCGTGGAGACTACCCTCAAGAGATCTCTTTGCCGGTCCGTCGCCTTAGCCCACCGACCGGAGAAAAAATCGGCATCTAACTTTTTGACGATCTCGTCAAGCGGAATTGTCGCAGGCTTCTCGCCCATGCTCATCTGCTGGAGCCATATGTCGTACACCTCCTTACAAACGAACTGGATGAAATACGGATATCCAGAGGTGATGCTGGTGATAGACTCTACCGACGCATCATTGAAACATAGGGGGTGTTTCTCAACGGGTTTTAGGATAGCGTCGCGGCTGGACGGTTTGTCCAACTGGTTCAGGAAGAGCAGATGGAACATGCGCTCAGAGTATGTCCTGGCCTCGACCAGCTTCGGAAACAGCGTGGGGAGGCCGGTCAGCAGAAGCATGAAACGGATTCCCTTGCGCTGCGTTGACTGGAAGACGTCGAGAAGGAGCGAGAGCGGATACTGGTCCTTGTCTGCTGAGTCGTCTAGGTTTTGTGCTTCGTCATACGCGAAGATTATCCCGCACCGATCGGTTCCTCCCTTAAGAACGTTCCAGACATACTGCAGTACATATTTGAGCTTGTCAGCAATTAACCCCGGCGTCTCGTTGAACACCTTCATAAGAAGGCCGAAGGTTAGCGGCACCTGAGTCTCCCTAACCTGAGCGTTGAAGCCCGTGGAACGACTCTTCGACGGAATCGTCATTGCAGATGTGAAAACAGACAGATCGGCCAAAATCCTAGTAGCCATATTGCTATCGCTAAGGCTCGCCGACTCCGAGAGGTCCGTGCCAACCCAACCCCACCCCTCCTGTATCGCTAGGGGTTTGAACGTCTCCAACAACACGGTCTTACCAACTCCTCGTAACCCGGTCAGAATCATGTTCTGCATGATGGGATCTTGCTTCAATAGGCGTTTGAACTCATTCTCCTCAAGCTGCCTCCCGGCCAGGTAGGGTGGCATATGCCCCGCTCCAGGACGAAACGGGTTCGTGTATCGCGAGATCGCTTTCATAATCTATTAGCCCCCAGGCTACTTTTAGTAATATACATAAAAGTAGCCAACTGGCTAATGTTAGCATGGTATAGTCGGCAGTGTCAATGGGACTCGAGCTAGCAAGAGGTCCGTATCGGCGGGCAAACGCTAACCGGGGCCGAATCCAATGCCGCCGCGGCGCCATAATGGAGATACTTCCATGGTTCCGCCCGTACGAGATGCGCTGTCCACCGTCGAGCGCTTCTTCCAGTTTGCGCTGTTGGGCATGCTGGCCTCGGGCTTTTTAGCGCTGGGGGGCTCCGGCCATTTGGATTGGGCCACCGAGATCGCGTTCGTGGCCGCGCTGATTGCGCGCGCCGCGAAGGTCTTGGGCTGGCTGCCCTTGGAGCTGAGCAATCGGGCGGTCGCGGTGTGGACCCTGGTGGGCGTGTGCTTCTACCCGATCGACAATTGGTTCCTATCCGGTTCCGGCCCGGCGGCGACGCTGCATCTGGCCGTGCTTCTGACGGCATTGAAGCTGCTCACGGCCAAGACAGACCGGGACTATCTGTACCTGAAGACGATTGCCGTGACGGAGCTGGTGGCGGCCGCGATGCTGGCCGTGAACCTGGGGTTCTTTGTATTTCTGGCGCTGTTCCTGCTGTTTGCTGTGGCCACGCTGGCCAGCGGCGAGGTGCGCCAGCCGGTGGGTCTGCATGAGACCATCGCGCGCGCGGGGCAGAGGGCCTTCGGCCGGAGGCTCGGAATCACGTCCTTCGTTTTGTGCGGCGGCATCCTGACCATGACGGCCGGGCTGTTTTTCGTGCTGCCTCGCGCGGCGCGGGGCGCGCTGAGCCGGTTCATGCCGGATCGTCCGCGCATGCCGGGATTCGCGGATAAAGTGAACCTCGGCGACATCGGCCGGTTCCAGCAGAGCAGCCGCACGGTGATGCATGTGCACGCCGACAAGGGCGAGAGCCTCACGGGGGTGAGATGGCGCGGCGCGGCGCTCTCGCGCTTCGACGGCCAGACCTGGGACAATCCCGTCATCGCCAACGAGCCGCTGCACGTAAGCAACGGCTTGCTGATTCTGGGCAAAGCTCCGCAACGCAGGCCGGGCCGCGAAATCGGATATGAGGTGCACATGGACGAGATGGCGTCGGACACGCTGTTCTTCGCCGGCACTCCCGAAACCATCAAGGTCAACCTGCCTCTGATCTGGCGTTCGGCCGGAGGAGCCTTTCACGTACTGGGCGCTCCCAGCGGGCTGATCTATCGCGCCTACAGTTTTGTCGAGGATGAGGGCGCGGCGGCGATCCTTCCGCCGGCTCCGTTGGGGCCTTCGGATCGCGAGCTTCCCGACCTCGATCCTCGCATCGCCGCTCTGGCGCGCTCGATGGCCGGCGACGCCGTCTCCGACGATGCGAAGGCTCGCGCGATCGAGCGGCGGCTGCGCCACGACTACGGCTACACACTCGAGCTGCCCACCGTGAAAGTTCGCGATCCCCTGGCGTATTTCCTGTTTGTGCGCAAGAAGGGACATTGCGAGTATTTCGCATCCGCCATGGCGGTGATGCTGCGCACTCTGGGAATCCCCTCGCGGGTGGTGACGGGATTCCAAAGCGGCGTGTTCAACCCCTTGACCGGCTGGCAGGTGGTGCGCGCCTCCGACGCGCATAGCTGGGTGGAGGCGTGGACCGCCACCGGCGGGTGGACGACTTTCGATCCCACGCCGCCGGCCGCGGAGCCATCCGATGGTCTCCTGAGCCGCGCCGCGCTGTTGTACGACGCCGCCAACCAGTTCTGGCAGGATTGGGTGCTGCGCTACGATGTGCAGCGCCAGGTGGTGCTGGCGTCGCGCATGCAGCAATCCGGCAGGCAGTTGCGTTTTGACTGGATTTCGGATGCAGGCGCGTGGTGGGAGCAGAATGCGGCGGCGATGCGGCGCGCGGCGGCGACGCTGATGTCGGCGGCCGCGATCGCGATTCTGCTGGCCTTCTACGGTCCAGGGCTGGCCCGATGGTGGCGCGGCCGCCGCGGCGTGATCCGGGCGAGGCGCGGGGAGGGCCAGGCTTCGGATGCGACCCTGCTGTACCAGCGCATGCTGGAGTTGCTGGAGAAGCGCGGATTTCAGAAGCCTCCGTGGCTGACTCCTTCCGAGTTTGCGCGGGTTCTGCCGGCCTCGGAAACGGCGGTTTTGGTGGACGATCTGACCGCTGCCTATAACGAGTTCCGTTTCGGCGGAAGACGCGACGCCGCGCCGCGCATGCTCCGCATGTTGGATCGGCTGGCATTGATGTCCTCGAGTGAAGGCCGCGAGCGCTAGACGATTTTGTGGTTACCGAAAGGTGGGGCGGGTCCCCTGACCCGCAGCCGACGCCCTCGTCGGCTTTTGCTTGCAGCGGAAGAGCCGGACCAGGGGGTCCGGCGCGGACGAGGGCGTCCGCCCCACATCGGCCCTCATAGAAACTGTAAAACTGGTCTAGCATTTCTTCGTGGGCCCGATACCAGGCGACGGTGCGCTGATGGCATGATGAGAGGACATGCCCCGGAGCACGCCGGAACAGCGCGGCTGGTACCTTTACGATTGGGCCAATTCGGCGTTTCAGACCACGGTCATTACGCTGTTCCTGGGCCCGTATCTCACTTCGCTCGCCAAGGCCGCCGCGGGCGCCGACGGACGGGTGCATCCCTTGGGAATTCCTGTGGACCCACGCAGTTTCTGGAGCTACGCGATCGGAATCTCAGTGGGCGCGCAGGTTTTGTTCCTGCCGGTGATCGGCGCGCTGGCCGACTTCGGCCGGCACAAGAAGCGCATCCTGGCCTTGACCGCTTACCTGGGCGCGGGCGTCACGGCAGCTCTCTTTTTTATCCAGGGCCACAATTATCTGGGCGGCGGCGTGCTGTTCATCGTGGCCAATGTCAGCTTCGGGGCTGCGGAGGCGATCTACAATTCTTTTCTCCCGGAGATTGCCTCGCCCGAGCAGCGCGACGCCGTCTCCTCGAAAGGCTGGGCCACCGGATATCTGGGCGGAGGGTTGCTGCTGGCGCTCAACGTGCTTTTGTACATGAACTCGGCGAGGCTGGGACTCAGCGAAGCCATGGCGGTGCGCATCAGTTTGAGCTCGGCGGGCGTGTGGTGGGCTGTGTTCACCATCCCTACATTGCTGGCGCTGCGCGATCGCGGTGCGGCGCGCGTGCTTCCTCCGGGGCGATCCGCCGTAGGTGCGGCGGCGCGGCAACTGGAGCACACGCTTCGCGACGTGCGAAGGTATCCGCAAGCGCTCACCTTCCTGATCGCGTATTTGCTTTATAGCGACGCCATCCAGACGGTGCTGGCGGTGGCCGCCCAGTTCGCCAACGACGAGCTGAAGATTCCCGTGTCGCAGCTTACTCTGGCGATTCTCATGGCGCAGTTCATGGGTTTTTTCGGAGCCATCGGTTTTCAGAAGCTGGCCGCGGCGATCAACGCCAAGCGCGCCGTTGTCGTCAGCCTGGTCATTTGGGTCGCGGCGCTGGTTTATATCTACTTCGCCGTCGACAATGTGAAGCAGTTCTTTTTCATCACCGCCGTGGTGTCCCTGGTGATGGGCGGAAGCCAGGCATTGAGCCGGTCTCTGTTCGCCCAGCTCACGCCAAAGGGAAGGGAAGCGGAATATTTCAGCGTTTACGAAGTCAGCGACAAAGGCACCAGTTGGCTGTGCCCCATCCTCTTCGGCCTGGCGCTGCAATTCACGGGCAGTTATCGCAAAGCGATTCTGTCTTTGATCGTGTTCCTGGCGGCCGGGCTGATCGGGTTGCTCAAAGTGGATATGGCGCGAGGCGAGCGCGAGGCCGTTCAGCGGGGCGCGGGACTGCGGCCGTGAGGGAGTGGTGCAATTATAATTCGGCGATGGCCGCCAAACACGATCAGCGCCTCCGCTCCGATGACGCAGACGAGGATTCCGGCCACGGCCCAGGTCAGCAGCCGCTTGCCCGTGCGCGAGCTGGGACCGCTTTCGACGCGAATGCCGATGACCGGAGCCAGCCTGGCGGGCTCCGGCGGCCGCGCTGCATTGGAGAAGTCAGCGCTGGAAGGGCTAGCGGGAGCCGGGCCGTTGACTGCCCGGGGCATCTCGATCACGCGCCGGCGGTGAGGCGCCACGGCGCCGCCCTTATACTCCAGTTCCTTGACCAATCCCGCGATGATGAAGGGCGCCTCGATGGCCGAAACCTCGCCCAGGAACCGGCGCGGAATCCACAGCTCCTCGGCTGTCTTGGTGTTGATCACCTGGACTTCGCTGGAGCTGACGCGGCGAAGGGTCCATTCATTGTGCTCGATGCCCACGATGGCCGGGTAGAACGAAAAACGGCCGGCGGCCGACCTGGTCGAGAGGCGTCGGGATGAGCGGCGCAGCCACGATCCCATTGTAGTGCGTAAGCCGTCACCGGATACAATGGGAACGCCGTGCGCTGCTTGCCCAAGACGACGCTCACGTTGATCCTGGCCGCGCTCGTGCTCGCGCCTGCCCTCTTTGCCCAGGAGCCTCCGAAAATCGACAACGTGTGTTCCCCGGAAGACGCCGAAGCCGTGGGCCTGGCGTGCTCGGAAGAGGAACCCTGCGCGGTGTTTCTGGAACTGTCGTCGGTGGAAGGCTTCGGCGCGAACGTCTTCGTGACCGGCAACCTGCACACGGTGGACACTACCATCGCCGGGGTGCTGCTCGCCAGCGCCGACGGAGGCAAAACCTGGAACGAGCCGGTTAAGCGAATCCGCGCCGCGGAGATCGATCAGATTCAATTCGCCGATCCTCAGCACGGCTGGGCGGCGGGCGTAAAAGTGAATCCGCTGCCGCGCGATCCGTTTCTGCTGGCCACGGTGGATGGAGGCCAGATGTGGCATCCGATCCCTTTGTTTGAAGAACCGGTGCTGGGCGCAATCCAGCAGTTCTGGTTTGAATCGCCCAGCCGCGGCCAACTGGTGGTGGATCGTTCGCAGGGGCGAACCAAGCGCTATGAGTTGTTCCAGAGCGCGACCGGAGGCGAAACCTGGACCCTGAAAGAAGCCGGCGATCGACCCATGCAGATCGCGAGAGCATTGCCGCAAGGCCAGAACTGGCGCGCGCTTGCCGACAAGGACTCCTATCGCGTGGAGCGGCGCACCGCGACCGGATGGGAAACGCTGGCCCTTTTTGCGATCCACGCGGGAGACTGCAAATGAGCGCCCCGGTAAGCGCGATCGAGCTGGAGTTGTTCCGCCACTTCCTGGTCTCCATCGCCGAGGAGATGGGCGTGGTGCTGCGCCGCAGCTCCTACTCCGCCAATATCAAGGAGCGGCGCGATTACTCCTGCGCCATTTACGACGCGCATGGCGAGACGGTGGCCATGGGCGATCACATGCCGGTGCATCTGGGCGCCATGCCCCTGTCGGTGCAGCGCCGTGAGAGCGGCTCTGGAGTCTGGGTCCCGGCGACGTGGCTCTGGTAAACGATCCCTTCCGTGGCGGAACGCACCTGCCGGACATCACCGCCGTTGCGCCGGTGTTTATAAAGGACTCGCGGCAGCCGTCGTTCTTTTTGGCGAATCGCGCGCACCACTCCGACGTCGGCGGGATGAGCCCGGGGTCCATGCCTCTGGCGCGGGAAATCTATCAGGAGGGGATGCGCATTCCGCCGGTGCACCTGGTGCGCGGCGGCGAAATCGATCGCGAGCTGCTGGGTCTGGTGCTGGCCAACGTGCGCACGCCGGTGGAGCGCGAAGGCGATCTCATGGCGCAGCTCGCATCGCTCGCACGAGGGGCGGAGCGGATCAATGCTCTGACCGCGAAGTACGGACTTGCAAAGGTCGAGGCCAACATGCGCGCGCTTCAGGATTACAGCGAGCGCATGATGCGAGCGGCCATCCGCAAGCTGGCCGGCGGCGTGTATCGCTTCGAAGACTGCCTAGATAGTGACGGAGTCAGCGAGGCGCCCAAGCCGGTGTGGATCAGGGTCGCGATGACCATTCGCGGCGATTCCGCCACGGTGGATTTCTCGGGTTCCGACGCCGCAGGCTGCAGGGTCCGGTGAACGCCAACTACGCGGTGACTCTGGCGGCGGTGATGTACGTGTTCCGCTGCCTGATTCAGGAAGACGTTCCGTTCACCGCCGGGCATTCTGCGGCCCATCCGCGTGATCGCGCCGGAGGGCACGGTGGTCAATGCGCTGGCGCCGGCGGCGATGGCGGCGGGCAACGTCGAAACCTCCCAGCGCGTTACCGACGTGGTGCTGGGCGCGCTGGCCGCAGCCGCGCCGGAGCTGATTCCCGCGGCTTCCAGCGGCACCATGAACAACCTCAGCTTCGGTGGCGTCGCAACCGCGCGGCAGAGCCGTTCGCCTATTACGAAACCATCGCGGGCGGCATGGGCGCGTCGGCGCGAGGCGCGGGGCACAGCGCCACGCAAACGCACATGACCAACACGCTCAACACGCCTGTCGAGGCCTTCGAGCACCAATTTCCGGTGCGCGTCGAACGCTATCACGTCCGGCGCGGTTCGGGCGGCGCGGGCGAGCATCGCGGCGGTGACGGAATCGTGCGCGAGCTGCGTTTCCTGGCGCCCGCCGAGGTGACGATTCTTTCCGACCGTCGCCAGCGCGGACCCTGGGGATTGGCCGGCGGCGAACCCGGTAAGCCCGGACGCAATTCGCTGATCCGCCGCGGTCGCAAGACGATTCTGCCAGGCAAGACGCGTATGGAAGTTCGCGAAGGCGACGTGCTGCGCATCGAAACGCCAGGCGGCGGCGGCTGGGGGCGGTGACGGTGACCCGCCCAAGCCGGCCGGGGGGCCGGCTGCGGTCCAGGGGGACCGCCCCACCTTACATGGCTACTTCTTATCGGGCTCGTCCTTGAGCTTGTCTGCCGGCGCCGTATCGTCGTCGAAAGTGATGTTCGAGTCGGCGAACGTAATCGTCGAGTCGGCGCCGTATTTCCGATACAGCTTGTAATCGGCCTGGCTGCTGGAGGTAATCTTTTCGCCGCTCGAATCCAGTTGATAGTGATACGGCAGCATGTACAACTGATCGCCGACCTTGATCAGATCGTAGTCCAGCTTGATGTGCACTTCGTGGATCGGAAAATCGGGAGGGATGTTGGCGGTGTCCAAGGTGATTTTCGGAATCGCGTGGGCATCGCGATCCCAGTAAACCAATCCCTTATAGGCGGAAGTGTAGGAGCGGCGGGTTTCGAGATCCTCCATGCTGTAGCCGTGTTCCTTGTCTATGTGATAGGAGAACGCGTACACGCGCTTTCCGCGAAGCGTGTGCCAGTTTTCCCAGGCGAACTCCGCCCCGGATTCGGCATCGAAGATGTTGTGCATCATGCTGCCGAACTCGCCCGACGACGTCACGCCGCCCAACTGGAGATGGCTGACGTTGGCCACCGACTTCCCATTGACCATCTCGACCTTGTACGTTTCCATGTGGTCGAAGAACGTGAGCAGCTCCTGGATGATGTCCGTATTGGCGATGTAGTTGCCCTTCTGGCGCAGCTTATCGGTGGGGTCGATTCTGCGATGCGTGATCTGCACGCACACGTAATTGGGCAGACTCGAAGTGTAATTGGCCGCGTACTCGCGCATTGCATCCAGGATCTCTTGCTGTTCCTGGGGACTCGGCGGTTTGGGCGGAGGCAGAGGCGCGGCGGCCGCCACCGGAGGAGGCGGAGCGGGCAGACTCGCCGACTCGGCCGCCAGCGCCTTCAGCGCCGCAACCGTTCTGGGGCCGGCGCCCTTCCCTTGCAGATCCTCGATGGAGCGATCGTCCAGGCGCTCTGTGAGCTTGATTTTGCGCAGGTAATCCCCGGTGGTGCGATCGTCGCCTTTGGCCTTGATTTGATTTTTGATAAAGCTGACGACTTCCGCGACGGTCATCGCGCGCTGCGCAAACATCGCCACGGTCAAAAGGAGCAAGAGGCCAAGGAACCGGAATCTGGTGAACATAAGCGACCTTGTTTCCTATTTTCTCACGGGTTATTGAGCAAGTTGTGGAAGGCTCAGGGACTGCGCCACTTTGTGCTGATACTCGGCGGCCTTGGCCAGAACGCTGGGCGCGTCGATGGTCAGCATCCGGCGGCCGCGCACGATGGTTTTCCCGTTCACCATTACGTCGGAGACATCCGAGCCTTTGAGCGCGTAAACCAGCTGCGCATAGACGCCGTACATCGGCACGGCGTGCGGCGCGTCGATGCGGATGGCGATCAGGTCCGCGCGCTTGCCCGGCTCGATGGACCCGATCAGGCGGTCCATCCGCAGCGCCTTGGCGCCCAGAATGGTCGCCATGGCGAACGCCTCCTCCGCCGGAAGGGAGCGAGGATCGTTGGTCGAAACCTTTTGCAGCTTGGCGGCGAGATCCATTTCCTCCATCATGTTGACGTCGTTGTTCGATCCCGCCACGCCGTCGGTGCCGAGACCCATGGGAATCCCGAGGCTCAAAATCTTCACCACCGGCGCGACGCCGCTCGCAAGCATCATGTTGCTGGACGGGCAATGCGCGAGTCCGGTTCCGCGCACTTTCAATATCGCCAGATCGGCATCGTCCAGCCAGACTCCGTGGGCGGCGACGGTCCAGCCGTTCAGCACGCCCAGCGCCTCCAGCGCAGCCGTGGGCGTCTTCTTGCGCTTCGGGTCCGCCAACGCGTCGTCATTCTCCTTCTTGGTCTCCGCGAGGTGAATGACCAGCGGGCTTCTGGTATTGATCCGCCAAGCGGCGGCAGGCCACCAGAGTCTCATCCGAATTGGTGTAAATCGAGTGCGGCGCGACGGCGGGCACAATCAGAGGGTCGTTGGCATAAGCTCTTGAGAAACGCCTCGGTCGCCGGCCAGCGCCGCTTGCGGACGTCTTATAATCCGGCGCAGGGAAGCCGATGATGGTCTCGCCCAGCAACGCCGCGCAGCCCGGCGGCCTTGGTCTCCTCGGCGACCGTGTCCTCGAAATAATACATGTCGGTGTACGTGGTGGTTCCCGAAAGAGCCATTTCGAGCAGCGCCAGGCGCGTGCCCCAGCGCACGAACTCGCGGTCGACGTTCTTCGCTTCGGCGGGAAAGATGTATTTGTCCAGCCAATCCTGCAGCTTCAAGTCGTCGGCGATGCCGCGAAACAGCGACATCGCCGCGTGCGTATGCGTGTTGATCAGCCCGGGAGTGAGGATGGCGTCGGGCCGGTCCAGCCGGTGGCCGCGGTGTACTTGCGGTCGATTTCGGCGCGCGGTCCCGCCTCCACGATGTGGTCGCCGGAGATCGCCACCGCGCCGTTTTCGATGACGCGGCGCGCCGGGTCCATGGTGACCACGTATCGCGCGGTCCAGATGGAATCGACGCGCGTGCCGGCTGTTGGCCGCAGGACGCCAAAGCGCAGAGCGCCACGCGCAGAAAAGAATTCGCTCTAGAGAAAAGAAGCATCGAAGGCCCTCGGAAGCAGGTCTTTCAAGCGCAGCGATTCGCTCTTGCCGCGCGGATTCAAGAGCAGGATCTCGATATCGCCGCAGAACTCCCACAGAATTTGTCTGCAAGCCCCGCAGGGAGGCGTGAGCGTCTCGGTATCGGCGGCGATGGCGATGCGGCGGAAGCGGCGCGCGCCTTCAGAAATGGCTTTGAAGACCGCCACGCGTTCGGCGCAGAGGGTCAGGCCGTAAGTCGCGTTTTCGATGTTGCAGCCGGTGTAGACTTCGCCGGAATCATCTTCGAGCGCCGCGCCCACGCGAAATTTGGAAAACGGCGCGTGCGCATACTCGCGGGCGGACAGCGCGGCGCCGGCCAGATCGTCGGACACTCACTTAGGGTAGCGCGCCCTGTTGAAAATGCCATGATGTCCGCTTTTTGCCAGTACCCTGAGCCCGATTTCTCTAGGATCAGAGAGGGAAGAGACCATGGCTTATGTAATCGCGGAACCTTGCATCGGCGTGAAGGATACGGCATGCGTGGACGCATGTCCCGTGGATTGCATTCACCCCAAGAAAGACGAGCCGGCATTCGCCGAAGTGGAGATGCTCTACATCGATCCAGTCGAGTGCATCGACTGCGGCGCTTGCGTGCCGGTCTGTCCGGTATCGGCGATCTTCACCCTCGAAGAGCTGCCGGGGAAGTGGGCTCACTTCGCGCAGAGGAACGCGGATTACTATCGGAAGTAGCGTCCGAAAGTTGCCAGCGGCGATGGCCGGTTTATTTTACGATGTGAGTTCATGAGCATGGAAGTCCATGCCGGCCCGCAACGGTCGATTTGGTGGCAGGCGCTCTACAGCCGCGACCAGCGGTTCGACGGCCGGTTCTTCATCGGCGCCGGCCCCACCAAGATCTATTGCCGCCCGATTTGCCCGGTCCCGTTTGCGAGACCGAATAGTCTGGTTTGGTTCGCCAGCGCGGCCGCCGCCGAAGCGGCCGGATACCGGCCTTGCGGTCGATGCCGCCCGGAAGCGTCTCCGGGCACGCCGGCATGGCTGGGGACATCGGCCATCGTTTCCCGCGCGCTGCGGTTGATTTCGGAGGGCGCTCTGGACGAAAACAGCGTTGAAGATCTGGCGGGCCGGGTGGGCATTGGGGCGCGGCAGCTGCGCCGCCTTTTTGTCGAGCACCTGGGCGCGACGCCGGTTAAAATCGCGATCGCGCATCGGGTTCATTTTGCTCGCAACCTGATCGAGGAAAGCGATTTGCCCATTACCAAGATTGCGCTGTCCGCCGGATTCACCAGCATTCGCCAGTTCAACCACGAGGTGCGGGCCGTCTGCGGCCAGTCGCCGACGGAGCTTCGCCGCGCGCGCGGCGAATTCCCCGCATCCTCGCAGAGCGGACTGGTAATTCGTCTGGCTTGCCGGCCGCCGTTCGACTGGCCGGCGATCGTGGATTTCCTGAGGCCGCGGGCGATTCCAGGGGTTGAGCTGGTCGAGGACGGCTCCTATCGGCGGAGCATTCGCGTGGGCGGCTCGGCGGGCGTCATTGAGGTGCGTCCGGGCAAGACGGAACCGGCCTTGGCGGTGCGCATCGAATTGCCGGGTTGCCAGTTCCTGATGAAGGTGGTCGAGCGCGTCCGCCGCATTTTCGATCTCGCGGCGGACCCTCTGGGCATCGTGGAGGATCTGTCGCGCGACCAACGCCTGAAGCCGCTTCTCGATCGCCGTCCGGGGCTGAGGGTCCCCGGCGTATGGGACGGTTTTGAGCTGGCCGTGCTTGCCGTTCTCGGCGAACGGCTGACCGCCAACGCATCGAGGGCGTTAGCCGGGCGATTGGTCCGGCATTTTGGACAGCCCTTGCAAACCTCGACGCCGGGGCTCACTCACCTGTTTCCCAGGCCCGCAGACCTGGTGGCCGCGGACCTTTCGAGCATAGGCATCCGCGGCGCTCGCGCGGCGGCTATCCACGCGCTGGCTCGCGCGGTTTCGAGAGGGGAACTCACGTTCACGGCGTCGATGACACTGGAAGAGGCGATTGCGCGAATTTGCAGGATTCCCGGCATGGGAGAAAGCACCGCGCACTACATTGCGATGCGGGCCCTGGGTGAGCCGGACGCGTTTCCGTTTGCCGATCCGGGTGTTCGGGAGGGACTTGGGGTGGGCGGAAAGCCGGCTTCACTTGCGGAGGTTATGCGCATCGCGGAAGGCTGGCGCCCATGGCGCGCCTATGCGGCAATGCACATTTGCGCCGGTGAGTTTGGAACAGATTGGGAGGGTCAATATGTGGCGACGATTCGTAAATCTGGTTCGGAAGCTGGATACGTCGGGATACCGGCGGGGGATTGAACGCGCGCTCGCGCTGCACTCGCGCGGCGAGGCTCGCCGGGACGGGTTGAAGGTGGAGAAGCTGACCAATCGGCTGGAAATCGAATGGCGGGCGCGTGATGTTCACCCCTGGGATCGCCATGACCCGCCGGACAGGAGAGCGTTGCTCTACGTGCGTCAGGCTCTTTCCGATACCGAGGCGGCAATCATGCGATTGTTTCAAGGCTTGCCCCAGCTTGACGTGATCGCCGTTAGGGTGTTGGAGCACAACTCCGACAGGGTGATCATGGCCGGGACGGTGTACCGATCCGAGCCCGAGCCCGCCGCCGAGCTGTCGGCCGGAATGCGGCTATGGAAGCGCGGAGTAAAGTACCACTCCGACGGCTGGGTGTTCGAACCGTTGGGCTCAGGCGTCGCTCTGGAATAACGCGCCGACTAACGTCTCAAACTCGGCGGGCGTGATCAGATGAAAGCGCAGTTCGAGCGAGGTGAAGGATTGCAGGGCGCAGGTGGTTTCGAGCGTGGGGATCTCCGGTCCGGCGAGGTACAGATTGCCGTCGGCAACGCGGAAGGGCAGAACCTTCCAATCGCGGACAAGCTTTTCGGGCAGGGCTCGCGCAACCCCGGCGGGAACCAACGCCGGTTGGACTTGCGCCACAGGCAGGCCCTGTTGAAGACTGAGCGCTTCATAGAGGGTTTCGAGCGAGATCAGGCCCATCTCTACCAGATGCTCGCCGAGGCGGAGAGACGGGGGACGAGTTTCGAGCGCGGCCGCCAGCGCATCCGGCGCGAGGCGCCCCGAACCGATCAGAATCTCCCCCAATTTACGCTTGTGGGCGAGGAGCCCGGCGCGGGTGGGATAGGCATGCTCGGTCTTGAGCCATTTGAGCGGGCGGCCGAGGGCGCGAGCCACGGCGTAGTGACGCAGAGCCTGGAACGTCGCGGCCGAGTTCAACGCATTGGCGTAGACCGCGCGGAGAGGAACGCCGAGAGAGAACGGCAAGCCATAGATGCGCGCCACGCAGGCCATGCGAATCCCAGTCCGCAGCAGTTGCAAGCCAGCGTGGCCATCTCCAACGCGCGCCGCGGCCGGACCGATGCGGGTCCACAGCGAAGTCGCCGCGCCGTAGACGAACACGGCGTTGGCCAGCAGGCTCAGCGGATTCCCGATCAGCCCTTTGCGATCCCTCCACAACCAATACACTTCGCCGGGAGTCCCACTCCATCCAAATTGCTGCCAGCCTTGCAGCGCGATGCCGGTAACCCAGCGCGTGCGCTGCCGCAGCGCGGTGCTCCAGGATTGCGGAAAGAATTCGCGCGTTGCGACCAAATCCGGAGCGCTCGATCCCCGCGCCAGGGGGACGAAGGTTTGCGTGCATTTCAAACGGAACAGGCGCAGGCCGTTCACATAATCCTCGGTCAAAGCCTCCGGCTCGAAAATCCGGTTGGAGGAGGCGCGAGCCAGCCGCTCCAGCGCTTCGCGACGGTATCCCGTGCCCACGCCGGAGCTGGGCACGAACCCTCCTGAAATCGGACGCACCGTCATGTCTCGCGTGTGGTACTCCGCGAATTCATCGCAATAAACGCCGTGAGTGAATTCGCGGAAGGGCGTAGGCAGGGCCAGCACGGGAGTCTGGATGAAATCGAAGCGGCCCGAATAATAGTTGATCCAGCGCAGCTCCTCGGGGTGAATCAGATCCTCGGCGTCGTGCGTGACGATGACTTCGAAAAGCTCTCCTCGGGATTCTTCTTCGAGCAGCAGATGCTGGAAAACCCAATTCAGGCAATCGGCCTTGGAGGTCGGGCCATCGTGAGGACACAGGGCCAGGTGAACGTTGGGAAAGCGCGCCGCAGCCGCCTGCACCGCCTCCTGCGTCAGTGCGTCGTTGGGATAGCAGCCGGCGAAGATATGGTAATCGCTGTAGCGGATGGAGGCGAAATTGTGTTCCAGCATCTTCCCGATGACGGCATGCTCATGCCACAGCGGCACCAGCACGGCGATGCGGCGCTGCGGAGCGGAGTCCAGCTGCCGTTCCCCCGGGGGAACAAGCGCGCCGCCGGGCGCACCTTGGCCTTGATCCAGGCGAAAGCCCAGAACAGATCCACCACCAGATCGTCCAGCCCGCTCAGCAGGATGGCCCACGCCAGCGGCGCCAGCAGCCAGAGCATGCCGCGGTCGAACCCGGTCAACCAATGCGGAACGCCAGTCCGGAACGTACTCAGAGCACCTCTTATTGATAGTGACCGCGGCTATGCGACAATCTCACCCGTGGCGACAATCTCTCCCGTGCAGCATCGGGCGGCGATTTCGGGAGTCTTCCTGATCAGCCTGACGGTGCTGGGTTGGAACGCGGGATCTCCCGGCCTGGCTACGATGTACGTGGACCCGGTGGCCAAAATCCAGGCGCAGGATGAATCGCTCTATGGCTCGATCTCGCTGGGGATGGCGAAGAACGGCGATTGGCTCACGCCCCGGTTCCTCGATCGCTACGCTCTGTTTAAGCCTCCGCTGCTGTATTGGCTCGAAGCCGCGGCGGTCAAAGTGGTGGGACCCAAAGCGATTGCCTTCCGTTTGCCCTCGATTTTGGCCGGGGCGGCGACGGTGACGCTGGTTTTCGCGTGGCTGCTGGCGGAGGGCGCTCCTGTGGCTGCGGCGGCAGCGGGAGCGATGCTGCTGCTCTCCAGTCACTTGTTCTTCGTACTCAGCCGGATCGGACTCACCGACGCGCTCCTGACATTCGAGACTGCACTGGCGATGTTCGCGTTGGCGCGCGATCCTCGATTGGCTTCGCGGGCGGGGTTATGGACCTTCGGAATCGCTTCCGGAGCGGCCATGCTGACCAAGGGCATCGCGGGATTGTTTGCATTGCTCGCATTGGGCGTGTTTTGCGTGATTTCGCGCGAGCGGCCGGGCTGGCGGCGGCTGGCGGCGGCGGTGGCCATCAGCGCGGCCGTCGCCGCGCCCTGGCATTTGTACCAGCTTTTCCGGAACACGCGCTGGTTTTGGGCCGAGTACGTTCTCACGGAGGTGGTTACGAATAGCGTCGGCTCGCCCGCGCAGTCGACTCAGGAATCGCACCTCGGATATTATTTGAAACGGCTGGTCGCGCTGGATGCCCCGCTGCTCGCGGCGACACTCGCGGCCTTGGTGCGGAGGCGTCCTCGCGTTTTACTAGCATGGATTGCGGTGGTTCTCGCCGCGGCCTTCAGCTTCGAGTACCGCAACACCTCCTATCTTCTCCCGATCTTCCCCGCCATGGCGTTGCTGGTGGGCGGAGCCATTCCGAAGGACTACGCGAAATGGGCGCTCGCCCTGGCTGCGGCTCTGTTTGCAGCCAAGGCCGCGGAGCCATTGAAGACCTGGGGTCTTCCGTTCAAGGCTGAGTCGGTGATCGACGTCGAACCCGTCCTTGATCGCTACGCTGCGCTCAAACGCGGCAATGAATTGATCCTCGGCGCTGCGAACGACGGCTTCTCCGCGGCCTGTCTCGATTTGCCACGCGTTCGCTATCTGTATCTGGACGCGAGCGTCCAGCGCCGCCGCTACGCGCTGGACTTCGAATATCTCGGGGTCACGATGAGCGCCTCCGATTTCGCCCGTCTTCCCGAAGTGCGGCCCCAATTCGAGCAGCGCCTGCGGGATTGGGGTTTGCGCGGCGGCGATCCCATCGCCACCGTGATTCTGGCGCAGACGCTCGAGCAGATCCAGATGCTGGTGCGCGGCCATCCCGGCGCGGACTTCCTTCTGCCCGTCGATTGGGCCGCTCAGGACGCGGGCGTCCACGAAGTGCTTTCCATCGGCAACGGCAAGGAGCTTCTACTTTCCCGCGAAGTGGTTCAGCGGCCCCGAACTTCCCGGTGATCCCGCGCCTAAGCCGGGGTTGGTGCGGATCGCCTCGCTGATAAACGCCTTGGCGACGCGAATCGCGTCCGTGAGCGCAAACCCTTTGGCCAACTCGGCCGTGATTGCCGCGGAGTAAGTGCAGCCGGTTCCGTGGGTGTGCGGGGTGGCGATTTTAGGAGCGCGGAACTCGCGGTGCACGCCCGAGCGCGTGACCAGCACGTCGATCGCGTCGCCCTCCAGATGCCCTCCCTTCACCAGAACGTTGGCCGCGCCCATCTGGATCAGCTTTTCCGCCGCGCGTGCCATTGACTCAGGATCGCGCGCCTCGATTCCGGTCAGCTCCGTGGCTTCGTCGAGATTGGGCGTAAGCAAAAATGCGAGCGGCAGAAGTTTCTCGGCGAAGGCTTGCCGGGCTTCCTGGGCCATCAACGCCACGCCGTTCTTGCTGAGCATCACAGGGTCGACGACCAGCGGGAACGCGAAACCGGCCGCGGCTTTGGCCACGGCTTCGACCACGGCGAGACTTCCCAGCGCGCCGGTTTTCGCGGCCTTGGGGGGAATGTCGGTGATCACGGCGTGGATCTGCTCGGCCACCAGCTCGCCTGCCAGCACTTCCACGCGCCGCAGGCCGCGAGTGTTCTGGACCGTAATCAGCGTGACCACCGCTTCGCCGTAGACGCCCATGCGATGAAAGGTCTTGAGATCGGCTTGCAGGCCCGCTCCTCCGCTGGGGTCCGAGCCGGCGATGGAGAGAGCCACGGGAGTAACCACGCTCCCAGTTTACTGAGTGCGCCTTACTGGGTGATGGCCGGCGGGCAAGTCAACGTGTTCCCGACCAGCACGCAGGTTCCCGTGTCATTGAGGAACCCAAGTTGGGTGATGGTCGTGGTTCCGGCCGAGTTGGTCATTTGGACGTTCACCGATCCCACTTCCGCGGCGTTGCCGGTAATCGGAAATGAAACCAACATGGCGAACGCGCTGCCGTCGGTGGAGGTGGCGAAGTAATTCAGGAAGGCCGAGCCAAAATCCGCCGGGACAGGGCCCGCGCCGATGGGTGTGCCGGTGTCGTCGAGGAACGTGAACGACATTTCGCCCGCGGAATAAGTGTTATCGAAGCCCCACACCTGAATGTTCAAATCCCCCGCGATTGCCGTGGCTGCGGCGTTTTCGACCTGAACCGCCAGGGGCGCGAGCGTGATCGAAGTGGTGGGGTCGCCGGTGAATTGCACTCCCGACGTCACGGTTACCGTGAAGGTGATCTTTCCCGTTGTCGTGCCGGTTTGAAAAACCGCGCCGGCCTGGCCGCCGAAGGTCGCCTGCGTACTGCCTTGCGGGATCGAAAACGGAATCGACAACGCGCCATTGGCGACGAACACGATGGTCGGATCTCCGCTGACGATCCCGGAGACGCTTGCGTCCGGCTGAAAGGTCAGATTGACGGAGCCGGATGCCGCAACCGGCGCAGGCGTGGGAAGAGCCATGCTCAGCGTAACCTGCTGGCCGCTCTCCGGCGTATTAGTATCGAACGTGAGCATGGGCGTGGGCAACGGCGGATTGTAAGCCGTTCCCGTGAGCAGGTAGGTTTCGGAGTCGATCACGAGCGTGCCGGAATACGAGGCTGCCGATTGCGGCGCGAAGGTCAGCGTGAAACTCGGACGTGGCGCCCGCCGGAGTGAGATTCAGCGGCGTCGCCGGCGGTTGAGATAGCAGGAACCCTGTCCCGGTAACCGCAACGGAGGAGACGGTGAGCTGCTGCGAGCTCGGGTTCTGTAGCAGGAACGTGCACGGCTCGGTCTGGCTTTCGACGATGTTGCCGAAGCTGACGGCGTTGGTGGAACCGAGGCCGGTACACGGCGAAGCGACAGTGAGTGTGGCCGCGGGAACCGAGGTGATCACAAAGATGACGAAGGACGCGTTGATCTGAAAATTCGCGCTATACGACGCGGGCGGACCGCCCGCGAAGTTGATATAAATATCCAGAAAACTGCCCGGCGCGATGTTGGGCGGAGGAGTCGCAGGACTGGTGATGCTGAACCCCGTGCCGCTGATGGCGGGAGTGTCGGACACGATGGGGATGGGCGCGGTGCCGCCGTTCACGGCTCGAACGATGAAGGCTTCCGAGGCGCCGGCGGCGACCTGGCCGAGCGAAAACGTCGATGCGGAGGCGACCGGGGTCTGCTGCGTTCCGTTCAGCACCAGCAGTTGAAGCTGCGCTTCGAGTGTGGCCGCGGGCACCGAGGTGATCACAAAAATGACGAAGGACGCGTTGATCTGAAAATTCGCGCTATACGAGGCGGGCGGACCGCCTGCGAAGTTGATATAAATGTCCAGAAAACTGCCCGGCGCGATGTTGGGCGGAGGAGTCGCAGGACTGGTGATGCTGAAGCCGGTGCCGCTGATGGCCGGAGTACTGGAGACGATCCGGATGGGCGCTGTGCCGCCGTTCACCGCTCGAACGATGAAGGCTTCCGAGGTGCTGGCGGCGACTTGGCCCAGCGAAAAAGTCGATCCAGCGGCTATCGGCGTTGTGTCGGTGCCGTTCACGAGAAACAGCTGAAGCTGCGCATGCACGGCCACGGGCGCGAGCAAAAGCAGAATCGCGGCTCGGATCACTTGGGAAGCTCCCGGGGGCGAGGTTGGCGGAGGGCCGGCTGCGGCTGCGGGAGTTGAAACAATTGCTCGCGGCCTGGGATGGTTCGCAAAGCGTAAAGAATACTTCCAGCACGCGCTTCCACGTAGCCGTCGCCGAGGGCCAACAGATTCGTGACGCCCGCGGCTGAAAAGCTCAGCTCAGTGCCGTTGCCGTTTCTGAGGATCAATGCGGCGGAGGTTGCGTAGACCACTCCGTTTGAGGTCAACTGCACGGCGCTCGCGCCCGGCGGCAGCGAATCTAAAATCGAGCCATTTTCGGTTACGATCCAGATAATTCCCGCGCGCTCGACTGCCACGTTCAGACCGGAGGGTCCGGAGAGGAGCGAAAGAACCTGGCCGGTGACGGTCAGGCCAAGCATGGTGAGCGCGCCGTTCTGCCAGCGCCCGAACTGCTGGGTAGAAGGAAAATAGACGGTTGCGCCGGTTGCGTCCACAGCGATAATCGCCGCCCCCGCGGGCGCCGGCGTGACGACGCCCAACGAAAGCAGCGATGATTCGGTCTTGGCGACGCAAAGCGCCCCGGCGCAAGCCGTCGATAACACTCCTTCAGCCGTGGGGTTTTCCACATGGAAGCTTCCGCCGACGCCATAGACCGGGCGAAGTGAATTCTGACGGTCGAGCATCTGGCCCAAGGCGGGCGATTCAGACCGCTTTGCGCCCAGGCGGACGCCACCATCGTTAGCAAAATCGCCGTTCTCATGGAGTTCCCAGGTTTATCGTGGGCTGCCCGATGATCGTGACGCCGGTAGAGATCGGCGTAGAGCTACATGGGTTCTGAGGCAACTCGACTGTCGATGAGCAGCTGCTCGACGAGGAACGGCTGTGGGCCGCGACCGCGATTCCCGCGCCTGCTCCCGCGGCCGCTAGCGCGATCCACAACCATTTGTGATTGAACGATCCGCCGCCCTTTGTCGCGACCGGTCCGGGCGCCTCCGTCAAATGCTGCGAGCACACCGTCCCGGCGCGGGCCTGTCCTTTCGTGGCCGTGATGCGCACGTCGAAAGCTCCCGCCTGACGGTTCCATTTCATGCCCCAGACGCTGGCGCGGCCGTCGGCGTGCGTGGTCAGAATCTCGGTCTTCGATCCGTTCGAGAACGTTCCACCCGGCCCCGTGTCGGGAAGCCGGAAACTGACCGTCACGCCGTCCACCGCCTTGCCTGCTTCGTCAGTGATTTGAATGGTGATCCCGCGGGTTGCCCGTGAGCCGATGGGATAGGTCAACCCGTCGCCCTCAGCCACGCGGATTTCGAGCGCCGCGGGATCGGCGGGCGCGGCTGCTATTAGATACTCCACTGGATGCACCAGGGACACGCAAATTGTCAGCGGGATTACCCAATGCCGGAACACATGAGTAAGGTGTCGCGCTTAGTGGATTGCTCTCAGGGTTAATGCCGGCCGTAGCAAAACGTCGCGGAGGGTTTGCGCTGGGCCGCTTCGGCCGGAGTGAAGATGAGATTGGACGGATAGCGGTCCAGCGCGACGAAAATCGCAGCTTCGGCGATAACGGGATGACGCGGGAAACACTGCACCCACAGAGGGCCGTCGGTTTGGGCCGCGGCTCGAATCAATTCTTCGGTGGGTTCAGCGCGCTCGCGGAACTGGCGCTGCTTCTTGATCCAGATGTATCCAACGTTGTGCGCGACCACCACCAGCATCACCAAGGCCGCGAGCCAGGGGCGCGCAATCGTCATTTCGCGGAACTGAACCAGCGCCAAGCCGAAGAGGAAGGAGAGGCCGACGCTGGCCAGATAGAGCTGCCGGCTGGGGATCTGCGGCGAATAGGTCAGAAAGCTATATGGCACCAGCGCGATTGCGATCCAGGCCAGGGCCAGGAGAGCCGATTTGCGGACCGACGCGGCCGTGGAGGTCAAGAAGATCAAAGCAACCGAGAGCATTCCCCAGAACCACAGCACTCTTGCGAAGTTCCTCGGCAGAGTCAGCCACACGGGCGCGTGCAGGGAGAAACTTCCGTCGGTGAAGCGGAAGGAATGGCCGCGCGTTGCGACCACCGACACAATCATCACGGCCGCCAGAGCGCAATAGGGCAACAGGTGCGCGACGCTGCGACGCCAGTTTTCAGGCGGCGTCGCCAGTAAGAACAACGGCAACAGAATGTAGGCCGATTCCTTGGAGAGCAGCGCCAGGGCGAACAGCAGGAGTCCCGCACCGCGCAAGATCCATTCGTGCCGAGGCCGGCCGTACTGGGGCGACGCCGCTTTGATCCAGCACAGCAGCGAGGCTCCTCCGAACAGGAACAGAAGCAGCTCGTTGTTGCCCGAAAACCACATAATGGCTTCCTGATGGCCTTCATAGACGGCGAAGAACGCCGCTGCCCAGAAGGCGGCGGAGCGCATTCGCGTCCAGGCGAGGCCGATTGCGTACAGCAGGCAAGTGTCCAGGATATGCAGGATCAGGCTGGAGATTCGGAATGCCAAGGGCGTGAACCCGAACAACTTCCATACCAGGTAGATGGTCCAGTGCACGGTGGCGCGAACGCGCGCGACATCGTCGTGAAACATGGCCGGAAATCCGGCCCAGGACCCGTAATGCCGCGCGGCCCAAATGTTGAAATAGTCGTCCTCCAACAGAGGCAGAGAGAGGGACCGCGCGTAGGTGAGCACGCACAGAAGCGTCAGGGCGAGGCAGGCGAGGAGGGTCCGTTTCGGCAAGCTCCCAGTATATGCGTCGCGCGAATGAATCGTTTCTTGTGTTTAAATAGAGGAAAGTTGCTGATGTCAGACAGGTCTCTCCGATTAAGCCGAGGCTGGAAAGCCTTCACGCGCCGGGTGCGGGAGATGCGTTGGATCGCCAAGGGAGCGGTCTCCACGGACCATCCCCTGATGGCGCACATCATTCCCATCCGCCGCTGCAATCTTTCCTGCGCCTATTGCAACGAATTCGACGACGTTTCGAAACCCGTCCCCACCGAGGTAATGATCAAGCGAATCAACCACTTGGCGGACCTGGGCACGGGGGTGCGTCACGCTTTCCGGCGGCGAGCCGCTGCTGCACCCGGAGCTGGACGAAATCATCGCGCGCCATCCGCCGCCGCGGCGTCATCGCCGCCATGATTACAAACGGGTATCTGCTGACGCCGGACCGGGTGCAGGAGCTGAACCGCGCCGGCCTGGATCACCTGCAAATCTCCATCGACAACGTCAAGCCCGACGATGTGTCGAAGAAGAGCCTGAAGGTGCTGGACAAGAAGCTGCAGGTTCTGGCCGAGCACGCCGACTTTCACGTCAACATCAACTCCGTGGTCGGCGGAGGCATCCATAATCCCGACGATGCGTTGGTGGTCGGCCGGCGCGCGCTGGAACTGGGGTTCTCCGCAACCGTGGGGATCATCCATGACGGCGACGGCCAGCTTCGCCCGCTGGGCGACCATGAGCGTGAGGTGTATCACGCGATGAAGGCGATGGAGAAGCGCCACTTCGCAAGGTTCAACCAGTTCCAGGACGCCATCGCGCAGGGAAAGCCCAACAATTGGCGGTGCCGGGCCGGGGCGCGCTACATGTACATTTGCGAGGACGGGTTGGTGCACTACTGCTCCCAGCAGCGCGGCTATCCGGGCAAGCCTCTCGACGAGTACACAGTGGCCGACATCCGCCGCGAGTATCTGACCGAGAAATCCTGCGCGCCCTACTGCACCGTGAGCTGCGTGCACCAGGTGTCGTACTTCGATTTCTTCCGCGGCAAGCAGACGCTGCGGACGGAAGTGCCCGCGCAGAATCTGGTGAAGATTACCAACGCGGGGAAATAGCGCGGGCCGCTGTTCCGCGTTACAGTGAAGATCGACTTCGACCACCCGACCCCTATCGATGAAGAGGAGGACGAGGAAACCCTTGCCGCCATCGATGAGGGGGTCCGCGACGCCGAGGCCGGCCGTACTGTGCCCATAGAAGAAGTCCGAAGGCTCCTGCCAGAGTGGATTACCGCCTCCTCTTCACACAAAGAGCGCTGAGCGATCTGTCCGAGATCGTGAGGCATCACGCCGACGCAGCGTATCGAGAGAAGTTTTAGACACTTCCTTTTCTCTCCCTGTGCTTTTCGAGCAGTGCATCCAGTAGAGTGCGGGAACCCTGAAGCTGGTCTGCCGAAGCTGTCCCACCGCTTGCGCGAAGTCCGCAAGCCCGCGCTGCGCCGCCAGATCGAGAATGGCCAGCGTGCCTGTCACGCGAAGGCCTCTTCTTAAAGCCGCATTCACGCCCTTGCGATCGTCCATTAGCAAAAGGTCGGCATTGAGTGAGGCGGCCAGTTGAATCGCAGCTCTCTCGCCCGCATCAATTCCTTCCAACGAATCGTCTTCGGCTTGGCTGAGGGGAGCGTCCCGCACTTCCAGCCAAGCCGGAAGATTAGCAATCCAATTCCGTACAACAACTGGCGCTTTGCCGGAGGCTAATTCGCCTTGCACAGCGTCCGGGAGGACCACTTTTTCAAACAGGACCGGAAGAAGGTCGATGTGTCCAATCAAAATCAGGTAATTCAGGGGGCCGGTGTCGGCGATAACCAACCGCACCGCGCTTCAGAACCCTAAGCTTTTCAGGGCTTCCCGTTCGCGCTCAAAATCTTCCGTGGTGTAGTCCTCGTAGACGTTGTGGGCCTTCAGGAAGCCGTCAATCTCGTAGCCGGTTGCAAAGCCAAGCAAGCGCCGCAGATCTGGCTTGTTGAGATGACCCAGCCTGTATTCCTCCGCAAACAAGGCCTCCAGGGCGCGGCGGGAGAGATCGCCGTTCCCGGCGTCGCCAAGCCGTTCGGCAATGTCGTCGGGAATGTGGACCGTGAGTTCCATGCCTTAACTTACCTTGCGCCGCCTTCGGCGTCAAACGACATGGATCACCAAGTCGGGGATGGAACATGGAGATCTCGAAAAGACATCGTGCGGCTTGCCTGAATCGAAGCTTTCCCGTACTCTGAAGCCATGGAAGTAAACTTTGCCGCTGACTTGCAAGACAAGCTCGATAAGCTGGCAGCCGAAACCGGACGCCCTCCGGGTGAACTGGTCGAGGATGTTGTTGCTGGATATTTCGACGAACTTGCACGGACGCGCGAGATGCTGGACAGCCGGTATGACGACCTGAAAAGCGGCAGGGTGAACCCTATCTCCGGCGACGAGGTTGAAGCTTACTTCCGCGAAAAGAACGCCGCCGTTCGTCGTACGCGACCCGGCTCGTGACCGGATACGAATTCCACCCGGAAGCCCTCCTCGACCTCGACGAGATTTGGGAATTTGTTCGCGCCGATGATATCGAGGCCGCCGAGAGGACGATTGCGGAAATTCTGTCCGCCATTCGCGCCTTGGTTCCATTTCCGGGTCAGGGCCACAGACGCCCGGACCTCACCTCACGGCCTCTGCGCTTCACTCTGGTGCACGAATACCTGATTGCGTATGCGCCGGATGAAAGGCCCTTGTGGGTCGTGGCCGTGGTGCACGGGCGGCGCGACCCTCGCGTACTGGCCGCCATTCTCAGAGGTCGAGAATGAATCGCCGCACCGGCTATCACGGGCGCATCTCCGCCGCTTTGTTTCGTTCGGGTTCGCCGGTATAATTCTCTCTAAAGGGTAGTGAAACCGATGCGGGTCACATTCGATAGGAACGTTTTGGGAAAGGTGGTCTTCCCGGAAAAGCGACGGCAGAAAGACCAAGACTATATCTGCTTAACGAGCATTAACCAAGCACTTCAAGACGGTCGGTTGAAAGGCTGGAGGCGATCGGCCCAAAGGATCGGGCAGCCTATTTCGCGAGCAGGAATGCGATAAGCGACATTCGAACAGAGGGGACTGGGAACAACACGGATCTCATAATCACTTTCAGGCCGACTCACAGCCCTC
Organism: Bryobacterales bacterium; assembly: GCA_963765185.1. Lineage (GTDB taxonomy): Bacteria > Acidobacteriota > Terriglobia > Bryobacterales > Bryobacteraceae > Palsa-187. The sequence continues at coordinate 36,584 of CAVXWB010000141.1, forward strand.
ATCCCGGCCTGCACCAGAGGCTGGCTGAGAACCTGCAAAAGGCTCGAAGGATAGGAATGCGCTTGCTGAGCGCCCCCCGTTTAAATCTGCCACTGCCCAGCCAGTTTTTGCACGATCAGGCCTTTTATGATCCACAGGTCTTCAGTTCAGGAGCATACGTGGAGCGCTTTGGGGATGCGGTGGCGGCAATCGAGGCCCGAGGGGTCGGCGGTGCAGTCATCGCCGCAATTGTCAAACGAATTGAAGAGCGCTTACCGGCAAATGCACGGGCGTCTAAGTCGGGGTCCCAGTTACTCGCATACGCTGATGCAGAGGAAAAAACAAAGATCAAGCAAGCAATCGCAGAATGGGCTGATGGGGATTTAGTCGCTTCCCATATTGGCATTGATAATGACTTGCTGTGCACCGAGGACAAAGGAAAAAGCGCAGGTTTTCCATCTATCTTCAACGTTGCAAATCGATCTTGGTTAAAAGCGATGTACGGAGTTAACTTTGTCACCATTCCAGAACTCGCAGCCCGCCTGGTGAATTGACGACCGAACCGTCGCCTTACCGAGTAGACCCTTTATATGCGCCTCGGCGTGTTGCGCCGCAGGCCAGCTCCGCCCCGGTCACCCCTCCGGCTCGACCAAAACATCTACGGTGTCGAGGCTTTCGGCTCGGATCGCCGACTCGGTTTGATACTTGAAGCCTTCCCAGCGCCCTACCACCGCGGTTGCGAGGCAGTTGCCGAGCAGGTTCACCGAGGTCCGGCACATATCCATCAACGTGTCGACTCCCAGGATCACGGCGATGCCTTCGACAGGCAGGTTGAACGTCGCCAGCGTTCCGGCCAGAATCACCAGCGACGCGCGGGGCACTCCCGCCACGCCCTTGCTGGTCAGCATCAGCGTCAGCATCATCACCAGCTGCGTGGTGAACGGCACGTGTACGCCAGCGGCCTGCGCCACGAACATCGAGGCCAGCGCCAGGTATAGCGTGGAGCCGTCCAGATTGAAGCTGTAGCCCAGCGGCAGCACGAAGGACACGATGTGCTTGGGCACTCCGAAGAGCTCCATGTTTTCGAGCGCCCGCGGCAGCGCGGCTTCGCTCGAAGCGGTGGAATAGGCGATCAGGAAAGGCTCCTTGACGTGCGCGATGAAGCGCCGGACAGGGATGCGCGCGATCACAGTCACCAGTCCCAGCACCACCACGACGAAGAACGCCTGCGCGGCGTAGAGCGTCCCCACCAGCTTGGCCAGGTTCGCCAGAACCGCAACGCCTTTGTCGCCCACGGTGGCCGCCATGGCCCCGAATACGCCCAGAGGCGCAAACAGCATCACGTAGTGGGTGTATTGGAACATGACTTGCGAAAGCGATTCGCAGAAGCCCACCACGCTCCTGGCCTTGGCTCCGATGGATGCGCAGGCGGTGCCGAAGAGGAACGAGAAGACGACGATTTGCAGCACCTCGCCGCGAGCCATGGAGTCGATGATGCTTACCGGGAAGGTGTGCTCGGCAATTTGATCGAGACTCGCACTGGTTTGCGCGACACCTGAGGCAACTCCGGGAGCAGCGCCTTTTTGAATCTGTACGCCCACGCCGGGCTGCACCAGATTCACCGCGCCCAGGCCCACGAACAGCGCCACGGTGGTGACGATCTCAAAGTACAAAATCGCCTTGCCGCCGATGCGGCCCATGGTCTTGACGTTGCCGGTGCCGGCGATGCCGCTCACCAGCGTTCCGAACAACAGCGGCGCGATGATGGATTTGATCAGGCGCAGGAAGATGGTGCCCAGCAGGCCCATCCTGACTGCCGGCGCAGGAAACGCCGCGCCGAAGGCGACGCCCGCCACCAGGGCAATCAAAATCCACGCAGTCAGCGAAGGACGCTTCATCTGCCACCCCATTTGAGTTTTTCCCGGAGCACGTCGAAGAACAAGAGGTTGGGGGGACGGACGAGGCTGATCGAATGCTCCGAGCGACGGCAGACAACAAGGTCGCCCTTCTTCAAAAGTTCGCCCACTTGACCGTCGATCGTCAAGTAGGTGGTCTGGTCGTCGCCCAGCAAAGTGATCTGGATCACGCTCTCATCCGGCACGATGACCGGGCGATTGGTGAGCATGTGCGGGCAAATGGGCGTGATCGTCAGAGCGGCCACGGTGGGGAACACGATGGGCCCTCCGGCGGAAAGCGAGTAGGCCGTGGAGCCGGTGGGCGTGGTCACAATCAGGCCGTCGGCTTTGTAGACGCACACGAAGCTGTCGTCCACCTGGACTTTTAAATCGATCATGCGCGCGATCTGGGCTTTGGCCAGCACCATGTCGTTCAGCCCCTGATAGGAGGCCACGCACTGGTCTCCGCGCCACAGCTCAGTCCGCAGCATGCGCCGGCTTTCGAGGGGCAAGCTGCCGGACAAGGCACGTTCCAACTGCGGGTACAATTCCTCGGTTTGGATGGCGGTGAGGAACCCGAGACCTCCCAGGTTCACGGCGAAGATGGGGATATTGCGGCCCCGCACGGCGCGCGCGGCTGAAAGCAGAGTGCCGTCACCGCCCAGGACGATCAACAGATCCGCGCCTTCGGGAACCTCATCGCGCGGCAAACCGGCGAGGGATTTCGCGTACGCCGCGGTTTCGTGATCCAGGCGGCTGGCGATTTCGCGCTCGCGCAGCCAGGCGATCAGCTTCGGAACGATGCGCGCCGCTTCCGGGCTGTGCGGTTTCGAAAGAATTCCGGCGGTGTTAATGGCGGCCATAGAGCAGAAACTCGCGGTTGCCTTCGGCGCCCAGGATGGGACTCTCCATGATGGACACTGTAAAGCCGAGCGCTTCGACCGCCGCGCGCAGGCGGTCGCAGGCGGCCTGATGCAGTTCCGGATCGCGCACGATGCCTCCTTTGCCGACCTGGTCCTTGCCCACTTCGAACTGCGGCTTCACCAGGACGATCATTTCACCGCGTTCGGAAAGCAGCGGGGCGAAGGCGGGAATCAGCAGAGTGGCGGAGATGAAGCTGGCGTCGCACACGGCCAGGTCGAACTTCTGAGAGCTCGGCGAAATGCTTGCGGGTTCCTGGCCACTTGGAGGGCCGAGCCGGCCCTGTTCGGGCGGTTCGGGAAAATCGCCGGGCCGAAGATAGCGCGCATTGACTCCTTCGCGGACGATTACTCGCGGATCGTTGCGCAGTTTCCAATCCAGCTGCCCGTGACCCACATCGATCGCGTAGACGCGCGAGGCTCCGCGCTGCAACAGGCAATCGGTGAATCCGCCGGTGGACGCTCCTACGTCCAGGCAGACGCGCCCGCGCACATCGATTCCGAAACGATCCAGCGCGGCGGCCAGCTTGAAACCGCCGCGGCTCACGTAGGGCAGCCGCTCGGCGACTTCGATGCGGCAGTGGCCGGCGAAGGCGTGGCCTGGTTTGTCGGATTTTTGGCCATCCACCGTCACGGTTCCCGCCAGGATCAGGGCGCGCGCCTTCTCGCGCGAATCGGCCAAGCCGCGCTCCACCAGAATTTGATCCAGCCGGGTTTTCATAGGCGTTTCTCCAGCAGTCCGTGGCAGAAGGGTCCATATCGCAAAAGCCTGGGACAGTCACCATATTTCGCCACAGAGGCGCGCTGATTCGATGGAACCTCCCGGTGGGCGAAATATGGCGGCTGTCCCGGTTTTTGCGCCGGACGAATTTCACCACGGGCTGCCAGGCGCGTTTCTTCAGGCACTGCGGCGCACAATCCTATCGGCAAGCTGCTTCAGACGCTCGCCGCGCTCGTCAAAGCAGGCCAGGGCGAGATGCGCGGCCAGACGCTCCTCTTCCGCCATCTCGCGGGAGCGCTCCAGGCCGTAGACCGCCGGAAAGGTGATCTTTTTCTGCTGGGCATCCTTGCCCGCGGTCTTGCCCAGCGCTTCGGAGGATTGCTCGACGTCAAGAATATCGTCTACGATCTGAAACGCCAGGCCCACGTGGACGCCGTAGAGGCTGAGTGCGGCAAGATGGCGATAGCTGGTGCCGCCGGCGTAGATCCCGCCCATGCGCACGCTGGCCCGAAGCAGGGCTCCGGTCTTGGCGCGATGAATGGATTCGAGCAGATGCGCCGTGGGAAACTTGCCTTCGCCTTCAAGATCGTTTACCTGACCGCCGATCATGCCTCCGGCGGTTCCGGAAGCACAGGCCAGCTCCGACACCAGAGCGATCCGCCGCTCCGCGTCAACGGTTCCGATCCTGGCCAGAAGCTCGAAGGCCAGGGTCAGCAGCGCATCCCCCGCAAGGATCGCCATGGCTTCGCCGAAAACCTTGTGGCAGGTGGGCCGGCCGCGCCGCAGATCGTCGTTGTCGAGCGCGGGAAGATCGTCGTGGATCAGCGAGTAGGTGTGGATGAGCTCGAGGGAACACGCGGCCGCCTCGATGCCCACGGGAGCATCGCTGACCGCTTCGGCAGCCGCGATCGCCAGCAGCGGGCGGATGCGCTTGCCTCCGGCAAACAGGCTGTAACGCATGGCCCGGTGAATGGTGGAGGGATCGGTCGATTCCGCCGGGACCCACTGGTCCAGCTCAGCCTCGACGCGTTTCTGCTTGTGCGCGATGTATTCGTCTATTGTCACTTAGGTGCGGTCACTTGTCGTTTGAGAACGGCTGGGGTTGGATTTCCCCGGCGCGGCGCGTGAGAATCTCGATGCGCGTTTCGGCTTCTTCGAGCTGCTTGCGGCAAGCCTCGCTCAGCTTCATGCCGCGTTCGAACAGTTCGAGCGCGCGCTCCAGCGGCAAGTCGCCCCCTTCCATTTCCTTGACGATGGTTTCCAGTTGCTGCAAGCCCGTTTCGAAGGTAAACGGCGCGGCATTCCCCGCGGCTTCTGGTCCTGTTGCTTCCGGCATCGCTTCATTATAGTTGGACGCGTGGTTTACAATGGAAACTTGCCGGTCTTTCCGGGCGCGTAGCTCAGTTGGTTAGAGCGCCTGCTTCACACGCAGGAGGTCGCAGGTTCGAGTCCTGCCGCGCCCACCATTAAAAAGCTCATTTGACGTGGATTTCAGCGCTTCCGTCCCACTCGCCGAATCAGAGCAGAACCCTTCATTTTAGTGGATTCCTTAGATACGGCCTTTTTATGGGTTGATGGGATGACAGGTTCCTTAGGACTCAGGTTTCCGACCGCCTACCGCATGGCGTCCACTCAGCAAGCTTCGCTGCCTCACTCATGATGCGGGCGACGAGTAAGGGTAGCGAGGCCACGGCAGCCCGGATTTTATAGCGTGACCGCCGGAGACAATCTGCCTCTGGTTTACTCTAGATCTATTTTCGAAGAACAATGCCGCCTTCAAGAATCAGATCCTGGCGAGCATCCGAGGAGAAATGTTGGTCGAGTTCCAGCAGGATCTGCTGGGCCCACTCCGGCAGATACTTGAGGCCCTGGCCAATGCAGAGACGCAGGTAAGTGTCCACCTGAGCGCTGAACAGGCGCTCCACCCCGTGGAGTGGATAAATAGCCAAGTCTCTGAACCCGCAGCGGCCCGCGACTCGTCCCAGGTAGGACCTGGTAAAGAGCCATTTGTCGTCAATCTGGTGGTAAACGTCGCTGTTCTTATCGGAGCCCTTACGGACTTCAAAATCAGCGCGGAGTCTCTTGAAAACATCGATCGCGTCTTCGGGGATCAGCGCGTCATAGTGGAGCGCGCGGAAACATTCGTTGATCGTGTTCAGATGCTTGAATGATAGCCCGAGAATCTGCTGTCCGGCTTCGAAGGGTTCGAAGAACAGGGCAAAACCTCCCGGCTTTAGAACACGGAAAGCCTCGCGGATCGATTTTTCAGGATCGAAAAGGTGATGCAGGATAGCCGCTCCCACAACCAGGTCGAATTGAGCGTCTTCAAAAACCAATTCCTCCGCGTTGAGCTGCATCACGAGGCAATCACGCTGACCGTATTCCGCGACTTGCTTTCGGCGCAAGGCGCGCAGCAGCGGTATGGAAAGATCTGAAGCGATCAGGGTCGCATTGGGGTAAAGATCGAGCAATGGAAAAACCGTGTTTCCCGCGCCGGACCCCAGATCGAGGATGGTTAGAGGTCCGTCAACCGGGAGTTGCAGGAATCTCTGCGCGACGGTGAGAAGACTCCGCCACTTTTCATGCGCGGTGTACTTGCCAATGTATGTATCCGCATCATCGAGAAACTGCTCATGGATGAAGTCTCTGACGACGCTATCGTGATAATCCGGAGACCAAATACCAGCCGACCGGGGATCTTTGGCCCCGAGGTCGATCAGGTCGACAGTGGTCTTGAGCCACTGGGGAAGTGGATCAGACGATGTTTCGCGGTCCGCCAAGCTAGTGAGTGACACATGATCCTTTCGGCGCTTTAAGACGCGGAAGAACACCCTGCCAGAGGGGCCTTCACCCGTAGCGTTGATCGGCGGACCCGCGCCGTATCTTTAGCTCTTGCGGTAGCGGACGCCCGGCGGCGATCGAAGTTATAGGGGCTATAAATTTAGGAGTAGCAATACCGACGTTTTTCAAAGGGTCGTATGGGATGAGATGTTGTTTGCCCAGATGCGAAGCACTACTTCGCGGAACTCGTCCGCCACTATCTGAATTTGGATAGGTTTCTTCGCGTGACGGACTGACGCTCCTAAACAGGCGCTCAATGTCCGATAGTCCCCCGGCCCTTTTGTATTGGACGCCGCCGCCTAAGCCGGCCGATGCGCCTTGAGGAAAGAATGAATTTGGCGCACCGCCAAAGGGATGCGCTCCTTGGGTTCTTTCCAAGGGAAGATGCTCACTTCGGCCTTGGGCGCGAGCATCGCGCACTCCATGGCGACGGCGTAGGGGTGCGCGGGGACGTCGTCCGGCAGGACCAGGATCGGGTTTTGGCAACTGCGCACGAAATCGCGCGTCACGGTGAAGACGAAGTCGGGGTTGGTTTCGAACATGTTGGTCACAAATTGGTCGGTGGTCTGCAGCGTGATCTCGGGCCGCTTGGCAATCAGCGTCGCGCCCCAGCTCTTCCAAAATACGCCGGGGTAGTTCGGGTCGCGCATCTCCGGACGCCAGCCCACGGGCTGCGCCAGCACGGCTGCGGCAATACGATTGGGCGCGCGCTTCAAAAGACTCCAGATGAAGGGGCCGCCGATGCAGAAACCCATCACCATGAACTTGTCGATCCCCAGATGATCCATCAGGCCGAGCTGGTCGTCGGCATAGGATTCCCACGGCCGGCTCGACCTCGACAGGGCCGGTGGACTGGCCGCTGGGGGCGTTGCGCAGGTCCGCCGTGATGCGAGCGATACTTGTCCCTTGAACTCCTCGATCGCATTAAAGGGCGAGTTGCCGGTGAAGAAGGAAATGGTCGAGTTCAACCCTCCGCCCGGAAGCAGTAACAGCGGGAAGCCGGAACCGGCCTCCTCATAGTAGATGCGAACCGGGCCCTTTTCATAGAATTTGCCGGTTCCTCTTTCGCCCGCCTGCTGAGCAAATACGCGCGGCACGGCGGCCGTTGCGGCTGCCGCAGCTCCCGCTGCCAATATGGTGCGTCTGGTCGAACGCATAATCGGCTCCTAGCGGGCGGCGTAGACGCGTATCTCCTTGCCGTCGGCCAGTACGACACGCTCAAGCTTGACGATCTTCTCGCCGTCGGTATACTGATGGCCGATGCCGGTGATCACATCGCCGGGCTTCACCGTGGTCTTGGTCCAGCCGTTCGCCTCCATCCGGACGATAGCGGGGCCGCCGACCTTCCATTTCTCCGTCCGGCCGTCATTGGCCTGAACCTCAAGAGTGATCATCGGGTGCGGGTTGGCCCACTCGAACTCGATGACTTTGCCCTTCACCGTCACCAGGTGGTCATTGTTCACCGGCCATGAGTGATGCGCCGATAGCGGGGCTACAGCAGAAACGAGCACAAGGACGGCAATTGCCGGAACGTAGGATGCCTTCATCGTTGCTCCCCTCCTGCGAGTATTTTAGAACAAATCGCAAAATGAGATGGCTTCCAGGTGTCCTCAATTCGGAACAGCGTAAACCAGAAGTTTCGGATTGTTGTTGGCCACAGCTGCGGCCGGCCCCGGAGGAACTGTGTCTCCGCCTTGAGCCGCGGCAGCTGTCGGCTCAGCAGGCGCTGCGCCCGCCGGCGGTGCTCCGCGCCCTGCGCCACGTCCGCCTCCACGGCCCCCACGTCCAGCAGCGCCGGTCCCTCCCATGACGGCGATGTATTGCTTGCCGTCAAGCATATAGGTCATCGGTGGGCCGACGCCGGAACTCACCGGCAACGCCAGGTCCAGAAGCGGTTCACCCTTGTCCGCGGTAAACGCTTTCATGTGTCCGTTGCTCAACGTCTGGATCACCAGGTTCGAAGCCAGGGACAGCGTGCCGCCGCCACTCTGTCCGCCGCCGAGTGCGAACCAGCGTTCCTTTTGAGTGGCGGGATCCCACGCGGTGAGAATGCCTCCACGCACTTTGCTTCCATCGGGATTCTTGCGTTCGGGTCCGTGAGGAGGCGGGGATGCCATCGGTGTGCCGCCCCGTGCTGCGCCCAGATTCAGTCCGAAGTTCTGGTTCCCCGGAGTCGGAGTATAGGTCTCCGCCGCCACAAAGCTGAATGTATTTTCGGCGGCGATGGGAACATAGATCAGGCCCGTGTTCGGATTGAACGACATCTGCGACGTATTGTGCATCTGCACCGGATATACCGTCACGCCTTTCTTCGAAGAATAGAGCGCGTCGGGGTTGACATCGGGACGGCCGGTTTTTGGATCGATGCCTGTGGCCCAGCTCACTTGCGACATCTCGGATGCGGAGATGAATTCGCCGTTGGTGCGATCGATTACGTAGAAGTAACCATTCTTGTTCGCCTGCATGACCACCTTGCGATTGCGATTGTCGATCCGAATATCCGCCAGCAGAAGTTGCTGAATGGCATCGTAGTCCCATTCATCGCCAGGCGTGCACTGGTAATGCCATTTCAACTGGCCGGTGTCCGCGTTGATGGCGAGGATGGAGGCGATGTAAAGATTGTCCAGTGGCTTTGTTTGCCTGCCGCCGTTACGAACGTCCGACGACCAGACCGTCCCATTGCCGGTGCCGACATACAAAAGGTTTTCATCGGGATCGTAGGCCATTCCATCCCACATGGACCCGCCGCCGCCCATCTTCCACCATTCACCCGCCCATGTTTTTGCCGCGGCTTCCATGGCTTTGTTCTCAAATCCCTTCGAAGGATCGCCCGGTGTTGTGTAGAACTTCCAGAGTTCTTTGCCGGTGTTTACATCGAATGCGGAAACGTATCCACGAAAAGGAGGAAATTCGGCGCCGGCATTGCCGATAAACACTTTGCCCTTGGCGACTCGGGCCGCCATGGTGAGGGAGTATGGGGAGATCTCGCCATCTTTCGGCTCCGGGATCGCCCAGGAAGACCACAGCAGCTTTCCGGTCGCTTGGTCGAGAGCCTGCATGCGTCCGTCGACGACGGGGACCAGCACTTTGCCCTCGTACAGTGCGATTCCCCGGCTATTCACACCACAACAAAGGCGGGATTTTCCCGGCTGCGTCATCGTTCGATCCGCCCGCGGGTCATAGCGCCAGAGCTCTTTGCCGGTTTTGGCGTCGACGGCGGCGACGATGCTCCAGTTCGTCACGGTATAGAGGACCCCGTTCGAATACAGAGGAGTCGCCTGCTGGCTGCCCCCACCGGGACCGAGTTCATACGACCACGCGGACGCGAGCTTGCTCACATTCCCGGGATTGATCTGAGTCATCGTGCTGTAGCGCTGCTCACCCCAATCCATCCCGTTGATGGTCCACTCTGTGCCTTTTCCCGCGGTCTTCAGTGTCTTGTCGTCAATCTTTTTGACCTGTTGCGCAACCGCCAATGTCGCCCAGGTGAAAAGAACCACCCCAAGCAATCCCGCGAAAAGCAATCTCATTCGCTGTGGTGTCATGTTCTCCACAGCATACACCCGTCCCGGTCCGAAATCACCGTTGTCGCATGTGGACCCCGTCCTTCTCGTTTTCGTTGCAGACCATCTCGAAGATGTCGGAGTCGGCCATCAAAGTGTGCGGCACTTTAATCGTGAAGGGCCGGGTGTACATCTTAGGGTCGTCGAAGGTCATTTCCACGTCCATGTGTCCGAAGTCGCGGCGGTGGAAGCGTTCCGTGACGCGCAGGCTCTCGCTGCGAGGATGCTCCATGTCATCGAGCGGGGCCTTATCGTTGAACCCCGCGGTTTCCACCACGAAGACATCGTGCTCCCAATGTCCTACCGAGTAGCCCAGGTAGGCCGGAAGGTTGAATTCCTTGGGCAGCGTCCGGCCGTCGGTGAAGATTTGGCGATGCAGATTGCCGACTTCATACAAGACGACCGTCATGCGGGGCGCTTGAACGATCTTAATCGGCTCGGAGAGAAGACCGGCCAGGGGGAAGGAAATGAATTCAGCGCAAGGGTCCGCTGGGTCGTACTCGGCGTTGCGCCGGTTCATGATTGCCTCGGCTTCAGGCCGTAGCGGAGAATCTTCGGGGTCGATGTCGATCAGGATATCGAAGGCGTACTTGCTTTGAGCGCCGATCTCCATGCCCAGCGCTTGGGTTGCGAGGGCTTCATCGACGCGGGCATTCCCGTAGAGCCGCCTCATCTCCGCGACCGGGGTGCCTTCATGCATCCAGACGCCGGACAGGTCCGGCTTTCCGTCGGCGGTCCGCGGCGTGGGCGCGGTCAGGTTCGGCTTGCCGTCACGCGTACGCGGGATTCCAGGCGTGGGGAAATTCAGCCACTGCGCGGATGCACCCGTGCAGAGAAGCGCCAATACGACGAACAGCCGTTGAGGGTACAGGCACACGGGCAATTGTAGCGTAGCGAACGAAGGATCTCCCTATTTGGGGCGATCGTGGCGAAATGGCCGCAAGCGCAACGGACGACACGCGTCTCTGTGGCGGCATCATCCCCACATTCTAGTGTAGTGTCCACGAATTAACTGGACAGGCCGGCTTCCGCAATCCTCTGAAATACTGCGGTCGTCAGGTAAAGGCCGACGAGGGCGTCGGCTGCGGACCTGGGGGTCCGCCCCACAAATGAGCTTCAACGCTGTCCATCTATTTCGTGGACACTACGCTAGTACCGCGATGGAACTCAAGCGGCGATATACTTCGGAGATGCCGTTCACAACCGTGCTGAAGATTTTCGCCGCGGCCGGCTTGGTTGCCGCTCTTGCGTCCGCTCAATCCACTCCCGTCGTCCAGTTGCAAAATCTGGCGCACACCACCGGAACGTCTCGAGAAGACCGTTCCGTTTTATCGCGACGTGCTGGGCTTGCCGGTGAACGGAACCCGCGATCCGCTGACGCAGCAGCCGCAAAAGCTGGACGAGGACATGTCCAGGTTCACGGCGACGAAAGGCATGAGCTTTCGAGGCGCGACATTCCGCATTCCGAACGCGACGTTTGGGTTTGAGTTGACCGAATTCACGGGCGGGCCGCGCAAGCCGGTGCGGCCGAACCTGCAGGACATCGGAGCGGCAACGCTGGCTTTGCAGGTACGGGATATCGATAAGGTTCTGGAGCGCGTAAAAGCCTCGGGCGCGCCGATTGTGACCGCCGGCGGAGCTCCCGTAAATCCGTCCGGAAATTCGGGGATCAATAAGACGCGCGAGATCCTGGTTCGCGATCCCGACGGCTTCTTTGTTGAATTGCAGCAGCCCGATCCGCTCCCCGCCGCCGCGGCGAACGAGAGCGGCAGATATTCTTGGTGCTTCGGTCCAGTTCTCGATCGAGGATTCAGCGAAGACCGTCGCTTTCCTGCGCGACGCCCTTGGATTCAGCGCGCGGCCGACGGGCGCGTTAGGGACCAATCCAGTGGTCGCGAAGCTCATCGGCCTCCCCGGAGCGCAATGGCGCATCACCCACGGAAGCATTCCGGGTACGAAGCTCGACTTCGGGCTGATCGAATATAGCGGTGTGCCTCGCGCGAAGATCGCCGCGGGCGCGCAAGATCCAGGCTCGCCCGCGTTCACGGTGGTTGTGCGCGATATCAACGCCGCCGCCGCTCAATGGACCAAGGCCGGCGGCGTGGTGGCGACCACCGGCGGCAAGCCGATCGTGCGCGCCAACGGCGCGGGCAATGTGTTCGTACGCGATGTCAACGGCTTGATGTGGGAGTTGATTCAGCGGGCCGGTCAATAGGAGGAGACAGATGACACGTGTGATTCGCAGAGCAAGCCTGCCGACGCTGATGTTTGTTCTAACCAGCGCGGCCGTAAACAGCATGGCCCAGGCGCCCGCCCAGCCGCAGAGGCTTGGAACCGAGTTCGGTATCTCGGCGTTCGAACGTGAATGCACCAAATGCCACGGCAACGCCGCGGTGGAGCGAGCCCCCAGCCCTGCCGCCATCCGGCAAATGCCGCCCGAACGGATCTACGCCGCCCTCACCACTGGAATCATGCAAACCCAGGCGGCAAGACTGACGGACGAGCAGAAGCGCCGCCTTGCGGAATACATGGGAGGCCGGCCGCTGGGAAGCGCGGCTTTGGGAGACGCAAGCCAGATGCCGAATCGGTGCCCAGCCGGGAGCACGCTGCCGGATCCCTCCAAAGGCGCCGCGTGGAACGGCTGGGGCGTCGATGCGCACAACACGCGATTTCAAAACGCCGATGCCGCCGGACTTACCATCGCGCAAGTCCCCAACCTGAAGCTCAAGTGGGCGTTTGGATTCCCCCTCGGGGTTTCGGCGTTCGGACAGCCTTCGGTCGCGGCCGGCCGCGTGTTCGTCGGCTCCGACATCGGCTACGTGTATTCGCTCGATATGCACACGGGTTGCGTGTATTGGTCGTATCAGGCGAAAGCGGCCATCCGCACGGCGGTTACGATTGGACCCGCAGGTGCGCCTGCGACTGGCGGGAACCCATCGCGATACGCGGTTTACTTCGGCGACATGCAGGCAAATGTCTACGCGTTGGACGCGGCTTCAGGCGCTCTGCTGTGGACCACGCGCGCGGAAGATCATTTCGCGGCCCGCATTACCGCGGCGCCCACTCTCTACGAAGGCCGGCTCTACGTGCCCGTCTCCACTTCCGAAGGCTTCTCCGCGTCAACCCCGGAGTACCCGTGCTGTACGTTTCGAGGAAGCGTTTCCGCGCTAAACGCCGCGACCGGAGCGCGGATATGGAAGACCTACACCATCCCGGAACCGAAGCCGACAAGGAAGAATTCCGCCGGCACCCAGCTTTGGGCTCCCTCCGGAGTTGCGGTCTGGAATTCTCCCACGGTCGATGCCAAAAGGCGTGCAATCTATTTCGGAACGGGTGATTCAGCTACGGAGCCCGCGCCGGAGACGTCGGATTCCATCATGGCTTTGGATCTCGACACGGGAAAAGTGCGCTGGGTATTTCAGGCGGAACCGAACGATGCAACGCTGGGCGGGTGTGGCGCAAATACAAAAAGTAAGAGCGAAGCCTGCCCGGAGCACCCTGGTCCCGATTGGGATTTCGGCGCATCGCCCATTTTGAAAACGCTCTCCAGCGGCAGCGACCTTCTGCTTGCGCCCAACAAGAGCGGCATCGTCTTTGCCTTAGATCCGGATCGCAAGGGCGCGGTACTTTGGAAGACGAACTTAGCCGAGCGGGAGGGGAGCCGCGGCACGAATCTTGTCTGGGGCGGCTCGGCCGATGAACGGAATCTGTACGTTGGCTTAGTAAGCGGCGCGATCACGGCGGTTCAATTCGCCACTGGCGAACGCGTCTGGACGACCAAGTTAGCGCAAGCCGGAAGCCGCGAGTCGAATGCCGCGGCCAGCAGCGCGATTCCAGGCGCGGTCTTCATCGGCGGAACGGATGGCAAGCTCCATGCGCTCGCTTCCACCGACGGTCATGAGCTATGGAGCTTTGATACGGCTCAGGATTTCACGACGGTGAATCGGGTGCCCGCACACGGCGGATCCATCGGTTCCATTGGGCCCACCATTGCGGAGGGCATGGTCTTCATTGGCTCCGGATACAGTGTGACATCGGGAATGCCGGGGAACGTTTTACTGGCTTTCGCTGCCCAATAGGCCTCAGCGGGTATTCATCAGCTCATCCAACTGGAAGGCGTGGCGGATGGGGTGCATGACCGCGTGCTCCAGCATCGCGTCGATGCAGTAACGCGTCTGCCATCGGGATGGGTACTCGGGGGTCTCCAATTGTTCGTTCGAAACGTCCCGTAGCGGTGCCTGCCATCTCTCCAGCACATGCTCCAGGTAGTCGTCCGCCTCGCTGACTATGGCAGCCGCGTCCGGGGCGGGGCGGATTCCGGGATCAGGCAAGCTTAACATCTCGCACATCCAGATCATGTAGCCACCGGCCGAGCGCAGCAGGTGCCGCCCTAAAGTGCCCAGCGAGGCATAGTTGGGATCGTCCGTCGGTGGGAGGCTCACGGAAGCCGCCAAGGCCCGTCTCCAGGTATGAACGAAGCGGCGCAAGTGCTCCTCATGCAAGATCACCATGGCACGCACGGCGCGCGAGCGGAATGGATGATGGAAGGACATGAGGAGAGGATAGACGATTCACGGACGCCAAGCCGGAGTGTGATAGGCTGTCATCCGGTGGGCGAATCCGCGGACGCCGCCCCCTACTGAAGGACATCCAACATGACGACAACCTATGTCACAACTTATATCAACGGACAAATGATCGAAGTGGAACCAGCGGCCATGACGCCGGTGGTGAATCCCGCCAACGGTAAGACCGTTTCGAAAGTATTCATGGCGAAGCCCGAGCACATGACCCGCGCCATCGACGCCGCCTATGCGGTGAAGGATTTGTGGGGCAATACGCTTCCGTCCGAGCGCGAGCTCATCCTGATCCGCGCCGCCGACGTTCTTGAATCGATGCGGGCCGAGGTCGTGGACCTGCTGATCGAGGAGGGCGGAGCGACGTTCGGCAAATCCCAATTTGAGGTCTCCTTCGTTGTGGGCGTGCTCCGGTCCGCGGCGGGCGAATGCCGCCGCATCATGGGGAACACCATTCCGTGCGATGTTCCGGGCCGCATCTCAATGGCGATTCGCCGGCCGCTGGGAGTAGTGGGCGGGATCGCGCCGTTCAATTTTCCGCTCATTCTGGCAACCAAGAAGGTGGCATTCGCGCTGGCCGCGGGCAATACATTCGTGCTCAAGCCGTCTGAAGAAACCTCTTTGGTCGGACTCAAAATCGCCGAGATCTTCGATAAGGCCGGTTTGCCGCCGGGAGTCCTCAATGTGGTCACTGGCGATGGTCCGACGCTGGGCGAAGCTATGTACTCCGACCCTCGCGTGAAGGCGATCCTGTTCACTGGATCAACCGCGGTGGGACGCCATATCGGCGTCGAGTGCGCCCGCCGCGGCAAGAAATTCGATCTGGAGATGGGCGGAAAAAGCCCTCTGCTGGTCATGAAGGACGCGAACCTGAAATACGCAGTCGACACCGCCTGCTTTGGCCTGTTCATTCATCAAGGCCAGATCTGCATGGCCGGGTCGCGGATCATCGTCGAGGAGCCGGTGTATGACCAGTTCCTCGAAATGTTCGTCGCCAAGACCAAGTCGCTGAAGGTGGGCGATCCACACGATCCTCATACGGTGATCGGACCGTTGATCCGCGCCTCGCAATGCCCCTTTATCGCCGCCCGGATTGAGTCTTCCAAGGCGGAAGGCGCGCGGGTCATGTGTGGAGGAACCTACGAAGGGCATTACTTCCAGCCCACCGTGATCGCGGACGTGACGGCTTCCATGGCGGTCTTCCAGGAAGAGCTGTTCGGGCCGGTCGCGAGCGTCATCAAGGCGAAGGATGCCGACGACGCGATCAAACTCGCCAACAACACCCGCTACGGCCTGACCTCGGCCGTGATCACCAACGACCTGCAACTGGCGATGCGTTGCGCTCTGGAACTGGAGTCCGGGTCGGTTCACATCAACGGTTCCACCATTCACGACGAGCCGCATGGGCCGTTCAGCGGAGTTAAGGATTCGGGCATGGGGCGCGAGGGTGGCCAGTGGTCGATGGATGAGCTCACGGAGTTGAAGTGGGTTACCATCCAGCGCGGCGAAGCGCACTATCCGTTCTAGACCGGTTTCACAGTCTCTATGAGGCGATGTAGGGCGGACGCGCTCGCCCCACTTTTCGGCAATGAGCTCTTCCCGCGACGCGCGTCGAAACCGTTGATCCCCGCCGCAATGCGCCGCGCGATGATCCATTCCGCTCCGGTGATCTTGCAATCCTCCACGCGGATGCGGACCGTGGTCACGGTGGGTTCGGCGCCTTCGTTCAACACGCCGAAGCACGCCGCCTGCGGATCGTGCTTCAGGATCGCTTGCAGGTATTGGTCGAGCCACGATTTCAGGCAGGCTCGATCACAGAGGGCGCCGAGCGCGGGCATCAGGGCGGCAAACGCGGCAATGAGAATATGGGACACGCGCATTCAGGATTCTCCGCGAACCGTATTCTTCGCCTCACCGGCGCGGTCCCTGTCGAAGGCGGCATCCCCATCCTGGTCGACGGCAAACTTGCGGCAGCCCGGCGCGTGTAGTAACTTTAGTGACGCCGGTTACGGTCATAGAAGCGGCATCAGGGGCGTCGCTCCGGTACGCTTCCATGGAAAGGAGAAATAGTCTTTGAAAAAAGCAATGTTCATAACCACGGTCGCGATGGGCATGACCGCGTTCCTGTTGATGGCCCAAGACGCCTCGAAGTTCAATGGCACTTGGAAGGGTGACGGCGGTCAGGTGCGCAAGCTGACCTTTAAGGATGGCATCGTGTTCATGGAAGAGACGCAAACCAACGGTTCGGTCATCCTGCGTCAATATCCCACCCGAGGACAGGAAATCACCATGACCGAAGGCGTCTGGAAGGACTCCAAGGCCACGGGCAAGATGGAGGGCAACAAACTGGTGGTCGAGACGACCATGCCGAACGGCACGCAGTGGCACGATGAGTGGACCCTGGCCGACGACGGCAAGAGCTATTCGGCGCTGCGGCAGATGGTCTCGGCTGGCACCGGTGGCGGCTTCGGAGGCGGCAAGGGTGGCGGCAAAGGCGGTGGTGGCGGCAAGGGCAAGGGTGGCGGCGGTCCGGAAACCTTTACCAAGATTCCATAGCTTTACGGCCACTTCGGCCGGGGGGCGCTTCGGCGTCCCCTCTTTCGTTGTGTTGAAGTTCTCCCACCCCCTCAGGGGCGCGCTGTCCGACGCCGCCCGCCCGACCCTTCGGCCGGTAGTTCGCCATAGCCCCGCTCCGGCTCAATGGGAGGCCGGCGATCTCGCGCAATCCCGGATGTCCGGACTCTCCAGAATCTTCTTTGGTGCGCCCCACCGCGCTACTCGGATCATGGCGCGGCCAATCTCCTCCGTGGTCAAGAGGTAATCGGGAAAAATGCGGCGGAGCAACGGCAGCAGGGGTTTGACCAGATCGTAACCGACCCGGGACGCGGTGGCCTTGGAGCGCTCGCCATGCATCGACTGAATGCCCGCCGGACGGAACATGTAAGCATCTTTGAAGGGAAGGCGCAGGAGCGCATTTTCGGTCTTGCCCTTTATCCGAGCCCACATGCTCCGTCCTTTCTCTGAGCTGTCGGTTCCCGCGCCGGAGACATAAACGAACGTCATGTCCGCATTCAGCCGCGACAAAGTCCCGGCGGCGGCCATCGTGATGCCGTAGGTCAAGCGCTCGTACTCACGCTCCGCCATACCTACCGATGACACGCCCAGACAAAAGAAGCACGCGTCGAAGCCCACCAGATCGGCCTCGATTTCCGAATAGTTCAGCAGATCCGAGTGCGCAATTTCCCGCAGCTTGGGGTCCTTGATCCCGGTGGCCGAACGCCCCACCGTTTGGACGACATCGATTCCAGGGTCAAGCAGGCATTCCCTGAGGACCCCTTGGCCGACCATGCCCGTCGCTCCAAAGATCAGAACTTTCATACGGCTTAGCTGCCTCTCGCTCCACCTATCGTCCCGAATACATAGCCTGCGATCAACTGCCCGCGGCCAGTGCCGCCTTGTCCCCCTTTGTATCCCGCCTAAGGGGGCTAACGGGTCCGACCGGACGGATTCTATATGAGAGGAATGTAAGGCACACGGTACTCTTCCCATGTCTGCAATAGGCAACTTCTAATACATCAGAGCGCCGGACCGGCTGTCGCAATCAGCCTTCGCGGACAGCGATCAAACCGGCCGGAGGAAGAGGTGGATGAAGACATGAATTTAAGCACGCGAGGGTGCCGGTTTGGCGGGCTCCTCCTATTGCCCGCAGCCCTGATGTTGGCTCCAGCATTGGCTTCCGCGAGCGCGATTTATGGCGAATTCGGATTTTCGGGACCTGGAGTTATGGTGTTCAACTCCTTGGGCGCGGGTTACATCCAATTTTGTACGGAAGCGGATCCAACCTGCTCGTCCGCGAGCGCGACGGGAGATTTTGGAGCCAGCGGCCCTGGCACGGGATCCTTCTCAGCGTTAACCAGCGGCGACGGCGGTACCATCGACAACATAACGGATACGCCGCCGGCTGCCTCACCGTTTACGTACGTTCCGGTTGGCGTGCCGGTGAGTATGGACAACTACCTGGTCCTGACCGCTTTCCCCACCTGGGACTTTCAGGCCAATCTGCTGGCGTCCGCATCCTGCGTTGGAACCTCGACACAAATGTGTTTGGGGCCGTTCGAGTTGAACCAGAATGGGCCGAATGTGTCCGTCACCATGGACGTTCTCGGAACGCTCATCAACACAGCGGACAGCTCAACGTCGACCTTCGATCTCGCGTTTACCGGCCAATATCTCAACACCACCATTGCCGCGGTGGAGGCTGCCGGGGAGTCGCCGGCCGGAGTATTCTCAGATTCCTGGTCCGCGACGGCGGACGCGACGCCGACTTCCGAACCCGGGACAGCATCGACGATGTTGCTGGCCGCAGGGAGCTTAGTCATGGCGTCCCGCATCCGTCGCCGGCGCAAGTCGTGATGGGTTCCGAACCGAGCCGGATTTCCGACCCCGGCTTCGTTCGCTGAAACCGGACCTGGCGCGAGCCCGGCGCAGGGTCCGGTCTTTTTCGTCGCCCAGCCCAAAGCGGCGATTTGCATTCGCCGGCGTCGGGGGGCGTAAGGCGTAACTACGGCACGCGGGCGAGTGTGCGCGCTGCCGGTGCAGCCGGGGATCAAGTGCCGGGGACGCGAGGACCTGCGCATCATCTACGGTCCCGAGTATACGGCCGACGATCAACTACCCCGGCTTCGTTCGCGCGCGAGTTTGCTTTGGGCGTTGAAGCGCAGGGACGTTTCGTGGCGCGCGAGATTCGCGGCTGTCGAAGGTTCACTCGCCGGGCATCGGCGGTTTCGGCCGAACCGGCGTCGCGGCATCGCGACCGGCAACGGTGGTCCATTCCCGGACATACCAGCGCTTGACCAATCCGTTCGTCACGTACGGATCGGCGAGGGCAAACCGCTCGGCCACTTCGGGCGAATCGCCCTTGAAGAGCAGCACCGCGCCGTCCACCGGATTGGCCAGCGCACCGCCGAGAACAAGTTCACCGCGCTCGGCCGCCCTCCAAGCCAGTTCGAGATGCGCCTGGCGAAAGGCAGTGCGTTTCGCCACGTAGTCCTCGGTGGCTTCGTAAAACAGAAGATAGTGCAAACGATCCGCCTTTCAGATTCACTCGGTGGCGAGAGCCCGGCGCACTACGTTGGGCTCTTTCGCTATGACGGTCAGATAGGCGCGTGCGGCCGAGTCCGGCTGACGGCCGCCCTGTTCCCACTCCTGCAATGCTCGTTTGCTAATGCGATAGGCGCGGGAGAATTCAGCCTGTGACATCTTGGCCCTCCTGCGGATGGCTTTCACGTCGATCGGCTTGGGCCAGACCTGCTCCAGTTCGATCTTGCCGCGCTGGTGCGCGAGGACCTGCTTCATTCCTTCGATCAGTTCGGCTCCGAAGGTTATCTTTTTCACAGGCGCTTTCTTCGGCATTTTATTGCAATCCTTTCAGATGAGCCGCGATTTGCCGCACTTCTTTCTTTTCGTCCGCGGTCAGATCCGTTCTAACGTTCTTCGAGTAACAGCGGAGCAGGTAGATGCGTGCGGCGATCACAAGATATACGTAGATGATCCGCGCACCGCCTCGCTTCCCTTTGCCCTTCGCCGCCCAGCGCAACTTCCGCGCCCCGCCTGCCCCGGGATCACGTCGCCCGCGTCGGGATGGTCGATCAGGTAGACGGCGACGGAGTCGATGCCGTCGGCTCCGATCAACGCAATGGCCTCGGCCTTGAACTTCGGCAATTGGAGAACCGTGATTTCGGACGCATCGTCCACTAGCCGGAGTATACCGCAATGCGGTACGCGCGCTGGACTCAAGGATCGCGGTCTGTCGACTTTGCGATGAGATAGTTTACGAACGCGGAGCAGGATACCAGGAAGAACTTGGCGTCGTCTGCATCAACTGTCGACTCCTCAAACAGCGCGTGCCGGATTCCATCCGCATCGCTTGTGTATCCGTAGATCGCCGAGAAGCCTTTTTCGAGAGCCGGATGGATGCCGATCTTTTTGAGTGCCTGACCTAAGGACGCTTTCGGGTCGTCGGCCACGATCTTGCAAGCCGCTTCTACGGCGCTAATGGACTCCTTGATTGAGTTTCGGTAGTCCGGCGATAAGCGATCCGCCAATCGTGCCAGTGCGGTTTCCAGATGGGAGACAACCGGCTTGAATTGGCCGCCGTGACTCATCGCCTGCTCGACCGCGGTGATTTCCTCCTCGCTCGTGATTGGCGCGAGGGTCCCTCCCACGAATCGATACGCGGAAAGGTGCTTTCCAGCGCTGCATTGAACTGGGCGTCAGTTATGTATGCCCTTGGACCACTGGCGACTCGGCCACAAACTCAATGAAGTCATAGACCGCCCGCCAATCGGACCCCATATATCGTTCTCTGGTTTGTCTGAGCAGGCGAGAGAAGAGGTCCCCCGCGTCATCCGGGGGCTGGTTGAATAGCTCAGTCCAAATTGAGAGCAGCAGCGTTCCTTGGGCAACCCCCGAAGCCCGCTTGCCCCCACCGTCGTGAGGCTCCCAGAGGCCCTGATACATCACGTTCCACAACGAGTTCTTCAGCGCGTCATCCATCGACTCCTTTTGGAGCACCCGGCGGACGGCACCGATTCGTTCGGAGAATTTCACCGCGGCTTGCGCCGGCGCACCAGCCGCTTACGCTGCCGGCGGGCGACGGTGGGAGGAGCGAAAGCCTGCTCCAGCAGATCGGCCTGTTCGCGCTGATGCTGTTTGATCAGGCCGGGCGCGGGGCTGGCGCTCTCCGGACGGCCCGCGTAGCCGATCACGTGCTTAAAGGAAAGCATGGGCGTGATATGTCCGCGCGCGAAGGCCCAAGCGCCCATGTTGCGCGGCTCCTCCTGCGCCCAGATCACGTGCGGAGCGTTGGGATAACGCGCCAGCACCGCGGCGAACTCAGTTTCGGGGAACGGATAGAGCTGTTCCAGTCGCACGATGGCCGCAGCCGCAGCCGGATGCGCTTCGCGCGCAGCCAGCAGCTCGTAATAGATCTTGCCGGTGCACACCAGAATGCGCCGGATGGCCAGCGGATCGGTCACGGTGGCATCGTCGAGCACGGGACGGAACACGCCGCTGGCCAGATCGTCGACGGTGGAGATCACCTTGGGATGGCGCAGCAGGCTCTTGGGCGTCATCACGATCAGAGGCTTGCGCAAGCCGCGGCGGTCCCGGCCAGCGCGCATCTGGCGGCGCAGCAGGTGGAAATACTGGGCCGGCGTGGTGCAATAGGCCACCTGCATGTTGCGGTCCGCGCACATCTGTAAATAGCGCTCCAGGCGGGCACTGGAATGTTCCGGCCCGCCGCCCTCCTGGCCGTGCGGCAGCAGCATCACCATACCGGTGGGCTGGCCCCACTTGGATTCGGCCGAGGAAATGAACTGATCGATGATGATCTGCGCGCCGTTCGAAAAATCGCCGTACTGCGCCTCCCACAGCACCAGCGCGAAAGGATCGGCCATGCTGTAGCCGAATTCGAAACCCACCACGCCGTACTCGCTCAGCGGACTGTTGTAGACCTGAAGGGCCGCCTGGGTGGGAGACAAATGCTGCAGCGGCGTGTACACGCGGCCGGTTTCCGCGTCGTGATACTCGGCGTGACGCTGGCTGAAGGTGCCGCGCCCCGAATCCTGGCCGCTGAGGCGCACCGGCGTGCCCTCCAGCACCAGGCTGCCGAACGCCAGAGTCTCCGCCAGAGCCCAGTCGATATGCGGGCCGCCATTGCGCGCTTCGTGACGCCGCTCCACCACTTTCTCCAGCTTGGGATGCAGCTTGAAATCCGGCGGAAACGCGGTAATGCCGTCAAGGATGCGATCGATCACGGAACGCTCCACGGCGGTGGGAGGAAGATCGGCGGGCATGGCTGCGCTCGTCACCGGGCTCAGCTCCAGCAGCTCATACTCTTCCTTCTGCTTCACGGTCTGGTCGTAAATGTCGTAGAGGCTCCGCTTCTGGGCTTCCTGCCAGCCCGCGACCTCCTCAGAAGTAATCACACCGTCCCGGGTCAGCCGAGCCGCGTAGGTGGCCGTCACCGGAGCATGCGCCTGGATCTTGCGCGCCATGATGGGCTGGGTAAAGCTGGCGTCGTCGCCTTCGTTGTGGCCGTGCTTGCGGTAGCACACCATGTCGATCACTACGTCGCGGTGGAAGCGCTGGCGGTAGTCATAGGCCAGCTGGACAGAGCGCAGGCACGCCTCCGGATCGTCTCCGTTGACGTGAAAGATGGGCGCTTGAACCATCAGCGCGACATCCGTGCAGTAGGGCGAGGAACGGGCGTCCTGCGGACTGGTGGTAAAGCCGATCTGATTGTTGATCACCAGGTGGACGGTGCCGCCGGTGTCGTAGCCCTCGATCTGAGAAAAATTGAGCGTCTCGGCCACGATTCCCTGGCCGGACATGGCCGCATCGCCGTGGATCAGCAGCGGAATCACGCGCTCCCGGCGAACGTCGATCAGGCGATCCTGCTTGGGGCGAACAATGCCTTCCACCACCGGATTCACGGCTTCCAGATGACTGGGGTTGGCGGCGACGGAGACGGTGATGGCTTTGCCGTTGGACATCGTGCGCGTACTGGTGGCGCCCAGATGATACTTGACGTCGCCCTGGCCGTCGTTCACTTCCGGGTCGATATCGCCCTCGAATTCGGAAAACATCTGCGCAACGCCTTTGCCGATCACGTTGGCCAGCAGCGTCAGCCTGCCGCTGTGCGCCATGCCGATAAAGACTTCCCGCACATTCGACGCGGCGGCGCGTTCCAGCAGCTCTTCGATCATGGCGATGGAGGTCTCGGCGCCCTCGAGCGAAAAGCGTTTGTGCCCTTTGAAGCGGTTGTCGAGAAAGGCCTCGAAGCCGGCCGCCAGCACGATGGACTGAAGCGCGCGCTTCTGGGCGGCGGGTTCGAGGCTCCACTGATTCGCCGTGGGCTCCATGCGCTGCTCCAGCCACTGGCGCTCCTCCACCGCATCGATGTGCATGTACTGCACGCCCATTTTGCCCGCATAGGTCAGCCGCAAACGGTCGAGCAGGGTGCGCAGAGTTGTGACGCCGAAGGCTCCCGCGTGAAAGGTGCGGTCCAGGTCCCAGATGGTCAGCCCGTGCGCGGACGGCTCCAGATCGGGATAGGCGGGGCGCTGGCTGCCCAGCGGGTCGATATCGGCGATGAGATGCCCCCGTTCCCTCCAGGCATCGATGAGCCGAACCACCGCCGCCTGCTTGATGGGATCGGCATTGAGCATGGGCGCGGCAGCCTGGTCCGGCTCCCAGCGCAGAGCGCGGAGGGGAATCTCCAGGTCCGCGAAAATACGATCGTAGAATCCGTCTTCGCCCTCAAGCAAGGCTTGCAATCGCGCCAGAAACAAGCCCGACTCCGCGCCCTGGATCACGCGATGATCGTAAGTGCAGGTGACCGTCATCACCTTGCTCAGGCCCAGCGAAGTGCGCACTTCCTCAGGCACGCCGCGATACTCCGGCGGATAGTCGATCGCGCCCGTGGCGATGATCGCGCCCTGTCCCGGCATCAATCGCGGAATCGAGCCGGCGGTGCCCACGGTTCCGGGATTGGTCAGGGAAATGGTGGCGCCTTCGAAATCCGCGACGGTCAGTTTGTTGGCGCGGGCGCGCTTGACCAGGTCGTCATAAGCTTCCAGGAACTGCGCGAAGTTCATGGCCTGCGCGTTCTTCACCGACGGAACCTTGAGCGATCGCGTGCCTTCCTTGCCTTCGACGTCCACAGCCAGGCCCAGATTCACGCTTTTGCGCGTGATCCGGAACGAACCCTCCCCGGTTTCCGAGTAAGCCTGGTTCAGCGCGGGAACGGTATCGAGCGCGCGCACGATAGCCCAGGCCACCAGATGCGTGTAGGAAATCTTGGTCTTGCTCGAAAGAGCGCGCTGCTGGTTGATCAGGCGGCGGTTCTCATCCATCACCTTCACTGGCATCGCGCGCTGGCTGGTGGCGACGGGAACGCTCAGGCTGGCCGTCATGTTCTCGGCGATGCGCAAAGCCGGGCCGCGCAGCGGGACCAGTTGATCGCCCGCGGAAACCGGCACGGAGGGAGTTTCCGGCCTTTGCGTTTGAGAAGGAAGCGGCGGAGCCGCAGGCGGGGCCGCCGCAACAGCGGTCGCGCCATTGCCTTCAAACATTTGCTTCCAGGATGTGTCCACGGCTTGATGGTCGTGCGAATACTGCTGGAAAATCTCGTCTTCGAGCCAACTATTGATATCGGGTTGAGAGGGATCCTGCATGGGAGGAAAGTACGTCTACAGAGTACGCGTCTACTATGATACGAAAATGAAGATACGAAGATGAACCGCCTGCTTGTATTTTCCGATATCCACAATGACGCGCGCGCTCTGGAGCGGCTGATGGCCATCGAGGCCGACTATTATTTCGCCGCGGGCGACCTGGTGAGTTGGGGCCGCGGCCTGGATAAGATGGGCGAGATCATGCTGCCTCGCGCCAGGCGCGTGTACGTACTGCCTGGGAATCACGAATCGGAAGCGGACGTCGCGGCATTCTGCTCGCGCTATGGGTTTGTGAACTTCCACGGCGGAACGCTGGAGCTCGAGGGCGCGCACGTTGCCGGACTGGGCTATTCGAGCCCCACGCCGTTCGACACGCCCGGCGAGTATAGCGAAGCGGAGATGGCGGAACGGCTGGCCAACTTCGAGGGCCTGCAGAACCTGGTGATGGTGTGTCACGCGCCTCCGCTCGATACCGCGCTCGACCGCGTGCACGAGGGACTGCACGCCGGAAGCCGCGCGGTGCGCGATTTCATCGAGAGGGCCCAGCCCGCGCATTTTTTCTGCGGACATATTCACGAGGCCGAGGGAGTGGTGGCGCAGATGGGACTTACGCGGGCGATGAACGTAGGCAAGAAAGGGTATTTGCTGGAGGTGTAGGCTGAGAGTATGGGCCAGATGCAGCTGACCGCTGTGTACATGAAAGTACCCGAGGGCTACGTCGCGTTCGTCGAGGAGCTACCCGGCGCGAACACACAAGGGGCGACGCTGGAGGAAGCCCGCGCGAATCTGGAAGAAGCCGTCGTGATGGTGATGGACGCCAACCGCGAACTGTCCGAGCAGTCCCTGGAGGGCGCGGAGGTCATTCGCGAAGCTCTTACGCTGCCCGTCGCGTGAAGCGCGGCGATCTCGTCCGGCCTATCAGACAGCACGGGTGCGAACCCCAAATCCCCGGGCCATGAATGTGCGCCAAGAAGGGGTATCCGCTGGAGGTGTAGACTCAAGGTATGGGAGCGTTTCGAACCCCCGCGGCAACCGGGCATTCCGAGCTTGCTTATCAGCTCGAGCACCCGAGCAGCGAAATCATCTGGTCCCGGGCAGTGGAAGTTTTTGGAGGCCAGGAACTGGCGAGGAAGTGGATGGAGACCTCGCTGCCCGTTCTCGATCATCAAACTCCGCGGCAGTGCGCCGATTCTGGAGATGCAGCCAAGCAGCGGGAAGTGCTGATGATTTTGACCAGAATCGACTACGGCATGTTCAGTTAGCGGCTGCATTGGTGAACCCTTCCACCCGTCATGCGGCTTTTTCGACTGCACCGCGGGCATCGGGCCGCTGCTGATTACCAGGGCTCCTTGATCCAGCCCAACCGCTGGAATCCCGCCGGTGTTCCCATGCTCTACTGTTCGGCCGCGCTTTCACTCGCGTGTCTCGAGGTCCTGGTGCACCTTGGCCCCGATGAGATTCCGCCCGACTACGTTTACAGCTCCGCCGAACTGGAAGCCCTCGTGGAAACCGCGGAGTTCCGCGGAGACTTAGCGGATGAGGAGGCGACTCGAAGGTTTGGTCATGCCTGGGCCGCCTCGCGCAGATCTCTGGGCCTTCTGGTTCCGTCGGTGGTCATAGCGGTGGAGTTTAATGTGCTCTTGAATCCGGTTCATCCCTCCTATGCCGATGTGATCTGGGGCGCTCCGAAGCCGTTCCGGATCGACCAGCGGTTGCTGCGCGGGACCAGTTTAAGGTAGAAACAGGGGTGTTTCATGAAACGGCGAACAATCCAGGCGCGGATCTTCCATGGAGAAGCCCAGCGCGGCGAAACCAAGTATGTTGGCGAGTGCTTCGATCTGCCGGTGGTCACCGAAGGCGACACGCTGGACGAGGTCGTAGCCAATCTTCGTGAGGCGATCAGCCTCCATCTTGAAGGCGAAAACCTCGCGGAGTTGGGTTTTGCCGATGCCCCTCCCATCATTGCCACGATGGAACTCGATGCCGTGGCCTGATGCCACAGCTTCGGTCCTTGGCTTCGGTCCTGATCGGGCGCCGACCTGCTGCGGATCTTTGCGCGATTTGGATTTATGAAATCTTCTCAGCGCGGAAGCCACGTGAAGCTGCGGCGCGACGGGGCCGGGCGGCGTGAGACCCTCACGATCGTGCTGCATCGCGAGGTTGATAAGGGAACCCTCCGAGCCATCTTTCGGCAAGCTCTCCGCTACGTCCCGGAATCCGATCTCGCGCCGCATTTCTTCACGGAATAGGGCCGCGCTTGCTACACTAATCTTGAAATGACCCTCGACGAACTGCAACGCGAATACGTCTCGCTCCGCCAGCAAGCTGACGCTGTGCGGAGCTATCTTTGACGTCGCTTCGCGAAAAACTCAGCTAGCCAAACTGGAAGAACAGATCAACTCGCCCGACTTCTGGGCCAACCCCGAAGCCAGCCAAAAGATCATGCAGGACCGCAAGCGCCTGGAGGAGCAGATTACGCAAGGCGGGCGCATCGCCGGCCTGACCTCCGATCTGGACACGCTGTTTGAATTGGGGCAGGAAGGCGAGAACGTCAACGGCGACCTGGAGCGTGAAATGCGCGGCCTCTCCGCATATCTGGAAGGGCTGGAGACGCAGATGCTGCTGTCGGGCGAAAACGACGCTCGCAGCGCCATCGTCACCATCCATCCCGGCGCGGGCGGCACCGAGAGCCAGGATTGGGCCGAGATGCTGCTGCGCATGTACCTGCGCTGGGCGGAGCGCCAGCGCATGGAAACTGTCGTCACCGACCGGCTGGAGGGCGAGGGCGCGGGCATCAAGTCCGTCACCTTCGAAGTCAACGGCGAAAACGCCTACGGACTGCTGCAAAGCGAGGTCGGCGTGCACCGCCTGGTGCGCATTTCGCCGTTCGACGCCAACGCGCGCCGGCACACCTCGTTTGCTTCGGTGTTCGTGTACCCGCAGATCGACGACGAAATCAAGATCGACATCAAGCCCGAGGACCTGCGCGTGGATACGTTCCGCGCCTCGGGCGCCGGAGGCCAGCACGTCAACCGCACCGATTCCGCCATCCGCATGACGCACCTGCCCACCGGCATCGTGGTGCAGTGCCAGAACGAGCGCAGCCAGCACAAGAATCGCGCCAGCGCGATGAAGCAGCTTCGCGCCAAGCTCTATGAGTACGAGATGGAGAAGAAGCGCGTCGAGGAGCGCAAGGTCGAGGACACCAAGCTCGAAATCAACTTCGGCAGCCAGATCCGCAGCTACGTGCTGGCGCCCTACCGGCTGATCAAGGATCACCGCACCAAGCTCGCCGTGGGCGACGTGGACCGCGTGCTTGACGGCGATCTGGATTCGCTGATCCACGCCTTTCTGGTGTTAAGAAGACCGGCAAGACCGCTTCGGACGGTAAGGATGAGCCTCTCGATTAAGGAAGCCGCGGAGAGGATCCGCGCGCGGCGGATTGGTCGCCTTTCCCACCGAAACCGTGTATGGATTGGGCGCGAACGCGCTCGATGCCGCCGCGGTTCAGAAGATCTACGAATTGAAAGGACGGCCCGCGGCCAGCCCGCTGATCGTTCACGTCGCCTCCATCGAAATGGCGCGCGAAATCGTCGCGGAGTGGCCGCCGCTCGCCGAGGAACTGGCCCGACGCTGGTGGCCCGGGCCGTTGACGCTGGTGCTTCCGAAAACGCCCGTGATTCCGGATATCGTCACCGCGGGCCTGCCCACCGTGGGCGTGCGCATGCCGAATCATCCGGTGGCGCTGGAGCTGATCGAAGAAGCCGGCGTACCGATCGCCGCGCCCAGCGCGAATCGTTTCAGGGAGCTCTCGCCCACCACGGCGGAGCACGTGCGCGAAGCCTTCGGCGACGCGGTGGATAGTTCTGGACGGCGGTCCGTGCCGGGTGGGCATCGAATCCACCGTGGTTGCCATCGAGAACGGCACGCTGAAGCTGCTGCGGCCGGGCATGGTTTCGTCTGCGGCAGAGAGCTGCGAGGCGGGCGGTCGCGTCTAGCCGGCGCGGCCCATCCGTCGCCCGGAATGCACCCTCGCCATTACAGCCCGCGCACGCCGCTGCTGCTGGTGGATAGTCCGAGGGCTGTGCCCGGACCGCATGCGGAGCTTACGTGTGGCGCAAGAAGTCGGGCCTGGTCGTCGCCGCAGCGTCCACATGCCGGCTGCGCCGGGCGATTACGCCGCGCGGCTCTACGCAGTGCTGCATGAGCTCGATCAGGAAGGCTGGCCGTGGATCGCGGTCGAAGCTCCGCCGGACACTCCGGCGTGGGCCGCGATCCGCGACCGGCTCCGGCGCGCCGCGGAAGCGTTACCATAAAAATTCGCCACCATAAAAATTAGTCTGCCCAAACTCACATGAAACTTCAGAGCTACACCATCACCCAAGGACGGGATCGCGCCCCGGCTCGCGCGATGCTCAAGGCCATCGGCTTCACCGACGCGGACCTGAAAAAGCCCATCATCGGCGTGGCCAACACCTGGATCGAGACCATGCCGTGCAATTACAACCTGCGCGAGCTGGCCACGCACGTCAAAGCCGGAATCCGCGAAGCGGGCGGAACGCCCATGGAGTTCAACACCATTGCCATCAGCGACGGCATCACCATGGGCACCGAGGGCATGAAGGCCTCGCTGGTCAGCCGCGACCTCATTGCCGATTCCATTGAGCTGGTGGGCCGCGGACATATGTTCGACGGCATCATCGCGCTGGTGGCCTGCGACAAGACCATTCCGGGCGCGGCCATGGCTCTGCTGCGGCTGAACGTGCCGGGCGTGGTTCTGTACGGAGGCTCGATTCTCCCCGGGCCATTACCATGGCCGCGATCTCACCATTCAGGACGTGTTCGAAGCCGTGGGCTCGCGCGCGGCGGGCCGTATCAGCGAAGAGGAATTCCTGGCCATCGAGAATCTGGCGTGTCCCGGAGCCGGCGCTTGCGGAGGCCAGTACACCGCCAACACCATGGCCACGGTGATGGAGATGATCGGGCTGTCGCCCATGAACTCCGCTGCCGTGCCCCAAGTGGATGAGCGCAAGAAGCACGTGTCCTTCCGCGCGGGACAAATCGTGATGGACGCGGTGAAGGCCAACCGCCGGCCGCGCGATATCGCCACTCGGGCGGCTTTCGAGAACGCCATTGCGGCCGTGGCGGCGACGGGCGGATCAACCAACGCGGTGCTGCATTTGCTGGCGCTGGCGCATGAGGCGGGCGTCGAGCTATCCATCGACGATTTTCAAAACATCAGCGCGCGCACGCCGCTGCTGGTGGATCTGAAGCCGGCGGGAAAATTCGTCGCGGCCGACGTCGACAAAGCCGGCGGATGGGGCGTGGTGGCGCAGCGGTTAAGCCAGGGCGGCTACGCCCACGGCGGCGCGCTGACCGTCACAGGCCGCACCTTCGCCGAGGAAGCCGCGGACGCCAAGGAGACTCCCGGGCAGCCCGTGATTCATGCCCTGGCGAACCCAATCAAGGCCGGGAGGGCTGGTGATTCTGAAGGGCAATCTTGCCCCTGAAGGAAGCGTGATCAAGGTGACCGGGATCGAGCGCAAGAGCCATCGCGGACCCGCGCGCGTCTTCGATTCCGAAGAAGCCGCCATGAGCGCCGTCACCGGCGGGAAGATTCAGGCCGGCGACGTTCTGGTGATTCGCTATGAGGGGCCGCGCGGAGGCCCGGGGATGCGCGAGATGTTGGGCGTCACGAGCGCGATCGTGGGCGTGGGCTTGTCGGAAAGCGTGGCCTTGTTGACCGACGGCCGTTTCAGCGGCGCCACGCGCGGATTCATGGTGGGCCATATCGCGCCCGAAGCCGCCAACGGGCGGCGTCATCGCGGTGGTGCGGGAAGGCGACAGCATTCTTCTCGACATCGAGCATCGCAAGATTGAGCTGGAGATTCCGGCCGGGGAGCTGGCCTCGCGCCTGGCGGCGTGGAAGGCTCCGGAGCTCAAATACAAGACCGGCGTGTTCCGGAAGTACGTGGACTCGGTGGGATCGGCCGCGCAAGGAGCCGTCACTTGTTAGAGAACTTCTCCGCTCCAGGAGCACTAAGGTAGCAGATCCGAAGAATGTCCTCCGAACCGTGGACCGGGCGTTCCTCCTTGACCGCCTTTTGCATCCGAATGCGGCTCCGGGCGGAACGCCTTCCGTTTGTGGGGCGGACGCCCTGTACCCTTGAAGTATACTCAGCCGCTCGCTGGGAGCGCCAAGGACGCCCCGCGCAAGAAAGCGCCGGACGAGGAGTCGCGCCCCAGCGGGTGGTGTGTGAGGCGACATCCCGTGGGGAGTTTGCGCCGGGGAACCGAGCGCCCGTACAGGGGTTGATGAAGCATCACATCGGCTGGGCATAGAAGTTGGAAAGGAGGGTTGTATGGCAGCTCAGCAGTTCCGGTGTTACGTGGGAATCGATTGGGCATCGGACAGTTATCAGATCTGTGCGGTGGATGAGAAAGGGGAACGGATCGGCGAAAAGCAGGTCGAGCATAGCGGTGCCGGCATCCAGCAGTGTATCGATTGGCTTCTAAAAATGAGTGGGGGGGATGCCAGTTCGGTAGCGGTTGCCATCGAAGTGCCGCATGGGGCGATGGTGGAAAGTTTGATCGAAAATAACTTTGCCGTGTTTGCGATCAACCCCAAACAGATGGATCGGTTTCGCGACCGGCATACGGTGGCAGGAGCCAAGGACGACAGCCTGGACGCCTTCGTGATGGCGGACTCGTTGCGAACCGATCCGAGGTGCTTTCACCGGGTGGAACTGGATGAGCCGGCGATCGTGCGTCTGCGGGAGTTGTCGCGGATGGATCAGGATCTGCAGACCGACAGCAACCGGCTCTCAACCAGCTCTGGGAACAGTTGCGGCGCTATTATCCGCAGATGCTGAAACTGAGCCCGGCAGCCGACGAGGCTTGGGTATGGGATGTGCTGGAATCGGCTCCGCTGCCGGAGGCTGGCGGGAGATTGAAGCTGGCGAAGGTGAAAGGGATTCTGCAGGCGCATCGCATCCGCCGTGTTACGGCCGAGCAGGTGCTCGCTCAGCTCCGCCAACCCGCGCTGCGGCTGGCGCCGGGAGCGGCGGAGGCGGCCAGTGAGCATGTACTGATGTTGCTGCCGCGCCTGCGTCTGCTGCAACAGCAGAGGCGTGCCACGGCCCAGCGCATCGAGCGCATTCTGGAAGAGCTATGCGCACCGCCGCCGGAGTGCGAAGGGCGCGAGCATCGCGACGCGGAGATCCTGCTTTCCTTGCCGGGAATTGGGCCGGTCGTCGCCGCCACGATGCTCGCCGAGGCTTCGCAGCCCCTCAGAGAACGAGATTATCAGGCTTTGCGTAGTTATGCCGGAGCCGCTCCGGTAACCAGGCAAAGTGGCAAAAGGCGAGTGATCGTCATGCGCTACGGCTGCAATCAGCGCTTACGCAATGCGCTCTATCACTGGTCGCGAACCAGCATGCAAAAAGACGGCAGAGCCAAGCGGCACTATGGGGAACTGCGCGCACGTGGGCACAGCCACGGGCGGGCCTTGCGCGGACTGGCGGACCGTAACCTGGAAATGTTGATGTCCATGCTGCGGTCGGGCACGCTGTACGATCCGGCCAGGCGCGGCAGCGCCGCCCTGGCTCAGGCGGGCTGATGAAATTAAACAACGGTGCGGAGAGCTATGCTTAGAAACGCTCGCACAGAGGATAGGGCGACGCAGGGATGCGACCCGAGCGCTGGAGCGAGTGCGGACACACGGGGTGGGATTTCCCGCCACCCCGTGCTCCAACTTTCAAGGAGGAATGTCTGCTCGAAAGCGCTAAATCCCAGGGGTTTGGGGACGGAGTCCCCATGGAAAGAAATGCTCTTCTTCCGAACTCAATTCCTCTTGACAAAGGGTGGGGAGTCCTCGTCCGCGCGGGACGCCCTCGTC
>CAVXWB010000142.1:0-65996 GCA_963765185.1 Bryobacterales bacterium
TAGCGGGAGTTTACTTGTAAGCCGCAGAGCCGGCTTAGGCTGAAATCGCAAGTTGTTCTGGGCGTGGCGCTTCGGGCGCTTCCGCCATTCAGTATCGTATTACCCTATATAGAACATTTCTATCATAGATTGTATGCCTTCTGCTTGATTTAGGAGAGACATGATTGTAGACTGGTATTACCCTATATGGCGTCCCTCATCGCCAAGAAGAAGGCCAATCAACTCTACTACTACGTCGTCGAAAGCGCTCGCGTGGACGGCAAGCCCCGCATCGTCCATCAGACCTATCTCGGCACCGCCGAGAAAGTCGCGGCGCTGGTCAAGGATCGTACCGCGCCAGTGCCTTTGGAGGCGACGGCGCTCGATCTGGGGCTGCCCGGGGCGCTGTGGCTCGCCGCTCAGCAAACCGGCGTGGTCGGCCTACTCCAATCTCTCTGGCCGCAACCCCGCTCGGGTCCGTCTCCGGCGCACTATCTGCTGCTGGCCGCGATCCATCGCATCTGCCATCCGGGCCCCAAGACCGAAGTGGCCGGCTGGTATGACCGCACCATCCTGCGTTCGCTGTGGGATTTTCCTCCGGAGCGATTTAGCTCGCAAGAGTTCTGGGACTGCTTCGACCGCATCCAGGAGGAACAACTGGAACAAGCCCAGATTGGCCTGGTCGGTGCGTGGAAGCAAAAGCAGTTAGTCGGCCGCCGCCTGTTGGCTTACGACACGACCAACTTCTATACCTATGTGGCCAGCACCAATACGAGGAACACACTGGCCCAGCGCGGGCACAACAAGCAGGGCCGGCACAACCTGCGGCAAGTAGGGCTGAGCTATGTGATGGATGGCGACAATGGCCTCAGCCTGTGCCATCATGTCTACCCCGGCAACCGGGCCGACGCCGAGGAACTGCCCCAGGCGCTGTCGCGGGTCGGAGCTTTGTTGGACCGCAATCAGATTCCTCGCGATTCGGTCACCTTGGTGCTGGACAAAGGCTCGGCGGCCTTAGCCAACACGCTGGAGTTAGAAACGGCAGGAGTGGGCTGGATTTCGGCTTTGCCCTGGAACCAGGCCCCCGCCCCACTCCGGGACCGGAGCGTGGAACAGTTGCCCGCTTGCGGCAGCTCTCAACCCGGCGTCAGAGCGGCGGCGGAGAAGATGTTCGTGCATGGCAAAGAATATCTCTGCGTGCTGAAGTACTCGGCTTGCTTTGCCAGCGAACAACTCAACAGCACCACGGCGACGCTCGCCAAGGTGACGCAGAACCTGCGGCGATTGGCAGCCGAACTGGCCAAGCCGCAGGCGCGCTTTACCGAAACAGGGATTCGGAACAAGGTCCAGCGTTGGTTGTCAGATCCATTTGTCCGGGAAGTGCTGCATTACGGACTGGAGCAGCGCGAGAACCGTTGGCATCTCACATTCGAGGTGGACAACCAGGCGCTTCAGCAGTTGTGGTCGCAACGTCTCGGCCGCACCGTGCTGCTCACCAACCGCATGGATTGGACCGCTGAACAGGTCGCGGCCGCCTACTCCGGCCAGCAGCAGATCGAACGCGTGTTCCGCGGATTAAAGGACGGCGATTGGCTGGGGTGGGGACCGATGTACCACTGGACCGACAGCAAGATTCGCGTGCATGCTTTCTACTGCATGTTGGGAATCTCGCTGCTCCAATATGTTCATCGTCAGTCCCAGACCGCCTGGCCCGATCTCACCGTGGAACAACTGCTGGAACAACTCAGCCCGATCCAGCAGTTCATTTTGCTGTATCCGCCGCTCGGAGACAAAGGTCCAAATCGCGTTGCTACCGTCTTGTCTAAGCAGACTCTGGCTCAACAGGCTCTCGCCACTTCCTTGGGTCTGGACCAGCTCAGTAGTACCCAACGTAGGTAATACGTCGCCGTCTCCCAAAGCCTCACCAGAAACAAGCACTTACCTTTGCACCGTCCGGCTTACGAGTAAACTCCCGCTAGGCCGACAAAGTAGCGTTGACCATGGCCTGCGCTTCTTCGAGGATGCGGTGCAGATGATCCGCTCCCTGGAAGCTCTCCGCGTAGATCTTGTAAATATCCTCAGTCCCTGAAGGACGCGCCGCGAACCAACCGCTTTCGGCCTGCACCTTCAGCCCGCCGATGGCGGCGCCGTTGCCTGGCGCGCTGGTGAGGATAGCCTGGATTTTCTCGCCGGCCAGATCCGTGGAATGGACCTGCTGCGGCGAGAGTTTCCCGAGCGTCTCTTTTTGCCGAGGCGTAGCCGGCGCCTCGACGCGGTCGTAAACCGGCTCACCGAATTCGCGCGTGAGCTCGCGATAAATCTCGCCGGGATCGCGGCCCATTCGCGCCGTGATCTCGGCTGAAAGCAAAGCCGGGACGATTCCGTCTTTGTCGGTAGTCCACACGCTGCCATCCAGACGGACAAAGGAAGCGCCCGCGCTCTCCTCTCCGCCGAAGCCAAGCGAGCCGTCGAGCAGGCCGTCCACGAACCACTTGAAGCCGACCGGTACCTCGTAGAGCTTGCGGCCAAGCTTGGCGGTGACGCGATCGATCATCTGGCTGCTCACCACCGTCTTCCCCACTGCCGCTTCCTTGCGCCATTTTGGACGATGCTCAAAAAGGTAGTGGATCGCCACCGAGAGGTAGTGATTGGGCGGCAGCAGCCCGGCGCTCTTGGTGACAATCCCGTGGCGGTCATGGTCCGTGTCGCAGGCGAAGGCGATCTCGAAGCGATCCTTCAGGCCGATCAGGCTCTGCATCGCGTAAGGCGAGGATGGGTCCATGCGAATCTGGCCGTCCCAGTCGACAGTCATGAAGCGGAAGGTCGGGTCGACGGCATCGTTGACCACCGTGAGGTTCAAGCCGTAACGCTCGGCAATCGGTTTCCAGTAGTGGACGCCGGCGCCGCCGAGCGGGTCGACACCCATGCTGAGCTTCGCGCCGCGAATGGCATCCATGTCGATCACATTGCCGAGGTCGGCAACGTAGGCGTTGAGATAGTCGTGCCGGTGAGTGGTGGAGGCGCGAAGAGCTTTCTCGTAAGGAATTCTTTTCACTCCCTGAAGGCCGCTCTCGAGAAACTCATTGGCCTTGGCTCCGATCCAGCCGGTGACGACGGTCTCGGCCGGCCCTCCGTTGGGAGGATTGTATTTGAACCCGCCGTCGTGCGGAGGATTGTGCGAAGGGGTGATGACGATGCCGTCGGCGAGTCCTGTCTTGCGGCCGCGGTTGTAGGTGAGAATGGCGTGGGAGATGGTCGGGGTTGGGGTGTATTCATCGCCCTGGGCGAGCATGACTTCGACGCCGTTGGCCGCCAGCACTTCGAGCGCGCTGGCCAAAGCCGGCACGGAAAGGGCATGCGTGTCCATGCCGAGAAATAACGGGCCGTCGATCTTCTGTTGCTGCCGGTACATGTAAATCGCCTGACTGATGGCGAGGATGTGCCATTCGTTGAAGGCCTTGTCGAAGGCGGAGCCGCGATGCCCGGACGTGCCGAAGGAAACACGTTGCTCGGGCACGGAAGGGTCGGGCGTTTCCGTGTAATAGGCCGTGATCAGTTTGGGGACGTTCACCAGCATCGATGCTTCGGCCGGCTTTCCTGCGAGAGGGCTCAGTTTCATATCTCAATTTGCTCTTTCAACTAGCGTAACGTGGTTGGGCGGGACGAAGGCGCCCAAACCATGTATCCGGAATATCAACTTGAACTAAAGGGAGTGAAGGCGCCATCGCCCGCGGCTTCCGCGCCCATCACGAAAAATCCTGCCGCGGCTGCTGCGCCAGGCTCGGCTCGGGCTCTGGCGAAGACTGACTTTACCGGTTATTGGGTGTCGCTGGTTACGGAAGATTGGTTATATCGCATGGTTACTCCGGCGAAAGGAGATATTACGCTGGCCGTTCCGATCAGCCCCGAAGGCAAGAAAATCGCGGACGCCTGGCATCCCGCCAAGGATGAAGCGGCCGGTAATCAATGCAAGGCCGACGGTGCGGCGGGACTCATGCGCGTGCCGGGACGCCTGCACATTACTTGGGCGGACGACAACACGCTGCGCATCGAGACCGACGCCGGCACTCAGACTCGAACGCTACGCTTCGGAGCGGCTGCCGCGCAGGCCGGACCTCCGCAGTGGCAGGGAGCTTCAGCGGCCCAATGGGAACGGCCGGGAGAGACGACGGGCGATTGGGCCGGGCTGGGCGCGCCTGGAAGCGGCGCGCCTGCGCCGGCAACTTCCTTGCACGTGGTCACCACCAATCTGCGCCCCGGCTACCTGCGCAAGAACGGCGTTCCTTATAGCGGCGACACGACTCTCACGGAGTATTTCGACGTTGCCAGGCACCCTGACGGCGATCAATACCTGATCGTGACCACGGTGGTCGAGGACCCGCGGTATCTGACGCAGCCGTTCACCACCAGCACGCACTTCAAGAAGCAAGCGGACGCGACAGGGTGGAATCCTTCGGCTTGCTCGGCACGCTGATTTAGGCGACGTTAATGGAAAGATATACGCCGGGATGGATGGGATCGCACAGGAAGTATCCACCGTTCAGGTAGTCGACGTAAACATTGTCGGTATAGAGCCAACCCACGGGCCACGGGTTAACCGCGGAGAACCAAAAACCGCCGTATTGAAAACGTCCTCCGCCGCCGGCGAAATCCGCACGGGTTACGTGAAAGGTGTGCCCGCTCCCGAAACTGGCGCGAAAACGATCCTGTGGAATACTGCCGTGACCTGAGGCGGTTTGTGCCGGCCGGACCTGTTGTGCAGGCTTCGCCTGTTGCTGGGCGCGCTGCGGCTCGGCGGCGGCCTTAGCTTGTTGCTGAGCGCGTTGTGGCTGGGCTGCCGGTTTGGCTTGTTGCTGGGCGCGCTGCGGCTGGGCTGCCGGTTTGGCTTGCTGCTGGGCCGGTTTGGCCTGTTGCTGGGCATGCTGCGGCTGCGCTGCCGGTTTGGCCTGCGGCGCCGGCTTGGCCGGTTGCTGAGCGCGCTGCGGCGCTGGTTTGGCCGGTTGTGGCGCGGGCCTGGCCTGTTGTTGCTTCTCCGGCTCCTTTTCCTGCCCATAGGCGGGAGCGAAGGCTCCGGGAAGCACGAACAGCATTGCTGTACTGAGAACTGTAATTACTTTCATGAGGGTTGCCTCGATTGCAACTCGGTTTGACAGAATGCAACCGGAAGGCCGCTCCGGATGGTCCATTGAATTCCGTCGCCAGGCGCTGAGGGAGACCGTGTGGATCGACCTCATTCGGTCAGGTGACCGCTCCTCGTCAACGGGCATACAATATCCCCATGAAACAGACCGCGCTGCTCTCTTTCGTTTTGGCGCTGACGGTCAGCGCTCCCGCCAACGCGCAAACCCAGACGCCAGCCTGCGACCGCGGATGTCTGGAAGGATTCGTGAATCAATACCTGGACGCGCTGGTTGCGCACGATCCTGCGCGTCTGCCGCTTACCCGCGATGCCAAGTACACCGAAAACGGAGTGCTGCTCAAGCTCGGCGATGGCATGTGGGGACCCAAGATCGTCATGGGCAGCTACAAACTTTATTTCGCCGATCCTAAATCCGGCCAAGTGGGGTTCTACGGCAGCATGGAGGAGCATGGGCATCCCGCGATTCTTGGGCTCAGGCTGAAGATCGAGGATCGCAAGATCAGCGAAATGGAGACCATCGCGCTGCGCTCCACCGCGCGCGGAACGTTTTCCGCGGTGGGCGATCTCAAGGTCGCGCCGATCATGACTGAGGCTTTGACGCCGGCGCAGAAACGTTCCCGCGACGAGCTCATCACAGTGGCCAACTCCTATTTCGAAGGCATGGAACGCGGCACGGACAAGGACACTCCCTTCGACAAGGATTGCAAGCGCATCGAAAACGGGGTGGTCACGGCGAACGATCCGGGCAATACCAAGGAGATCAGCAGGCTGTCCTGCGGAGCGCAGTTTGCGACAGGCTTCACAAAAGTGATTACCAAGGTGCAGGAGCGGAGGTTCCCGGTGGTGGATGAGGAACGCGGCCTGGTGTGGGCGTTCGTGCGCTTCGACCACGCTGGCAAAGATAAGACGATCACTTACAACGACGGCTCCGTGCATCCGGTGAATACTCCGTTCGACGAACCTTTCTCATTCCAGATCTGCGAGCTCTTTAAAATCCGCGACGGCAAGATTCTGCAAATCGAGGCGCTGGTCACGCCGGTGCCTTACGGCATGCCCACAGGCTGGGGCGGCAAGGCCAGTCTCAAGAAGTAGAACCACAGAAGCAGACCCACCCCCGAGCTTCGCGGAGACATCTGCGTTATGCTAGGGCGGAAGACGAGCGCTAAGCGAAGGAGGATTCCGCATGCGAATGCTGATTGCTGGTTTGGCTGTGGCGACGGCCGGGCTGG
The DNA here is from genome assembly GCA_963765185.1 of Bryobacterales bacterium. Classification (GTDB taxonomy): domain Bacteria; phylum Acidobacteriota; class Terriglobia; order Bryobacterales; family Bryobacteraceae; genus Palsa-187. Next base: position 6,349 of record CAVXWB010000142.1, read on the forward strand.
GTGCGGACATCACGTTCAGCAAGGACGTGCTTCCGATCCTGCAGAAGAACTGCCAGGCTTGCCACCGTCCGGGTGAGATCGGCCCCATGCCCTTGCTCACCTACTCAGACGCGCGGCCGTGGGCGAAATCCATCAAGGCCGCCGTGCTGACCAAGAAGATGCCTCCGTGGTTTGCGGACCCGAGCTACGGCCATTTCTCGAATGACCGGAAGCTGAGCGACGCGGACATCGCCAAGCTGGTGGCCTGGGTGGACGCCGGCGCTCCGGAGGGCGATGCCAAGGAGGCGCCCGCGCAGTTGGCCTGGACCGAGGGCTGGAGCATCAAGCCCGATGTCGTGTTCGAAATGCCCAAGCCGTACACGGTCCCGAAGGACGGAACCATTGAATACACCTACTTCGTGGTGCCTTCCGGGTTCACGCAGGATACCTGGGTCACCGATGCGGAGATTCGTCCGGGCAATCGCGCGGTGGTGCATCATGTGAGCGTGTACGTGCGCCCGCCGGGTTCATCCTGGATGAAGGATGCCAAGCCGGGCGAGGCCTACGTTCCGCCCAAGCGCGGAGCCGGCGGCGTGTCGTTGCCCTCCACCAGAGAGGCGGATCAAAGAGCCGCGGTCCCGGGCGTTGCCGCCAACGAGTGGTTCGTCGGCTACGTGCCGGGCATTACGCCGCAGCGCTACTTCGCGCCGGAGATGGGCGCGGCCAAGCTGATCCCGGCGGGTTCCGATCTGGTGTTCGAGATGCACTACACGGCCAACGGCAAGGCGCCTGGGGACGACCAATCGAAAGTCGGCTTCATCCTGGCGAAGCAGCCTCCCAAATATCGCCTGCTGACGCTGGGCGTGGCGGACGCGAGTTTCGCGATTCCTCCCGGCGATCCCAATTACGAGGGCCATGCTTCGGCGACGTTCAATCAGCCGGTGACGGTGATTTATTTGCAGCCGCACATGCATATGCGCGGAAAAGACATGGAAATGCGCTTCGAATATCCCACCGGGGAATCCGAGACCATGCTCAAGGTGCCGCACTACAGCTACCTGTGGCAGACCATTTACTACGAAAAGGAACCGCTCCACGTGCCTAAGGATACTCGTGTGCAGGTGACCGCGCATTGGGATAATTCGGCGAATAATCCGATGAATCCCGATCCCACGGCAACGGTTCGGTGGGGCGACCAGAGTTGGGATGAGATGCTGGTTCCTTTCGTCGGCGTGCTGGTGGAGCCTGGCGCGGATCCGGCGAAGGTGATGCGGCGCGGGAGCGGGCCGGCGGTGGCCGCGGCTCCGTAGGACTGATCCCCTGCGAGGCCCCTCGTCTATCCACAAAGCGGTTTAGGTAACTGCGGGAGGTTTTACGATGGACGACTCCAGACGCCCGCCTGAGGGGCGCTTGTCCGAGACGCCGACTTTACGACCGGAAGCGATGTGACCTCGTTGCGCTTGAAGTCAGGCGGTTCGCTTTGGCGTCCCGGCGGCTTCGGCCGGTGGGGTGAATTCTTTTCCGGCCAAGCCCCAGGCCGCGAGCCACGGCCCGCCAACGAGGGATACCAAGAGCGCCGCCGAGGGGATTCCGTTGAATTTGTTGAGAGGCTCGGCGAAGCGCCACGCCAAGGTGAAGTCGAGGCCGTCGCCGAGAGGCGCGGAGTATAAGCTGCCAGTTAGCTGCCAGGAGTAAAAGTAGTAGGCAAAGGCTAGTCCGAAAAGCAGAAGTCCTCCCCAAAGCGCCCAATAGCGCGCTTTTCGGTACGGATTGGCGCGCCGAATGCTGAGGGCAACCCACGCCGGTAACACCACCACGATGAGAACCGCAAACAGCATCAGTAGGAGGGGTCTGAATACCTCTAGGGGATTGGAGAACGAAAAGCTGTTTCCGTCCGTTAACACATTCCCATTATCGACGGTCTTGCGGATGTTCCCCATGGCGCACGGCCCGCAATTCGTCCAGGCGAATCCCGGAGATAAGCATAGCCCGACTCATTGCCCGCGTTGGGCGGTCGCGACGGGTTAGACTTCGTTCAAGTCGCCGTCACGTCAATTTACCGCATCACGCCCAAACCTGATTGTGGCCCCGCGTCGAGATGAGGCGCCGGGTGTGTGATCCAGCGAGAGGGTGCGGAGAAGCAACACACCGGCGGCAGACCGCCGCGGATCACTCCTGCGATTACAGCGCGAGTTGCGGCTGGTAGCGCCTGACTTTTATATCGTCCTGATGACGCCGGGCCTGCGCCAGATCGTAGGCCGCTTGGACTCGCAGCCAGTGGTCCGCGTTCGACCATCCAGCTTTTTCCAGACGTATGGCCATCTCGGGCGATATTCCGGCTTGGCCGTTGATGACGCGTGACAGGGTGTGGCGGGCTACACCCAGGACTTTGGCCCCTTCGGTCACGCGCAGACCCGAAGGATCAAGACAGGCGTCCTTGATGGAGCGGCTGGGATGCGGCGGGTTTTTCATGGGTGTGCTCAGTCCTTCACTTTGCAGCTTAAGATTTATATATTGAAGATCGCAACTTTCAACATTAACAACATCAACAAAAGGTTGGACAACCTGGTGGCCTGGCTTTGCGAGACGGAGCCGGATGTCGTTTGCCTCCAGGAGCTAAAAGCCGAGCAGCGGGCATTCCCTGAGCGTGCGCTTCTGGGCCTGGGGTATCGCTCCGTCTGGCAGGGCGAGCGTTCCTGGAACGGCGTGGCCATCCTCGCGCGAGACCACGAGCCGATACTGACTCGAGCGAGCCTGCCTGGTAATCCCGAGGATAGCCAAGCGCGGTACGTTGAGGCGGCCGTGAATGGAGTCTTGATTGCTTCGATCTACCTGCCGAACGGCAATCCTCAGCCAGGTCCGAAATTCAACTACAAGCTGGCGTGGTTCGAACGCCTCATCACACACGCGGCCGAGCTCATCGCCGCGGGTCTGCCGGTCGTGCTGGCGGGCGATTACAATGTCGTCCCAACCGCGCAAGACATCTATCCCACGCGATCTCTGGATAACAACGCGTTGATCCAACCGGAGAGCCGGCAGGCCTTCGCACGATTGCTCGATCAAGGCTGGACCGACGCCCTGCGGACGCTGCACCCGGAAGGCCCGCTTTGGACGTTCTGGGATTATGAGCGCGACCGGTGGCGCGCCGACAAGGGCATGCGGCTGGATCACTTTCTACTCTCGCCGATATTGCGCGAGCGGCTCGTGGTTGGCGGTATAGACAAATGGGTGCGTGGCGTGGACAACGCAAGCGACCACGCTCCGGCCTGGATCGTGCTGGATCGTTGACATTGTCCCACGGAACAAATTTGGCGGAGAATCCGTTATTTGCCGTAGAGATTATCTTTGAAAAATGACGATCGAGGATTTGTGATGAGAAATCTCAAGATGATTCTTCTTTTGTGTCTGCTCTGTTCAGTTACGGCCGTGATGGCGCAGCAATATCCGTTGTGGGAGAGGCTGCTTCACTATTACGGGGGCAAAACCGATGTCACGCCGGTGCCCTCGATGAAGATGGGCGATCACATGCAGATGTCGTTCAAGGGCAGGCCGCAACCGGGAGACGAGGAGCGCGCGATGCGGATCGTCGCTGCCGCTCATGGCGTAATTGCACATTACTCGGATGTGAATAGCGCGCTTCGAGACGGGTATAAGCCATTTCATCCCACCGGCAAGCTGGGCGAAGAGGTTCACTACACCAACTATCGCTACAACCGGCTGGAGCAGCCCCACGTGAACTACGATCGTCCGGGATCGATCCTGTACAAACGCACGCCGGAGGGCATGAAGGCTGTGGGCGTCATGTACACCGCCCCGCAAGATTCGACGCCGGAACATCTGAATGAAGTTGCGCCCATAAGCATCGCGACCTGGCACCGTCACGTGGACTTCTGCGGAGGACCGCGAAGCTTGCCTCTCGAAGAGCAAGTGGGGCCGCGTGCGCAGTTTGGCCCGCAAGGGAGTATCCACACCGAAGAGGCCTGCAAAGAGGCGCACGGACTTTGGATTCCGGTGGTTTTCGGATGGATGACTCATGTCTACCCCGACGCAAAGTCCCCCAACGACGTATGGGCCGGAATGGACATGCGTATGGAAGCCAACACCGACGACGAAGAAATCAAGAAGTAGGCGTTTACGATTCCTCGCGCTGGGTGCCGAGGTAGCGGCTGGCCAGCACCGATTCGGCGACGGCGGAGCCGAGCAGGAGCAGCATGACGTACCACCACAGATTTTCCGGCGTCTTGTTCGGCTTGGGCGCGGATTGACCGGGCGCCGTCGCGGCCTCCTGCGAGGATTGGCCGCCTTTGCCCTGCCACAGGGCCAAGACGTCGTCGGGGATCACGTCCAGGTTGGATTCCTTGGGATCGGGATTGACGCCGATTTCGTCCTGACGGCCATTGGCCAGGCGGATCTGGTAATAGCCGGCTTCGGTGAGCTGGAACGACTGCGCGGAAGCGGCCTCGCCCAGGGTGAGAGGGCGCTTGCCTTCGGGGTCGGTGACCTCGACGCCTTGGGCCTGGGTGCCTTTGGCCTGCTCCTTGGCTGTGCGGAGCTCCAGGTAAGCGTCCACGGGGCGCGCGCCGCCCTGGCGTTCACTGCCCGCGAGATAGCGCGCGGTCTGCTCAATGAAGGGGACGAAGGCGGGATGCAAGGGAAAATCGTTGGTGAGGTTGTCGAGCCCGGAGGTGAGCAGCACCACGCGGCCCTCGCCGATGCGCTTCTCCAGCAACAGCGGCGTCTGGTCGGCTAAGCGAACGATCACGCGAGCGGCATCCGGGCCAGAGCCGGGATCGACATCGAGAGCGTAGAAAAACTTCACGCCGGCCCAGCCGTCGGCCTTCGCCACGGCGGGGTAGGAGGAGTCGCTGGAGCCGACCCCCATGTAACGATCGGGAGCGCGGTTGTAGTCGCGGGTCTCGACGATGTGCGCGCCGAAAATGGGAATCTGCGAGCGGGCGCCGGCGGAGGTGCCGGCGGCGATCAGGAGGCTGCCGCCGGAGCGCACGTAGTCGGTGAGCGAGTTTTCGAGCAGGGAGGGGACCGAATTAACATCCGAGAGAACGATGAAGGCGTAATTGGACGGCTGGCGGTCGGCGGCCTCATTGACGTTGATGGATTCGAGGATAAAGGCCGATTGGGCGGCCGCCGAGAGCGCGGCTCCGACGTAGAGCGGCGAACGATTGTCGCCGTAGTTATGGATCAGCAAAACTTTTTGCGGGTCGGAACGCTCGACGGCAAAGCGGCGCAGGTCGTCGGCGGGAAAGCCGTCGGCCGAGTCGATCTTGACCTCGCAGCGGCTGAAGCCGTAGGGCACTTCGAGCGCGGGGAAGTCGACGGTGGCGCGTCCGTTGGCGGGGACCTCGACGCTCTTGGCGGCGGTGGTTTTGCCGTTCACGACCAGCGACACGGAGCGTTGTGCGGCGGGAGTGCCGTAGCCGGCGATCACGGCTTGGACGTGAATCGGCTTGACATCTTTGCCCCACACTTGGCCGGGAGCATCCACGGATTCGACGGTCCAGTTGGGTTGGGCCTTGGTGACCACGGGATGCGTTACCAGCGTGACGTTGGCGGGCAGCGCCATGTCGGAGAAGGTGGCGGCCAGGTCGCCGCGCTGCATGTCGCTGAACACATGCAGCTCGATGGGAGTGCGCACCGACTCGGCCATGGAACGCACGGCGCGCGACAGCTCGCCGAAGGTCCCGTGGCTATCGCCGGGCTGAATGGCCTGCACGGCGGCGCGCAATCCGCCCTGATCTTCAATGGGCTGGGTCATGAGCCGCAACTGCGAGCCGAACTCCGCCACCTGGCCGCGCGCGGCGCCTTTTCCGGCGAGCACGCTCATGGCTGCGTCCTTGGCATCCGCCAAACGCGTTCCGGCGCGCATGCTGAAAGAATTGTCGACCACCAGCAGCACCAGCCGGTTGCTGGCCAGCGCGGCCGGGTTGCGGTTGATATAGGGGCTGGCGAAGGCGAGGATCAACAGCAACAGCACCAACAGCCGCAGCGACAGCAGCAAGAGATAGTTGAGCCGGCGATGACGGGTGGAGGCTTGCGTACGCGACTCCCAGAACATCAACGACGGCACGCCTTTGGGCGGGTTTTTTTGCCGCTTCAACAGATGCAGGTAAAGCGGAAGCCCGAGCCCCACCAGGCCGGCCAGGAACCAGGGCGCGAAGAGTCCCATTTAATTGCAGTCTCCAGTCGTAAGCAAGCCGCCGCCGTCCTCGCGGATCGGAGAGAATTCCGATTATAAACTCATTCTATGCCAGGATCGCGTCCGGAACGCTTTCCGGCTTCTTGCGCGGCGAGACGCGAGAGCGCGGGATTGGTAGCGGCCGCCGGGGACTTGTAGCATTTCGTATATGCAACCTGCTGCGATACGCCTGTGCTCATTTCCGGCTTCGAGTGGGATGATGAGAGTGTCTCCGGAACGCGCAGGAGGAGATACATCGCATTGGGCGAGACGTTGGACGGCCGCTTGGCGTTGGTCGTGTTTCGGCGCCTGTCTGGAGGCTTGGTGAGAGTGATCACAGCCAGGAACATGGAGGCGAGTGAGCGGCGGTTGTTCCGCCGCAAGTAACATGAGTATGAAGAAGAAACGACTTTCTCCCGCCAAGGTGCCAATACCGAAGTTTAAATCCGACCGTGAGGCCGCGGACTATTTCGAGAGCCACTCCGTGGCAAGTGTGTGGGATCAATTGGCCGAAGCTCCCCAGGCCAGGCCGGTGCCCGCGCTGCGGAAGAAGATTCGCGACCGCCGCGCCCAGGCGAAATCTCCGATCTCGCTGCGCTTGGCCCCCGAGCAGATCGCCGCGGCGAAGCAGATTGCGGCGGCCAAGTCGGTGGGCTACCAGACGCAACTCAGGATGTGGATCGCCGAAGGGCTCCGCCGCGAAGCTAAGCGTGCCTAACCCATGCGCCCCGTTCGCGTAAATACATAATGTAAATATGAGCCGACGCGTCGCAGCCTTGCGCGCCATGGAATCGCGTTCGAGGATGCGATCAGGATTTTCGACGGCCTCACCCTGGAGAGGGTGGATGACCGCTTTGACTACGGCGAGATTCGAGTCTACGCCGTCGGGATCGTAAACGATCTTGAGGTCTCGGTGATCTACACCGAGGTATCCGAGGCCGAGCGCCGTATTATTTCGGCATGGAGGGCAGAACAGCATGAACGAGAAGCCTACTGGCAAAGCATCGCCTAAGCCATCGTCTAAGACGCCCACGAACTGGAAACGCCTTCGTTCGTTGAGCGATCGGGAGATCAGGAAGGCCATCGAGAAAGATCCGGAGGCGCGTCCGACTGACGCCGGTTTCTGGAGAAAGGCCGAAGTCGTTTTGCCGCAGCCCAAGCAAACCGTTACGATGCGGCTGGATGCGGATCTGCTGGCATGGTTGCGCCGGCAAAAGGGCTACCAGACGCGGATCAACGCCGTGCTGCGAACCTACATGGATGCCCAGAAACCGTGATCGGGTGTCGCCGCGGCCGGCCTCTTGAAACGATCCCCACTTGCGCTTCCTGCCCCGGCGATGAGCACCGGAAGCTCAAGCCCCCGCCTGTGTTTCCAATGACGGCCCCTTCGTGCATGGAGCGAGCGTATCAGGTCCCACCGGGTCGGCTTGCGATAGATGAGAACGAGATCCGGCCTGATGTGGCAGTCGCGGCGAATCGTTCGATTCGCCGAACAGTTATGAGTTATTCTGGATTTCGAGGATCTTGGTAAACCCGCGAGCTTTCATGATCCGCAATACCGCTATCTTTCTCTTCGCTGGGATTTGTGTTTTCATGTCGTCCTGTGGAGGCAACGAAACGACTTGGTCCGTGGACGTTCAATCTCCCGATGGGAAATACATTGCAAGAGGTCGCACGGACATACAGGGCGGATGGGGAACGGATGGTCGCCAGACCACTGTAGACCTGAACTGGACCACGGGTTCGCAGGCGGCGACGGACATATTGGTGCTGCCAGATGGCCCTTACGAGCGGGCTGGCGCGAGCGTGTTGCAGATAAGATGGATCGCTCCAACGCATTTGGAGCTGACGTATAACGGGCACGAAGCTCCACTTTTTCAGGCCGTCCGGTGCGACGGCGTTGACATTTCGTTTCGAGAGGTTGCGGAGGATGCGCCCGCCCCGCGGCGTTAGCCCGAGAGTGCCCGCGGATAAATGTGTTCGGTTTATCGAAACGGTGCAACGTCTCACTAAGCTCGGCAACTGCAAATGTCTCGTGCGTGCGGCGCGGCTTACGCTGCTGGGCTCCGCCTGGCCGTGTCGCTACCCGCTTCCTAAACGATGCCCCACTTGCGGCGCAGCCACCACTCGGAGAAGCGCAGCAGGATCAACACCAGGAAGACGATGGGCAGATCCCACAGATCCTTGGTCTCGCGGCTGGTGACGCCGGCCTCCGAAAAGGGAATGCCTTGGGCGAGTTTGCCGAGGTCGGCGGGCTTCCAGTATTTTCCGCCGGTTTGGGCGGCGAGTTGTTCGAGCAGATTGCGGTTCTGTTCGGTGTGGAAATTCTCCGCTACGCCGTCCATGCGCTGAAAGGTCAGTACGTCGCGGCCTAATTCCTTGAAGGCGTGCGTATTCGGATCGGGGCGCTGGGCCGTTACTTCGGTCAGGTAAGCGCCGGCTTTGGGCGCGGACCAGGCGGTTTGAAACTGGCCCGGATTATCCGGCACCGGAGTCATCTCCACCAGGGCGCTGATGCCGCTGGGACCCAGGATATGCGCTTCGACCTTGGCATCGGGAGCGGGGTTGTACTGTTGATCGCGAACCGCGGCGGTGATGGTTACCGCGCCGTTGTCGAGCAGCATCTGTGCGGGAACAGACGCCGCCACGTGGCCAGGGGTATCGGACACCAGCCACCGCAGCAGCTGCTGCCAGAACAAATCGTGAGCGGTGTCGCCCAAGGGCGAACTCATCTGCCAGCGCCAACTGCCTCCGGTGGCCATAATGGCGGTGCGGCCGAGACCGAAGCTCTCGGTAATCAGCAAGGGCAATTTGCGGCCTTCAGGCGTAATCATGTTGGCCAGAACGGCAGCGCCCGGCTTGGGAGTGCCGGGATCTTCATAGTCCATCAGGTAGGGCAGCTTCTTCCACTTGGCGGCGTTGGCGGCGGGGTCGTCCACCAGGCGGGTAATGATGCTATCCACGCCATCGGGCGCCAGCTCGGCGGTTGTATGCGCGGTGCCGTTCATCGGATCGGCCTCGCGATGAAACGTACCCGGCTGGGTCGGCAGCGTGGTCGGCAGCAGGTCGGTTAGCTTGGAGGCGTTCCAGCCTCCATCCGCCAGCGAGAACTGACCGCCCAGCAGCAGCAGGCCGCCGCCGCGGCGATCCACGAACTCGTGGATTAATTCCTGCTGGACGGGAGTGAAATAGCCTGCTTCCACCGACCCAATCATCAATCCCTGGTAAGTGAAAAGATCCTCCGGGCGAGAAGGAAAGCCGCCGGCCAGTTCTTTGGAATCGGCGATGCCCTGGCGGTAAACCTTGTTTTCGGTGGTACGAACCATGGAGGCGATCTGCACCATGCGGTCGTCCTCTTCCGCCTGGCGGATAAACTTGTACTCCCAACGCGGCTCACCTTCGATGTACAGGATGCGGCGCGGATCGGAGCTAACGTTCACGACGCGGGTTACGGTATTGTTGGCCGAGTTCTGCTCACCGGGGAGTGGAGCGGCCGCGATTTGGAGCGTTCTGGCGCCTGCGCCACCGATATCGAACATCAAAGTCTCGGTCTGGAGGTTACCGTCCGGCCCGAGGGTGATCGCGCGTGAAGCCAGGAGCTTGCCTTGGGGTGTGGTGACGTCGCGCACGGTCAGGTTGATCTTGGCGCCGGCGTAGCCGCGTTGGTGAAACGCGATCTTGGCGGCGAGGCGCGAGTCGGCCAAAGCGCGGGGAGCAATGACGGCGTCCTCCAGCTCCACGTCATGCTCGGCGCGCTCCCGTCCGAAGCCCACGGTGTGCACGGGAATGTGGCGGGCGCGCAGCGCGCTGATGGCGTCCGCGCTGATGCCCCCGGTGTTGTCGTCGCCGTCGCTGAGCAGCACCACTGCACCGATGGGCAGATCGGAAGTCTCCTCGCTCAACTGCTTGAGGCTGTCGCCGATGCGGGTGGAGGGCGCGTTGGGTTGGAGATCCTTGAGGTTTTCAATACGGGCGGGCACGTCATCGACGCGGTAAAGGCGGGTTTGAAACACGCGGTTCAGGCTGTCCAGGACGCCGTTCTGAAGCGCCTTGACGGCTTGGGCCTGGCGCGTGGAACCGTCCTCGGATATACCCATGCTGCGGGAGTCGTCCACCAGCACGGCGATGATGTTTTGCTGGGGCTTCAGCTCGGCGACAGTGATCGCAGGCTGCCACAGCAGCACCAGCACCAACGCGGCCAGCAGCGTCTGCAAGCCCCAGATTACCCAGACTCGCCAACCGCGCATGTTCGGCGCGGCTTCCGCCCGGCGGGAGCGGATCAGCCAGGCCAGGGCGGCGCCCGCGGCCACGATCAGCAGCGCGAGAATCCAATGTGGCCAGGCCCCCAAAAGGGCGAATTGGCCACGCGTATACATGTAACGCGGATATTTAAAAAAGAACTCGAAGATCTGACTCAAAGACCGGCCCCCGAGCTGTTGACGGGATGCCTGCTCGCGGACGGTGAGAGAAGGCGCGCGCGGTTCATGCCTAGTGGGTCATTGCGTAGGTGATGTAGTTAAGGACGATGCGAAACGCAAGTCCCGAAAACTTCTCGGGGTACTGCGGCTCATCGGAGTGTTCCCAGGCGTCGCCCAGATGCATGTTGTGGCAGATCGCCACCATGATGCGCCCGTGGCTGTTGCGGATGGCGCGCCACTTGGGCACGTAGCCGTCCTTCTCATAGGTGATGCCGCTGCTGACGTACTGCTCGCCCGGGATCTGAAACTTTTCGTTGATGTCGTATAAGACGTGGTAGATTTCGTCGAGATCCTTGAGATCCTCCACTTGTGCGTCGGGCAGCACCTGGCGCATGCCGGCCATGAAATGCTCCCAGTCGTCGGTGCCGTGGAAATGGTCCACCATCAGGAAGCCGCCCTTCATAAGATAATCGTGCAGGCGTTTGGCTTCCTCGTCGGAGAAGGCCCAAGACTCCACGTTGATGGCGTAGATCCAGGGATAGTCGAAGAGATGGTCGCTATCGATATCGGCGACGTTCAGGGGCGAGGGAGAGTTGATGCGGGTCAAACGCCGCAGGGCAATCAGGCAATCGTTGTCGGCCTTGGGATAGTCCTGCGACCAACCGCCGCCAAAGCCGCGATACCCGAAGCCGCCACCGCCGCCATAGAGGGTGTTGTACTGGAGCCGGCTCCAATAAAATTCCGAGGGCACGCTGGGTCCGGACTCGTAGTAGGATTGCCGGCGGCGCCCCTGCGCCCGTCCCTTTTCGAGCGCGACGAGTCCGAGGCCGAGCAGAACCAGGAGGGGAATGACGGAGATGGGCCGCACCAGCTTCATCGATGGTTACCTCGTTTGCTGCTTGAAGCGTAGCATAAGCGCGAAGGGTGCGGCGGGCCGTCGGGCGCCCGAGCGTGCGTTATCATGACCACGTGCTGGATCTTCGCCGCATTACGATCGATCCGGACGTGATGGGCGGGAAACCGTGCGTTCGAGGAATGCGGGTAACCGTCGGCATGATCGTGGAATCGATTGCCGCCGGCCACACGGTTGAAGAGCTGCTGGCCGATTTCCCTTACCTTGAGGAGCAGGATATCCGGGAGGCTCCTGCCTTCGCCGCCAGTCTTGCTCAGGGACGCGAAGTTCATCTCGCCGGTTGATCGACGTCTTGCTGGGTGCCGGCCCTTGCAGCCGTGAGTTCGTGTTGATCACGAACGATCTGGATTCCGCGAGGATACCTGCCCCCACGTTGAACAAAAAACCCAGCATCATCCTGCTGCGCGGCGAGCCGCCGGCTCCGGAGTTACGTGGCGAGGGGCTGATCGGCGCGATCGCCGCGAGCCTCGGCCTCTGCCGCTGAAGTGACCGTGCGGTTGGCCCGAGGCGATGCCTGCGATACTATTGGGCGAAGGCTGATTTTCGGCAATCTTTCATGCAACGACGCGACTTTTTGAAGTTAGCCGGCCTTGCGGCCGCGGGTAGCCGTTTAGAGGCCGAGCCGCAGCCATCCTTTCTCGCGCCGGCCGCCTCGCAAGACGTGGCCAAGACCGATTTCACGCTGCAAATCGGACCGGTCACGGTGGAACTGGCGCCCAATCGCATTCTCAGTACCGTCGGATACAACGGCACCTCGCCGGGTCCGCTGCTGCGGATGAAGGAGGGCGTGCCGGTCACGGTGAACGTGGTCAATGACACCGACGTGCCGGAGACTGTGCATTTTCACGGATTGCTGATTCCCTCCGACGTGGACGGATCGGAGGAAGAAGGCACCCCGGTCGTGCCTCCGCACGGAAGCCGCAGCTATCAGTTCACGCCCACGCCGGCCGGCACGCGCTGGTACCACACCCACACCATGTCGATGGACGACCTGCATCGCGGCAGTTATACCGGCATGTTCGGCTTTCTGATTATCGAAGGAGCCAATAATCCCGGCCGCTTCGATCAGGAACATTACCTGGCGTTGCGCGATTGGGAGCCCTATTTCACCAACCAGGCCATGGATAACGACGATCTCGACGCCACCGGGCCGCAACCGGAGAGGCCGGCGGTGATGGATACGCGGCAACCGGGGCTGGAGGTGCCGGCCGATATTTTTTCCATCAACGACAAGGCGCTCGGCGCCGGCGATCCGATCCGCGTGAAGTCCGGCGAACGCGTGATGTTTCATTTTCTGAACGCCAGCGCCATCGAGAACCGGCACCTGGCGCTGCCCGGCCACAAATTCAACGTGATCGCGCTGGACGGAAATCCCGTGCCCACGCCGGCGGCCGTGGACGTGTTGATGCTGGGTCCGGGCGAGCGCATCGATGCCTGGGTGGAGATGAACCAGCCCGGGGTTTGGATCCTGGGCGCGCCCGAGGACCCGGTGCGCGAAGGCGGCCTGGGCATCGTCATCGAATACGCCAATCAACACCGCACCCCGCAGTGGACGCCGCCGCCCAAATCCATTTGGGACTATACCATCTTCGGCAAGCCGCCGTCGCAACCGGCGCCCACCGAGCGATTGGACATGGTGTTTGAAAAGGTGCCGCGCGGCGCCGGCAAATTCAACAGCTTCACCGTCAACGGCAAATCCTATCCGCACGACCAGGAGTTTCTGCTCAAGCAGGGCACGCGCTACCGGCTGACGTTTCATAACCGCACCGACGACGCGCATCCGTTGCACGTGCATCGCCACCAACTCGAGATCGCCGAGATTTATGGCAAAGCCACTTCGGGCGTGATCAAGGATACGGTGGTGGTGCCCACCTATGGGCGCGCCAGCGTGGACTTTACCGCCGACCAGCCGGGACCGACGTTGTTTCACTGCCATATCCAACAGCACATGGATTACGGCTTCAAAGCGTTGCTGCGCTATTCCTAATAACTCGGTGACGGAGCATGCTCCCACGATTCAGCTTGGCTGCGCTGCTGTTGCTTCCCGCGGCTCCGTTGCCGGCGCACCATTCGGCGGCGGCGGAGTTCGACACCTCCAAACCGGTTGTGCTGCACGGTACGGTCACGAAGGTGGCGTGGATGAACCCGCATGTCCACATCTGGGTGGATGTCACGGACGCCAACGGGAAGACGACGAATTGGGATTTGGAAAGCGTGGCGCCGAACTATCTCCAGCGTCTGGGCTGGACCAAGCAGTCTCTGAAGGCCGGCGATATGGTCACCATTCGGGCGTACAAGGCCAAGGACCAGCCCAACCTGGCGAAGACGGATACGATTACTTTGCCCGACGGCAGGCGCATCACCACGGGCCACGCCGACGATGGCGCAGCCCGGCGTTGATCGAATTCAAGATGCCGCATGGGCTGTTGCGTTAAGCTTGGTGATGATTTTCGGCGGGAATCGAAATCTCGAAGAGAAGGAGCTCCGAATGTTCCGTATTTTGATGAACTCGCGCAAAACGGAGCGCGGCGCGATCCGTTCCTGGCTGGGATTGGCGGTGCGCGCCGCACCCTTTGCGCTTCTAAGCATCGCGTTCCTGATCAACCTGACGATCGGCTTCGATCCGGCACTCGCCCAAGCTCCGGCTGCGCGTCCCCACGCCGCCGACCCGCGATCCTAACACGCCCGGTTATGTCACGGCGAAAGACTTGCCTGACGGCGCCAACGCTCCGGCCAAGGCGGACGGAAACTTCATCCTGGGGCCCACTCACAACCCCGCGCCGGAGATGACCGCGCAGGACGGCGTGCCGCAGGGAACGGTGTCCACTTTCACCATGGCGTCGGCCGACAGCAAGATCTATCCCGGCATCGCGCGCGAGGCCGGCACGTTTGGCGCGGCGGATCCCGCCGATCCCGCCAAGTTGATCGTCACCACCAGCCACCCCGCTCCCTACACCCGGCGAGTGGCTGTGTATGTTCCCAAACAATACGTCCCCGGCACGGCGGCGCCGTTCATCGTCGGGGCGGACGGACCTGACCCGGCGCTGTTCACGGCTCTGGATAATCTGATCGCGCAGCATCGGGTGCCCGCGATGATCGCTATCTCCATCAGCAACGGCTCGGGCGATGCCCAGGGAAGCGAACGCGGCCTGGAATACGACACCATGTCGGGATTGTACGCGGAGTTCGTCGAGAGCGAAGTGCTGCCTCTGGTGGAGAAGCAATACAACGTGAAACTGACCAAAGATCCGGAGGGCCGCGCGACGATGGGCGGCAGTTCCGGCGGCTCCTGCGCCTTGATCATGGCCTGGTATCACCCGGAACTTTACCACCGCGTTCTCACTTATTCGGGCACGTACGTGAACCAGCAGTGGCCGCCGAACGCCCAGACCTCGCACGGCGCTTGGGAGTTTCATGAGCACCTCATCCCCAACACTCCCGCCAAGCCGCTGCGCATCTGGATGGAAGTCGGCGACAAGGACCTGTTCAATCCGAACGTCATGCGCGACAACATGCACGACTGGGTCGTGGCCAATGAGAACATGGCCA
This sequence comes from Bryobacterales bacterium, assembly GCA_963765185.1. Taxonomy (GTDB): domain Bacteria; phylum Acidobacteriota; class Terriglobia; order Bryobacterales; family Bryobacteraceae; genus Palsa-187. The sequence continues at coordinate 21,401 of CAVXWB010000142.1, forward strand.
AGGTGCTGGCAGCCAAGGGCTATCATTATCAGTTTGTGTTTGCGCGCAACGCCGGGCACACCGACCGCGCCGTGAAACAACAAACGTTGCCTGAGGCTTTGGAATATATTTGGCAGGGGTATCCTATCGCGGGCCCGAAGAATTGATTTGCGTAAATGTCAGTCGTATAGAAAGGTGCACATGCTGAAACACGCCCTTGTGAGATGCGCATTGCCGATGTGCCTGGCCGCGGCGGTGGGGGTTCAAATCGCTTCCAGCCAGCAACCCGCCGCGCCGCAGGCGAGGGGACAGACCAAGGCGCCGCGGTTCATTCCGGAAGATCACCGGCCTCCGCTGTTCCTGAAAGAAACCTTCAAGGAGACGCCCAAAGGCACCTCCGAAACGCCCGTCGTAGCGGAGTATGTGACGAATCCGAATCTCGAGCTGAAATTGTATGGGCCGGGCGGCAAGGATATTCAGATCGTCCATCACGACTCGCCCAAGGATGAGCCTTCCTATATCTGGACCGGCCTCTGCGCGGCGCCTTGCGCGCTGGCGCTACGCGATAAAAACAACTACGTGGATCTGACCGGGCTCGCGAAGATCCGCTGGCGCACCAAACAGGCCGGCTTCCATTTGCTGCGGCCGATTCTGAAGCTCGCCGACGGGACCTGGCTGGTGGGCGATCACACCGATGGATATACGGTCGACTGGCGCGAGTCCGAGATGTCGATCGGGGACATCCGCTGGCGGCACCTCGATGCCGAACACGTCACTGAAGGCAACGACGGGCGCTGGGTGGAAAATCCGGATCTGAGCAAGGTGGACGAGATCGGTTTCACGGATCTCACCATCGGCAGCGGCCACGGCGCTGGGGGTTCTTCGCGCATCGACTGGATCGAGGTTTACGGGGCCCCGGTCGCGCGCGCGAATCCATAATCCTTGGGCGTTTCGCGGACGAGGGTGCGGCAAGGACTCCTCCTTGCAGTGCGCTCCATCTTGCTGGGATGGGTGATGCTGCTTTTGATCGCGTACCTATTGGAGCGTCCACTCTTGATTTTGATTGCAGGAAAGCTCGGCGCGAGTTGGTTGCCGACCGTTCGCCTGATGCTTGACTGCTCGGCGTTGGCCGGAACCGGCTGGGTGATCGGACGGCTGGGCCGGGCGAATCCCATCCTTGCCGTAGCTGCTTTTGCGGCGACGCTCACTCTTCGAGATTTCGGAGAACTGGTGGAGATCAGGGTCCCTTGGCTGCTCCAATTGGCGGGCGACGCTCTTCGCGATCCGCGCTATTGGGATTCGTTGGGCTCCACTGCGGTCACCCAAACATTTCTGTTCGGCAGCTTGATCGCAGGTGCGCTGCTGAGCCGGCGCGCTCCCGCAACCGTACTATCGATCGTGGATGGGATGCCGAAGTAGATTGTGCATCGGGTGGCGGATGCGGTGAATTACTGGGTTTCGCGGCAGATGCGGTCGCTGAGTGTGCGGATTGCGCTGGGCGTCCCAGATCTGGGGCGTGCTGCCGTCCGCCGGATTCGCCAACGACGATTTTGCGGCACGACTGAGTTTTACACGGATTCGAACAGCGCGCGATATTGCTCGGCCGCCCGACGCCGATCAAAGTCGCGTTCCACCATGCGGCGGCCGTTGGCTGCGAGTCGCTGCCGAAGGCCGGGGTCGGCGATCAGCAGATCCAGGGCGGCGGCGAAATTCTCGATCTCCGCCGCGTCCTGCGGCACCAGAATGCCTGTCTCCGGCGTGACCACTTCCGGAATCCCTCCCACCGCCGACGCCACCACCGGACGCGATGCGGCAAACGCCTCCAGAACGATCAGCGGGAGACCTTCCGCCTTCGACGGCAGGATCAGCACCTCGCAAGCGGCCAGTTCCGGGGCGATATCCGCCACGTAGCCGCGGAACTCGAAGAGACGCTCAAGGTGGTGGGCGCGCACCCGCCGTCGCAATCCGGCCAACTCCGGCCCATCGCCGGCCACCACGAAGCGGAAATCGTCGCGCCCGCGGCGATGCCGCAGCCGGAGCGCGATCTCCGCCAGCAACCAGGGACGCTTCACCGCATCCAGACGGCCCGCGAACAGAATGACGTGCGGGCCGTCCGCCGCGCCGGCGTGTTCCACATCGAAGCGCTCCTCATTGAAGCGTTTCGCATCGAAACGCTCCAGGTCCACGCCGTTCAAAATCAGCCGGATCTTGCTTTCGGCGATTCCCTGTGCGATCAGCTCCCGCCGAACGGTCGCCGAGGTCGCTACGCGCACATCCAGCGCCGCGTCCACTTCTCGCGTGGCCGTCACCAGGTTCCAATCCGCGTCCGCCGAATGGATCAGATCGAGGGTGCGAATGCGGGGCAGCCGCTGCTTGATTTGCGGCAACACGCTGTAGGCGGAGAGCGAATTCTGGAGCACCAGCGCATCCAGTTCCCAGTTGACGCAGACGGAATAGACGCCGGCCGCGAGTTTCTCGGCATCCACCAGCTTGCGCAGATCGTAGACGTGGCCGGCACGCTCCGTCCACTGCCCCCGCCAGGAATCGTCGGCGGACTGGGTGGCGATCAGAAACGTTTCGTAGTCGGCGGGATTGAGCGCGCCGGCCAGATCCAAGAGCACGCGCTCGGCTCCGCCCGGCCCCAGATGCGGCGTGACCAATCCGATGCGCCGCCGGGAGGAGCGCGGCTCCGGCATGTAGAACAAGGGCGCCGCGACAATCGCGCCGGACTCCACCGACGAAGGCTGAAACTGGAGGTAGAAGCTCAGGTCAAACAGACGGCGGCCTGAAATGCGAAGGGCCGCGCGATTCACGCGCTGTTTGAGACGCAGCGGAATCAACCGCCCTGCCGAGCGCAATGGATGCCGCGTCCAGGCTGCGAGCGAGAGCAGACCGGCGTTGGCAAGATGGCGATGAATGGTTTCGAAGCTCTGCGGCAACGGCGGCGTCGCCGCAGCCGGGGATGGGCGCAACGGCGCAGGATTTCGTCCCCCGAGGTTTTGTTCGAAACCACGCCGCGACAGCGCCACTGAGCCGTCCGCGAGTTCGAGAGTGTCGTGGCCGCCCCAGACCGCCAGCGCCGCCAATTCCGCGCTCTCCGGGGCTAGCGGTGCCCCGCCCCGTGCCACCAGAAACGCCGGACACCCGGGCCCGTCACCCCTCTGCCAATCGAGGATGCTCTGCCGCCCGATCTGCGCCTGATCCGCCACGATCCCGACCGCGGGCGCCCATCGCGCCTTCACCCGCGCGCGGGCCTCGTACTCGTATAATTCCGGATGTTTGGCGCGGATGTAGCCGGTCAGTTTCGCATGCTGCGCGCGGGCCGTATCGAGAAGCGATGGGCCGTGTTTCCGGTAGCCGAACAGAACGCGGGGGACATGAAGTCCGTAACGCCCTCGCGCGCCCAGGTTCAGCCAGAATTCCCAGTCCTCATAGCCGCTTGGGGCCATGGATTGGTCGTACCCGCCGGCCTCCGCCCAATCGCTTTTGCGGATCAGCGCGGCGTAGGTCAGCACATTGCGGTCGAGCAGTTGGTAGAGGTTGTAATCGGGCACCCGCTCGACATAATTTTCGGCGCCGAATACGCGGTAATCGGTGAAGGCGAAGGCGGCGCTGGGATGGGCTTCGAGCGCAGCGCCGGCGGCCGCGGCATAGTCCGGTTCAAGAACGTCATCGGCATCGAGCGGAATGATCCACTCGTGACAGGCGGCCTCGAACCCGGCGTTGCGCGCCGCCGCCAGTCCGCGATTGGGCTGCTCGATATAAAGATCCGCAAGCGCGCGCGCGTTCGCCAGCACCTGCCGGCCCTCCGGCGAATCGGTGCCGTCGTCGACCAGCACCAGCTCCACCGCACAGCCCCGCTGAGCGCGCGCGCTGGCGATGGCTTCGAGCAGGTACGCAGGCGGGTTATAGCAGGGGACGACGATGGAGACGCCGCGCATGGCCCGGAGCCTACTGCGCTCCGCGCCCCAGCAGCATGGTTTTCGCGGTGTGAAAGATGATGTAGGCGTCCAGCGACAGCGCCAGGTTTTTGATGTAGTACAGGTCGTACTCCAGCTTCTTGAGGCTGTCCTCGATGGTGTCGCCGTACTTGTGGTTGATCTGCGCCCAGCCTGTGATGCCCGGCTTGATGCAGTGCCGCTGCACGTAGAAAGGAATCCGCTCCTGCAGCACCTCGACGAATTCGGGGCGCTCAGGCCGCGGACCCACCACCGACATCTCTCCGCGAATCACGTTGAACAACTGCGGCAGTTCGTCCAGGCGCAAGCGCCGGAGCCACCGTCCCAGGGGCGTAATGCGCGGATCGTCGCGCGTGGCCCACACCGCCCCCGTGCGCGCTTCCGCGTCCTGGTACATGGAACGGAACTTGAACAGCGTGAAGGTGGAGCCGCCCAAACCCACGCGGGTCTGGCGGAACAGCGCCGGTCCGGGCGAGGTCGCCCTTACCAGCACAGCCGTCAATCCCATGATCGGAAGCGTCACCACCATCCCGATCAGACCCAACAGCCAGGAATAAACGCTTTGCAGCGCGACACTTTGCGGGCGCGGTCCCAGTTCAGTGGAGAAGATGAGCTGGGACGGACGCAAGTCCAGCGTGGAGACCCGGTGAAACAGCGTTTCGAACGTCACCGCGGCTTCTTCAATGTGCACGCCCGACAACCGCAATTGCAGCAACTGCTCCATGGGCAGCCGGTTGCGGCGCTCGGTCAGACCCACCACGATCCGGTCCGGCTTTTGGTCGGCGACGGTCTCCCGCAAGGCCGCCATTCCTCCCAAAAGTCGCACGCCGCAAATCTCCTCCGGCGCGTCCTCATCCTGATCCAGGTATCCCAGCGCAGCCAGACCAAGGTCGGGACGCTGGGCGACATGGGAGATGATTTCGCGCACGGCCTGCGAGGAGCCGAGAAACAGGATCCGCTGCGCCCCCAATGCCTTCGAAACCACCTCAGCGAACAGAATCCGCCACGCCGGCAGCAACACCAGCACGCCTATACTGCCGTACACCATCAACCACTTCGGCAGCAGGAAGCTGGAGCGGCCATAGCTCAGCGCCGCCTGCAACACGAAAGCCATGCCCAGCACCAGGCTGATCTGCTGCAATAACAGAATCCGCGAGCGCACGCGGTAATCCTCATACAGGTCGTGAAAGTAGATTCCCAGGATGATGACGCCGACCACCAGGGCGATGTGCCACAACCCCCCGTCGTCGATCAGGAAGACATCGGGCGCCACATCAAAGGTCAGATACGCCGCTAACACATAGCAGGAAAAGACCAGTACGATCTCGGACACCACCAGAGCGATCACGTTGCTCGGAATGGAGACTTTAAAGAGCCGAATCATCTATAAAAAGGAACCCGCACTTCAGCTTATCGAATCTTGGCACGCTGGGTTGCAGGACAAGTCGCGTTTTGCGCATGCTTTGCGGCTAGTACCCTGGCCTTGACGTGCGCCTCCGTGCATGGTAGTTTCCTCACGTGAGAAACTGTTTGCCTGGTTTGGTCATTTTGTTGGCTTTGGCCGCCGTGCCGGCGCCGGGTCAGGGAGAAGCAGAAGCGGCCTCGCTCCGCGCCGCCAAGCCGCAGCCGGGTCCAGCCCCCCGCACCGCGGACGGCAAGCCCGATTTTTCCGGAGTCTGGAGCCCGGAGCACAACTTCATTTACGACATCTCCGTCTCGCTCAAGAAGGGTGAGACGCTGCCTTTGCAGCCCTGGGCCGCAGATCTGGCCAAGACCCGCATGTCCAAGGACGATCCCGAGGCCAACTGCCTGCCCACTGGAGTGCCTCGCCAGAACCCGTATCCCTGGAGAATCGTCCAGACTCCCACGCACATCTTTTTCCTCTTCGAGGGCAATATCCACAGCTATCGGCAGATCTTCATGGACGGCCGCAAGCATCCCGCCGATCCCGACCCCACCTGGTACGGCGACTCGATCGGCCATTTCGAGGACGACACCCTGGTGATCGATTCCGTCGGCTTCAACGATAAATTCTGGTTCGACTTCGCCGGCCATCCGCACACCGAGCAATTGCACGTGGTGGAGCGCTTCCGCCGGCCCGATTTGGGCCATCTGGAGTACGAAGCGACCATCACCGATCCGGGCGCCTACACCAAACCCTTCACCATGTATGGGCACTCCACCATGGAAGCGGGCGTCGATTTGCAGGAATATATCTGCAACGAGAATAATCAGGACGTGCCGCATATCGTCGGCAAAGACAACCGTAAGTAAATTGCCCGCGATGACAGAAACGCTTTCCATACGAATCGATTCCGAGACGAAGGCCCGCCTGGACGCGCTTTCCAAGCGCTCAAAGCGCTCGAAGTCGTTCCTCGCCGCCGAGGCAATCGCGGCATACGTCGAGTCCGAAGCCTGGCAAATCGGAGAACTGGAGGCGGGGATCGCGGAACTCGATTCCGGCCGGACGGTGAGCCACGAAAAGGTATCAAAGTGGCTGAAATCCTGGGGCCGGCCGGGTGCGACAAAAGCCCCACGATGAAGGTGGTTTGGTCCCGCCGGGCGATTCGGCATCTCGTTAGCCTGCGAGAGCACACCGAAAAGGATTCCGAGCAAAATGCCGCCCTGGTTGCGAGCCGGATTCTCAGTGCTGTCGAACTGCTCCAAACTCACCCGGAGTCGGGCCGGCCAGGCCGCCCCGTGGGACACGCGAGCTTGGCATGATGGCCTGGAGTTAATTGCGGTCTTCCACGGGCGCCAGGCGCGGCCGGTCAGGCGATAAATCCCTCTTGACGACCCGGCTATTACGCGATACGATACTACGTACTGCGTAATAGATCATGTCCGATCCAAGCCTTCTTGTACTATCCAGCCTCGCCGACGGCGATAAACACGGCTACGCCATGATGGAAGACATCGAGCGTTTCTCCGGATTCCGTCTTGGCCCCGGCACTCTGTACGGCGCGATCACTCGCCTGGAGCAGCGCGGCTGGATTCGCCCGGTGTCTTCGGACGACCGCCGTCAGCCCTACACGCTCACCCCCGCCGGGCGAGCTTATCTCAAGGACCAGTTGGAGAATCTGGAACGCGTGGTCAAGACCGGATTGAGGAGGCTGCGCCACGCATGAGCCGTCTGATCCATTTCCTGGCGCGGCTGTATCCGCCGTCCTGGCGGCAACGCTACGGCGCGGAGTTCGCCGCGCTTCTCGAAGACGTGCGCCCGGATGGGCGGACCGCCGCAAACGTTTTTGCAGGAGCACTCGCCATGCACATTCGAAACTGGAAGTCCTGGAAGATTCTCGCGGCCTCGGCGGTGTTCGGCGCCGCGGTGATGGCGAGCCTCTTCGCCGCGATCCCGAATTCGTACGTCTCCAGCGCTGTGCTGAAGGTCGGGAGCGAGGGGAGCCGGCAGGATACGGTTGACGCCATCCAGCGGATTGCGATGAACGTGGAGAGCCGCGTCGGGCTCGTGAAGTTGATCACGACCTATAACCTATACCGGAGCGAGCGTTCCAGGAAACCATTGGAAGATGTGATCGAGGAGATGAAGAAACGCATCACCATCACGCCAGCGGGCCCGGATGCCACTGCCTTTGCGATCGGATTCACTTACAAGGACCCGCGTGCCGCTCAGCAAGTAACACGGGGCCTGGTATCTGGATTTATCGACGAGAACGCGCGGCAATCGCGGCCGTCGGAGCCAGCGCAAGGCATCAACCTCCAGATCCTCGATCCTGCCAGCTTGCCGGAAACCTCGATGCGCCGCACTCCCGAGCTCGTCGGCAGCGGCATCGCCTGTTTTCTCCTGATGTTTGGCGGGCTCTCCGTGTGGCGCTCGGTTTCCAGCCGGCGCTACGCACAGGCCGGCGCATCCATTTCGTCGCCCGGATTTCCCGCAGGGAGCGCGGCGGCATCGGCGCGTTCGCCATGGAAAATTCTTGGCGCGATCGTATTGCTGATTGCTGTCGCCGCGCTGTCCTTCCAACTGGCGACTGCAAGCTACGAGTCCACGGCAGTGATCAGAGTCGTTCCTCCGGCGAGTCCACAAGCCCTTGCTTCCCTCGCCCAATCCGTCGAGGATCGTTTTCCCCTCACGCGCATCATTACCACCTACAACCTCTATCCGGGTGAGCGAGCCAGTCTGTTAAGCGGCGACGTCGTCGAGGAGATGAAAAAACACATCCGCATCGAACCGGTGCCCCGTGGCTCGAAAAGTGTGGCTGGCATTCTGATTCGATTCTCTTACCCCGATCACTACCTCGCGCAGAAGGTGACGGACGAACTGACATCGCAATTCATAAAAGCGAGCTCCGCTGGTAACTCCACAGCCTCGCTCTCCGTCGTTGATCCCGCCAGCCTTCCGGAGCCCAGCCTTTTCGCCGTCGAACCGCGGTTCGGTGTCGGTTTATTCCTGGGACTCCTGCTCGGCCTGATCCTGGCTGTACTTGCCTCGCTCTTTCGCCGCTCCCGGGCTCCTGTATGACTCGCTACATTCTTGCCGTCGACACCACCTCGGAGTACGGAAGCATCGCCCTGGCCCACGCGGAACGCGTCACGGGTGCAGAACGCGTGATCGAAGAAGTCTCTCTCCACGCCCCCGGCGGATTCGCGCACATTCTTTTCGATGAGATCGCGCGTCTGCTCGCCCGGCACGGCCTCACTCTGGCGCAAATCGACTGCTTCGCGTCCGCGGCCGGACCGGGATCGTTCACGGGTGTGCGCGTCGGCTTGACAGCGGTGAAGGGGCTGGCCGAGGCTAACCAGCGCAAGGCCGTGGCGGTCTCGAATCTGGAAGCGCTGGCATGGTTCGGCTCGCGTCCTCTGCGAGCTCCGGTGCTCGACGCGCGCCGGGGCGAGATTTACGGCGCTGTCTACGATGCCGGGCTGCGCATCGTTCAGGAGGAAACGGTCATGCCATTTGAGGCATGGTTGTCAGTCCTGGCGCACGGCGGGCTGCCGCAGGGCGATGTCGAGCTCATCACCAACGGCTTTGCGTTGCCCGCCCACCCGTACCCGGAAATCCACGCGCCGCGAGCGCTGGCCGGGGCCATCGCCCAAATCGCCGCACTCCGCTTTTCCGAAGGACTTGCCCTGGACCCGGCTCAAATCGACGCAAACTACGTCCGCCGCTCCGACGCCGAGTTGCTGTGGCGCGATCGCTCCTAACAGGTTGCGGCAGAAAGGACCGCCTCGCGCAAAACCTGGACGCCGTCACCCGGTTCCATTCATGCGATTCTCCGCCGTGGGTTTCTGGTCGCGGGTCTATGCCCCTCTTCGCCCGCCGCAAGGAGCGCATTCACCAGATTCGCAATCTGAGCTGCGCATCCGCTCCCTCGCGGTCGCGGTTCTGTTACCGAACCGTGCCGCGCAACACGCGCGTGTAGAAATCTTCCGTACGCGCGGCGGTCTCCTCCACCGAGAAGCGCCGTGCGCGTTCACGCGCGCGGAGCCCCATCGCGTGCAGTCTCTCCCGATTCGCGGCCGCTTCGAAGATTGCACCGGCGAGAGCAGAGGCGTCTCCGGGAACGACCAGCCAGCCGGTTTCCCCCGCGACGATCATCTCCGCCAGCCCTCCCGTATTCGAAGCCACCACGGGCAAGCCCATAGCCATTGCCTCCAGGGCCGCCAATCCCCATCCTTCCGAGCGCGAGGGCATCACGAACAGATCCAGCGCGGTGAGCAATTGTCGCGGCTCCGCGAGCGATCCCGGGAGAATTACGCGATCGCTTGAAAGGATGGAGCTGCGCAACGGGCCATCGCCGGCCAAAATCATTTTCAGACGCGGCAGCCGGCTCTCCAGCAACTGCGCGGCTTTCGCGGCGATATCCTGCCCCTTCTCGTGCGTGAACGCGCCCAGGTGCCCGGCGGCGAAATCCTCGTCGTGCAAGTTCCAATCTCTCCGCGCCCGGGCGCGTTGCTCCGCACCGGGGAGCGACGCAGGAATCTCGACGCCGGTGGGAATCACCTCAATCCGTTCCGCGGGAACGCCGGCGCTAAGCAACGCGCGTTCCACGGCTTTGGACACCGCGATCACCCCGTCGCACGTCCATGCATATTTCAGCAAGTGAACCAGCGGATGCCTGGGTACAAACGCGACGTGCCGCGTGGCTACACGTTTGACCGGAGGCCGTGCCGTCCCTAGCGCTGCGAACCAGGCCATATTCTGCGCCCGTCCCGTGTGGGTGTGCATAAGGTCGACTCTTTTCGCCCGTGCCCGCAGGTCCGCCCACGACAGCGGCGCAACCTCGAATCCCTGTTGATGCGCGCGCCGCCCCAGTTCGCTTGCGGGGGGAGTGGCAATCGTCTGTGCGTGGCCTCGCTCGCGCAACCCCCGCGCCAGCGTAAGCAGCGCCTGCTGTCCTCCCCGGAACTCCGTCCCGGTGTCGATGTGCACGATTGAAAGCGTGTTTCAATTTTCCCATTCCTCCGAGCAGGCCCGCACGCGGAGGCGCGGTCCAGTGCGGGCTTTGTCATGCCGATGCGTCCCGTTATAATTGACCATGCCCATCGACTGGTTCCCGCTGTGGCTGAGCCTCCGCGTGGCCTTGGTCTCCACCGTGGTGGCGCTGGCGGCGGGGTTGTGGATCGCCTACATCCTGGCCAATCGCGAGTTCCGCGGCAAGGAGGTGCTGGATGCGGCGGTGACGCTCCCGCTGGTGCTGCCGCCCACCGTGCTGGGCTATTACTTGCTGGTGTTGCTGGGCCGCTCCAGTCCTCTCGGGAAGTTGTGGGAAGCGGTGTTCGGCTCGCCGCTGGTGTTCACCTGGAAGGCTGCGGTGGTGGCCGCGATCCTGTATTCGCTGCCGCTGCTGGCGAAATCCTCGCGAGCCGCGCTTGAAAGCGTGGACCGAAATTGTGAGCGCGCGGCGCGCACCCTGGGGGCCAGCGAGTGGAAGCTGTTCTGGCGCGTGACGCTGCCGATGGCCCAGCGCTCGATTCTGGCCGCCACGGCGCTGGCCTTCGCGCGGTCTTTGGGCGAATTCGGAGCCACTCTGATGATCGCCGGCAACATTCCCGGCCGCACCCAAACCATGGCAGTTGCGATTTACGACGCCCTGGAATACGGCAATTCCACCCTGGCGCTCGAAATGGTGCTGGTCATCTCCGGAATCGCGCTGGCGATCCTGACCCTGGCGACGCGTCTCGAAAATCGCTGAGCGACAACCATGATTCAGGCGCGCATCCGCAAGACCTTTCCGGCTCGCAAGGACTCTTCCGGGTTCTCGCTGGATGTGGATTTCCGCGCGGCCGCCGGCGTCACCGTGCTGTTCGGACCCAGCGGCTCGGGCAAGACCATGCTGCTCGATTCCATTGCCGGTTTCGTCCGTCCCGACGATGGGCGCATTCTTCTGGACGATGCTATCCTGTTCGACGGCGCGGCGCGCGTGCATCTGTCGCCGCAGGCGCGCAATTGCGGCTACGTGTTCCAGAGCTACGCCCTGTTCCCGCACATGACGCTGCGCGAGAATCTGGCCTTCGCGGCGGAGCGCCGGCCGCGTCTGGAACGGCACCGCCGGGTGAATGAAATGCTGGAGCGCTTCCGTCTGACCGAAGCCGCGGGACGGCGTCCGCACGAGCTTTCCGGAGGCCAGCGCCAGCGCTGCTCCATCGCACGCGCCTTGATCGGGGCTCCCAAATTGCTGCTGCTGGACGAGCCTACGCAGGGCCTGGACGCGCCGCTGCGCGTGGAGTTCTACGAAACCCTGCGCCAGGTTCGCGTGGATTTCCAAACGCCCGTGCTGCTGGTGACGCACGATCTGGATGAGTGCTTCGAGCTGGCCGAGGAGATGATCGTGCTGCGCGAGGGCAAGATCGTGCAGAGCGGCGCGCCGCGCCAGATTCTCGATTCCCCCGCGAGCCTGGATGTGGCCCGGCTTCTCGGAGCATTCAATCTCCTGGCCGGCGAAATCCGCACTCTCGATCCGGGACGCAACTCCAGCAGGTTGAAGATCGGCGAGTTTGAAATCGACGGCCCATACTTTCCGGGGCGGCTGAAGGGCGATCGCGTCACCATTTGTGTTCGCCCGGAGCAGCTCACGGCGCTGGCGCGCAACGGCCGTCCCGGCCCCAACCAGATTCCGGCGACGCTGGAGCGCGCAGTCCAGAAACCGCAGTACGTGCGCCTGGAGTTCGCCGGCGGCATCTCTGTCGATTTGCCCCGGGCACAGTACGAACAGCGTCACAGCGACGAGTGGGTGATCCAGTTCCCTGTGACTTCGCTGCGGGCTTTGTAGTACCGCCCACGCCGGCCGGGGGGCCGGCTGCGGTCCAGGGGTACCGCCCCACCTTGGCGCGGTACCATAGAGGAAGATATATGCGCGTCGGCCGATGGCTGATTCTGGCGGCCATAATCGTCATCGTTTTCTTCGTTGGGGATACCTATTTCAGGCACCGTACCAACTTAGATCCGCTGGCCGCGCCCCGGCCTCTGGATCTGAAGTACCAAGCCAGCATGGACGAATGGTGCGACACGCAGCACGACGGCGCCAAGGAGACCTTCAAGATTTGCGCCAAAAACGCCAGGGAAATCAAGGAACCCTCGCGCATGGAGCTGGACGGCGTGAGCCTGTGGCTGTTCCACAAAGACGACACCGAGTACGACCTGATCCAGACCGATAAGGCCGAATTCGACAAGGTCACCAAAAATCTTTATTCGGACAGTCAGGTGGACATCAGCATGGGCGTGCCCGTGGATGGTCCGCAACACGGCAGGCTGCTGAAGATTCACACCTCCGGAGTGCACTTCGACAAGGAATCCGGCCGCGCCAGCACGGATCGGGCCGCGACCTTCGAGTTCGATCAAGGCACCGGCTCGGCCGTGGGCGCCGAGTACGACCCGGACACGCGCCAACTGCACCTGCACAGCCACGCGGTCCTGGACTGGCGCGGCAAGACCGCGGACGCCAAGCCCATGCACATCGAAGCGGCCGAGGCCTATTATCTGGAGCGCGAATCGAAGGTCGTGCTGATGCAGTGGTCCAAACTCGAGCGCGAAGACTTGAAAATGGATGCGGGCATGTCGACGGTGCTGATGGAGCACAACGACATCAAGCGCGTGGATGCGCAATCCGGCCGCGGCGTGCAGGACAAGGACGGGCGCACGGTGGACTTCGCCGCGGACCATCTGGGCCTGGACTTCGGCGAGCACATGATCGTCACCCACATTGAAGGCACCGAGCATGCAAAGCTGATCTCGACCTCGCCTTCGGGCCGCACCACGGCCACCGGGAATCACCTGGACCTGGCCTTCGACGTCGCCAACGGAGAAAGCACCTTGACCGGCGCGGTCACCACCGGCGATAGCGTCGCGGAATCGGTCCCCGCGCCCTCGCCGGGAAGCTCCGCCGAGACCCGCGTCCTGCGCAGCGAGACCATCCGCATGAAGATGCGTCCGGGCGGAAAGGATATCGCCAGCGCGGAGACCGACGGCGCGTCCACGCTCGATTTTCTCCCCACTCGCCCGGATCAGCCCAAGCGCGTGCTCAAGGGCGATAAAGTCTGGATCACTTACGGAGCGGACAACCGGATCGAGTCTTTCCGCTCCACCAACGTGACCACGCGCACGGAAAAACCGGCCACGCCGAAGGAGTCCGCCCCTCCGCCGGCGATCACATCGAGTAAGGAGATTCTCGCGACCTTCGATCCGCACACTGGCGAGCTGGCCCGCGTGGAGCAGAAGGTCGATTTTCGCTACCAGGAAGGCGACCGCGTCGCTCGCGCCGATACCGCGATTCTGGAACAGCAGAAGGATGTGATGACGCTAGAGGGCAACGCCAGGCTGGCGGATACAACCGGCTCGACCACCGCGGAGAAGATCGTGATCGATCAGAAATCGGGAGACTTCACGGCGGATGGAAACGTGGCCTCGACGCGGCAGCCGGACAAGGACGGCAAGTCGTCGGCGATGCTTTCCACCGACGAAGTCCTGGAGGCGCGCGCGCAGCGCATGATCTCAACCGGGCACGGAAAGGACCAGAAGATTCACTACGAAGGGAAGGCCAAAGATCAAGCCATGGCCTGGCAGGGTGCCAATCGCGTTACAGCGGACAAGCTGGATATCGACCGGCAGCGCCATATATTGGAAGCGCACGGAAAGGTGAGCAGCCAGTTCGTGGATAGGGCCAAGAATGGCGACGGCAAGGACGGCAAAACCGCGGCAAATTCCAAACCCGGCCCCCCGGTGTTCACGATGGTCACGGCGCCGGATCTGGTGTACTCGGACGAGACCAGGCTAGCCTTCTACCAGGGCGGCGTGGAGCTAAAGCGTCTTCCGGACATGACGGTAACCTCGCGCGAGCTGCGGGCGTATCTCAAGGATTCCGATTCGGATTCCTCTTCCTCTCTGGATAAGGCGGTCGCCGACGGCGCCGTCAAAGTGGTGAGCACGCAGACGGCTTCCGCCGGCAAGCCCGCGCGCATCCGCACCAGCACCAGCGAGCACATGGAATACTACGCCGATGAAGGGAAGGTCGTCATCCAGGACGGAAAGCCCGTGCTGGTGGATAGCATCAAGGGCAAGGCCGCGGGCCAACAATTGATCTGGTATGCGAACGATGATACGCTGATCGTTTACGGTGCGGAAGCGGTGCCGGCGCAGAGCACCATCCGCAAGAAGAAGTAGGCCTGTGCGCACTCTTCAAACCACGGAAATCACGAAATCGTATCGCGGGCGCAAGGTCGTCGATAACGTCTCCATCTGGGTCAAGCAGGGCGAAGTGGTGGGGCTGCTGGGGCCCAACGGCGCGGGCAAAACCACGTCGTTTTACATGATCGTGGGCCTGATTTCCCCGGATTCCGGCCGCGTCATGCTGGACGATCTGGACATTACTCCGCTGGCCATGTATCAGAGGGCGCGCAAGGGCATCAGCTATCTTCCGCAAGAGGCCTCGGTGTTCCGCAAGTTGTCGGTTGAGGACAATTTGATGGCGATTCTGCAAGCCTCCCGGCGCGACCTCAACCGGCGCCAGCGCCGCGACCGGATGAACCGGCTGATCGAGCAGCTGGGTCTGGAGCAGGTCCGCAAGAGCAAAGGCTATGTGCTCTCCGGCGGCGAACGGCGGCGCGTGGAGATCGCGCGCAGCCTGGTGATCGAACCCAGCTTCCTGCTTCTGGACGAGCCCTTCTCCGGCATCGATCCCATCCAGGTGCTGGAGCTCCAGAAGATCATCTTCGACCTGAAACAGAGCGGCATCGGTATCCTGATGACCGATCACAACGTGCGTGAGACGCTGGCGGTGACCGACCGCGCCTACATCATCAACGACGGGCGGATTTTCCGCTCCGGCTCGCCCGAGGCCCTGGGCTCGGATCCCGAGGTTCGCCGCGTCTATCTGGGAGAAAACTTCAATCTGGAGTGGCAAAGCGGCCGGTGGCAGGTTCCCGCCGGCGAGGGTTCATGACGGGAACGCCGTTCCGTCTGCTCGTGCTGGCCGCGGCGTCGCTTACGCTCCACGCCGCCGATCCGGCCCTGGAGAGCGCCAGCGCCAAGCTGGAAAAGTTGGAGAACGGTCAGGCGAAGCCCGGCGAAGTGGTGTTTCTCACGCCCGCCGAAATCAACGCGTGGGTGGCGGCCAAAGTTCCGGAAGCGGTTCCGCAAGGAATCCGCGATCCGAAAATTGAGCTGGGCACCGACGCGGCCACCGCTTCGGCCCAGGTGGATTTTCTGAAGATGGAGCAGGCTCGCGGCAAAACCATCGGCTGGGCCATGGGGTTGATGCTCGAGGGCGAGCGTCCGCTCAAGGTTTCGGTCCGCGTGGCCTCCTCAGGCGGAAAAATCACGGTGTCCCTTACCCGCGTTGAAATTTCGGGTGTGGGCATCGAAGGCACCGCGCTTGATTTTCTGATCAAAACGTTCTTCCTGCCACTGTATCCCGATGCAAAAATCGACGAGCCCGTCGACCTCGACTTCAATATCGACCGCGTGCAGATCCGCCCCGATGGACTGCGGATCACGATCAAGAAGTGACCAGGCGAGACGCCGCGCTGAGGCTATCGGCACCAGCGTCAACCAACTTGTGCGCGAGTATCTGGAGCAGTTTGCGGGAAAGTCCGATCCCAATGCGGATGCCGAGGAGTTCGACCGCGAGGAATTGCACGAGCGGAGATGAGCGGCCTAGCGTTTTTCGACTTGCCGGAGGAGCAGAACCGGGGGATCGCGCTTTTTGCCGAGCCCCTGCAAGTATTAGAAGAGTACTTCGCGGCAGCGACCCGCAAGCTCGGATTATCGGCCGAAATGGCGCAGCGGAAAGTCGAGAAGCGCACTGCAGAGTCGTGCGCTTTGGGGGAAAGGACGTGATCGCGGCAATCGAATTCCATCGGCTGACGCGACCGGCTGGCGCGGAGACGCTCTATAGCGAAGATCTTCCGCACGGAGCGGTCCTGGGCGGAGTGCGCGTGGTCAATCCGTTTGTAATCTAGGGAACGAATTTAGCGGCGCTTGCGGCCGCGCGGCCCATGCGGATGCAGTCCGGGATGCCGATGCCGGTGTAGCCGTTGCCGGCCAGGTAGAGGCCGGGGATGGCGGCGGCTCGCGATTGAATTTCTTTTAATCGCGCGGAATGGCCCACCGTGTATTGCGCCATCGATCGGGGCCATCGCGAAATGGAAGTAAACAGGGGCGCCGAGGTGAGGCCGAGAATCGTGCGCAGTTCCTCGCGCGCCATACCGGTGAGAGTTTCATCGGATTCATCGAGCACGCGGTCGTCGCCGGCCCCTCCAAAAAAGCAGCGCAGCAGAATCCGGTCCGCAGGCGCGCGACCCTCGAACTTGGCGTCAACAAAGGTGCACGCGGCCATGCGCCGGCGCTCCACGCGAGGGATCAGGAATCCATGACCGGCGCGCCGGCCATCGAAAGTGCCGGCGTCGTAACACATGGCGACGGTGACCGAAGAGGTGTACGGAATCTCGTTGAGCAGCCCTCCCAGTGCTGCGTCAAGAGGAGCAACCAGCCCGGCCGCGGCCCATGCCGGACACGCCAGAATTACGCTCGATGCTTCCATCCACTCTCCACTCACGCGGACGCGGAATCCATTCCCGCTACGCTCGATTGTTTCCACCGTGCCGCGCCGCACCGTGAGCCCCTCGGCCAGCTTCGCGGTCAACGTGCCCAGCCCGCCCTTGAGAGTCCGAAACAGCGGACCGCTTCCGCCTCCTTGTGATTTTGGCGCGCGCTTCTGCTTCAGCACCGCGCGGGCGAGGCTCCCGGACTTCAATTCCATCTCGGCGAACGCGCCCAGCACGCTGACCACGCTCATCTCGCGGGGATCGCCACCGTACACGCCGGAGAGCAGAGGCTCGGCCAGATAGTCGAGCGTCTCCTGTCCGAAGTGGTCGACGACAAAATCGGCGACGGAGCGGTCGGGATTCGGACACGGGCTTGCGGAACAGCTCCAGGCCCATGCGCAGCTTGGTTCCCCATCCCAGCAGCGGTGACTTCGAGCAGGGGCCAGACCCGCGTGGGCACGATCATGCGAATGCCCTCGGGCAAGCGGACCAGCCGGCCGCGGCGCAGGATATAGGTGACCCGAGTGGCGTCGTTGGACCCGATGACTTCCTGCTCCAGGCCCAGCTCCTTGATCAGCGCCAGCGCTTCCGGCTTTTGGGAGATGAAGCTGTCGGGGCCGCCTTCGATGATGCAGCCGTCGCGAGCCGTGGTTTGAATGACGCCGCCCAGCCGCGGCAGCTTTTCGATCAGCGTATACGGCGCGCCGGCTTTGGCCAGATCGTAGGCTGCGGAGAGACCGGCGATGCCTCCGCCAACAATGACAACGCCGACGCCTTGAGACACGCGGGGCCGTTACAGCTTGAATTCGCGCACGATTTCCACGCACGCCTTGACGTTTTCGACGGGCGTTTCTGGGAGGATGCCGTGGCCGAGATTGAAGATGTGGCCGGGGCGCGAGCCGGTGCGGCGCAGCAGCTCGTGTATGCGCATGCGCAGCTCCGGAAGAGGCGCGAACAGCGCCGCCGGGTCGAGGTTGCCCTGGACCGCGGAGCGGTAGCTGATGTCCATCCAGGCCTGGTCGATATTGACGCGCCAGTCGACGCCCATCACGTCGCCGCCGGCGGCGTGCAGCTCGCGGAAGAACCCTGCGGCGCCGGTGCCGAAGTGGATCACCGGGACTCCGGCGGAGCGGATGCGCTCAATCAGCGCGCGCGAATAAGGGGCCACAAAGCGCACATAATCGTCGGGGCCCAGCGCGCCCACCCAACTGTCGAAGACCTGAATGATGCGCGCGCCCGCGGCCACCTGCAAGACTCCGAACGCACCTAGCACATCCACCAACTTGCCCATCAAGCCGGCGCCACAAGGTCTCGTCGCGGTACATCATTTGCTTGGTGCGGACGAAATTGCGCGAAGGACCGCCTTCCACCATGTAGCTGGCCATGGTGAAGGGTGCGCCGACGAAGCCGATCACCGGAACGCGTCCCGCCAGCGCCTTGGTGACAAGCTGGATGGTCTCGCCCGACGTAGCCCAGATCGTCGGTGTTCGAAATGGAGAGGCTGTCGATATCGCTCGAGTTGCGCACGGGATTGTCGATAATCGGGTCCCTCGCCCGTAGCGAAGCGCAGCTTGAGGCCCATGGGCTCAACCGGCAGAAGCAGATCGGCGAAAATGATGGCGGCGTCGACGTCCAGAATCTCCACCGGCTGCAGCGTGATCTGCGCGGCCAAATCCGGGCGTTTGCACAGTTCCAGGATTCCGTGCTTGGCGCGGATGTCCCGGTATTGCTTCATATAGCGGCCGGCCTGACGCATGAACCAGACTGGCCGGACGTCGGTGGGCCTACGGCGGCAAGCTTCAAGAAAGCGGCTGTTCATGGGAGCCACACGCATGTTAAGTTCCACTTACTCCTATTGGTAACGTTCTCAAAATAGGGTTCCGGGCGCGGATCGCCCGCCCGTGATTAGGGGTGCCTGCAACCCAACTTAGCACACAGGAGGGCGGCGAATCCGCATTTTTTTACGATTTTGGCCGGCCGCGGCGGATGCGCTTCAGGATTTGCGGAGCCTTGGCGGCGAGCGCTGGAGGAAGGTCCGCCTCAAAGTATAATTCGGGCATATGGTAAAGCTGGAGGCGCTCCGATAACTGTACTTTTATGAACTGTTTAGCATGGTTGATGGCTTCCAGAGTCGCGGCCTGCTCCGGCTCCGTGCCGGCGAGTGATAGACGCACGTTGGCGCGGCGAAAATCGGGCGAAAGGAGGACTTCCGTGACGGTGGCGATGCCGACGCGCGGATCGGACAACTCGTAGGAGATCAGCTCGGTAAGCTCCTCGCGGAGGCTCTCAGAGACGCGTTCGTTGCGATGAGGGTCCAAATTTCAGAATACAATAGCTAGGGTGAAAGCGGTCCTTTTTTCGCTGCTCGGCTTTTGCGCCTCAGGCTGGACGCAATCGATCAGCGTGTACTCCGAGTTCGCCCAGATCGACGCGTCCGGCAAGGTAATCGCCCCGGAGACGCCTCGGGAGATCTTGTCACCCGCGGTCGTACGCAATGGATTTACTTCGTTTCAGGTAGTGGTGGAGGCTCCGGCGGAAGCCAAGTGGTGGCTCTTCGTGGGGCAGAATCCGGAGAACTCGGTCAAGGTGACGATGTACCGTGAAGCAGGGGCGTCGCTGGAGCCGGTGGATCTGCCCTTGGCCAGCGCGGGAACGCAGGTGTTTTGGATGGATTTGTGGGCGGAGGGGAACGCACCGGTCCAAAGGATCAAAGTCGAGGCGGAGCTGAACATCAACGGCGATTGGGTCACGTATCCGATCGAGGGCCGGGTGATGGAGGCGCGAATTCCGCCGGGGCGAGTCCCTTCTGCGTCCTTGCGCAACTACATCTGTGGGTTGGCGGCATCGATTCCACCGCTGGAGGGCCCTCGCCTCCGCAACAGCGAACAGGACGTGAAGCTGGTGGACGCCCACCCGGCGGTGAAGGAGGACGTCAAGAAACTGCTGGGCGGATGCGATGCGAAGCCCCCGTCCGATCCCGAGTGGTACCTGCCCATTCGTGACTACCTGTTGCGCCTGCGCTAGACTGAGTACTGCGACAGGCGTTCTTGTTAAGGTGCGGAGCGCACAGCGGTAGCGTTGTGCGCGTTTCAAGAAGTGGAGAGATGGCCGAGTGGTTGAAGGCGCACGCTTGGAAAGCGTGTTTAGGGGAAACTCTAACGAGGGTTCGAATCCCTCTCTCTCCGCCAGATTCGGAATTCCTTCCTGGAGACTGAGGGTCCCATGAGCGACGGCCGTCATTTCCCCATTCAGTCGTTTATCTGGTCCGTCGTGTTGGTCGCAGCCGCAGCCGGCAGCGTCTATCTGGCGTATGAGCTGGTGATCGTGCCGCGGCGGGCGCTGCAGGACCAGATCCGCGATCAGAAGGAGACCATTGGCAAGCTCGAACAAGACAAGCAGCGCCTGGAAGTCTACCTGAAGATCCTGAAGCATATCGACCGCCGGGCCCGGGTCGAGGTCCTGCGGCAGACCAAGGACCCACAAGGGAACCTGCAAACCACGATCCGCTTCACCGAGACCGACGACGCCGGCAAACCGATTGCTGTTTCCCGAGAACTGACTCTACCGGGGCAAGACGTCTATTTCGATACCCTGGTGATCAAATTCGACGACCATTTCGTCGAGGAAGACGATCCCTTGAAAGGCCACGCGCTCATGCTCTTCCGGCGGATCTTTTCGAGCACCATGCGGGCCGAAGATGGCTTCGTCATCGACCGGGAGGGCCAGGCGCCCGAGATCTACGCCGAGCGGCAAGCTCCCAGCGAATTCGAGAAAGATCTCTGGAAACGCTTCTGGGAACTTGCCAACGACGAAAAACTGGCCAAGGAGCGCGGCGTGCGGGCGATCCACGGCGACGCGCCCTACATGCGCCTGGAGCCCGATCGGGTCTACGAGATCTCCCTGAGGTCGACCGGAGAAGTCATCATCACGCCCGGAGCGCGGTTATCTCCCGCGCAGACGACTCCGTAGCGCCCACCGAACAGCGCGACGAAGAGAGCGGATATTCGTGGTGCATGCGGGCGGACCCGCTCCGCATTATGCACGATGACTGCGGGGATCGAGGACTGCGGCTAATCCGGGCGAACCAGGTCCGCGTATTCCTTGTGCTGGCGGATGTACCACGCGACGAACGGACACAGAGGAATGACCTTCAGATCCCGCTCGCGGGCAAATTCAAGCGCGGCGCGCACAACCTTGCTTCCCAGGCCCCGCCCTTCGATTTCCGGAGGCGTCTCCGCGTGGGTCAGGGTGATTTCTTGCGGGGTGCGCCGGTAATTGAGGAAGGCGATCTGCCCGCCGGTGTGCAATTCAAATCGATTCTCCGCTTCGTTGTTCGACACCTCGGCGGGAATTGCCGTGCTCTCTTCACCCATCGCCCAAGCGGGAGAATCGCTTGCTGGAAACGATTCTCGGGAGGCTTCCTCGACAGGATCGAAAGAGCCGTCCGGATTGTCGTTAATCTCCATACGCCCTTCAAACCGGACGGCTGCACTTCCCGGCGGGGTCAACGTCGGAGTCGGAGGTCACCGGCGCGAACTCAGACCGGCTTAATGCAGCCGTTCGGCGGAAACGGCGCTGCGTCCAGGGTGGGACTAAGAGCCATTCCCAATTTCTTAGATGCCCCAGATTCAAAACGGTTGCAGAACTGGGGGCGCGTTGGAAGGGATCAACAGCGGACGCCTAACCGGTGGCGGTCCTTTCATCTGAACGGCTGCGTTTCAATTCGGCCACGCCGGCCCTTTTCGCTTCGTTGAAGGATCGATGCAGAGTTCCCGCGACCGTCCCAACGGTCTTGGATGCTCCTTCAACCTTGGCGGTAAGACTGTCCGCCGCTGTTTCGACCAGCCGCGCGGTCCACGCGAACGCCGCCGGTACGATCAGCGCCGCGCCCAGGATGCCCAACCCGATGCCCGCCACTACCAGGCCCGAGCCGGCAATCGCCATCTTCTGCTTGGTTTCCATTTTTCTCGTGACCTCCTCACCCTTATTGAACCAGACTTGACAACGCGCCTGCCTTTCACACAACGCAGCAACTCCTCTCGCCGGCGGCGCTCTCTCTGGACCCGGCCGTCAAGCCGCCTTTGCGGCTTCGTTTCAAGGAAGTCGACCAAACCGCAAATCCGGTAAAACGCCGGCCCAGACAGCGCTCTACGCGGCCCTGCGCCTCCCCGCCTTCTTCTTGGGTGCGTGGGCGCCGCCCTCAATGGTTGCCCCCGCCGCGGAGGCATCCAAACTGCGCTTCAGCGCGTCCATCAGATCCATCACGGGTGGCTTGCGGGGTTGTTTGAGAACCGTGATCTTTTGCCCCTTTCGTTTCTGATCGATCAGCCGCTCGACGTTTTCACGGTATTCATCCTTGAACACCTGCGGTTTGAAGGGCGCCTTAAGATGATTCACCAGACTCTTCGCCAACTCGAGTTCCTTGGCTGAGTACGTCGCCTTGGGTGCATCCCCGCGATTGCTCGTGTGCAATTCGTCCGGATAATAGAGCGTGTGGAGGATGAGGCCATCCCGGAGGGACGGATCAGGGCGATGTGTTCCCGGCTGTGCATCGCGATTTTGCCAATGGCGTCTTGTTTGGTGCCGGTCAAGGCTGCTGAGAAAAGACAGTACGGTTTGCTGGAACTTGTCTCGGCCGCCACGTAATAAGAGGCTTCGAAGTAGATAGGATCGACTTCGTCGTTAGCCACGAATTGCAAAATGTCTATAGCCGTGGCGGTCGTGGGGGCGATCTTTTTGAGTTCCTCATCTTCGACGATGACGTATTCGCCTTTGCCGACTTCGTAACCCTTTACTATGTCGGACCGCTCGATGCGCCTGTTTTACTCGGCACAGTACCAGACCTCTTTTACGCGGGATTTGTCCTTCTTGGCAGCAGGTGGAAATGGATGGTTTCATTCCGCGCCGCCGAAAACAAGCGCACCGGAAAAGAAACCAGACCGAAGCTAATAAATCCCTTCCAGACAATGCCTGCCATAGCAAGAGCCGCTCCCCCTCGTAGTATAAAGGGCGCAGGCGCCGGTCGGCGAAATCCTGCCCGTCATCAGCGGCTATAGTGGGGATAGAATGGCGCTCGAAGAATACAACCGGAAGCGCGATTTCACCAAGACGTCCGAACCCAGACCAGGGCGCGTAAAAAGCCGCGAGCAGAAACTCTCCTACCTCATCCAGAAACACGACGCGACCCGCCTGCATTACGACTTCCGGCTGGAACTGAACGGAGTTCTGCTTAGCTGGGCCGTCACCAAGGGACCAAGCCTCGATCCCGCCGACAAGCGGCTGGCCGTTCGCACGGAAGATCATCCGCTTTCCTACGGCAGCTTCGAAGGAACCATCCCCGAGGGCCAATATGGCGGCGGCCCGGTGATGCTCTGGGATACCGGCTGGTGGGAACCGGAGGGCGATCCCCGCGCGGGCCTGAAAAAGGGCCATCTCAGATTCATTCTCCATGGCGATCGATTGAAAGGCCGGTGGAACCTCATCCGCATGCGAAGCGACGGAAAGAAGGAGAACTGGCTGTTGATCAAGGAAGATGACGACCAGGCCAGCCGTGGCTCCAACAGCGAATTCCTGGAGGGTTTGTCCTTCAGCGTCACGAGCGGACGCTCGATGGAAGAAATAGCCCGCGGCGACAATGCCAAACGTAAAGCCAGGGCATCGGCGGTGCGCGAGGCCACAACCATTCCTGCGTCGGAAGCGGCGGCCAGGCCGGCAATCAAATCGGCAAAGCCGGGCACTCTTGTCGTCAGCGGCGTCGCCATTACACATCCCGATCGCGTCATTTCGGAAACCGGCCATGTCACGAAGGGCCAGCTTGCCGAATATTATTCCGCCGTCGCGCCCTTCCTTCTGCCTCAAATCATCCGGCACCCTCTAAGCCTTCTGCGGTGTCCGTCAGGCATCGGCGGCAAATGCTTCTTTCAGCGCAATCCCGGCAGAGGCCTGGGTGCGGATGTAAAGCCGTTCGAATTCAGGCACAAGGGCAAGAAATACGAATACCTCTTTATCGACGACGAGAAAGGACTGTTGGAACTGATCCAGATGAGTGCGATCGAACTGCACCCCTGGGGCGCACCCGTCAATGCGATCGATTATCCGGATCGCATGATCTTCGATCTCGACCCGGCGCCGGACGTGCCATTCGAGGCGCTCAAGCTGGCCGCGCAGGATCTGCGCCAGCGTCTGCAGCGCAAGGGGCTCGAATCAACCCTGAAATGCACGGGCGGCAAGGGATTGCACGTCACCGTTCCGCTGGCCGGCAAGGACAAATGGCCGGCCGTGAAAGCCTTTGCCGGATCGCTGGCCGGGGAGATGGTCGCCGCCGAGCCCGCGGCCTATGTCGCCACCATGAGCAAGGCAAAACGGACCTCTAAAATCTTCATCGACTACTTCCGCAACGACTATACCGCAACGGCCATCGCAGACTACGGCGTCCGCGCCCGGCCCGGTGCGCCGGTAGCCCTGCCCCTCGACTGGAAGGAATTGAAGACTCTCAAATCCTCGAGCCAGTTCACGATGAAGGACGTCCTCAAGCGCCTTCGAAACCGGAAACCCGAATCGGTCTCAAAGAGAACCCAACAGGTTCTCCCTGCTCAATTGCTGACCCAAAAAGAAACCCGTACAAGATCGAAGCCTATCGCGGGCGGCGGCAGTCCTGAACTTGCGAGCCTCAGCGCCTTCCCCGGCTCGACCCCAAACGGATCTCCGAATTATTTCTTGTCGAACAGTTGATTGTAGTCGCGATTGTTCTCGCAGACGAATTCGTCGGCCTTAGTCATGTCGGTGCGGAGCTGGAAGACTCGGCTCACCGTCCAGGGCTTCGCAAAAACATGGGGTCCTCCATCGTCGCATCGTACTGGAGGGTATTGAAGTCCGGCCGGCGGAAGCGCTCGACGATATGCAGAGCGTCCGTGTGCCGGTAGCCGCTGATCTCAGTTTTGTCGTTGTACCCGACTGAGTCCACCACCAGCGTATCGCCCTCCCAATGACCGATCGAATCGCCCATCCACGTGGGGTCTGGATCTACCGGATGCGGGCCTCCGTCCGTGGGGATGATGCGAAAAGTACCTGGGAACCCGTTCAGAATCGCCAGGACATGTGCGCCCTGAACGAACTCAGAATGATAAGGCGCGGCCACGCCCTGCGGCCCGGCCAACGGCATGCAATCCGAATATTGGCCCGTATCGTCGGGGCCGCGGACCACCTTGAACTTCTCCGCGCCGGGCTTCTAGGGCGGTTTTCCGCTGGCCGGCATTCGCGCCGGCCCGCCGCGCCCGGCCGCCGCCTCGCCCAAACTCCCGACAAGTCGGGTTTGCCATCCGCTGTACGAGGCGTTGCCTTCTCGGTTCACTTCCCAGGCAGCTATGCCGAACCGGAGTGGTACCCGCAACGTTCACCGTCACCGTGCGTGTCAACTTCTGATCGTTCGGCCCGAGCACCGTCAATGTATAGGTCGTCGTCCTGGAGGGGAGCCACCTTCACGACTCCGCGCGCAGCGACGCGACCGAGATCCGGGTCAATCGTAATCCCAGTGGGGTCTTCCGTCGACCACGTGAGGGTCGCCGATTGGCCCGGCGGATCGAACGCGGCTCGGCTCCTGAAATCCACGTTTCGCGCGGCAACGCCTTCGGGCAAAATTGTACGGGTTTCCTTTGCCGGCCGAGACGATCCCCGATTGAGGCGTTCCAGCGGGCGCCTGGGCCGTCGTGGCAGGCGCCTCAGCCGCCGCCAGCCCTATCGAGCATGCCGCCAAAACCGCGCCGAATATACTTCTTGCGATTGCCATTCTATTTGCCTCCTTGCCTATTCGTCCGCCACGGGTCCGACCGGAGCTTCAGTTCCTTGACAATTAATTTTAGAACGTGAAGCGGGCGATCAGCGTACCCGTGCGGCCCGTAAGATAAGGCGCCGTGGCCGTGGTCGGCTGGCTCCCAGGAGTGGCGAAGGTGTTGATGACTCCGAAGCCGCTTGAATTGACCCCCGCGGTCTTTGTCACGGCGTTCTGCGGGTTCGTCGCGATTGGGGCCGGCATGAGGGTCCGGTTGAATATATTGACGAACTCGGCTCGGATGTGGAAGTTCATTCGTTCCTTGATCCGGAAGTTGCGTCCAATGTTCGCATTCTCGCTCGGAGTGCGTGGAGCGCGGAAATTGCTATAGAGGGTTGAGACCGCCGGACAGGTTGCGTTGGTGGGGCAGGCAGCCCAGGCTGCCGGATTCAGAACCTGCGTGGTGCCCGGATTGTAACTGTGGATATTGTTGATGTCGACGTTGTACAAAGGCTGGCCGGGAACCAGTGTGTCTTCGCTGGGCAGGAAATTCGCCGTGGGGCTGGCTGGAGGCGTCAGAAACAAGCCGCTTTGGTAGAGCGCGTACCCCCCGATCTCCCAGCCTCTGGTAATTTGGTTTTCCCAGTTGTTCAGGAAGGAAGCCTTCGGAGTGGTGTAGACGAGGTTGAAGGTCAGCGCCCGCGGAGGAATATTTTGCAGCGCCCACGGATTGCCCGCAGGGTTGAAGAAGTCCTGCCGGGTGGGCCGGGTGAAGCCCTTCGCCCAGGTGAAAGCGCCGCCAGCCTGAAGGCCATGCGAGAGCCGCTTCGTCGCCTTCATCTGTAATGCGTCGTACTTGGAATCGCCGGTGGCGGATCCCGTCGGCTCAAGCGCTCCGAACTGTGGGAAGGGGACCAGAACGCCCGACAGCGCGGTACTGGTGGGAAACCCTGCATATGGCAAAATGCTGCTGATACCGACGGAAGCCAGTTTCTGAACTACCGCGGTGCTGCTGATCGAGTCGGCCAACAGGACGCGATCGGTATTGTTGCTATAAGTTGAGTTGGCGCACACTCCGCCCCCGGTGGAGCAGGGACCGGTCCCGGGGTAAGGATACAAACCATATTGTGCGTAAGTGGCCGGAGAGATTTGGCTCATCTCCCCGAGTGGGCCCGACAGCCAAGCTACGCGATTGCCCACGTACGCCGCCTCCATGACGAAGTTCCTGGTGATCTCGCGCTGGATGCCGGCGCTGAACTGGTTTTCCCGGGGCGGCCGGTTTTGATTCGCGTCGGGCATCACAGGCCTGGTCCCGGTTCCGGACCCAACGGTCCCCACCACCGGATAGATGTTGTTGTTGGAAACTGGCCATGTTGGCGGTACGATTGCGCCCGGCGTCTCGATGTTGACGAATTGCGATGCCAGGGGAACGTAGGAGGGGCTGTTGGCGGTCACCGGATAAATTCCGTTGGAACTGACAATGCCGCCGGCGGTCCCGAACACTTCCGTGTACTGGATTCCCCATCCGCCGCGAAATACCGTCTTGGAATCGATCTGATAGGCGATGCCGAGCCGCGGCCCGATCGCGTAAGGATAACTGGGCTGGTAGAATTGGCAGCCGCAGGTGTTGGCATAGATCGTCGCGCCCGGATGACCTCCGGCATCGGCGTTCGCCAAAGTCTCATCGAACTGCCCCAAACGCCCGTATTGCTCATGGGGTTGCGTGGCCAAATCATACCGCAGGCCGTAATCCAGGGTGAGCTTACGGGTCACCTTCCAGGAATCTTGAAGGAACAGCGCCCATTGCTGATACCCCATGCGGTAATCGTATGGCGCGCTCTGCGTAGTGGAATTATAGTCGCCCAGCAGGAAACTGGCGAAGCCGAAACCCGTGCTAAATCCGTTGAGGCTATTGGCCGGAGTGAAGGGAGCCGAGGTCGCATTCGTGCCGGTGGCGAGCGTTACGCCGGCGTATTCTTGGATGGGAGCTCCCTGGAAGTAGACTTCCGCGCCGAGTTTGTAGGTGTGCTTGCCATGGACCCACGTCACGTTGGCGTTATATGTCGGCTTGTTGTCGTGGTAGAGACTCTGAATTTGACCGAGCGTCCCGATGTTTTCCATGCCGCCCGCGCCCGTGCAGGGCCAGCCTCCGGTGCACATCCCCGTAATGGAGGGGAACTGGCGGTTCTGTACAAAGCCACTGAGCCCAAACTGTGAGGGATTAAAACTTGTGAACGCCGCCTTGTCGCTGAAACTGGTGTAATAGTAGCCCGCGCCAAGGTGCAACAGGATGGTCGGCGTCAGGGTGCGGTCGTAGTTCAGCCGTTCCGTCCAGCCCTCAATGCAGTTGCACCGGTACTCGCCGATCTCAAACGGCAGGCCATCCGCGCCTTGCGGAGCGCCTATGCCCCCGGAGACATGGTTCACGAGATTGGTCTCCTGATAATAGAAAGACAACTTGTCCTTGCTGGAGATATTATGGTCGATCTTAACTGACGGTATGACCGTGTAACGATTGCTTGGGACGGAGCCGAGGTAATTCCCGGTGAGATTGGAGTTCTGCGCCGTGACACCCAGTGTTTGGAACAGACTTAGAAGCTTCACCGTGACTGGATCGAAGCGGGTCAGCGGAATCATGTTGTTCTGGAACGGTGTCGCGTATCCCTGGCCAGCCAGGGAACCAGAGGTAGCTACCTGTCGCGTGAGGGGATCGTAGATCTCATTCGCGAACATTACGGCGCCGTTGGGATCCTTTTGAACGGCCGGAACACCCAACGCCGTAGTCGGAATCCCGAGGCCGGCGCAAAGACTGCAAGTCCCGTTCGCTGAAATCGCACTGAAATTGCCCTGGAGATAAGCGGGCGCCGGCACTGTATCGCTATTGAGAATCTGCGAGGTCTCAAGGTACTCCTCATAGTTAAAGAAGAAGAAGCTCCTGTTGTGCCCGTTATAGATTTTGGGGATGGTGATGGGACCGCCCAGGGTACCGCCGAAATCGTTGCGCCGGTTCCTCTGCCGGACCTTTCCCACGCCCGACGTGTTCACACTGAAAGGATCGCCGGCATTCAGATCTTCGTTGACAAAGTAGTCGTAGCCGCTGCCATGATATTGGTTGGTACCGGACTTCATGGTGAAGTTCATTAACACGTTTCCCGTGGTTCCGAATTCAGGAGCGTAGTTGCTGGTCTGGAACGCAACTTCCTGAATCGCGTCCACGCCGGGCTGGGCCATCGATTCATAAGCCAGCGCGTGAGGCGTTGCGTCCTGGCCTTCGATGCGGATCGATGCCTGCGAGGTCTGGCCGTTGAAATTGCCCAGGCTGTAGCCGGGCGTGTTGGCGTTAGTGTAACCGGAAGAGCCAGGCAGCGTCAGCACTACGTTGAATGGATTACGGATGGCGTCGGGGCCGTTGTTTGCGGCCCCAATGCCCAGTAGAGGAAGATTGTCCATTTGCGTCAGCGTGACGTTGTGCGTCAACTCTGCGGTCTCGGTCTTCAGCAGTGAAGCTTCGGCGGTGACGGTTACCGACTCGGTGGCGTTGCCTATTGCAGACCGATGTCTTCTTTCAGGACCTGCGTAGCCGCAACGGCCAGATTCGTGTGGGTGAAGGTCTTGAATCCCTGCACCTTAACCGTGACGACATAGGTGCCGACCGGCAAATCCGAGATCGTATAATTCCCGGCGGTACTCGACGCCCCAGTATAATTCAATCCCGTTTGCCGTGTTTTTGGCTTCTACGGTCGCTCCGGCGACGACAGCTCGCGTAGAGTCGGTAATGGTGCCAGTGATGGTTGCGTTGCCGCCTTGGCCGAATGCCGCCGCGCTGACGAGGAATAGACAGACGAGGCCTAACCCTACTCGCATAAACTCGCTCCCCTTTTTTTTAAAACAACCTCAGCTTCCGAGACTAACCCAGACTGTGCGCCTATCGACCAGCGCACAAATATCATCCTGCCCCTCAAGCGTTATGACTTGATGGTGCGGCCATCGCCCAGTTTCATGAGCGAACTGATCATGGCATGGTCGCCGCTCTTGGCTTTTCCGCCCGTGCAACTAATGACATCGCCTTCCTTCACCGTGGAGTGCGTCCACCCATAGGACTTCAGGTGGTTCAGGCTCATCATTTCCACGTCCCAATGCTCGATCTCACCCTTCTCGTTTTTGACATCCAGGTAGATGTGCGCATGCGGATTGGTCCAGTCGAACTTCGTGACCGTGCCCGTAACGGTGACCGGGTTGGCCATGTCGTACATGGCGGTTGAATGATGCGCGAACATCGGCGGAGTCATCAGCAGCAGACCGGCGAAAAGCGCCAAAGCAATCAATTGCAATCTCATCTTCATTCCAAAAACCTCCAAATCGAGAGTTCCTATTTCTTAAAATAGACCGTGTAGTCGCGGTTGTTCTCGCAGACGAATTCGTCCACCTTGGCCAGATCCGTGCGCAGCGCGAAAGTCCGGTTCACCGCAAATGGCCGCTCGAAGACATTGGGATCTTCGATCACCGCCTGATACTGCAAACTGCCGAACTCGGGACGGCTGAAGCGTTCCACGATGTGCAGCGCTTCGGTGTGTTTATAGCCGTTGATTTCCGTCTTGTCGTTGAAGCCAACGGTGTCCACCACCAGGGTGTCACCCTCCCAGTGGGCCACCGAATCTCCCATCCAAGTGGGGTCTGGATCTTGCGGATGAACGCCGTCGATCGGGATGGTGCGGAAGGTTCCCGGATACTCATAAAGGATCGCCAGACTGTGTGCGCTTTGTACCAATTGGAACTGATAGGGAACACCAAAGGCGCCGGGCCCGGCCACCGGCATGCAGTCGGAATACTGCCCCGTGTCGTCGGGACCACGAACGACCTTGAATTTCTCCGCGCCCGCCTTTAACGTCGGCGTGGTCGGAAGGCTCCCTGAAGAATCCGCCGCAGCAGCGGCAACTGGCGCGGCTCCCGCTCGGCCGCCTCTACCGCCGCGGCCACCTCCTCCGCCACCTCCAAAGTTGTAAACTCCTGAGAGATCCGGCTTGCCGGCCATCCTGGGGACTTCCTTTTTCGCGGACACGGCAGGCGCATTCGCACCGACGGCTACTGTTCCGGCGACATTGACTGTGATGGAGCGGGTTAGGGCGCCATCCGCCCCAGTGATGGTTAGCGTGTAGGTGGTGGTCGCCGCCGGAGTGACTTTAGTCGTTCCCCGGGGCGTAACCCGGCCCACGCCCTGATCGATGTCTACGCCATTGGGATTCTCGGTAGCCCAGGTCAGAAGAGCCGATTCCCCCGGCTTCAAGTTAGCGGGCTCCGCCGTAAAGTTCATGATCCGGGCCGGGGGCCGAACTCGCTGCTGAATCTGGCCCGAGGACCCGCGGCCTCCGGCATCCTGAGCCGGTGGCGGGGGGACTTGGGCTACCAACGGTAACCACAGCGCCCCGAGCAGCGTGGCGATCACTCGGTTTTTCGTAACCACCTCCCGCCCTTTGCTAACCTTAGAAGCCTGTGGTAGTTTAACGCTACGTTTCAGGACTTGGGTTGATAAACCTTATCAAACGAATTGATACGACCAAGATCGGGTCGTGGGCTATCACGCGTTCGCGGTGTCAGGCCGCATTTCGGAGTGTTGCTTCTCCGGCGCCACCATCGGGGAAAGTGCCGCAACCTTGGCGTTCGCAGGAGAAGCAAGGTTCTCTGTGTGTTCTAGAAACAGGTCCGCCATGATGCTCCTCAACCATCTGTTCGCGCAATCGTTGCTGTAACGCTCGTGCCAATGCTGCGTGATGAAATACGCCGGCATTTCGAATGGAAGTTCGAACATCTTGATATCCGCGACGCTGGCCAAGTGTTGTCCAAGCTGCGCGGGAATAACCGCCAGAAAGTCCATCGTGGTGATGATGGAAGTGATACCCAGAAAGCTCGGCACTGTCAGACCGATCCTTCGCTTGATGTTCTTCTGCTCCAGTGTCTTTCCGACGATGCCGTGTCCTGTTCCGGAAGTCGCTATTTCAAGGTGAGTCTCACTCTGGAACTGCTCCAAGGTCAATTTGTCCCGCACCCTCGGGTGATCGCCGCGAACCGCACAAATGAAGCGATCTTTGAATAGTCTTTGTCGGCAAAACCCGCCGCCCATCGGCATGATGAACCCTACCGCCAGATCCGCTTCGCCGGATTCGAGGAGCCTGGGGGTATTGTTCGACATCCTTGTGAGCTCGACCCGCAACAAGGGGGCAACCCGCTGAAACCGCCGCATCAGCTTCGGAAGCAAGGTCACCTGGGCGATATCGGTGGAATGGATATGGAAGACGCGATCCGCGCTGATCGGCAGAAAGCTCGCATGGTGTTCGAGTACCGACTGTAGAATTTCTTCGGCTCTCTTAAGGTGGCCGATGATTTCGGCTCCATAAGGCGTCGCTTCCATCCCCGTTGAGGTCCTTACGAAGAGTGGATCGTGAAAGTGATCGCGGAGCTTGGCCAAAGTCATGCTAACCGTGGACTGGCTCAATCCGAGGCGCTTGGCGGTCTTTGAGACGCTTCGCGTCTTTTGGAGAACGCTGACGACGCCCAGAAGTTTCAAGTCGATGTTAGGCATCTCGAGGTACGCCTCATGCAAAGTACCCGCTGGATGCCCGACCGGTCATGGTGTTCGACAGCATTGTCGCCCCCGATCCAACACTATATACTACAAGCTGCTACACGTACGGAATGCCTTTCCCCGCGGCCCCCACCAAGGTCCAAATTGCAATCGACAAGATGGCGGCGAACTTGGCTTTCCGAGCGGTCGTATCGCCCGCGATAACCCACCTGCGTTGGATCGTGAGCTGAGATGCGATTCCCAACAGGATCAGGCCCATCTTGATCGGAAACGAAATGCTTTCAAAACATTTCATCGGTTCCGAAAACGCCATCGGAATCCCGGAGGCGATCAGCACGCCGATGCTTGCCAGCATCCACGGCTCCATCTGGCGCGCCAGCTGTGCGGCCGGGACATACCGTTTGCCCACCCCGAATACACTCAGGTTGACGATCAGCACGCTCCCCAGCAGCACCGCCAACGCCAGCAGATGAAAGGTCTCGATGAGGGGGAATGCCCAGATCGTGTCGCGCACGGTGGTCCCCAGCCAGGTATTGCCGCACCATTCGAAATAAGGCAGGAAAGATTCGCCTAGCATAAGCTACTCAAGCGTAGGCGAGCGCCCGTCCCATGGCGACGACGCCGATCCAAACGAGTAGCGAGGATGCGCCCGCCAGCCTCGCGCGCCATGGCGTCGGGGAGCCATGATCCCACGCATCCACGCCGCGAAATACGGTGTGGTGAAAGATCAGCGCGTTCACCCCCGCCACACCCAGCAGCACGACTTTTGCGCGGAAGAAAGGGCTGTTGTAACACTTCACGGCTTCGGAGGCGAACAGCACCACTCCGCTCGAAATCATGACGGCGAAGCCGGTCCATATCCACGGCAGAAACTGCGCCGCCACCTGGGAAACGGGCCGCCGCCGCATTACCAGGCCGAGCAGGCGCAAATCCAGAATCGCGGCGGGCCAAAGCATCACGCTCAGGGCCAGAGAGTGAATGCTCTCGATCACGGGGAACTGCCAGGCGGAATGCTTTACGCCGCTCGCCAACGGCAGGTTCTGAATCCACTCGCAAACGCTGAGGACCGACACTGGTTATTTTTTAGCGTCCTTTCCGAACAATTTGGTGTAGTCCGGGTTGTTTTCGCACACGAATTCGTCCACTCTTTCTTCGTCCGGACGGGCCGGAAGAACGCGCGTGGGAAGCGTCCAAGGGCTCTGAAACACGTTGGGATCGTCCACGGTGACGTCGTACTGAAGGCCATTCGCCACGCGCTTGTACCGCTCCACCACGTGCAAAGCCTCGGTGTGCATGTAACCGCTCACCTCGGTCTTGTCGTTGAACCCGATCGAATCCACCACCAGCGTGTCCCCATCCCAGCGACCCACGGCTTCTCCCATCCATGTGGGATCCGGGTCCGGCCCATGCGGGCGGCCATCGAGCGGGATGAATCGGAACGTGTTGGGATACTCGAAGATCATCACCAGGAAATTCTGTTTCTGAACGATCTGGAACGGGTAAGGAGTCACGAAGGTCTGCGGGATTCCGAGGGGGACGCAGTCGGTGCCTAAAGTGGTCCTGCCTCCGACAAAATTTCCGCTGCGGTCGACTTTGAATTTCTCCGCTCCTGGCTTCAGCACGGGCGGCATGAGATCGCGGACGCCGGCCGACCCGTAAACTCCCGTCAGATCGGGCTTGCCATCCGGCATGCGCGGGTCTTTGGAAGCGACCGGTGGGGCCTTGATCGCCCCCGCCGGAGCCGTGCCGGAGACGGTCACCGTAACGGATTGTGTGAGAGCGGTGTTATTCGGTCCGCCCACCTTCAACGTATAAACGGTGGTCGCGGTGGGAAAGACCTGCCGGCTGCCGCGGGCGGCCACGCGGCCCACCTCTTGATCGATCGTCACGCCGCTTGGATTCTCCGTGGCCCAGATGAGAAGAACCGGCTGCCCGCTTTGGACGGATTCGGGTTTTGCCGCGAAGCTGACAATCCGCGCGGCCGGTACCACGCGCGCGGGCCGCGGCGCCGCCGTTTGGCCGGCCACCGGCGCTCCACTGGGGTTCTGAGGCGTGGAACTGGACTGCGCCCAAACGGGTGCGAAGACAACGCAAAAAACCACACCGACACGGCGAATGCTGGCCACGTGGCACCTCCCTCGGAAACTAGCTGTGCAGAACGGACGTTTATGACTTAATGGTGCGGCCATCGCCCAGTTTCATGACCGAACTGATCATGGCATGGTCGCCACTCTTGGCTTTTCCACCCGTGCAACTGATAACATCGCCCTCCTTCACTGTGGAGTGCGTCCACCCATAGGACTTCAGGTGGTTCAGGCTCATCATCTCCACGTCCCAATGTTCGATCTCACCCTTCTCGTTTTTGACGTCCAGGTAGATGTGCGCATGGGGATTGGTCCAGTCGAACTTCGTGACCGTGCCCGTAACGGTGACCGGGTTGGCCATGTCGTACATGGCGGTTGAATGATGCGCGAAGATCGGCGGAGTCATCAGCAGCAGACCGGCGAAAAGCGCCAAAGCAATCAATTGTAATCTTATTTTCATTCTAAAATCCTTCGAATCGGGAGTTCCTACTTCTTAAAATAGACCGTATAATCGCGGTTGTTCTCGCAGACGAATTCGTCCACCTTGGCGAGATCCGAGCGCAGCCCGAAAGTCCGGTTCACTGCAAATGGCCGCTCGAAGACGTTGGGATCTTCGATCACCGCCTGATACTGCAAACTGTCGAAATTGGGACGGCTGAAGCGTTCCACGATGTGCAGCGCTTCGGTGTGTTTATAGCCGTTGATTTCCGTCTTGTCGTTGAAGCCAACGCTGTCCACCACCAAGGTGTCGCCCTCCCAATGGGCCACCGAATCTCCCATCCATGTGGGGTCGGGATCTTGCGGATGAACACCGTCGATTGGGATGGTGCGGAAGGTTCCCGGATACTCATAAAGGATCGCCAGACTGTGTGTGTTTAGCACCAGTTGGAACTGATAGGGAACGCTAAAAGCGCCGGGCCCGGCCACCGGCATGCAGTCGGAATACTGTCCCGTGTCGTCGGGGCCACGCACGATCTTGAATTTCTCCGCGCCCGCCTTTAACGTCGGCGTGGTCGGAAGGGCTCCCGGAGCCTGCGCCGCAGCGGCGCCTCCGCGGCCGCCACCCCTGCCGCCGCCGCCACTTCCGTAAACTCCCGAGAGATCCGGCTTACCATTGGCCAGCCTGGGGACTTCCTTTTTCGCCGGCGCGGCAGGCGTATTCGCACTGGCGGCTACTGTTCCGGCGACATTGACTGTGATGGAACGCGTTAGCGGGCCATCCGGCCCACCGATGGTTAGCGTGTATGTCGTGGTCGCCATAGGAGTGACTTTAATTGTCCCCCTGGGCGTAACCCGGCCCACCCCTTGATCGATGCCGACGCTATTGGGATTCTCGGTAGCCCAGGTCAGAAGAGCCGATTCCCCCGGCTTCAAGTTAGCGGGCTCCGCCGCAAAGCTCATGATCCGGGCCGGCGGCCGGATTCGCTGTTGAATCTGCCCCGAGGGCCCGCGACCTCCGGTATCCGGAGCCGGTGGTTGAGGCGCTTGAGCCCCTAATCGGAAACAGGCGATCAGAATCGCGGCTATCTGGGCTTGAGTGCAGTGTTTCATCAGGTCACCGTAGTGGATCGACGCAGCAGGGGGCCATGCATCGAACAGCGTATCACTAAATATGGTGGAGGGCATCCCCTATCAAGCACATTGATAATCTCTATCATCGGGGCTCAGTCTGCTCAGCGTTCAGAAGAAGGCAATGCCGCGCGCCGCCAACAGCACGCCGGCCCACAGGGTCAACGTCAGAGGAGTGGCAATCTTCGAGCGCACTTGACTCGTCGCCGCCAGCATGACCAGCAATAGCATCTTCACGCGAAACGATTGACTGCCGGCACAAAGCAGCGGCTCGTCCGCGAATAGCAGTGCGCCCGTCACAAGCATGACCGCCCCACCGGTCCATAGAATGGCAGGCCGCGGACGCCCCTCTCCGTTGCTTCGGTAGAGCGACGAGAGTAATACAGCGCCGCCAAACCATGCCAGACCGAGCACGTGCAGCCCGCCGATCACCGGATAAGCCCATGTCGAGCCCGCCAGGACCGCGCTAAACGCCGTCGAATGGACCCACTGAGCGAGAGCTAGCAGCATATTCAGATGTCGAAATCCGCGATAGCCCGCGCCGCCAGCACCACGCCTGTCCACAGCACCAGGGATACAATCGCGATCGCCTTATGCCTTCGAGGCACGAAATATGAGATTAGCGCCAGCACTGCCAGCGCCATCTTCACACCAAACGCTGGGTTGAGCCGGTAACGTTCCCAATCGGCGAACCACATCAAAGCGCCGGTCGCCAGAAGGATCGCGAGCCCGCTTTGCGCCCACGGCTTAAAGATTCGATCAAGCTCTTCACTCGTCTGAGGCGCGATGGCCGCCCCGAGCCTGCGCAGGTCCGTAAAGAGGATCGTACCAGCCAGCAACGCGACGCCTGATAAATGCGCCGCTTCAATCACCGGAAATGCCCAGGAGTTCTTCAGCGGAACCATCCACATGCTCCTTAGTTCTTCACCTGGATTTCTGTTTTTGCTCCCTCAACTATGTGAGTGTACACCCTCGGGCGCATCTGGTTGGTATCGAGGTGCCCTGCGCAATTATGCCTGGTAGGGAAATGTCGGGAGCGGGCCTCGATCGCTCGAAGACCGCCTTGCCCGCGCCATCTGCGCGACCGCCCCCGGCGTGGCGCGCGCCAACTTCGCGATACGCACTGCGCTCCGGAACGAAGCGCATCGCGACTACATGTTTAGGCTGGAAGGGATCTGCGCGACATGCGGGGAGGCTTCCGCCCGCGACCTGGATTTGACGGTGGAAGGCAGCGCGCTGAAACTGGCGCGGCCGGTAAAGCAAAATTACGGAGCCAAAGATTGTCTCCACCGACGAGGCTACGCAAATCCGCCAAACCGCAGGTGCCTCCCGCCACGATTCACCCCGCCGTGATCACCCAGGGCGGGCTGGGAACATCCTCTTATTCCGCCGTGCTCTTCTTACGGCGCATCGCGATCATCCCCAGAAAACAGACCGCCAGCACCGCACAAACGAATCGAACTGTTGCAGCGTCCATCGTTCATCTCCTTTTCAGGTCGCTTCAGGCGACCGCCAATAATTTCGAGTGGTTCGGGGTGGGCTGAGGCGTGGGCCCCGCGACGGCTTCCCGCAGGAGCCGTTTCAACTCCGATTTCTCAAGCCATGACAAAATCAACAGGCCAGCGCTGTATTCCCCTTCGTCCGGTTCACAACGGCGCACTTCCGTCATCATCAGCTCATCGCCGACTTCCAGCTCTACCAGGCTCCCAACCTCCAAGTCAGCGCTTGATTTGATCCTCATGTCATCTGAAGACACATCGACGAATCTTCCGGTGCAGACGGTGCCATTTTTCTGCATTGCCGTAATGAGAACAGGCTGGTTGAATTTCACTCGGGATTCGGATCGTTGTTCCATACGCCATTGTGCGAGCCGGGCGGTCGTGAATCAATAGAACTGGCGGGCTGAATTGAACGAGTGAACTCACCTAGGTACGGGGCAACACTACGTACCAGAGTCCGATGCTTTCCCCGAGTGTGAGAATAAGCGACATTCCCGGCCACGCCGGCGGGCCCCGGATGGACGATTCGGCGCTCCCCACCTCGAGACCGCTATCTAGGCCGTCAGCAGAGGAATCGCAGGAGGGGGTGGACAGGACACTTTCCTTTGCGTCAGCTTCTCGGCGTTGCGCCAGGTGGCAGGCGCTTTGGATGATCCAGTCACGACTCACCGCTATGTCCAGTCAATAAGGGTCTGAACGGGGGCTCGCTGCGACAACCGTGCAGGTAGTCCCCAGGTGGTCGGCGGTCTTTACTCCGAGGTCAGTGAAAGCCGGTGCCCGTTATGCAACCACGCTGGTCGGATGTTGTCCCGAGCCAGAGTGTTCATCACACGAGCGGGACTACCAAGATCGACCCATCCCGATGTCATATCGGGGACTGCCAACAATCGATTCGGATGAAGAGCCAAAACGTGGCTCGAAAGGTCTACGGCGGGCATCAGCCGGTATGCGGCTTCCAGTTCAATCTTTTCCATCGCCTTATTAATGGACAGAATCACCTCCGGACATTGTGAACGGAACAAATCAACGAAGGCGCCGGCACGTCCCACGGTCACAAACGTGTTCCAGAGGCAACCGCGGAGTAAGAGTGCTCGGGCTTGCTGCAAGGATGGCTTTTCCCAAAACCGGTTCACGCGTAACAGCGGGGCTGGCGCATTCGAAATCGCCGAGCCGAGCTCTATCCACCCGTATTCGACTTCCGCGTAGTGGGGCCTTGGCACCCAGGAGGACGACCGAATCCGGATATTTCTCGGCGCCCGGCGATCACGAGCTTCTTCCGTCCAGTCTTCTCCACCCAGTCGACGATACGCGGGTCTTCCCACGAATTGAGAGTCGTCCGGTCGATCGGCGCGACTGCCTTGGTCGCCTCGGCCAGAGGCGCGACCAGACCCTGACGCTCCTTGAAGGCAGTCGTGGTCTGCATCGGCACTTTGAAGATCGCTGCCGCCTTGACCAGGGCCACGGCATGGTTGATGAGCTCGCTCGCCTCGTGTGAGCGAATGGTGAGCATCTGCAGATATTGGTGGTCGATCATCAGCAGCGAATGATTATCCGGGCTGAGCAGCGTCTTGGCTGGATTGGCAGGCATTGCATTTCTCCCTTAGAAGCATGTTCCGCGGAAGAGAAATGCAATCACCACTCCAAAAGCGGATTGCACGTCTTCAAGCTGATCGGACAACGCATAGAGTCCCTCGATACAGCGTGCGAGGGCCTGTATTTCGACGATTTGTCGTCATTTCGTCGGTTTTCTTGACCGCTCCAATCTTCGAAACCTTTTCTTACGGCGATCATCGAGGGCACTGAGGTGAGTTGGCCGTGGCCGGCGCATTGGTCGCCGTCGCCGGAGCGGCAGCACTTCTGAACGTGAAACGGACCGCCTTTTGAACTAAATGCACCAGGCGTTCGCTATGCGATTTCCTAACCCTTCCACCTCGAACCTGCAGAAGTTCATGCGCTGGAACAAGTCTTCCGGGACCTATCCCATTGCCTTGGCCGCAGACGTTCGCGGCTTTCGCCTACGACGCCGTGTAGGTCGGGATGATCAAGTGGCGCGTGCCCACGGCCGTCGCTTACGTTGACCCATGCTGGCTTTTTGGGTCAACGACGGACGTTTACCGCCGGCTCGGTTCGAACCGGCCCTCCCGGTAATCGATATTCGCTTGCCGGATCTGCTCTTCGGTGTTCATGACGAAGGGACCCCGTGCCACAACCGGCTCGCGAAGAGGGCGGCCCGCAAAGAGCAGAACGCGCAAGGGCGTAGTTCCGCCAGCGATGCTCACTTCTGAAAGGCCGTCGTCGTCTGTTCGGGTCAACCAGACCACATCACCGGCGTGTACCGGCGATTGGTCGCCGCCGGGCCGTCGCCCTCCAACGAGGCCATCGCCTTCCAGCACGACAAGGAACGCGTTGTAATCGGCAGGCAGTTCCTGCCGAATGCGCGCCCCGGCTTCAAGTCGCACTTCGAGCATTGTGACCGGCGTATAGTTCTTGGTCGGCGCGATCACGTCTCCTGACTTTCCGGAGAAAACGCGAATTTCAGCACCCTGCTCGCGCCGCAGCGGCAGATCGGCGGCGACCAGGTTTTGAGTTCGTGGTTCGACCATTTTGTCGGCGGCGGGTAGATTGACCCAGAGCTGCAGAGAGTGAACCGTTACACCAACAGGCGGTTGTTCATTGTGAATGATGCCGCGCCCCGCAGTCATCCATTGCACATTTCCGGGCAAGAGTGAGCCCTTGTTGCCGTAGTTGTCGTAATGATCAAGCCGCCCATCGATCACATAGGTGACAGTCTCCATGCCCCTGTGTGGGTGCCTGTCAAACACGCCGCGCGGAAACCGGTCCTCCATCAGCAGCAGAAAAGGATCAGTTGCCATGGGATCACCTGGCGGAATGAGCGGACGAACACGATGTTGTGGCGTCATACCCGTTTGTACTGTTGGACGGTCGATTCGCGCAACGCTGCGTTGAAGAATAGTGACGTTCATAATATTGCCTCCCGGCACGTTCATCGCCAGACATCATGGCGTCGTGACTTTAGAATCAAAGCGCCCTATAGGGACCGTTTAGCATGCATTGACGAAATACGAACGGCCGCGACGCATGCGCAACAGCGCGTCGGTTACCCGGCGTCAGCCATCCCACGGGTAGAATTATCTCCTTTCCTGCGAGGGCCTGACCGTCTCTGAAATACTCGACGCCACGCGGAAAAATCCAAGCCAGAGCCCGCCCTGCAAAGTGTCGGCGAGCGGAGTCGTGGCGAAGCCATCACCTCCCAGCCCGGCCCAGGGGATCCGTTCGACCAGACTCCCCTCAAGCAAATAAAAAGGCCCCGTTCTGCGTGCGCAGACTACAGCAAGATCACCTTTGACGCTGTTGAGATTGGATGCCGACTGGGACAACCTGGGTCACGCCCCCGCTGCTCGCACCGCCGACGCTGAGCTTTGCCCGCGACGGATGCCCAGCCGCCTCATCTTGGAGATCAACGTCGTCCGCGGCAGGCCCAGCCGGGCGGCTGCGCCATTGGACCGCCGATCACACCATCCGTCTGCTGGAGAATCTGAAGGATGTGCGAGCGCTCCGCCTCTTCCAGCGTGACGGCGCGGACAGCATACCTGGCAGGTACTTCGGGCAGCGAACCATTCAGCACTGGACCAGTCGAGAGAATCACCGAACGCTCGATGAAGTTTTGCAACTCCCGGACGTTGCCCGGCCATGAATGCTCGACCAGAGCCGCCATGAAATCCTCTGAAATGGCCGTAATCGGCTTGTGCATGCGAGCAGCGTAATCCATCGCAAAATGTTGGACTAACAAACGGATATCTTCGGGGCGATCACGCAGCGGCGGCAGTTCAATGGGGAACACGCTGAGCCGATAGAAGAGGTCGGCGCGGAATTGCCGTTCGTCGACCATCTCAGCGAGATTCCGATGCGTGGCGCAGATCACGCGCACATCGGCGTGAATCGTGGCCGCACCGCCTAGACGCTCGAACTGTCTTTCCTGCATGACGCGAAGAAGCTTTGGCTGCAACTCCAGCGGAAGGTCGCCGATTTCGTCCAGGAACAAGCGTACCGCGGTTGGCCCGCTCGAACCGTCCGATACTGCGCGTCGACCGCCCCAGTGAAAGCGCCACGCTCGTGTCCGAACAGTTCGCTTTCCAGCAAGCCAGCAGGAATGGCGGCGCAATTCACCTTCACAAACGGGCCGTTCGATCGGTCGCTGCACTTGTGAATGGCTTCCGCAATCAGTTCCTTTCCAGTTCCTGTTTCCCCGTTGATCAACACCGTGGCGTCGGTCGGCGCCACGATGCGCACCATGTCCGAGTACGTGCCGAAGAGCTGCGCTGTTACCGATAATGCGGGGTAATCCGCTGCCGCAAAGTTCGCTGAGTGTCGAGCGCGATTTTCCCCGATGTCGAATCCTCGACTTCAAAGGACGCGTTACTGTTGACTGCGGGCACTTCACGTGCCCAGCTTGCTGGTGTCGCCATACTATTTACTCCTTTCTAACTTCCGCATCGTTGTCTCGTAATCCACTCGCGAACGTACGCCGGGCAATTCTGAAGTGTGATGCCGTTTGATTCGCAGCTCTCAAGGAAGATGACGCCATCTTCGTTCACCAGCGTCAGGTCTCTCAGGTCCAAGGCTATACGGCGCCCATTCGCTTCTGAGCGAATTACTGATTGCAGCCCGGCCGTGGCTTCTTCGTCCATTTGGCCGCTCAGCGTAAAGACCACTTCCCCGTGTTCCGACCTTTGAATCCTCAGCATCCTACCTCGCCATCGAGATTGCAAGCTTGAGGCCAATTGTAAGTTGTTGAAATTACGACAATTGAAAGACATGCCAATTGTCCACTTTGGTCAATTAGCCAAACTTGGACAATTTGGGAGCCTGTCGAGAGTTTAGAAGCGATTCTTGTTGATTCTTAGCTTTCGTATTCAGCTTCGATTGGGCGCTTCCTACCGGCAGGCGCTGGAACCGGAAATCCAGCTTGAAGCGTCTCGATTCCGGCTTAGACTAGGTCATGCATACAAGGATTTGGACGAAATCCGCGATCTCGCCCTAGCCGAGCAGTGGTACCGCCGCAGTCTGGAACTGCGCGACAACGAAGATCACATGGGCCGGGCGCAGTGCACCGGCCAGTTGGGCAATGTGGCGCACCACCGGTTCCGCGACGGGAGAACAGTAACCAGCCAGCTGAGGAATGCCTGACTCATCTCTCAAACGCGGAACGATATTACAGGCAGGCACTCGAAATGTTCCCGAGGAGCGCCGTCGAAGGACTGGCTGTCACCCACAGCCAACTCGGCATCATCTACTCAGAAGCTGGGCAGATCGACCTCGCGCTCCGCAACCACCGCGAGTCAATCCGCTATTACGAATCTATGCAAGATCGCTTAGGAGCCGGCAAGACCCGCCGCAACGCAGCCCGCGCACTCGCCGGCGCGGGCCGCTTCGACAACGCCCGCGAGTGGGCGCAATCCGCCCTGCGCGATTTCCAAGCCTGCGGAAACGCGGACCAAGAGGTCGTCAAGACGCTGAAGCTTTTGGAACAGATCGAATCTGCTCGCCAAGCGAGCTCACCGCCGTCGTAAGCACATCCACGCCCACCACATTGATCAGCTCAATCCCCAGTAGCAGCGCCTTCACGCTCGGCTCCTCGGGTCCCTCGTCCAGGTCCTTCAGCGCCCGGCCCAATTCCTGCTGATCCTCCTTCGAAATATTTGCATCAGCGCCAGGCAATACGGCGGCAACGCCTTCAAAGCCTTGGTAAAATCGACCCTCTTCATCACCTCAGCCACGGCATCGGAGCGCGCCGCCGCGCGCTTGCGATCCACAGCCCGATCGGCCGCCGTGAGGAAGATCTGGAGGAACCCGCTGGGCCCGATGGCCACGTCCCGGTCGCCTGCCCGCACCACCAACAGCGACGTCCGGAAGAACGCCATCGCGCTCACTCCTGCCATCAAGACCTGGGCCCAGCGAGATGTCTCGAAGAGGTGATTCGCGCGGATCAAGCCGAGCGCCGCAATCGACGCCGCACAGTTTAAGAGCGATATAGAAACCCGCCGGCAAGCTCTTGATCGAGGCGCCAGAATCGTCCTTGTATCGGGAAATCAATTCGCTGGCACCGGCCACCCCGCCAGCGCTGCCACGGCGGGCCAGTCGATCCAACTCCAGTCCATATTGTTCCAAGCTTATGCAGGGCGCGCGAATTGTGCTACGGTCACACCACTCTAGGTTATGATGATCAGCTGTTCGGGAGCATCGCCGGTGATCGTGATATACCCGGCGTTGAGCAGGCTCTTCAGGGCCTCGCCATATCGCGAGGGCTCCATGCCATTCTGGGCCTGCAACTCGAACAAGCGGAGCGAATGAACAGCATTGCCGGCTAGGATTTCAAGCAGCGTCAGCGGGCTCGCCGGCTCGCGCTGTCCGAGCTTCTCCCGGTTTGTGTACTCGAAGGTATGGCCGAAACGTGCCTGGCTTGAAATCCGCCATCGGCACGATTGTATCACGCCCCCCGATTGACACCGCCTCTCCATGGGTGATACCGTAGGAGCCGGGTTTCGTAAATGTTTTGTTTTGTGCTTGTTGCGGTTACGCGACAGTGTAGTGTTTCAGATACAATCCCCTTCTGGAGTTGACGCGCCATGGCTTACACTTTGACTGTGAATGGCAAGAAGTCCACTGTGGACGTTCCTGCCGATATGCCCTTGTTATGGGTCCTACGAGACGTTCTCAAACTCCACGGCACGAAATACGGCTGCGGAATTGCCCAGTGCGGAGCTTGCACTGTCCACCTCAACGGAAAGCGGTGCGATCGTGCCAAACGCAGATCGCGACGGTCGGCACCCAAGCGGTAACCACCATCGAAGGCATCTCGGCGGACGGCAATCATCCCGTGCAGATCGCCTGGGAACAGGT
Organism: Bryobacterales bacterium; assembly: GCA_963765185.1. Lineage (GTDB taxonomy): Bacteria > Acidobacteriota > Terriglobia > Bryobacterales > Bryobacteraceae > Palsa-187. The sequence goes on from CAVXWB010000142.1 coordinate 65,761, forward strand.
GGATGTGCCGCAATGCGGGTATTGCCAGGCCGGGCAGATCATGACGGCCACGGCCTCTGCTCGCCGCCAAACTCCAAGCCCACCGACGCGGACATTGATGCCGCCATGAACGGCAACCTGTGCCGCTGCGGAACGTATATCCCGCATCCGTCAGGCCGTGCATCTGGCCGCGACCATGGGCAGCGGCGCAGCCAAGGGCGCCTCGGGATCGGCCGCACAGTAAGGATAAGGCCAGA
>CAVXWB010000143.1:0-11131 GCA_963765185.1 Bryobacterales bacterium
GGGGGAGCCAAATGAACCCCACTTCGGGTTTCACTGCATTCTGGTCGACTGCGGCACAATTTCGCCGCCGTCCTTCTGCAATCGTGAGGCGCGATCCCTGGCACTCCGGCGGTTGCCGCGTAGGGGCGAAGCATTTGCCAGACCACCTTTTCAGAAAGGACTTCACCCTGGACCTTGTCGCCGCGGTTGACGGAGCGGAACACATAGCCGTCCGACACGCCGGCGGGTCCCGTCCAAATATCGATCGCTACCTTGACCCAGGTCGGTATTGGTACGGTGCGGACGCGACCATGCTTTCCAACGAGGTCAACTATACACCAGCGACCATCGCGTTGTTGGACATGTGCGAACGTGAGCGCCGCTACCTCGGAACGTCGCAGCCCGCAGCCGAGAAGAACAGCCAGTATGGCGCGGTCGCGCAGTCCCCTCACGGTGGTGATGTCGGGGGCATTGAGGAGCGCCTGCGCCTGCTTCAGCGACAGCCAGTTGCCCATGCGGATTCCCACGGATTTCGCGCTCCTCACGCGCGCGATTCCGGCCGCTAGTTCCGGCGCGAGCAATCCGTTGTCGGCGGCCTCAGCGGCTAGCTTGCGAATCGCCGACATCCGAATGATGATGGACGACGAGCCGAGGCGGCGCTCCTCTAGGGATACCCGCCACGCGCTCACGGTAGCCTTGGTGAAGCCGGGCCGCGGCGCCTGCTGGAACCAGGCCATGAATTCCTCCAGCGCCATGTTGTACACGCGTTTGGTGATCGGAGAGGAGACGCTATCGAGCACCGTCGCCTTAAGTGTTTCCCATCCTGCGATCTTTTGCACCGCAATCAAATCGTTCATTTTGGGTCCTTTTAATGGGCATTATCGTAGTCATGTCGACACTACCTCTGAGCAGGGGAGACATCAAGTAAAGGAAGGCCTTAGACACGTAAATCCTTGATTTGCGACGCGGCAATATGGGACGCGGGGCCGAGGTAATTCCGCGGGTCTCGGAGAGCGGAGCCGCGCGCGACCACAATCCGTGCGGCTACACCATGTGGATGGCGGTCGGCGAGGTGATGGGCGGGCTGGCCTACGGAGCCACCGACGAATTCGGGTTTAAGCGGCGGAAAATCGCGTCTCGATTGACGGCCTTCGCGCTACCATGCTGGCCTTGCTCGGCGTGGATCGTACCCAGGTGGAGCATCGTTGCGCCGGCCGCGATTTCCGATTGACGGACGTTTGCGGGGAAGTGGTCGGGAATATTCTGCTTTAGCTGCGGTACCATTTCGTCGTCGATGGGTGTGCTATCGTGGCTCCAATCTGGACAAATGCATCCGATGGACACGAGATTGGTTTCCGGAAAACTCAGGGGGCTCGGCTTAGCGGTGCTGTTAGTGAGCGTCGCCGAGCGCGCGTGGGCCCACGCTTTGCACGGCGATCGACCTGGGTTCGACGCAGGAAGAAAGAAAACAATTGGTCACCTATAAGCGCGCTGACGGAGTTCCGCTGTCCTTCACTCTCTATCTTCCGGCCAACTATCAGCCCGGCACCAAGCTGCCTGCGCTGGTCTGGGCGTACCCGTATGAATTCAGCGACGCAGATACCGCGGGCCAGGTGACCGGGCACGCAGCGCAGGCGTTCAGCGAGCTTAATTATCACCAATTATTCGTAATGCATGACTATGCCCTGCTCGATAACGCCGCCATGCCGATCATCGGCGATGCGGAAACCGTCAACAACACTTACGTCGATCAACTGCTGATGGACGCGCAGGCGGCCGTGGATAAAGCGGTCGAGATGGGCGTTGCGGATCGCAGCCGCATCGGCGTCTTCGGTCACAGCTACGGAGCATTCATGACCGCGAATCTGCTGGCTCATTCCAAGTTGTTCCGAGCCGCGGTGGCGGAAAGCGGCGCATACAACCGTACGCTGACACCCTTCGGCTTCCAGTCGGAGCGGCGTACGTTCTGGGAAGCGCCCGACGTTTACGAAAAGATGTCGCCCTTCTGGTTCGCCGATAAAATCAAAACTCCCCTTCTGATGATCCACGGCGAGGCCGACGACAACACCGGGACTTACCCGATCCAGTCCGAGCGAATGTACGCGGCCATTCGAGGCAATGGCGGCACGGTGCGTCTGGTGATGCTCCCCGCGGAGGCGCACGGATACCGCGGCAAAGAATCGATGGAGCACGTGCTCTATGAGGAGATCAACTGGTTCGACAAGTTTCTCCAGTAAAGCGGCGCTCCAGTAAAGCAGCAGGGAGACATCAGGCGAAGCGGATCGTAGCCTCTTCCGGGAGCGCCGCGCATGCCGCTTCATCGTCCCAGCCGAGCTCCTGCCGGACCACGTCGAAGAATGCGCTCTTCAGAACATCCTTGCCTTGCAGCCTGGCCGCCAGAATATCGGCGGCGACCAGCCCGCGGCTTGCCGTGATGTACCCCGCATCGCGAATCAGATCGTAATTGCCCCAGCGGCTTCGATACAGACCTTGCCGATTCCAACGCACGGCCGAATACAGAGCCTCCACTACGCTCGACAACTCGAACAGTGAGCCGTACGTCTTCGCCATTTCGCAACACGCGCGCGCGAACCACGTGATGTTCGGTCCATGCCAGGCGCTGCGCAGCGGCAAGGGGATGAGACCGAACAGATTGGAGATGCCCAGGCGCGTGGGGCCCTTGAATTTGGCGAAGCTCAACATCGGGCAGCCGCGAAAGTCGAGCAGGAATCGCGGAACAAACCTGGTGGGATCGCCTCCGGCGTCTTCATCCCAGAACGCCTCCGTGACGTTGATATATTCCGCCCGGTGCCGCGCTAAAACCTCCTGGAGGCCGGTTCGACGCAGGAATTCCGCCTCCTGTTGCCTGATCCAGGCGCGATTCTCTTTGGCCTCCGTCTCCCAATCGAATTGTGCGCCGCCCAAATTGCGGCTGCTGGTGTGGCCCTCCAGGACGATGGCCGGGGCGGGCAGCGCGCCTAACAGCAAGTCCAGCGCCGCGGCATCGGTGAAAGTCCCGGTCGCATATCCATGCCAAGTCACCTTGACGAGCACCCGATCAATCTTCTCTTGAGGCAAAATTCTGCCGAGCGCCTCGGCCATGCGGTTCCGATCCGTGTCGCCGGCAATGAGTCCGCCGCCGAATTGCGGATGCACCTTGTCTCCGGCGGCGCCCTCTTGACCGACGGCGCACGGGCAGCCGAGCGCAGCCGCCTTTCCTGCCACAAACGGGTGATCCTCTGCGCATACCACGCGGTAAGCAACGGGTGCGCGCCTGGCGGCTGCGCAAAATGGAACTGCGGCTCGGCGTGAGAACGCCGGGTGTTCTCCACGATCACCCGCGCATACTCGACATGTTCCGTCTCCCATTGCCCCTGGAACAGCACCACCCAAGGCATCGGTTCACGCGTGCATCGCTCTAAAACGTGCCCCAGAAACGGCTGCACATGGCGCAGGAAACCCACTTCCGCCCGCGCGAATCCGATTTGCTCCCATAAGAGCCGCATGAGGCGGTAGCTCTGGGCGCGGCTTCCGGGATCTCCATGTCCGCTGGCCGCGAGAATGAGCCCGCACCTTTGCGGAGGAATCTCCGGCAACGCCTGCGCGGCCTGATATCCCAAAGCGTCAACCACCAAGGAGTGTCCCGCATCCACGTCATCGTGATAAACGATGTTGTCCGGATGGGTTCGGCGCTCTTCCGCGATTCGCTGCCCCAGCAGGTCGCGCTCCCACAAGCTGAAATCGAGGGCCGCCGGAATGACGAAAGTTTCACCACCCGGCTGTACGGACATTTCCGCGGCCGGCGCCAGCCGTACATCCGGCTCGAACCCGAGCACCGGCGCACAGGCCGCGCGGACGGCATCTATTTGAGCCGTTGCCGGCGGCCATTGCGCGCTGTTCGGATCGAGGTCGCTCAGAACTAAAAACGCGGGGCTGCGCGCCGCACCCTTTGCGCTCTTAAGTGAGTTTCCCGCCGATGCGTCCATGCTTGACCATTGTCGCAAGCACGTCCACCAGGGCGCGCACCGCTACCAGAGACGTAATGTCCGAGATGTCGTAAGGCGGCGAAACCTCCACTGCCTCCATGGCCGCGACCCCTTCCTTTGCGACTCCCTTCAGAATCGCGAGCGCCTCGCGCGGCAGGAATCCTCCCGGCTCCGGCCAGCCCGTGCCGGGAACAAAACCGGCGTCAACCGAATCCACGTCGAAGGACAGGTACACCGCCGAAGCGCCTTTCCAAGCTACTTCGAGTGCGATTTCGACGGTCTTGTCGATCCCGATGCGCTCGATGTCCTGGATGGTCAGCACCGTCGAGCCGCGCTCGCGTCCCTTCTTGATCCCCGGCCTGGGCACCTGCCATCCGCCGATGCCCACTTGAACCAGATTCGTGGGCGGGCAGTTGGGGATATTGGTCGCGTGGAACCACGGACAAGTGTGCATGATCTCGTCCATGTCCTTTTCCTGCGTGTCGATGTGCCGGTCCAGGTGGATGATGCCGACTTTTCCTTCGACGCACTGGGCTACTCCGCGTACGCACGGATACCCGATGGAGTGATCGCCGCCCATGATCATGGGAAGCGTTCCCTGCGAAAGAACATGCGCCACGCCTTTCGTAATCTGATCGTGGCTTTTGGTAATGTTGGCGGGGCAGAAGACGTCGCCGATGTCGCACATCTTCAGGGATTCGCGCAGGTCCACCCCCAGCTCGAAGTTGTAGGTGGTGTAGAGCGAAGAGATTCTCCGTATGCCCTGCGGTCCGAAGCGTGTGCCGGCGCGGTAGGTGGTGCCGATATCGAAGGGCACGCCCATGAAGGCGACATCGTACTCGCCCACCTTGCGCACATCCTCCAGATAGTGCGTCTTCAGGAACGTGTTGATGCCGGACCAATGCGGCAACTCGCCGCGCTGGAAGCAGCTGATTTCGGTTTTGTCTTGGATGGAATCGACGCACTCCAACCCAAACTCCTTTCCCCGCCGGACCTCTTCCTGCCATTGCCGCAGCGGGACCTCTTTCTCCTCTTGGAGCGCCCGCATACCCTCCAGATCTCCGAAGTCGGGCAGGGGGCGGGTGTGTTCGCGATGACGCGGCGCGTGCGTTTTGTAGAAGGACATAGCTAAGGATTAATTGTAAGCGGAAGCAGGCTCTTCGCGTTCCACCGCCGGCAGCGTTGCGGATTCAACCTCCCGGATCACGCGGTGGATCTCCTCCTCGCCGGAATCGAAATCCAGGTGCGGGACGGAAAGATCCAGGGCCACGGAAGAACCGCGTTCGCCTTCCTTCGCCAGAGCGACCACGCGGGTGCCCAGGCACAAGGCTTCGCGCGTATTATGGGTGACGAACACGATGGTGGTTCCGCTTTCGCGCCACAGTTCTTTGATCAGGCGCTGCATACCGGTCCGCGTTCCGGGGTCGAGTGCGCTGAAGGCCTCGTCCATCAGAAGGACGGGCGGCTTCAGGATCAGCGCCTGCGCGATGGCGACACGCTGCTGCATGCCTCCGGAAAGCTGGTGAGGATATTTTCGGCCGTCGCCTTCATTGAGGCCGGTGCGGCGAAGATAGCGCAGCGCCTCCGCTCGGAATTCGCGCATCCGCTTCGGCCTTGTGGGATGCAGCAGGGAAAATGGACCGAATTCGCTCACCTCCAGGCCGAAGGTGATGTTGGCCAGCACGGTCTTATCGGGGAACAGCGAATATCTCTGCGGCACGTAGCCGCAGGTGCGATCGGGCTGCTGCCGCGTCACTCCGTCGACCAGAATCTGGCCGCCGGTGGGGAGTTCCTCTCCCAGGATCAAGCGCAGCAGAGTCGATTTCCCGCAGCCTGTCTGGCCGACAATGGAAATGAACTCACCCGCTCCAATCTCCAGATCGATGCCGTTGAGGATGCGCCGCAGCCCGCGCCCTTCCAGCGGGTAGTCGACTGAGACATTCTGGATCTGGATTCCGGCCATGCGCTAGGTCTCTCGAAACCAGGGGTGCAGTTTGCGATTCAGCTGATTCATTCCCAGGTCCACCAGAAACAGAAGCAGCGCCACCCACAACACGTAGGGAATAATCGTGTCCATCCCCATGTGGCGGCGCAGCAGTGCGATGCGATAGGCCAGACCGTTGGTGGATGCGATCATCTCCCCCGCGAACAGAAACAGCATCACGGCCTTCAAGTTCAAACGGATGCTGTTGAGAACCCGCGGCAGGATCTGCTTGAAGACGATGCGATACGCAATGGTGAAATCGCCCGCGCCCAGCGTGAAGGCCTTCACAATCTGCTCGCCCGGAACGCTCTTGGTGAGGTTGAACGTATCGAGGATGATCGTAGGCGCAACGCCGATGACGATCAACATGATCTTGGAGAGCTCATCGATCCCGAAGGCGATGAAAATGATCGGCAGCAGGGAAAGCGCGACGATCTTGTCGAAGAACTGAAAGAAGCGCAGGAAGAACGCTCCAAAGTAGGGAAACATGGCCATGTGGAGCCCGATCAGCACGGCCGGGAAAAGAAGCGCCACGCTGATTAAAAAACGCCGGCTGGTGGCGGTCGTATCTTCCCACAGCATGCTGGACCGGATTTGCGCGAACAGCGTCTGCGGCGCGTCGTCGCGCACTTCTTCCTCTTCCGCGGGCTTCAACGCCGCATCCCTAAAGGACTGGACCATCTGCGCGATGGTGGGCATCACGCGATCCTCCGGATTATCGCGATGCCGGGCCGCGGATGCATAAAAATATGCCGTGATGCCCGAGGCAAACAGAAACCAGGAAAGAACCAGGGATACCGCCCGCCCCGGCTGGGCATGAATGCGTAGAAAACTCATAGTTTGCCGGCTGCGGCCATTTGCATGTAGTCTGCGTTGAATCGAAATCTGATTCGATCCGCCTTGCCCAGAGTGCTCTTGTCGGGGAACTGGATCGCGACGTCGTCCGGCGATTTGGTTTTATCTCCCAATAGACCGTGCGAGAAACAGAATTGGCGCACCAGTTCCATAGTCTTCTTCAAATCCGGCGAGGACGTCATTTGGACGCCCGAGGCCGGGGTGTAAAACATGTGCGTGGTCGAAAGCTGCTCCTTATAGGAAGCCAGCGTATCCTGCGATGCCTCGCCGATTTCGGTGAGCACCTTGTCGCCCGCCGCACCGGCGCTGGTCATCTGGCTCATCATTTCGTACCAGGCTCCGGCCATAGCCTTGGCGAACTTCTGCCCGGACCCGTCGGGGCGATTCAGCACATCTGTCCGCACCACCAGAAGGTCCAGAATTTCCCCGGGAATTTGAGACGAATTGAAGACCGTGGTCATGCCCTTGGTCTTCATGATCTGCGAGACCATGGGTTTCCAGGTCACCACCACCGGTTTGCTCGAATCCGTCAGAAAGGCCGACGCGATATCGGAATCCGAAGTATTCACGTACTTCACTTTGCGGAGCTGGTCGCCCAGTCCGTTGATCGCCATCGCCCGCTCGAACAGATACTGGGAGACGGTTTTCTCCACCAGCAGCACCTGTTTGCCGGGAATCTGCGGCAGCGTTACACCCCCCCGCGTGATCACCGCGTCGTTGCCGTTGGAGTAATCGCCCGTGATGATGGCCGTGGTATCGATGCCCGCCGCCGCCGGCATATCCAAAGCCTCCATGTTGGTCATGGCGCACGCGTCGATATTCTTCGCCACGAACGCGTCCAGGGACGGCGCGTAGTCAAAGCGCTGGACGCGGATGTTGATGCCGTACTTGTCGGCCCACTTCCGCAGAATCCCCGACTTCCCCATGTAGTAATAAGGATCCCAGCCGACGTAAACGGACCAGCCGACGGTGAAAGAGGGTTTCTGCTGCGCGATCAGCGGGTTCAGACACACCAGCACGATCGCGAATGAAATAGCTTTAAGAAATCTCTGCCGGAAAGGAATGTTGAGCATAAGGGCACGTCTCGGTCAGGCAAGCTGGCGACGCGGCCGGGCTCTCAACGTTTCTATTCTAACTCAGATCGACGGAGTCCAAAGGTTCTAAATGGCCAGAAGCGATTCATTTGTTGGGTGTGGCCGATGAAAAGTTTTTATGGGGCCCTTTCTGGAAACAGGCGGCATCTTCGCGCCCGGTTATGGGACACCGTAGGAAATTCCCTTTATCGTCGGCACCAAGAGGATGGATAGACCCGCTCGCGCCGATGCACCGGAAGCGCCACACTGCCGCCCCCGCATCTTTTGCGATCAAGCTGCCGATGTACCGCACATGCAGCACGTACCGGCCCGGATGCGCGCCATCCAGGGCATCCAGAAACTCGCCGGATGGGTTGGACGGTCTTCAGCCGGAAGCGGAGCTCTGCATTTCCTGCAAGCACGGATATCTTCTGCGCCGACCAAACGTAGCTTCAAGATGCGCTGGAGGTAGGGGAAGGAAAAGCGAGAACTGCAACTCCTTTCAGACACTACCCAATGTATACTGACCACGAAGCCTGGGAGTGAAGATGTGGAAACTGATTGTATGTTGTGTTGTAGTGGCATCGGGAATCCAGGCCCAGGCTCAGACGCCTGCAGTTGTGGGAGTGGCCAACGAGGGGCTGTCGTCTCCGACTGTCAGTCCAGGGTCGATCGGATATGTATTCGGCTCCAACTTCGGCACGCCCGAGAACACCACCATCACGGTGGGCGGCTTCAACGCGCAAGTGCTGGCTGTTTCCGGCAATCAGATCCGCGCGCTGTTTCCGCCGAAGCTGGAAGCGGGCCTGGCCAGACTGACTGTGACGGTCGACGGCAAGGCTTCCGAGGCGATCAACGTGATCGTCTCCGCCCGTGCCCCGGGCCGGATCTCGGTACGGAGAGGGTCGGTATCGGCCGGCCGGGTGTCCGCGGTTTCCCGGTCACACATGACGGAGACGCCGGTCGTTGCGCCGTCCCTCGCCCATCCCTTGGCGCACCCGGTTTCGAGCGTTAGCGGCATCGTATACACGTGCGACTCGACCATCAACACCGCCTCGGCGACGGCCTGCAATACGCTGAACACCACCATTGCGGCCCTTTACAGCAGCGCCTTCAGCAACGCCGATTCCAGTATCTACGTCAAGCTTGGCGACACGGATCTGGGCCTGAGCGATTGGGTAACGGGTGACATAAGCTACAGTACTTTCCGGAACCTCCTCATCGCCTCCGAGTCGGACCCCAACGACTACACCGCCGTGACCGACAGCGTGCCCGCTGTTAACCCTTATGGCAGCTACGCGGTCGAACTTCCGAATTCGCTCCAGCGGGCGCTGGGCTTCGGTCCGCCCACCACCGGAATTGAAGAGGACGCCACGACCCTCTGCACTCTCGGTACGGCCGGCTGTTACGACGGAGTGATTACCATCAGCAACTCAGCACCGCTGTATTTCCGCACGGGCACAATCTCCAGCGACCAATATGACTTTTTCACAGTGGTGGAACACGAAACCGATGAAGTCCTCGGCACGGCTTCCTGCGCCCTTTACAACTTATGCGGCGACGCCGCCCTTCCGGCGGATTACTACCGGTATCACAGCAACGAAACACGCAGCGGCTTTGCCGCGGGCACCAACGATTCCTGCTCGTCCAGCGATTCCACCAACGCTTGTTTCTCGCTTGACGGCATACACATGCTGCAGCAGTACAATAACGTGAACAACGGCGAAGACGCCGGCGATTGGGTGATGAATTGCGCCGATCCACTGGTGCAGGACGCGGTGGTGTGCCCCGGGACCGCGGGATTAAACATTTCCCCCACGGCTGAGATCCTGGTGCTCGACGTCGTCGGGTACACGTTGGCGAACACAGCCGCCTCCGGGCCCTTGCAGTTTTACCCTGTAGCTCCGTGCCGGCTTGTCGACACCCGTGGCGCCGCTGCTGGATTTAACGGGATCGCTCCTTTCTCGGGACCGTCCCTGGCAGCCGAGGGAACTCTTACGATCCCCGTGCAATCCGCTGCTGAAGCCAGCGCCAACACCACGCCCGCGCCCTGCGGCGTGATTCCTTCGAGCGCCCAATCCTACTCGATCAACGTCACCGTTGTCCCGCAGGCCCAGGGCGTGGTCGACTATGTTTCCCTGTGGCCGGCCGGGTCGATACAGCCATACGTTGCGACCTTGAACGATCCGGAAGGTTTAATCGTGTCCAGCGCAGCTATTGTTCCAGCAGGATCGCCCTCCGGCGGCATAAGCGTGTATAACGCCGGTCCCGCGACCACGGATATCGTCATCGACATGAACGGCTACTTTGCCCCGCCGAGCGGCGAATTGCAGTTCAACCCGATCGCTCCTTGCCGGCTGGTGGATACGCGCGGCGCCGCGGCCGGATTTAACGGAATCGAACCTTTTTCGGGGCCGTCCATATCCGGCGGGGGGACTCTGACGATTCCGGTGCAATCGGCCGCGGAAGCCAGCGCCGACACCGAGCCCGCGCCGTGCGGAGTGATTCCTTCCGGCGCCCAAGCCTACGCGATGAACATTACCGTGGTGCCGCAAGCGAAGGGAGCGGTGAACTATGTTTCACTGTGGCCGGCCGGCTCGCCACAGCCATACGTTGCCACCTTGAACGATCCGGAAGGTTTAAACGTGGCCAACGCGGCCATTGTTCCCGCGGGATCACCCTCTGGCGGGATTAGTGTGTTCAACGCCGGCCCTTCCACCACGGATGTCGTCATTGACATGAACGGCTACTTTGCCGCGGCAACCGCATTGCAGTTCTACGCGGTGGCTCCGTGCCGGCTTGTCGATACGCGTGGCGCGGCTGCCGGGTTTAACGGGATCGAACCTTTTTCGGGGCCCTCGGTACCGGCCGGAGACACTCTGACGATTCCGGTGCAATCCGCGGCGGAAGCCAGCGCCGACACCGAGCCCGCGCCCTGCGGCGTGATTCCTTCGAGCGCCCAAGCCTACTCGGTCAATATCACCGTGGTGCCCCACGTAGACGGAGCGGTCGATTATGTTTCGCTGTGGGCAGCCGGCGCGTCACAGCCCTTTGTCTCGACCTTGAATGATCCGGAAGGATTAATCGTCTCCAACGCAGCGATTGTTCCGGCAGGATCACCCGACGGCGGCATAAACGTGTATAACGCGGGTCCCGCGACCACGGATGTCATCATCGACATGAACGGCTACTTCGCCGCGCCGTAAATTGAGGCGGCAACGCCGCCGCGGACAACACGCGGACAACCCCAGGAG
>CAVXWB010000144.1:0-41193 GCA_963765185.1 Bryobacterales bacterium
CTTCCGGTCGCTCAGTCGTATTCGATCGCGCCGAATTCGAGCTCCAACCAGCTCACTGGAACCATAGCGATTGCGGGCGAAAGCATTCCCGTAACGCAAGACGCCCAGGCGACTTCCTGTAGCTATGGCGTTAGTCCTGGAAGCGAAGCCTTCGGCGTCAATGGCGGAACGTTCGCGATCAACGTGACGGCTTCTCCAGGTTGCTCCTGGACGACGGTGTCGAGCTTGAGTTGGGTCTCGTTCCCAAGCGGGTCCTCAGGGTTGGGGAACGGCTCGGTCACGATTCAGGTGGGAGTGAACTCCGTGGGATTTTTGTTCGGGACGTTGACGATTGCCGGCCAGCCCTTCTCGGTAAGCCAGGATGCCTCCTCGTGCGGCGGGACGGATGTGAGCAGTCAGGTGACCGTGGGTACTCAGGCTCTCCTGTCGCCGTATTACACCGGGCCGTACACCCAACAGTTGCGTCTGACGAATCAAGGTGCAGCGGTTTCGTGGCCCCCTCTACATGGTCTTCTACGGGTTGTGCTCGACCGCCGGACCTTCCTTCTGCCCAATCTCAAGTCAATATTTTTCGGTGCAGTGCGAAGGTCCGGACTCCGACTCTCCCCCGCTGTATTCATTCTTCGAGCGGACTGGCGGCCGGACAGACGGATCTTTTTGACCTCTTATTCTACGTGCCACCAAACATGAGTGGCGGAACCGCCCTCGGCCCCGCCGTCAGTCAGAGCGTCATCAGCGGAACCCCCGGCCAATGAGCATTCCGTTGCGCATGTTCAGCAGGATCGCGATGTTTCTAGCCGTGGCTGCGATGGCGCGGGCTGGAGAGATCACGGTCACGCTCGATACGAGCGTGCTGATCGGCAGCCAGGCGGCGCCATTTTACATTGGCTTTCAGCTTGCCGACGGGAGCCTCACCGGCGACGGAACCAACGCTGCCGTAGTCAGCAACATTCAGTTTGGCGGAGGGGCGCCATTTGTCGGGGGTTGCTCGGCAACGGGTTATGGCGCTGCTTCGGGCGACCTGTCCTCATCCATCACCGAGACCGATCAGACATCTTCGCGCTCTGCTATCAGGCATTCAATCCGGGCAGCGCTTCTCAGCTTTAATGTTTCCTACACCAATAATCTGGACCCAGCCGGCCTTCCCCGATGAGTTCGTCATGGTGATCCTGGACAAGAATCTCTCGCCCATCCCGACCACTGGTGGCACCGCTTTGCTTCAGATCGACTTCAATTCCGCGAATCCCATGGTGCAGGTCTTCGCGGGCGATCCGACTCCGCCTGAGGCCGAAATGGCGGTTATCGGATCCCATTTCCGCGCCTGTGGTTTCGGGGACGAATCCCTCTCCGCCGGTCCTGGTTTCTCCCTCCAACGGAGCCGCGAGCGTCTCGCTCAACCCCGTCTTGACGTGGAGCGCCACAGCCGGCGCCACGTCCTACGACGTTTACTTCGGTACGGGCGGCACGCCTCCCTTCGTGACGAACACCTCCGGAACCAGTTACTCCCCCGGGGCGCTGACGCCCGGCACGGCGTACTCCTGGCAAATCGTGGCCAGGAGCGCCTCTGGCACCGCGCCCTCCGCAGTCTGGTCCTTCACCACGGTTGCCCCATTGCAGTTCTATCCGGTCGCGCCGTGCAGGTTGGTGGATACCCGTGGCGCGGCGGCTGGATTTAACGGGATCGCTCCTTTTCGGGGCCGTCCATAGCTGCCGGGGGGACTGTGACGATCCCCGTGCAGTCCGCTGCCGAAGCCAGCGCCAACACCAAGCCCGCGCCCTGCGGCGTGATTCCTTCGAACGCCCAAGCCTACTCGTTCAACATCACCGTGGTCCCGCAAGCCAAGGGAGCGGTAGACTATGTTTCCCTCTGGCCGGCCGGCTCGGCACAGCCATACGTAGCGACTTTGGACGATCCGGAAGGTTTAATCGTGTCCAATGCGGCCATTGTTCCGGCGGGGTCACCCTCCGGCGGGATCAGCGTCTTTAACGCCGGTCCCGCGACCACGGATATCGTCATCGACATGAACGGTTACTTTGCCCCGCCGGGCGGCGAATTGCAGTTCAACCCGATCGCTCCTTGCCGGCTGGTGGATACGCGCGGCGCCGCGGCTGGATTTAACGGAATCGAACCTTTTTCGGGGCCGTCGATACCCGCCAAGGGAACTTTGACGATCCCGGTGCAATTGGCTGCCGAGGCCAGCACCAACACCGAGCCCGCGCCCTGCGGAGTGATTCCCTCCGGCGCCCAAGCCTACGCGATGAACATCACCGTGGTCCCCCACGCGAAGGGAGCGGTGGATTATATTTCGCTGTGGCCGGCCGGCTCGCCACAGCCTTTCGTAGCGACCTTGAATGATCCGGAAGGATTAAACGTGGCCAACGCGGCCATTGTTCCCGCGGGAACGGGCTCGGGCGGAGTGAGTGTGTATAACGCCGGTCCCGCGGCTACGGACGTTGTCATTGACATGAACGGCTACTTTGCGGCTTCGACCGCATTGCAGTTCTACCCGGTAGCTCCGTGCCGGCTTGTCGATACGCGTGGCGCGGCGGCTGGATTTAACGGGATCGAACCTTTTGCTGGGCCGTCGATCGCGGCCGGAGACACTCTGACGATCCCGGTGCAATCCGCGGCGGAAGCCAGCGCCGACACCGAGCCCGCGCCCTGCGGCGTGATTCCTTCGAGCGCCCAAGCCTACTCGGTGAACATCACCGTGGTGCCCCACGCGGACGGAGCGGTCGACTATGTTTCGCTGTGGGCAGCCGGCGCGACACAGCCTTTTGTCGCGACCTTGAACGATCCGGAAGGATTAATCGTGTCCAACGCGGCGATTGTTCCGGCAGGATCACCCTCGGGCGGCATGAGTGTGTTTAACGCCGGTCCCGCGACCACGGATGTCATTATCGACATGAACGGTTACTTCGCCGCGCCGCCTACGTGACGCACCCTAATGCCCGCCCGGAAGCTTCCGGTGCCAATCCGGCCAAAACTCCTTGAGGACGTTGTCGAACATATCGACACCTATCTGAACGCCCAGCTTCGACACGGCGCTTTTCACGTCGCGCCCGTCCGGATAATACGCGCTCGAAATCGCAACCGCCGTCGAATTGCCGACGATTTCCGAGTAATTGAACTGCATGCCGCCCGCGTCCGTGTGGGTCCAGAAGATCTGCCCCACCGCGTATCCCAGTCTGGACCATCCGCTTCCAACGCCGCGCCGGAAATATCGCGGATCTTGGTGCAGGAGGGTCGGGTAGATCGCCTCCGTCATGTAATCGCCCACCACCAGATCGGCGTACGCTGTTCCAAAGTAATGCGCATACCCCTCAACGCCCTGCCCAAAGGAAGGATCCGACTTTGCCAGCTGCCCCTCGCCCGCAAAGGCTGCCGCCAGAACCACCGTTCCCCGGTCGAAGGAATCGGCAGTGGCGATTTTGAACTTCTCCCTGGTAGGGATCGGCACATATTTGGGCAGAGTCGGAAACGTTTTGAAATTCGGAATGATCCAGAAGATGCGCTTGTCAATTGGTTCTGGCGGCTGGGCCGGTGGTTCTGGCGTATGGGCCGGATCGCTTTGCTGGACTGCCGGCGTCGCGGTTTGACCCAAGCAGGACACCGCCGCGAACGCCGCCGCCGCAAAGGCGAAGGCAAATCGCGTCTGGCGGCGGTGAGAGAACCTTCCCATGATCCGGTGAGGCATCGAGTTATCGTTGTGTTTCACGTCTGTTTCCAAACCAGCGAAAATAGGCAGACAATGGAAGAGGCAGGTGCGCCGCTCGATTTGGCGCAAGGCCCGCCACGAAACAGAAACATGAAAAACCAGATTTGTTCTCTCTTGCTTGCCCCTGTGCTTGCGGTTGTCCTCAATGTGCCCGCGCCGGGACAGGGATTCCGGGCCGAACTTCTCGCCAATCCCAGTGCCGATGGGAGCGTGCAACCGAACTGGTCCGCCGCTGCGGACGGCAGTGCGATTTTGAGCTGGATCGAGCCTGTGAAGAACGGTGAATACTCGCTGCGTTATGCCGTCCGCAAAGGCGCCGCGTGGTCGGAGGCGCGCACGGTGATCGCCGGCCGCCATTTCTTCCGCCAGCCTGCCGAAGCCCCGGAAGTGATCCAGATCGGCGACAAGCTCTGGATGGCCCACTGGGTGGAGATGCCCAAGGAATCGAGCGAAGCCGAATACATCTACGTTTCCGCTTCGGCGGACGGCACGCACTGGTCCGCGCCGCTGATGGCCAACCGCGACCGCAGCGCGGTGCAGCACGGGCTCGTCTCCATGGCCGCCAGCGGCCCCAACGAAGCCTCGCTGTTCTGGCTTGAAACTCCCAAGGGAGACGATGGACCCGGCTATCTGATGCGCACAGTGGTGGACGCCTCCGGCAAGTCGATCAAAGAGGAGCGCCTCGACGACGACGTGTGCGACTGCTGCCCCACCGCCGTGGCGCGCACCGCCAAGGGTCTGATTGTGGCCTACCGCGATCACACCCCCGATAACATCCGCGACATCGCCGTGCTGCGTTTTGAAAATGGACACTGGTCGCCTTCGAAGATCGTGCATGCCGATAACTGGCGCCTGGACGCTTGTCCAGTGAACGCCGCGGCCGTCGCGGCCAAGGGCGAGCACGTCGCGCTGGCCTGGTTCACCGGAGCAACGGAGCCCGCCAAGGTGCAGCTCATCTTCTCCGATGACGGTGGAGCGACTCTCGGCAAGCCCATCCCGATCAGCACCGGACCCGCTCTCGGCAACACTTCTCTGGCTCTGTCCGATGACGGTGGAGCGATCGTCTCGTGGCTGGAACGCAACGCCAGCGGCGACGCCCGTCTGCTGGTGCGCGAAGTTTCTCCCGCCGGCGTCGCCGGCCCGGTGACGCAGGTGGCCGAAGGCGGAAAGACGCCCTTCGGTTATCCCCGCATCTTCCATTCCGCCGCCGGAACGTTGGTCGTGTGGGGCAGCGGCGGAAAGCTCGAAACCGCCCAACTGCGCAAGTAAGGTGCTCCATCCTGCCCGGCTGGAGCGGCATTATGCTTGCATCGTAGCCGGAATCGCGGTGCTGATCCTATACGGGTCGTTTTTCCCGTTCGGGTTCTATACCCATCACGATCCTCGTGGGCCGCTGGGAGTGCTGCTTCAGAGCGGCTTCCGGCCGGCTTCGCGGGACGATGTCGTGGCCAACATCCTTCTCTATATCCCTCTTGGTTTTTTCGCGCTTTACGCGTTCGGAGGCCGGACCCTGCCGGCGGTGGCCGCGGCAACTGCGGCCGGATTCGGTTTGTCGCTGCTGGTGGAGCTGGTTCAGTTCTACGATATCGGCCGGGCTCAGGAGCTTTCCGACATCTGCTCGAACACTGTGGGCGCGTTGCTGGGCGCGGCGGCGGGTGTGGCGGCGCGCCGGCGGGTATCGTCCCCGTATCTGGCTCTGCTGCTGGCATGCTGGCTGGGCGACCGCTGGTATCCTGCGCCTCCGTCGTTACCGGTCGTGCGGCTGGGGCGGCTGCTGCTGGTCTCGTCGATTCCAGCGCTGGATTTGTTGCGCTTCTTCGCGGCGTGGCTCGCCGTCGCGTTGATCCTGGAAACCCTGTGTGGCGGGCCGCGCAGCCGCGTGGCGCTTCCCGCGCTTCTGGCGATATCGCTGCTGCTGCGGGCGCTGACGGTCGAAGTGGAACCGGCCGAGATCGCCGGAGGAACGCTGGCGGCGCTGGCGTGGAGCGGAGTGCTGTGGCGGCTGCGCGTCCGCGCGGCCATCGCCGCGGTGGTGTTCGTGGTCCTGGTCACGTTGGTGGCGTTGGCGCCGTTTCATTTTTCCGCGTCCGCGCGCGCGTTCGGCTGGGTGCCGTTTCGCGCCTTCCTGCAGTCCGAGACCGGCGGCGCCATCCGGTCTTTCTTTGAGAAGGCGTTTCTCTACGGCGGCATGGTCTGGCTGCTGGTGCGCGCCGGTTTTTCCGCGGGCGCGGCGACGGCCTTCGGTGCGGCGCTGGTGTTCTGCCTGCGGCTCATCCAGGTTTATCTGCCGGGGCGCTCGGCTGAGATTACGGACACGATTCTTTTCTTGTTGTTCGCGGGGATGATGAAGGCGGTCTCGCTGGCCCGCCCGGCTCGGGACGCTTCCTAAGTGGGAGGCCCGAGACGGCGATTGCGATCGCATTCGTTGCAGTATCGGGCGTCGGTGCTCCGCTGGGATGCCGTCCGTGGGTCCGACTGGGCGCATTGTAAGCACCTGCCGTGCTGCCGGCTCCTGCCCGCGGGATAATACTGGCACCGGTCCGTCTCGGCTTTGCAGACTTCGCAGTATTCCTTGCTCGCGGTTAAAGATAATTTGTTCATGCTCGTGTCTCCAATCCAGCCACTTGCTCGGATGATTGCAGGACCGGCTCCTTTTAAGGCGGGTAGCGACTTTCCAAATCGCTCAGCGGAGTGCCGTCCAACTCGCTTGGTCAGATACGCCTTGAGTGTAGCAGCTACTGCGGGGGCTGCACGGAAGGCGAAACTGGTTTCGGACGCAGCCGCGTGGATATGCGGCCCGACCTCATCGTAGCCGGCTTGCTACCCTGAATAGCTACCCTGAAGATGAGCGCGGAAGACTCCTTGCCAAGGATCTTCGAGTACGATGACCGTTACCCTCAAACCGCAGACCGAAATCACGGTGCCGAAGAGCATCCGTCGCAAGGCCGGGTATCGAGCCGGGGACCAGATTGAGTTCAAGGTGTCGGGCCGCACGATCACCATCGTTCCCAAGCTCCCGGCCGCGGACGACGAATACACGCCTGGGCAGCGCCGCGTTATCGACGCGCGGCTCGCTAAGGCTGAGGAAGACATCAAGGCAGGGCGCGTTCACGGCCCGTTCACGGCGAAAGCAGCTGCGGTTTTTGTCGAGCGCCTCGCCAAGGACCGGGCAGCCAAGAAAACGACACGTCCTCGCCGATGAAGATTGTTCTCTCCGAGCGCGCCTCCATCGCGATCGCAGACGCGCCTAGAGGGCGTGGGAGCAGCCTATAACAGCTTGCGGAACTGCTCCGGCGTCAGCCCCGTGGCTCGAACGACGACCGACATCGTGTTCGCGTTTACCGGATCATGCCGGGTGACCACCTGCTTCCCGTCGGTCATAACGATGTGTTTGCTTTGGCGGACGATTCGGAAGCCGGCGCGTTCCAGTGCCCGCACCCCACGCAAGTGCGGGATGCCGGCGATTCCCATCTGCTAGCGAATAACGGTGACTTCCCGCCGGTCCCCCTCGGCGGCTAGCTCGTCGACGACGTCCAGATATTCCCGGATTGCATCGGCGATATTCTCAAGGGCTTCCTTTTCCGTGTCGCCCTGCGAGGCGCAGCCCGGAAGGCCGGGGGCCCAGACGCTGTAACCCTCGTCTGTTTTCTTGAGCGAAATAACGTACCTGGATTCCATTTGGAGTGTTGTGGAAGCTGCGGAAGACTCAGCCTGGAACCGAAAGACACCCCTCAATGGCCTCGCGCAGATTGAAACGAAGCTCCTCCATCGTCTCGCCCTGTGTGGCGCAGCCGGGGATGGAGGGAACTTTGGCCCAGAATCCGCCTTCGTCGGCCTTGTGTACGATGGCATGAATCGTCATGAGAAATTGGTGGAGGCGGCGGGAGTTGAACCCGCGTCCGAGAAAGTCTGGCGCGAAAAGGCTACGTGCGTTTCCGGTTCGTTGGTTTTCGACCGCTGCATAAGATACCAGCAAGAAGCAGCGGCTTAGCCTGATTGATTTCGGCTTTCGGCTCCAGACGGAAGCCTTGGACCTACTCCTGCAAAATGACGCTCTCAGCCCGCGTGCAAGCCCATCGGACCAGAGCGGCTACCTAGTTAATTAGGCAGCGTATGCAAACTGCGTGTTGTTGGCAGTTTTAGTTTCCGATCGTTTTACGGGAGCTCGGAACCCGGCACGACTTCCCACGTAAGATGCAATCCCGTCGAATCCGTTGCGCCCCCTTTCAACTTCAGTTTACCATCGAATCTAAGCGCTCAACAGAAAAATGCCCCGACCGACCACGTTGCCCGAAACGGGCACCCAGCAAGGCGAAGAGCTCACCCCTCTGTTCCACGTCGTGCTGCTCGACGATGACGAGCACACCTACGACTACGTGGTCGAGATGCTCACCAAGATCTTCTGCCTCTCGGTCGAAGCCGCGTTCCACCACGCCGTCGAAGTCGATTCCACAGGCCGCACCATCGTCATCACCTGCGAACGCCCGCAGGCCGAGTTTGGCCGCGACCAGATTCACGCCTACGGCGCAGATCCGCGCATGCCCGCTTCCAAAGGCTCCATGAGCGCGATTATCGAGCCGGCAAAAGCCTGATCACAGCCAGCCTAAAAAAAACAAGTCCTTCCCCACTTGCCGGTTAGCTCGCTTTCGACGACGCGGGCGCATTGCGCCAATCGTAAGCTTCAGTCGTGAAGAGGAACAAACAAGCCGAGGTGGTCGAGCAGATCCTTGAGAAAGTCGAGCAGAAGCTCGGCGAGGGCGATGTGAAGGCGACGCTCGGCGACTATATCCGGCTGGTGCAGCTTCAAAAAGAGCTGGAAGACGATGAACCGGGGGAGATCACGGTGACATGGGTGGATCCGGAGAAGACGGAAACCGACGGCGAGACATAAAATACAAGCCGCTGCCATCGCAGCAGAAGTTTCACGATTCAGCGGCGCGCTTCAAGGGGTTTTCGGGTCCTATCGGCTCCGGAAAAAGCCAGGCGCTGTGCCACGAAGCCCTCAAGTTGAGCTACCTGAATCCGGGCCGGACCGGGTTGATCGGAGCGCCGACGTATCCGATGTTGCGCGACGCCACGGCGGCGTCGCTGCTGGAGGTTCTCGATCGCAACAAGATCCCGCACGAAATGAACCGTGCGGAAAATTACGTGGTGATGCGGGAAACGCGGTCGAAGATTTTGTTTCGGGCGGTGGAAGAATTCGAAAGATTGCGCGGGAGCAACCTGGCGTGGTTCGGCCTGGATGAGCTGACGTATACGGCCGAACAGGCATGGCTCCGGCTGGAGGGGCGGTTGCGCGATCCCAAAGCGAGCCGGCTCACCGGCTTCGCGGTGTGGACTCCGCGCGGGTACGACTGGGTGTATGAGCGCTTCGTGGCGCGCAAGATTGAGGGCTATGAAACGGTGCTCGCGGCGCCGTTCGAAAACAGGCATTTATTGGAGCGTGTTCCGGATTATTACGAGCGGCTGCTGAGCAGCTACGATAAGAGATTTTTTCAACAGGAAGTGCTGGGCGAGTATGTCACGCTCAGCGCCGGCCGGGCGTACTACGCGTTCGAGCGGCTGGGCAACATCGCGGAGACGGAACTGGATCGAACGCGGCCATTGTTGTGGTCGCTGGACTTTAATTTCGATCCCATGAGTTCAGTGGTGGCGCAAATGGAGGGGGAAAAGGTGAGAGTGCTGGACGAAATCGTATTGCGGCGTGCGACCACGATCCAGGCCTGCGAGGAATTTGAACGCCGCTATCCCAAGCATCCGGCAGGCTTGATCGTGTACGCCGATGCGAGCGGGGCGCGGCAGCAGACCTCGGGAACCAGCGACCTGGCGATGCTCCAGCAGTTTTTCCGGTCCGGCGCGTACGGGGATGTGACGTTCCGTATTCCGCCCTCGAACCCGATGGTTCGGGATCGGGTGCTGCTGATGAACGCCAAGCTGGCCTCGGCCGAAGGAGGCAGGTCGCTGACGGTACGCAGCCAGTGCACGGAGTTGATCAAGGATTTCGAACAGGTGACCTACAAGGAGAGGAGCCAGGTGATCGACAAGGAAAAGGATCCGAAGCGGACGCACTTGTCGGACGCGCTGGGCTACCTGTTGTGGCAGGAATTTCAGAACAAGGCGGGAAGCTTGTGGCGGAATCAGCGTCTGGTGTGATCAAAGGAATGGACTTGAGAGGCGAAACCAGTGTTTGAAATAAACCGTGAACATCCCGATTACCACCAACGGCGAGCGACCTGGAGAAAATATCGCGACCTGTACCTGGGCGGCGAGCATTTCCGGCTGAACGCGCAGAACTATCTGGTGCCCCGCCAGCGCGAGCCCGGCGACGTTTACTCGGAGCGGCTGTGCCGGATTTTCTATCAGAACTATATCGGCTCCATCGTGGACTGGTACACGGCGACGCTGTTCGGCCAGGAGCCGATCCTGACGTTCGAAGGACAAAATGAGGCGGGGAAGCAGTTTTTTTCGGAATTAGTAGAAGATGTGGACCGGAAAAAAACGCAATTGAACGATTTTTTCCGGCGCGTGTTCATCGAGAGCCTCATTACCGGCGGCGGCTATGTGCTGGTGGATTTCCCCAGAGCTCCGGCGCCGGCCGGAACCAGGGGCGAGGAAGACGCCTCCGGTGCTTCTCGAGCTTATCTGGTGGAGTACGCGGCCGACGACATCATCAACTGGAGCCTGGATGAGTTCGGGAATTTCGAATGGGTGGTGATCCGCACCCAGTTGCTCAAGAAGGACCACGTGGAAGACAGCGACTGGCGGATCGAGACGCGCTGGTCGTATTACGACAAACAGACGTTCCGGATTTACGTCAGCACGCAGGATAGCGGGCTGCCGAGCGCGGCGAGGCTGGTGGACGAAGGCACGCACGGTCTGGCGAAGACTGGACCAGGTTCCGTTTTTCGCGCTGCGGATACCGGAGGGCTTGTGGATGTTGAACCGCGCGGGCTCTCTGCAACTGGAGCACTTCAATAAGTCGAACGCGCTGGCATGGGCGCTGACGATGGGGTTGTTCGCGATGCCGGTGGTGTACTCGGACCGGGAGTGGAGCCAGATGGTGGGCGAGAGCTACTACATCCAGCTTGCGCCGGGGGACAAGTTCGGGTGGACGGAGCCGGAAGGGAAGGTTTACCAGATCGCGGCGGACAACCTGACGCAATTGCAGGAAGAGATCTACCGGGTGTGCTATCTGCCGCAGGCCGGCAAAGCGCTGGACAAGGGGACCATGCAATCGGGGCTGGCCAAGCAGATGGATTTCTCGATCACGCAGGAAGTGCTGCTGGCTTACGGGGACGCGGTGAAGGACCAGATGCGGAGGGTGCTGCGGGCGATCGCGGACGGCCAGGGAGGACGGCCTGGAGATCGGCGTGACGGGGATGGACGAGTTCGACATCTCCGATTTTTCGACGGAGCTGGCGGACGCGAAGCAACTGCTGGCGCTGGGGATGGACTCGCCGACGCTCAAGAAAGAGATCTTCAAGAGACTGGCGTTGAAATATCTGAGCGATTCGCGGCAGGACGTCAAGGATCGGATCGTGGCGGAGATCGAAGGGGCTTCAAGTTTTCAATAGGAGAAAAAGATGGCGGAAGAGACCGGGGACATTCGGAGCGTGATGCAGGCGGTGATCCAGGAGTTCGTGAAGGCGGAGCAGAGCAAAGCCGAGCCCGCGCATAAGGCGGAGCTGCTGGAGGAGCGCCGCCGGCGGGAGAGCCTGGAGCAGAGGGTCAACGAACTGGTGGCGGAAAACGAGAGGGCTCGGGCGAAGGCGGAGGAGGCGGAGCGGTGCGCGGCGGTTCGCGCGGAACTGCAAAGGCTGGGAGTGGCGAAGATCGAGCTGGCGTACAAGGCGGTGAAGGACGAAATCCGGCGCGGGGACGACGGGCGCCTGATGGCGCCGGACGGATCCGACGCGCGGGATTATCTGGCGCGGTTCGTCGGCGAGAATCCGGAGCTGTTGCCGGCGCGGCTGGGGGGAGGCTCGGGCGCGAGCGGCGGGACAAAGAGCTTCAGGCAGCGGAGCGGTGGACATGGACAAGATCCGGCCGGGGATGAGTGCGGAGGACAGAGAACGTGTAAGGCAGGAGATTGCGAGGGTGGCGTCGCAGACGCTACGCGGAATGTAGGGAAGTTTTCAGGAAGTTCAGATTCAGAAACAGGAGAAAAAATGGGAGCAATTACATCGACGAATGTGGCGACTGCGATTGTCAAGCTGGTGGCGGCGGATGCGCTGCCGGCTTTGATGGGGAACCTGGTGATGGGGAACCTGGTGAATCGCGATTACGAGCCGGCGCTGGCGCAGGCAGGGGACACGATCAACGTTCCGATTCCCCCGACGCTGGTGGCGAACAACATCGCGCAGGGCGGAACGGTCACGCTGCAGAATCCGAATCTGGGCAATGCGCAGATCGTGCTGAACACGCACGCGGAAGCGCACGTTCCTGATTCCGGACGTGACCAAGGTGCTGGCGGTGCCGGACCTGCTGAAGCTGTACATGCAGCCGGCGGTGGTGGCGATCGCGGAGAGCATCGAAACCAACCTGCTGAATCTGTACGCGTCGTTCACTTCCAACGCCCCGGTGGGCACGGGCGGGACGACCATCGTGGAAGAGACGGTGGATGCGGCGGAGACGGCGTTGTTCACGGCCAAGGTGCCTCCGAGCGCGAACAAGTACCTGGTGGTGGATTCGAACACATATTCGGCGCTGCGGCAGATTCCGCGATTCAGCGAGTTCAACACGGCCGGCGAGGCGGGGTTGCGCGCCCTGATCGACGGCGCGGTGGGCAAAATGAAGGACTTCTACATTTTCCGGTCGCAGTTCATTGCCTATACCGGCAGCAGCCCGGTGACCACGCACAACCTGGCGTTCACACGCGACGCCATCGGTCTGGTGGTGCGGCGTCTGCCGCAGCCGCTTCCCGGCACCGGCGCGATCGCCGAATACGCGGAGCTGGGCAGCTTCGGAATGCGGGTGACGATGAGTTACCAGCCCAACACCCTGGCGCAGCAGTTCACGGTGGACGTGCTGTACGGGGTGGGTGTACTGCAAAATCAGTTCGGAGTCCAAGTCAACAGCTAAAAAGGAGAGGGGCACAGGCGAAGGCGCCTGTGCCCGTCCAAAACAATATGGATTTGCGGGCCTATTATCAGAAAATTCGCAAGGTTGAAGCGGAGATATCGGAGCCGTACGTGGTGCTGGTGAGCCGCGAGACGCCGGAGGGGGGCAAGCCGGGGGTGAAGACGGATGTTCCGCGGAGTTTGGCGGCCAAGCTGATCGTGGAGGATCAGGCCACGCTAGCGACTCCGGAGGAAGCCGCGCAATTCCGGACGGAGACGGCGCGGCGGCGGCGTGCGGTCCAAGGCCCGGAGCCGCGCACTGCGCGAAGGCAGGCGGCCAATAGAAAAAACCAGAGGCAATAAATCATGCTGCTGACGGATGGAATTCCGAACGACGACGCATCGCTGCAGGCCTACGAATCGGCGATTTTACAGGTGTCCGCTACGGAGATGATCCCGCTGAGCGCCAAGTTGAGTCTGGCGCTGACAGAGATTTCCCAAGACGTCCTGGACACGCTGCTGGACCGCGGAATGCCGTCGGATCCGCATGCGACCACGCGGCAAACGATCGGCGTTTCCGACGTGGTGGTGACGCCGCAAATGACGGTGTGGCACGCGGTGCATACGCTGGAAGTCTTTTACCGGGACGCGTTCAACAATCAATTGAACAACCGCTATCAGGCAAAGGTCAACGAGTATCACGCCGCTCTCCGCAGACGCGCGGGCCAGGACCTATCAGTTCGGCATCGGGGTGTCGTTGATTCCGATTCCGCAGGCGCAGACGCCGGTTCTGAGCTTCGTAGCGGGGCTGATTCCGGAGACGATTTATTACGTACAGGTGAGTTGGGTATCGGCGAACGGGCAGTCAGGCGCTCCGAGCAGCTTGACGACTTACGATTCCCCCACCGACAGCCTGCCGGTGGTGACGGCGGTAAATCCTCCGCCAGTGGCGACGGGATTCAACGTGTACATGGGGCTGTCTCAGGGCACGGTGACGTTGCAGACCTCGACGCCGGTTGCGTTGGGGGGCAGCTTTACGCTGCCTGCTTCCGGGCTGGTGACGGGAACGAACCCGGGATGCGGCCAGACTCCGGACGTCTACGTCAGCGGCGGGCCGTTATTGAGGCGGGGCTGAGTCAGAGTTTGAGCTGGGAATAACTTATGGCGATTACGGCGGACGTGGCAGTGCAAACGATGGTGGGGTTTCTGACGGCCACCACCACGGGCGTGAACTCGGCAATCGCGCAACTGGTGACCGACACGGGCGTGGCGCTGGCGCCGGTTCCGTCCACGAACATCATCAACCAAAATGTCCCGTTCGCGCTGGCGGAGAAGACGAAGGGCGTGAAATATCCGGCTATGTACGTGTACGCGGACCGGGTGCGCAACCTGCTTACGGAGAAATTCCGGGCATTTTCCGGAAAAGTACGCACGGTTACGGAAGTGAGAGTGTCGCAGGACCGGCTCGAAGGGCTGGAGAATCAACTGAGGTTGTACGTGGATGCCGTGACCCAGGTGCTGGATGCGAACCGGGGAAGCTGGGGGCAGGGAGCGTTCTACACGGGCGGCTACGAAGTAATCTTCGACGCCGGTGCAACACGGGGGGCAGGACTTCCTGCAAATCGCAAAGGTGAGCTTTGAAGTGGATTTTTCCGAATAAGAAGGGGAACGGGCGGCTTTTTCTATGGGATGTTACGTATCGTCCAATAACGAGCGGGATCTACGTGGCGCTGGAATCGGCGTATGGGCAGGTGCCGACGATCACGGCGGCGAACCGCATCCCGCTGATGAAGCTGGGGGCGAAGCAGATTCCGGTGGTGACGGGCCGGAAGGATAAAACAGGAAGCCGGACATTTGTGGGACTTCCCGAACACGATCCGCAGGACGACGAGCTTTCACACTGAACACGCTGATGACGGAGTGGACGAACCAGACGGCGGCGCCGACGCGAGGGGCCGCTGTTTCAGGCGGCGCTGGGCGGCGACGCCGGTTCTGTACACGGGCGGGACGGTGGCGAGCGTGACGGGCCAGACGCAGATCCAATTCACGGCGCCGCACGGGCTGTCGCCGGGGCAGGCGATCACGTCGGGCACGGACATGCGGTTCGTGGCGGCGGTGGAGAACAGCACGACGGTGTTCATCAACGCGCCGTTCACGACGACGCCGACGGCGGGAGCGGCTATCGGCGCGACGATGACCTACAAGCTGGCGGAGGATCTGCCGAGCGTGAGCATTTTCGATTACTGGGATCCGAGCGGGGCGGTGCAGCGAATTGTGAACGGCGCGGCGATGGACAAGCTGACGATCAAGGTGAACGGAGATTTTCAGGAGTTCGATTTTGCGGGGCCGTCGCAGGATCTGCTGGACAGCGCGAGCTTCACCAGCGGGGCAGGGCGGGCTGAGCGCGTTTCCGGCGGAGCCGGCGCAGACGGGATTCGATTACACGATCATTCCGGGGAACCTGGGGCAGGTCTGGATGGGAGCGACGCCGAACGAATTCTTTACGCTGACCGAGGCGGAGCTGACGCTCGAAAACAACATCGCGCTACGGCTGCATGAATTCGGCAGCGATCTTCCGCGGTGCATCACGGCGGGCGCGGCGGAAGATCACGCTGAACTTCAACATTTTCGAAAGCGTGGATGCGCAAACGCGGGGCTGTATCAAGCGGCGCGGCAGAGGTCGCCGATCGCGAGTGATGATCCAGTTGGGCGAGCAGCAGCGAGCAGTTATTCGGCGCCTACATGCCGGCGATGGTGCCGGAAGTTCCGCAGTTCGACGACAGCGAGACGCGGCTTCAATGGAGATTCCAGAACGGCCGGGCACAGGGGACGGTGGATGACGAGTTCTACATTGCTTTCGGTTGAGGGGCTTTCGGTTAACGCGCTGCATGAAAGTTTCGCGTGGTTCGATGCGGCAACGCATGCGGGGGTGCGGTACAGGATCGCGAGAATGTCTCTGGCGCGGCGGATCGGGCTGGCGCGGAAGATTCGCGAGGCGGGACGGAGGCTGGAATTTTTGGAAGCCGGCGGCGACGTGAAGGAGAAGCTGGACGCGGCGGTGCTGCAGGGCGAAGTGGATCGGGCGTACCTGGAGTGGGGTCTGGAGGCGATCGAGGGACTGGAGATCGACGGGGAAGCGGCGACGCCGGAATCGCTGATCGAAAAGGGACCCATGAGGCTGGCGGCGGAGATCCTGGGGCGCATCCGCAGCGAGTGCGGATTGAGCGAGAGCGAAAGAAAAAACTAATCGTCGCATTCCATTTTCTTCGCGCAGAGCGGGGGCAAGCCGGGTGGAGATGCGAGCAGTGCAGACGGCAGGGTCTGGAAACGCGCAGGCGGTGCGGGTTTCTTCCGGAACCGGAACGCGGGGCGCCGCGAGTGGTGTGGGCGCGGGGAGGGGCGACGGCGGAGGAATGTCCTACGTCGCTGGTGACGCCGGCGAGCATCGAGTTCATGGAGAAGTTTTTCGCTTGGAAGACGGTGGAGAAGCACGAATTAACTGCGAGGGAAGCGGAGGCGTTTGTGGTGCTGGAGCGCGAATGGCGGATGGAGCAGACGAATGGCCAGCAATGACTCGACGACGGAGAGGATGCTGAATCCGAGTGTATTCGGGACGCCGGCGACACTGAGTCAGGTGGTGGAGGATTCGCTTGCTCCGGTGGGCGGAGGAGACTCAGGGGCGAACCAATCCCAGCAACTGGCGCAGCAGATGCAGCAACTGGAGACGCTGTCGCAGGCGGAGACGCAGACGGCCGAGGGCAACGCGCAGGCGACGAATCAAGCCGCGGCGGAGGGTCCGCAACCTTCGGGTGGAGCGTCGATCGGGAGCCAGGTGGGGAGCTCGCTGGAGAGCGGTTTGGGATTGGGGCTGAGTTCGCTGAGCCCGTTGATCAGCGGAATTATGGGCTTGTTCGGCGGTGGAGGGGGCGGCGGCGAGAGCGTGCCGAGCCCTTTCCTGATGCCGTCCTCTGTAAACGTGAACGCGGGAATCAGCGAGGGCGCGCCGACGCAGCCGTTCGCGGTGGATTATGCGTCGGGAGGAGTGCCGAAGGCGTCGACGGCGTCATCGTCGCCGACGGCGTCCGGCGGAGGCTCGGGACAGATGATTGTGCAGGTGCAGGCGATGGACAGCCAGTCGTTCCTGGATCACAGCGACGATATCGCCCAGGCGGTGCGGCAGGCGATGCTGCAATCGAGCGTACTGAACGACGTGATCCGGGAGGTGTAGAGTGGCGAGCTTCCCTGCACTGACAACGGGAGCGGTGATGCAATATCCCGCGGACCGCACACCGCAGTTTTCGACGCAGGCGTACCGGTTCCTGGACGGCAGGGAGCAGAGGTTTCCGGGGTTTCCGGGCGTGCTACAGCAGTGGACGATCCGGCTGGATCTGCTGACGGAAGGGGAGCTCGAAACTTTGCGGGAATTCTTCCTGAGCGAAGAGGGGCGCGCCGGGAGCTTTTCGTTCACCGATCCGTGGACGGCGACGGTGTATGCGAATTGCAGCTTCGGGAGCGATACGCTGTCGCTCGAATTTCAAGGTCCGCAGAATGGCGTGACGCAAGTAATCGTGAAGGAGAACCGGTAGCATGCTGGTGTTTCCACAACTGACGGCGGGAGCGGTTGCGCTGTATCCGGTGACCAGGCAAAGCGTGCTGAGAACGGTGGTGAACACGCTGGGCGACGGAAGCACGGTGATCTATAGCGATCCGGATGCGGCGCAGACGATGTGGGAAATTCAAGCCAAAGGGCTCACGGCGACGGAGTGGAATTCGATCGAAGCGCTGTTTGACGCGGTGGCGGGGCAATGGCAGACGTTCACGCTGCTGGATCCGGCGGGAAATTTGTTCGCCGACAGCGAGCTGTTGAGCTCGGGTGCATGGACGAATGGAGCGCTGATCGAGCTGACGGCGGGGATCGGCGATCCGCTGGGGACGACAAGGGCGACCAGAGTGGTGAACGCGGGGATCGCGGCCGAGGCCGTGGCGCAGGCGCTGGCGGTGCCCGGGAACTATCAATATTCCTTGAGCACTTGGGCCAAGACAGTTGGTGGATCGAGCGTGACGCTGACGGCATCGACAACGGGCGCCAGCGTGTCGACTACGTTTCCGCTGACAACTGTCTGGCAATGGATTTCGATTCCCGTGAATTTGGCCGAGAGCACGACCAGCGTGACGTTTGGGGCGCAGCTGGCGGCGGGCGCGACGGTGGACCTGTTCGGGATGCAGGTGGAGGCGCAGCCGGCTCCGTCGGCTTACAAGATGACGGGCACCAACGGAGGGGTGTATGCGAGCGCCCGGTTTGCATCAGACAGCTTGATGGTGAGGGCGCAGAGCACGGATGTGTTCGACGCGACGATTCGGATTGTGAGCGGGGGGAATTGAGAGCCTGGCGCACGCACTCGTGCGTGCCGTGTCGCGAACCTCGAGACCCTGGCGACGTGATGAGGCGCCGCCAGGAGTGGCGGCGCGGCACGCACGAGTGCGTGCGCCACATCCGCATTCCGCGATGAGGAGACATGGCGACAATTGACACTTTGAAGGAGCAGGTAGCGCCGCCGACTCCGCTGTTTCTGTTCGATTGCCTGCTGTCCTCGGGCACGACGGTGAGCTGGAGCACGCACGCTGTTACGGTCGGCAGCAACGCGTACATGGCGCGGCTGCTGAAGCACAATGCGTTCGCGTTGCAGGCGTCGGCAGACGTATCGATTACGCTGGCCAACGCGGATTCCTATTTTTCCGAGATCGAGCGGGAGACGGGATTTCGGGGA
This sequence comes from Bryobacterales bacterium, assembly GCA_963765185.1. Classification (GTDB taxonomy): domain Bacteria; phylum Acidobacteriota; class Terriglobia; order Bryobacterales; family Bryobacteraceae; genus Palsa-187. The sequence continues at coordinate 18,547 of CAVXWB010000144.1, forward strand.
TCGCAAGTCACCATTACGTTTCTGTTTTACGACCTGGTGGCGAATGCGGCGGCGTCGGAAACGAGGGTGATTTTCCAGGGAATCGGGAACTCTCCGGACGAAATTACGGAATCGGGATTCAGGGTGACGTTCACCAACACGCTGAATCTTTCGAGGATCATACTGCCGGAGGTGAACATCCAGCGGCATTGTCCGTGGGTCTTTCCGGCGACGGCGGCGCAGAGACTGGAAGCGATGACGGGCGGCCCGAACGGAATCTATTCCGATTCGTACCGGTGCGGATATTCGGCGGACCAGACGGGAGGCGTGGGCAATTTGAACAGCGGGGTTGCGTTCACGACGTGCGATTACACGCGCACGAACTGCGTGGCTCGCGGGATGTTCAGCACGGATGCGTCGAGCAACGTGACGGCGCGGTTCGGGGGGTTGGAATTTGTACCGGCGCAGATTCTGGTGCGAAGCTTCGGAGAACAGGGGTCGCATTTATCGCCGGAGGTGGATAATTTAGCGCTGTACAACGATTACGTTCCGCTGGTGTATGGGACGGCGTGGTATCAGCCGCCGATTTCGTGGGCGTTCAACGACGGGAACCTGACGCACATGGAAGTGGTGCTGGGGATGGGGCCGATTTCCGGGGCGGTCACGGTGCTGGTAAACGACATCCTGATTCCGATCGCGGTGACGGGAACGGACATGACCGCGACGGGCTGGTACGAGATTGTGAGCCCGGGGACGCGGGACGGCGCGTTCGATCTGGATTTTACGGATTCGACCGGGACCCCGCTGGGCGATCCGTACGGAAGCATGGCGTATATGAGCGTCGTGGTTCCCAACCGCATCAGCACGGGAGTGTCGCTGGCGACGGTGAAGATCCTATTGCAAGGGTTGCAACTGGAGCAGTTCGACACGACGGGGGCGTCGCTGGGTGTTTCGTTCACGAACAATCCGGCGTGGGTGTTGCTGGACGTGCTGCGGCGCAGCGGATGGCTTACGACGAGCCTGGATCTGATCAGCTTCGCGACGGCGGCGGAATATTGCGCGGAAACAATTGAGACGACGGATTTGTATGGAAACTCTGTACTGACGCCGCGGTTCGAATGCAATTTGACGATCCAGAGCCGGAGAAGCGCGGCGGAAGTGGCCAAAGGGATCAAGCTGGCGTCGTCGCTGATCCTTTATTCAACCCGCGGAGGGTTGCTGGCGCTGGAGGTGGAGAATACGCTGGCGCTGCAACAAGGGAATCCTCCGGACGGCACCAACAGCACGGAGCAACTGAACGGCGGATGGCCGGCGTATGAGTTCAGCGACGGGTCGGCGGCGTATTCGGGAATTCTGAGAAAGCCGAACGGCGAGCCGGCGATCCGGTTGTTTTCGAAGAGCGGCGCGGACGTGCCCAACCGGCTGACGGTGGAGTTTCAAGACGAATACAACGGATATCAACAGGACAGTTTGTCGCTGGTGGATACAACCGACGCTCTGCTGACGGGTCGCGATGTGACGACGGCGTTCCAAGGCATCGGTTTGCCGAATTTCGATCAGGCGGCGCGGATGCTGGGATTGCAGCTTTCGAAGTCGATTGACGGAAACGTGTTCGTGGAATTTCAGACGACGGTGAAGGGAATCGGGCTGGCGGCGGGCGACATTATCACGGTCACGTATTTAAAGGAAGGGTTGGAGAGGCAGCCGTTCCGGGTGGTGCAGCTGGCGCCGGGACAGAATTATCAGACCGTGCAGGTGACGGCGCAGTGGCACGACGACAACTGGTACACGACGGGCGGAGCGGGAACGGCGGGAGGGTCGCCACAGAGCGGGGCGGGCATGGGGCTGCCGCTGCCGCTGGTGGGAAGCGTGCTGGACGCGCATGGGATCGAGCAATTCGGGATCACGGAAACGGATACGCCGACGGTGGGCGGAGGCTACACGACGGCGCTGACGGTGGCGTTCGATCCGCCGGCGAAGCCGCAGGCGTCGGGAGCGAATATTCCGCTGGTGAGTTTGAGTCCATCGGTGAGCACGACGGGCGGGACGATCACGGGTGGGCAAACGCTGTACTACGCGGTGAGCGCACTGGATGCGAGCGGGGCGCAGAGCGGATTGTCGTTCGTGATGATGGCGGTGATTCCTTCGGGGTTGAATACGAATTCCGTGAGTCTGACGGGGTTCAGCTTTTCGCCGGGGACGGCCGGGTTTAATGTGTATCGCGGACCGAATCCGTATGAGCTGCTGGAGATCGCGAACAACGTGGCGTTGGCGTCGTCCTACACGGACACGGGAGTGGCGGCGACACTGACGGGTCCGCCGGATGCGAATTACGATCATGCGAATTTTTACTGGCGGCTGGAGTTGCAACCGGAAGTGGGAGTGAACATCGAATCGGCGACGACGATCGGCAACAGCACGCTGGGGATGCTGACGAACGATTTCCAGGGCGCGCTGGTGCGCATCACGAGAGGCACGGGAGCGGCGCAGGAGGCGGCGGTGGTGAGCAATAGCTCGACCACGCTGACGGTGACGCCGGCGTGGGCGGTTGTTCCGGATTCGACAAGCTTCTTCGTGGTGGCGCAGGCGACGTGGAATTTCGCTGGGTTGACGGCCACGAGTCCGGCGACGATCACGGTGCCGTTTGAGCCGGGCGCGACGATGGAGATTTCGGGACGGTCGGCGAACGCGCTGGACGAAGAGAGCGCCTACGAGCTGAATCCGCTGACGCGTTGGCAGATCGCGAGCGGAGGCGGAGTGGATACGGGTCCGCCGCCGCAACCTGTTTTCGGACTGAATCTGCCGGGGCAGGGAACGATCGACCTGGTGTCGGTGGGGTTCACGACGCTGGTCAATACGGTGACGATCATGGCGGGAACGCTGTCGCTGTTTTCGTGGAACGAATTGAATAGCCCGACGACGTACACGCTGGCGAACGCGGCCTTGAGCACGGACACGACGGTGACGTTGAGCTCGGCGGGAACGGCGGTTGCGGGGGATTTGATCCAGATTGAAGCGGAGATTTTAGAGGTAACGGGGACGTCGGGAGGCGGGACGATCTACACGGTGACGCGAGGATCGCATGGGAGCACGGCGGCGGCCTACGCCGCTGGCACGCTGGTGTATCACCTGAAGCTGAGCGTCACGATTGTGCCGTTCGTGAACGGATTTTTCGGAAGTCCGGCGAGCGGGAGTTATAGCAATTCGACTTCTCTTCCGGATGTGCGGGTGGGCGCAGCGGAATTTTTCGTGACGAATTCGTTCGGGGGCGGCCCGGTGGCGACGGGGTCGTATGGGGCGACGACGGATCAGGGATTGCGGACGCTCGCGGGCGGACAGATGTCGATTCAGGTGGAAGGATACCTGGCGATCCAAACGGACGCGGCTCCGCCGCTGGTGGTGGATTCGGCGCTGGCGATACGGGATATGTTCGCGGTGGTGAATGACGCTCCGAGCGGAGGCGCGGTGACGCTGCAATTGAGGCAGGGGAGCACGGTGTTCTGTTCGCTGACGATCGCGGATGGGACGACGACGTCGAACGTTGTGGATGGGTTCGGCCTGGCGGCGCTGGCGGCGGGCTCGGTGATCAGTATGGATATTCTGTCGGTGCCTACGGCGTCGGGGACGCTGCCGGGTAGCGATTTGACGGTGATTATTCGGTTGTAGTTGGTGGGCGCGGGTTGGTGGGAAGGCGAAAAGCGGGGGACACTCTAGCGTGTCCCGCCCGGGTTTCGCTGACAACGCGTGGGCTGGTGACGCGGGACGGGCAAGAATGTCCCCGTTTTTCGCGGATGGCGTTTTCGCGGTGGGCGACTTCGCGGCGGGTAGTTTCGCTGCGGGCGTCTTCGCGGTTGACGTTTTCTCGGGGCGTTTTTCGCGGCGGGTGATTTCGCGGTGGGCGTCTTTGGGGCTGGCGTTTTTGCGGAACGTCTTTCGCAGCTAGTAGTTTCGCTCCGCGCGTCTTTGGGGCTAGCGTTTTCGGAGGCGTTTTGCGCGGGCGATTTCTCGGCGGGGGCTTTTTACGGCAAGGAACCAATGATTCTTCAAAAGCTGACACCAAATCATGATTTACAGTGCTACTTCTTTGAGCCGTCGGCGATTGCGGCGCTGAGCAGCACGTCGCCGAGCGGGTTCACGGTATCGGGGACGTGGCGGCAGCAATTTGATTGGGCGGTGGTCGAATGGAATCGCGACAATGTGTTCGAACATCCGGCGCTGCGGAATTTGCCGGATGGGAATTTGAGCGGAATTACGCTCACTTATCAAGAAACGCGGACCAATTGCATCGCGATGGATTCGGATTTGTACTATACGGTGCCGTGGCCGTTTTTGCGGGTCTGGTCTCCGGACGACACAGGGACGGAGCAGGTGTATCAAGTTCCGCTGATGAGTTACGCGACGCCGGTGGCGGGGAGTTATACTAGCGCGTACGCGAATTTCACGCTTTCGGGCACGCTGACGGCGGGGGATTTTGTGGGGATCGCGTACTTGGAGAACTCCATCACTTACCAGGTGACCGGCGGGGAGGGATCGGTCGGGGGAGTGTTGGACCAGATCGTGGCGGCGTATGCAAGCGATCCGTTTCTGAGGGCGACGCGTTCGGGCGATGTGCTGACTGTTTCTTATAGCGCTATTCCGAATACGGGAGCGAACGGGAATACGTTCGCGGTTTACTCATTCGCGTGCTCGGCGACGGGCGGCGCTTCGACGCTGAGCTGGGATTCGGCGGGGCAGACGCTGGCGAACGGGACCTCGCCGACGCAGTGGCAGGTGACGATTCCGTTCGATTCGCTGTCGGGTTATATCGATCCGGATTACACGACGCTGGTGCCGATTCCGAATCCCCAAACCATCCGGAAGCTGCGCTGGACTTACACGGCGGCTTTACAGACGGGCTCCTTTGTGCGGAGCGAGTTCCAGGTGGTGGTGAGCGATTGGACGGTGACGGGAACGGGGCTTACGTATTCGGTGGCGGGTCCGGGGAGCTTGCGGTTCGACGATTATTCGCCACAGATGTCGTATAGCGGGGCGTGGTCGCTGACAGGTGGGCTGTCGCAAGGGAATTATTCGGGAGGGACGATTCACCTATCGACGACGCCCGGCGATGCGGTGACGTGCACGTACACGAGTCCGTTCGCGCATACGCTGTATATTGGCACGCAGTATCTGGACAACGGCTCGCTGGTGTCATTCACGGTGGACGGGGTAGCGGCGGGGTCGCTGAATCTGGAACTGTCAGGCGAGCAGGTGCTGGCTCGGTACGCGGTGGGCGAGTATGCGGCCGGTAGCCACGTCATCACTTTGATTAACAGCGGGGCTCCCGGCGAGTTGTTTTACTTCGATTTTGTGGAGGCGGCGGTGCCGACCACGACGCTGCCCACATTTTCGAACGAGCCGCTGATGACGCTGGCGACGGATTGGGACACGCTGCATTCGCAGGCGCTGGCTCCGGAGCGAACGGCGTGGCTGATCGATACGTTGGGGTTTGCGGCGCGGGCGAATCATTACGTGGGGGCGCTGTGGTTCTACGAGATCGTGGATTCGGGGAACGTGTACGCGACGGCGACGGTGACGTTTGCGGGCGGCCCGGATATCGATCCGGCGATTACGAATTCGGTGACGGTCACGCTGGCGGGCGTGGTGCTGGAGAAGCTGGTGCACATGGGCGATACGGCGGAGACGCTGGCGACGGCCTACGCCAACGAGCTGAACAACGGCTACATGAGCTATTGGGCCAGCGCGTCGGGGAACGTGCTGACGGTTACGGCGCGGATGCTGGGCTCGGCGGGAAACGCGGTGACGCTGACGACGGCGTCATCGGATGCGAGCGAGTGGACGGTGACGGCGAGCGGATCGACGCTGGCGGGCGGCGTGGATGGAACGTGGCTGACGGATCTGACGGCGTCGCCGGTATTGAATCGCGCGGTGAGGGATTGGACCACGAGCTTCTTCACGGCGCTGCACGGATACGGGATCGACACGACGGGGTCGTTGAGCATGGAGCTGGGGAACGGGGACCCGTCGGTGGCGGCGGGGATCGCGCAAATGGGTCCGTCTCCTGGAGGCGGAGCCCCGGGAGATCCGGTGCTGCTGCCGACTCCGTCGCTGCAAACGAATTTTTCGCCGACGAGCCTGGCGTACTGGCAGCAGGCGTACCTGGAGGTGGCAACGATTCAGGCGAACGTGGGGCTGACGCCGTTCCTGCAATTCGGCGAGGTGCAGTGGTGGTATTTCCCGGACAACGGGCTGGCCGTGGGCGACGGATACGTGAGCTACGGCGGGATGCCGTTCTACGACGCGTGGACGCAGAGCCAATTTCTGGCGACGTACGGGTCGGCGATGGCGGTAATTACGGATAATACGGTAAATCCGGCGAGTTATCCGAATGAGGTTGTGTTTTTACCGGGATTAATCGGGAATTTCACGAATGCGGTGATGAGTTATGTGCGGGCGAGCCTGCCGACGTGCCGGTTCGAGACGCTGTACCCGTTGGATGTAAATCAGACGGCATTCAATCAGGCGATTAATTATCCCACGGCGGCGTGGACGCCGGCGATTTTGAACGTGCTGAAGACGGAGGCGCTGGGGTTCACGCTGGCGAGGGACCTGGATGCGGCCGAAGGAGTGATCGACGATTCGTACGGGTTTCCCCCGTCGCAGCGGAGCCAGCTGGTGGGGATTTCCGAGGCGACGATCCCGTGGTTGCAGGAGGCGCAATGCGCGGTGGGGCATGGTTTCGAGAGCGTGGTGCTGTTCGCGCTGGACCAGTTTTGTTTGATCGGGTATGCGCTGCCGCTGGCGGCGGGGTTGAGGCGGAGTTTAAGGATGGGGAGGTAGGGCGGCGATTTCTTGTTGGCGATATGGTCGGACGATGCACCAGCGGGTCTGGATCGATCTCCTTGGCGCCTCGGTTCTACATGGTTCTGGCCCTTGACGCATTGCCTGCCTAGGGTCAGATGCAACGGGCACGCGCAAGCGACCTCGCCCTGTGGAAGAATGAGGTCATGAAGCGTCCATTCTCGGCGACGGCCGGCGTCTGCGGAGGCAGCATGATGCTGGCGCCTTCTCGCCGCTGACATTCGCGATCGGATCGACGCTGTATGTCGGGATCGCAGGCCTTGTGCGGCGCGGGGTTTATCGCGCTGGCGATTGAGTTAACGGCCGGAACGGGACACGCCGCGTCGACGTGGTTCGCGACATTGTGGGCCGACGGGTGGGGTTATCAATACTTCGGACCACGCGGTAAGCTGGCGGTGGATGCGCTGGGCAACGCAGTGGCGGAGGCCGCAGGCGCTTGACCGATTTGGCGCGCCCGCTGAGCCGGGCTCTACCGAAGATTGCAGGCGATCTGCGCCAGGACCGCGGCGGTCCAGGACTTCTGTGTGACGCGCCCGACCACGACGTTTTTCTTGGTCTCGCCGGTGACGCGGGTGCCGCGCTGGCCGTTCTGCTGGGCGGCTTCCAGGTGTAGAATTTCGCGCTCGCCTCCGGCTCCGATCACGACGCTGGCGTGGCGCTTTTTGCTGGCCTCGATCTCATTGCCGGATTCTTTGTGGATGGTGAAATCGAGGGTTGTCAGGGCGTTGAGCGCGGCTTGCTTTACTTGCGCCACGGGCATTGGAAAAAAGCGCGACTCGGGACCGTTCTTGTGGGATTTATACTCCACATCGTCGCAGCCCGCTGAGGGCGCTGGTTCCGCTTCTGCCTGATCGGGCGCGGGAGCCGTTTGCGCTGCGCGAGCGGGTTGCGCCGTTGGAGCCGGTGTGGGCGCAGAGGGCTGCGCTGGTGCGGAAGCTCGCGCGGGCGCTGGACTCGGTGGCGGAGCTTGCTGCGGGATCGCCTGCGCTGGAGGAGGCGGCGCTGGAGAAGGCGGCACTGGAGCGGGCGGCGCGGGAGCAGGTTCGGATGCGGCCGGCGCCGGCGCCGGAGTCACGGGTGTTGCCGGCGGAGCGACTGTGGCCGCTGGCGCGGGGGCGGTTGCGGATGATCCCACCAGCGCGGCTCGCTTGGCCTGGTACTCCTCTTCAGTGAGGACTCCGGATTGTTTGGCGCTGTCCAATGCCGCGAGCTGTTCGGCCTGGTTCTTCTGATTGCATGCCGACAAGCTCAACAGCAACCCACATGCCAGGGCGCAGATCGGGAGCATGCTTAGCAGTCCGTGGCAGAAGGGGCCGAAGCGCAAAAGCCTGGGACAGTCACCATATGTCGCCACAGAAGCGCATTGATTCGATGGAGGCTTCCCGGTGGGCGAAATACGGTGGCTGTACAGCTGTCCCGGGTTTTGCGCCAGACGATTTTCACCACGGGCTGCTAAGGGCCGTGTCACGGTTTGGAGTGCTCCATGGGTGTCCACGAATCCTTCGATACGGTATTTGGATCGAAAGTAGCCTGATCGCTCAGCAGGTATTCGCCGGTATTGCTCACCCAGGCGTGCCCGTAGCTGCTGTCGAGGTCGACTTTCTCGCCGGTGTTGGGATTCTGGTAGGTCTCAGTGCCGCGCAGGTATTGGTCGAACTGCGCGGAGCTTTGGGCCTCACCCTTTTGCTGATTTTCGTAGGCCTGCTGTTGAATGTTGCGGATGTCGCCGGCATTCTTGGAGACGATATTGGCGCGGTCCTGAATGCCTTTATTCCGGATCTGCTGAATCTTTAACGCGTTTTGCGTGACGCGGCCCTGCCACTGCGGGTCCACATGATAGGTGGAGTTGATCAGATCGAAGAGCTTCTCGTTGGAATCGAGCTGACCCTGAGGGGCGCGCTCAGCCAGCATGGTCGCGCGGCAATTGTATGTGGACGACTGCGTCGATTTCCCGGCACGGGCGTTAAAGGCGGGGCCGGTGGTGCTGGTGATCATGGTCACCACCAGGATCCATTCCTCGACGGGCTGGCCATTGAGACTGTATCGGATGCGCGCCCGGATGGCGTCGGGGCGAACGTGCTGCTGGAAGCGGCCCTGAGAGGCCTGTTCGGTCTGCCGCGCCCGGTCCTGCAAGATTTTCAGAATCTTGGTGGCCGGTTCGATGCCCGCCAGCTTGGCATTGGGGCGGATTTTGCCGAGATTCTGCTTCAAATAATCGGCCGCGCCCATGGGCGGCATGATGTCGCAGGCATGATTTCCGAGCTTGGCCGTCTGCGCGGCGGTCTGCTTGAGAATGGTGGGATCGTCGGCCCAGTTCCAGGTGTAGGCCGGGAAAATTTCAAAGGCGCGACCATCCGGACCAGTAGCACGAAGCGTGGTCGAGATGGTGTTGCATTTGTCCTTGAGGTTCCAGGTGGTGGCGCCTTGAGATTGCCAATCCGATGGGATCAGGAGCGTGGCCGACACCAGCGGGCTTCCAAAACCCTGCTGGTCCAGAATCTTGGCCATCTTCATGCGGTAGGTATGGCCGTCCCCGCTGGGAGCTGGGGCAGCGGGCGCAACGGTGTTGACGGGGGCTGGGGCGCGTGCGGATTGCGGCGCAGGCGTCGCGATCGCTTGCGGCGGTGGGACCGGCGCGGGCGCTGGGGTGAATGTTGGCGCCGGCGTGGAGTCTGGCGTGGGAGCGGTCGGCGGTACGGCTGGCTGGTTCGACGCGGAATCGTTCAATGCCAGCAGAGCCGATTTCTTGGCGAGATATTCGGTGTTGCTGAGAACGCCGTCCCGGCGAGCCTTCTCTAATGCCGCAAGGCCGGCGGCGGTGGAGTCGAGGCGGGCCTTTCTCGCCTGGTATTCTTCCTGGCTCAGAACGCCGGAGGCGAGACCCTTATCCAGGGCCGCGCTCGCAGCCGCCTGGCTTTCGATCACCGCCTTCTTGGCGCGATACTCATCGGCGGTCAAGACTCCGGCGCGGTACGCGTTGTCGAGCGCAAGCAGCTCCTTGGACTCTCCAGCCTGGGAGCAGCCCGCGCTACAAAGGGAGAGCAGCGCGATGACTGCCAGCCCGCTCGCACTCACAGGTTTCAATCTTCCCCCTATTGGACGACTTTGGACAGCGGTCCCTTTGCGCTTATCGCTTATCATACGTCAAAACCTCAAGCGTCAAAAACCCCGTCAAAACCTCATGCGCGGAGGTGCGGGAGGGCGAAAAGCGGGGAGAGGCAATGGTGTCTCGTTTTTCGCCAGTCTAGTTGCCGCGGAGCAAGCGCATGGCTTCGGCGAGCGCGGCGGCTTCCTTGGCTTCGCCCTTGGCGCCGTTCTCCTCCACCGTGTCGCCTTCGCCGGGCGCCAGAAACAGATTCGCTTCCAGGCCGTGCTGGCGCGTGTACAAATCCCAATAGCGGCCGCCCAGCGCGTACAGTTGCTGGTGGGTGCCGCGCTCCACGATCTTTCCGGCTTCCACCACCAGGATCTGGTCCGCCCTTCGAATGGTCGAGAGCCGGTGGGCGATCACGAACGTGGTCCTGCCCTTCATGAGGTACTTCAAGCCTTCCTGAATCAGAGCCTCGGATTCCGAATCCAGGCTGGAAGTGGCTTCGTCCAGGATCAGGATGCGCGGGTTGGCGAGAATGGCGCGCGCGATCGAAACGCGCTGGCGCTGGCCGCCGGAAAGTTTCACGCCGCGCTCGCCCACGACGGTGCCGTAGCTCTGCTCGAAGGTCTCGGCAAACTCATCCACGCGGGCGATGCGGCAGGCTTCCATGATCTGTTCGTGCGTGGCTTCCGGCCGCGCGAAGGCGACGTTCTGCTCAATGCTGCCGTCGAACAGGAACGTGTCTTGCAGAACCACGCCTAACTGGGTGCGGTAGGAATCCAGGCGGACCGTGGACAGATCCACGCCGTCCACTGTAACGCTTCCTTCGTTGGGGACGTGAAACGCCGCCACCAGACTGATGATTGTCGATTTGCCGGAGCCGGACGGACCCACCAAAGCCGTGACCGTTCCGGGCTGCGCGCGGAAGCTCACGTCGAACAGCACCTGCTTGCCTTTTTCGTAGGAGAATCCAACGTTCGAGAAATCCACTTCGCCGCGAATCGTGCCCAGCGCCACGGCGCGCTTGGGATCTTCATCCTCAGGCCTCTCGCGCAGCACCTCGCGAGTTCGCTCGAGGCCGGCGAAGGCTTCGGTCAACTGCGTGCCAATATTGACCACTTGCATCACCGGCGCGATCAGGAACGCCAGAAACGCGACGAAGGTCATCAGATCGCCCAGCGACATTTTCGGAGGCACGGCCAGCACCTGATGCGCTCCCACGAACCACACCACCGCGCCCACAATGCCCATCAGCACCGTGGCCGACAGGGCCATTAGCGACATCGCCGTCAGCGACTTCAGGACGTTATTCAGCAAGCGCTGCACGCCGCCCGCGAAAACATCGGCCTCGCGCTCCTCGGCGTGGTAGCCCTTCACCACGCGCACGCCGCCCAGGGATTCCGTCAGCCGCCCGGTTACTTCCGCGTTGATCTTGCCGCGCTCGCGGAAAATGGGACGGATCTTGGTGAACGCCTGCTTCAGCGTAAAGGAAAAAGCGATCACGAAGAACGCCGTCAGCCCCGTCATCAACGGGCTGATGCGCAACAGCATCACCAGCGCGAACAGCGCCGTCAGCAAGCCGCCCACGAAATCCACCAACCCCGTGCCCACCAGGTTGCGCACGCCTTCCACGTCGCTCATGATCCGGGCCACCAGCACGCCGCTCTTGTTGGCGTCGTAATAAGACACCGGCAGGCGTCCCACGTGCTGTTGCACCTTCTCTCTCAGCTCGGCGATCAGCCGCTGGCCGGCCTTGGAGAGCAGTTGCGTCAGGGAAAAGGACGTCACGCCTTGCAGCAGCGTCGCTCCCAGCACGGCCGCCACCAGCGGCGTCAGCAGCTCCACCTGACGATGCCCGATCACTTTGTCGATCAGCGGCTTAGTAGAGTACGGCAGCACCAACGCGGCGGCACGGTTGAGTACCATCAGCACGAAGCCCATCGCGAAGATTCCGCGCCGGGGCAGAATCATCCCGCGGATGTCCGGCCACAGCTCCCGGAAACGTTCGGATTGGCTGACCTTGGCTCTGGACGCTTTCGATCCCGTCTGCGCCTCCGGCGAGCGCTCCGCGCGCCGCTCCCCGTGTCTCATCCCACCCATTCCTGGTCCCATTTAGTCTCTTCAGTCCGCACAGGGCCGGCGTCGAGCCAGGCTCCGTTGTGCGGGCGTATCCATTTAAGTGTAGCCTGCAATTAATGTCCTCTCTATATGCCGGCACATCCGGCTTCGCCTACCCTGCCTGGAAGCCGGATTTCTACCCCCAAAAACTTCCTCAAAAGGACTTCCTGAAGCACTACGCCACGCGGCTGAACGCTGTCGAGATCAACTACACCTTCCGCCAGCTACCCTCCGCATCCACGCTGGAGAATTGGATGAAGGCCACGCCCGAAGGATTCGTCTTCGCCCTGAAAGCGCACATGCGCATCACGCACCTGTCGCGATTGAAGGAATCCGAGTTCACCCAGGTGTTCTTCCGGGCCATCGATCCCCTGCGCGTCACCCGCCGCCTGGGCCCTGTGCTGTTTCAGTTGCCTCCGAACCTCAAGGCGGACCCTGCCACGCTCGCCGCGTTCCTTGAAAAGTTGCCCCAGCTTACCCATGGCGACATCCGCTGCGCCTTCGAGTTCAGAAATGCCAGCTGGCTCAGCGACGAAGTTTATCGGCTCCTGGAAAAGCACGGAGTCGCGCTGTGCCTGGCCGAATCGGAAAAGTTCGAAGTGCCGGAGGTGCTGACCGCGCCTTTCGTCTACGTGCGGCTGCGTAAGCCCGATTATTCGGCTGAAGACCGCGCCGAAATCGCCCAGCGAGCGCGTCGACTTATCGACAGCGGCCGCGACGTGTACGCCTTCTTCAAACACGAGGAGACTCCGGCTGGAGCCCTCTATGCCGAGGAATTACTCCAAAAATGAGAGATCGCTGCAAAGACAGGCTTGGCCGCTGATAAACGCCGGTAAACGCAGATCGAAAAAGGCTTTTGCGTCCTTGAATCCGGGTTCATCTGGGTTCATCGGCGGCCAATAATGCTTTTTCAGCCGAGGCAACCCCGGAAACATTGGCCCAGAGGCGGAAATTCTGCATTCCCCTGGCGGTTCCGCGAACGGAAGACATTGGAGTTCCGTGGATGGCACCAGGCGTGCGAGAACCACTCTGGAAAGAGGGATTCAGCAATGCTTACCGAACGGAATTATAAGGGAGCGGCCGCCCTTTGCATCTCAGTTGCCGTATTCGTTTCAATGGCCAGGGCGCAGGACCCGGAGCGCGACTCTCAGGACATCAAGCAAGGCAGGATCACGACGATTGACGCTGGGACGCCGATTCCGGTTCGCATCCAGGAGAGCATCGACGTTGAAACCAGGACCGAAATGGTTTATCAGGGCGTGGTGACCCAGGATGTGCGCGACGCAAACGGCCACATAGCCATCCCGGGAGGCTCTCCGGTGAGTCTCAAGGTTCGGGTGGGCCCGGATAACGAGTTGAGTCTTGATATCGAAGCCATTACTGTGAATAGCGAACGTTTTGGGGTCTGGTCCGAGGCCGATCAAGTGGAAGCCCAACGCGACGATAGCTTGCTCTCGACCATCGTCGATCCAGCTCCAGACGTACAGGTTCACGGCCGCGCTGTAAGGGTGCCCTCCGGCACCGTGCTAACCTTTCGCATCGAACACACCATGATCGTTGGAATCCAAGTCCACGACCCCGGCGAGTCCCTCTACGCGCGGCAAAACCTCCGCGGCTTGAGATAAGCCGCTCAGCGTCAGTTTTGGATCGTTCACGGCGCGCTGCCGCCCGTTCATCGGAAAGCGCTCATCGAATTCATGCGAGCATGGTATGACTTGATCCATTGCCGGCATGACATTGAAGACCCTGATCGTGGACGACGAACCCATCGCGCGCCAAGTGCTGCGTGAGGAGCTGGAGTCGATCTCGGGCGTCGAAATCGTGGGTGAGGCCGATAACGGCGCGGCCGCGCTCGAGGAAATCCGGCAGCGCCGGCCCGACCTGGTGCTGCTCGATTTGCAGATGCCGTTGATGGGCGGTCTGGATGTCGTGCGCAACTTGCAGCGCGGCGCGCACATGCCCGTAATCATCATCGTCACGGCTTACGACAGCTTCGCCATTCAAGCCTTCGAGGCCGGGGCTATCGATTACCTGCTCAAGCCGGTCGGCCAGGCGCGGCTGGCCCAGGCCGTCGAGCGGGCCAAGCGCGTTACCGGAAAGGAGGCCGTGGAGAAGCTGGCGCGGCTTCAGGAAATGGCCGGACCGGCATCCGGGCAGCGCACGGGAAAGGTTGTTGGCAAGGTCGGCGAAGAGTATTTCCTGCTGAGCACCGGCGACATTTCCGCGTTTCAAGCCGACGGCGACATCGTCTGGATTGTCGCTTCCAAGCGTAAATATATGGCCACGCTGACGCTGCGGGCGCTGGAGGAGCGCTTGAAGAATACCAGCTTTCGCCGCATCCATCGCAATGCGCTGGTCAACGTGGATCACATTCAGAAGATGAGCGCCATCACCAGCCAAAGGTGGCTCATCACCTTGAACAACGATCAGGAGTTCATCGCCAGCAAACGGCAAGCCCGCGCCGTGCGCGAGCTGTTGAGGTGGTGATGAGGAGCCCTCTCATTTGAAGGGCGCTGCGAAGCGTCTTGGGTGTTCGAGCAATGAAAGGGAACCGCGACACGCCGGGGCTCCCGCGCCTCTACAGCTAGCGATCAGCGCCGACGATAGGTATCCGTGGCCGCCCAGTCCGAAGGCTGGTCGGAAAAATGCAAATGAGCCCGGCTTCCTTCTCGCGCCGTTGTTTACCCTCATGCTCATGCGCGTGCGCCAGGATCGCAATCATCCTGCTCTTGGCCCTGGTTGCATTCGCCGGAGGCTCAAAGTCGACTTCCTCGACCGGGAGGCCCGTTCACGTCCGCCAATACACAAGGAAGGACGGGACCGTCGTAAGCGCTCACGACCGGGCCGCGCCCGGCGCCGCTGCGCCAAAGCCGAGAGTCGTTCAGTCGTCGGCAGCACCCAAAGCTACCAGCAGCCCGCTCCCGAAAGCATCCCCTCCGGCCGCTCCCCGCGTGATGCAGAGTGGCGCCACCGCAAGCGCGAGAACGGCACCCTTGAGCGCAGCGAAGGCCGGCACGACTCCGACGTCCCCAGTCCGAAGTGCGAACGGCCGCGTCGAGCGGAGCGCAGCCGCTAAGTCCGCGTTTCAGCGATCACACCGTTGCCCGTCGACCGGAGCGAGCGCGGGAGCTGCCCCGGCTACATAGTCGACCACGTGAAGCCGCTGGCCTGCGGCGGGACGGATGTGCCAACCAACATGCAGTGGCAGACGGCCGCCGCTGCGAAAGAGAAAGACAAGACGGAGAGAGTGGGATGTCCGAACCGGTAGGTCGCATAGCTTCGCGGCCTTCCAAGAAGCAGTCGATTCTGGATGTCGCCGTTGTAATGGCGGCTCTCGCCACGATACCCCTTACGGTTTTGCAGGAGCACGGTGTGAGCTCGTCTGCATTGGGGCCGGCGGAGTGGGTGGTTTGGGGAATTTTCGCGCTCGAATTTCTGGTCTTCATAGCCTCTTCGCCTCGAACATGTGTCTTCCGATTCTCGACTGTGGGAAAGCTGGCCGTCGTCGTCCTTTCGTTTCCGCCCTTGCCTAACTTCCTTGCGCTCGTGAGCCTCGCGCGGATTCTTCGCTTGTTGCGGCTGACGGGCGTGACTGCTCGCGCACTTTCTGGTCTGAAGGAGGTCCTCGGACGCCGCGCGTTAGTTCACGTAGCGGCCATCGCCATATTGTTGGTCCTCGCTGGCGGTGCCTGCCTTTCCATTCTTGAGCCGCAGACGGTGAGAGGCGGCCTCGGCGACGGGATCTGGTGGGCTGTCGTAACTGTTACCACAGTGGGATACGGCGACATATCCCCAACCACTCTTTGGGGCCGGCTAATCGCGGTTGCTCTAATGCTTGTCGGAATGGGACTGATGTCGACGCTGGCCGCGTCCATCACATCCCACTTCGTCCAACAGACATCGAACACGGACATGAATGACTTGGCTGAACGGCTCGATCGGATCGAGAGGATGCTGGAGCAGGAGCGCGAAATCAAGATCGGCAGGTAAGCGCTTTTGGAGCTCAGATCCAAAGAACGAAAAACAGTTAACGGAAGTCAGGAGGATAACTTAGCTCCTGAGCGTCGGAAGCGCGATCCCATCCTCGCGGAGTTCGTCCACAATTATCTGAACCGCTCAGCAAACCACAAAACTCAACTAAAGTACCATTGACCGATACAGTACGCGGGCGCATTTTGTTCTTGGAGAAGTGAAAGATGAAACGAGTTATGATGATCGCTGGCCTTCTCGCGGGCGCTCTCGGGGCTCAGAATTATGCGACGACGCCCATGCTCCGCGAGGGTGAGCACAACTACACAATTGCTGTTGCCTGCCACTGCGAATTCCATGGATCGGTCCTGATATCCCGTGGCGGCCAGTCCACCAGCACCAGCTTCCAGGGGCAGCTTCACGGGGACTATTTCGGGACCGGTACATTTACAGCGGTCACTTTCCAAAAAAGCTCCAAGAACAGCGGAGCAATGGCCGTCGTCATCGCGAGAGACGGGACGGTCGTCAGTTCGCAAACAACAACCGCCGATTATGGGGTAGTGAGCCTCTCCGCAAAATGAACTTCTACCAACTCCACAAAGCCCGGAGAGTCGCAGCGTTCCTCCTCTCCCCAAACCGACGCAATGCCGGGCAATAGGCGTGAAAACCGCCCTCATCCGGTTCCACCACGACCTTGAACGCGTACGTCTTCACGCTAACCGTCCCACCTGTAGTATAAGGCAGCTTAACCGTCCCCGCGTCGCGATTCGTGGCAACGCCCGCACTTGGCCCATTTATCTTGGTTTTTAGTTCACTCACCGCTGTTTCCAGGCCGCCGGTCAGATTCTCTTAGGCGAATTGCTCATCCTGCCGGACAATCTTTACAATGACGATCTTTGCCCGGAGGAATTGCGCCAAGGCCGCCCTGGCGTGTCTCGCCATCGCCCTTCCCGCACTGGTTCGCGCTCAGTCTACCAGCGCGAATTCAGGCACCGTTCGCGGCTCGGTTCTGGATCCCTCGGGAGCCTCGATCAAAGGCGCCGCGGTGGAAATTCAGAATCCTGTTTCCGGGTTCTCCAAGAAGACCCAGACCGACGCAGCGGGAAATTTTGAGGTGGACAACGTTCCGTTCAACAACTATCATCTGAAGGCTACCGCGCCCGGATTCCAGACCGGCGAGCAGGACGTGGATGTAAGGTCCTCCGTGCCGGTGCAACTCGCGGCCATCAACCTGAAAATCGGGACCTCGGTCGAGACCGTGAACGTGGTCGAAGCCGGCGACTTGATCGAGACCGATCCGGTGACGCATACCGACGTGGATCGCGCCCTTTTCGAGAAACTTCCGCTCGAGAGCCAGACCTCTTCCCTGAGCTCCCTGGTGACGCTGGCCACGCCCGGAATCAGCGCCGATTCGAACGGCTTATTTCACGGCCTGGGCGATCACGCCTCCAATCAATTCTCTCTCGACGGCGAGCCGATCACGGACCAGCAAAGCAAGGTTTTCTCCAATCAGATTCCGGTCGACGCCGTGCAGTCGATGGAAGTGATCGAGGGCGCGCCTCCCGCGGAATTCGGAGACAAGACCAGCGTCGTCATTGTCGTGACCACGCGATCGGGCCTCGGCCTTACCGAGCCCCACGGCGACATCACCACCTCGTTTGGCACATTCGGCACCGTGAGCGGCGGAGTCAATCTCGCCTACGGGGGCCATATCAAGAAAACGACGTGGGGCAATTTCATCTCTACCAGCGGGCTGAACACCGACCGGTTTCTGGATGGGCCCGAGCTTGCCGTCATGCACGATCACGGCAACGAGGAGAACGTCTTTGACCGTTTCGACTTCAAACCCAGCGCGCCGGACACGATCAACCTGAATTTCGGCTACACCCGGTCCTGGTTTCAGACGCCGAATTCCTACGACGCCCAGGACGCCACGGCGTGGTCCGGGCCGGTCTGCGCCAACTATCTCAACTATTCGACTACCTGCAACGGTCTCGGCCCCAACGGCCAGGTGGTCGGCCCCACCGATCAGCGCTCGCAAATCCGGACCATCAACGTGGCCCCGACCTACACGCACTTAATCGGCTCGAACACGGTTCTTACCTTCGGCGGTTTCGTGCGGCAGGATCAATACAACTACTACCCCAGCGCAGATCCCTTTTCCGACCTGATCCCGGATCTTCAGCTTCAGACCATCGGCCAGAGTCGCAGGCTCACCGATCTGGGGCTGCGCGCCAACGTTTCCTATGTGAAGGGCATTCACAATATCAAAGTGGGAGTCAACTACTCGGACACAATTCTGACGGAAAACGATACGTTCGGAGTCGTCGATCCGGGCGCTCAACGCAGTCTGCTTGAATAGCAACGGAAGTCCCGACCTGAATCCCGCCTGACCAGTCCCGGCGGCCTGCAGCGGCGCGCTGCAGCCGAATCCCGGCTTCAATCCTCTGCTGGCCTGTTATGACCTGACCAGAACCGCGCCGCTGCCGGCCTCCGACGGTTGCCCCAGCTCCACCAGCGGCCAGTACACCTTCAACGGCCACGCCGATATCCGGGAAGTGGCGCTGTTTATCCAGGACACCATTTCCCTGCGCAACTGGACCTTCAATCTAGGGCTGCGCGAGGATATTTACCGGGGCCTCACCAGCGCCAGCCAGATTGAGCCGCGCCTGGGCATCTCCTACAACATCAAACCGACCCATACCGTGCTGCGCGTTTCTTACGCCCGCACGCTCGAAACGCCTTTTAATGAGAACCTGGTCCTGGCCAGCGAAGGATGCAACAATCCGGTGGTCAACGCGATCATGTCGTCGACGGTCAGTCCTTGCGTAACCTCGGCGCCGCTGACCCCGGGTTTTCGCAATGAGTTTCACGTTGGTCTCCAGCAGGCTTTCGGACGGTTTCTGGTCATTGACGGCGAATACATCTGGAAGTACACCCACAACGCGTATCGACTTCAGCGTGCTCGGCGACACGCCGATTACGTTTCCGATCGAATGGGCCAGATCCAAGATTCCCGGTTACGCCATCCGCGCCACCATGCCGACCTTCCACGGGCTATCGGCATTCGTAGTGATGTCCAGCGTGGCGGCGCGCTTCTTTGAGCCGCAGGTCAGCGGCATTGGTGCGACGCCGCTGGGAAGTGAAGTGTTCCGCATCGATCACGACGAGAAGTTCAACGAGACCACTCACCTGCAATACCAGCCCTGGAAGAAGGGGCTGGCCCGATTGGCTCGGCTTCAACTGGCGCTACGATAGCGGCCAGGTGGCCGGCCCGGTGCCCTGCGCGGGAGGCAATTGCATCAATGGTCCCAACGGCTCCGATAGTGTCGTGGACGTCTCGGGGTTAACGCCGGATCAACAGTACCAGGCCGGACTGTATTGCGGGAGCGTGCATGCGACGCCCCTTACTCCCATCAGCCCGAACGGCCTTTGCGCGGCGTCGATGTATGGGTCCATGCTGCTCCAGATCCCCGCGGCCGGCATGGAAAACGACGATCACAATCCGCCGCGCATCGCCTCGCGCAACCTTTTCGACCTCTCCGTCGGCGACGACAATATCTTCCACAGCGATAAGCGCAAGTGGAGCGCCCGCATCGCGGTGGTCAATCTGACCGACAACACCGCGTTGTACAACTTCCTTTCGACCTTCAGCGGAACGCACTATGTGAGCCCGCGCACCATCACCGGCACCCTCGGCTTCCACTTTTAAGCCGCAGAGGAAAGCGGTCTCAGGCGTCCCGTGGCGGATTGCTGCTTGAAGGGGCAATCCTCAACTCGTCGCCAAAGGACGGGAGCGATCATTCGCTTCAAGCGCCACAGCTCCGTTTGGATTCAGCCCTGGTTCACAACCTCAAGCGTCGGGTACGGGTGGAACCGGCGACCGAAGCCCGTTTCACCGCCGGGTAAGGGCGGCTCGCATTTTGGGGATCGCGATCAGCAGGCCGCCGCTTATGCCAACCGAGCGCTCATGCCCCCGCCCGAAACTGTAATCGAACCCCGGCTCCAGGTACCAGCCGAATTTATGCTTCGCGGAGGGCCAGAACATAAAATCCAGCACGGCTTCGCCGCCGAGTGAGTTGGTTGTCACGCCGTACGCTCTCGTGTGAATCCACTCCGGACCAACGCCGAACATAAATTCCACTTTTTCGGAGAGGGTCCAAGGCTTCTTGAACAGAAGGTCCGTGTCCCATTCCGTCGAGTGACGAGTGAACAGCGGCGTGGTGCCCGCCTCAAGTTCCAGCCAGTTCTCGATCGGCGTAACTTCAACCGCGATGTCGGGGCCGAAACTCCATCCGCCGTCTTTGAGATTCCAACTGGAGGCTCCGCCAAGCTCGACGACGGCCGCCGGCTCGTCGTCGGATGACTGCGCGATGGCGTTTCCAGAGCAGAGCAACAAGGATGCCAATAGCAGGGATTTTGCCGCGTTCACTCGACACGAGTGTATCAGTTTTCCTCAGCCGCGATCCATCCGAACTTTCGTTAATTTAATCCGGTTTATCCGGCGAAACTGACCACGAATCGAGCCGGTCACGCGGGTCTGGAAAATTTTCTTCTCCACTCCCTTCAACTACTTCCGGCTTTCTCCCGAGCTCACTCGCGCACCCTGGCCGCATCCTGGAGCCAGAAGGACGTTAACGGCCTGGCCAGGCAACGTCGTCTGTGATGAATCCGGTGAGCGATAACAAGCAAGCCGGAGGGAGAATCGGTTCTCTTGACGAAGGAAATCTTGACGGTTTTGGTTACATCGGTCTAACAAGCCGGTGTTGGCCAAGTCGTTTTTGAGGAACCTTTCCATCCGCGGTGGGTCTCGTTCGCGAATGAGGCCCATCGCGTAGACGATGTACCGCCGTAGTGTATCTACCCGGCAAATTCCCCCGTGCTGGTTCTGCTTGCGCCTCCCGGCCAACTCGTCTACGTTGGAAGTATGAGCAAGCCTCAGCGGGTCGATCCGTTTGTGTCCAATGAACCGGAAGTCGAGGTTGACGCCGCAACCAACCGCATACTGAAGCAGCGAACGAAAACCGCGGAGGAAGGCCGCCTGGTTTCCTCCAAGGCAGCCCGCGAGCGAATCCAGCGATGGCTTTCAAGCTCCTCTACCACGAAGACGCGTTAGCCGATCTGGAGGAGATTTTGAATTGGTCGAGGGAACAGCACCCCGAAACCACCGAGCAGTTTGCGAGGGATCTTTTCAATCACATCGAGTTGCTTCAGGCCTTCCCGTACATCGGCGCCTCCGTACAAGGGAACGCCAATGTCAGACAGCTTCTGCATTCACCGTTGTACATTTACTACCGCGTAGATGTGGACAGAGGAGGAATCGAGATTCTGCACTTCCGGCACGGGACCAGAAAGTCGCCAGCGAGCTAATCTGTTCTCGCCCGTGATATTCTGATAGTTACCCTCCCGCAGGTTCTTTATGAGTCCCGAAATTTATTCAACGCCCTCCGGCATTGCCGTCGAGCGCACGTATTCCAAGGTCCCGTACCAACGCGGCCTGGATGCACTCCTGCGCAAGCTCGATTCGCAGCGCGGCATCTATCTTTCTTCCGGCTACGAATTTCCGGGGCGCTATTCGCGTTGGGACATCGCCGCGCTGGCGCCGCCTCTGGAACTTTCCGCGCGCGACCGCGACGTGGTCTTCACTCCGCTCAATCCCCGCGGCGAAATCATCAACCGCATCCTGGAGCCGGTGCTTGCCGCGCATCCGCATTGGGCCTCCTTCGCCAACGACAACGGCACCTTGCGCGGCGTCCTTCAACCTCTGCCCGCGCTCTTTCCGGAGGAGCAGCGCAGCAAGCAGCCCTCGGTCTTCTCCATTGTCCGCGCGCTGATCGCCGAGTTTCGCCATCCCCTCGCCGCGCAACTCGCGCTCACGGGAGCCTTCGGCTTCGATCTCCTGTTCCGCTTCGATCCCATCCAGTTCAAGCTCCCGCGTAACAACGTCCACGATCTCCGCCTGTTCCTGTGCGACGACATCTATTTCATGGATCGCAAGAAGGAAACCATCGAGCGCTACCAATACGATTTCGCTCGCGGCGGCGACACCGCCGGCGCATGCGCGGTAGGCGCGCGCAAGTTTCTGGTGGCCTACAACATTTACTTCGATTCGGCCGACGTGGCCATGGTGCGCTCTATCGCACGCGAGATTCGCGCCGCTTCCGGCGGACTGAAGGGCGTCAAGGCGATGGGAATCCTGGTCCACGGCCGCGCGCAGCTCTCCATGAACATTACCGATTTCGAGGTCACGCCCATCTCCCAGGTCTTTCGCGCAGCCACGGCGCTGGCTCTGCGCCACAAGACCGCGCCCGTCGAGGGCGAGATCATTGGCCTGCTTCCCGAGGCTGCCTGTGAGCGGGAGAGTGAGTGGATGCGTCAATTGGTAGGGTTCGATGCGCAGACCAAGGTTCTGGAGCGCCGCCTTGAGGCTCCCTGGCCTGGCCGGGAGGCATCAGCGGCCAGACCGGCTTGAAAGGGCGTATCGTTCTCCTACCCGGCGAACGGGTAAAATGTAAATGGAACAGGAACGGCGTTATGCAACATCGCCGCACTGTGGAGGAAGTTCATTGAAGACTATCCTGTAGAGTTGCAATTCCCGCGATCTTTTTTGCCGCGGCCGGGTTGCTTCCTGG
>CAVXWB010000145.1:0-19526 GCA_963765185.1 Bryobacterales bacterium
GAGCCCGCACAGGGCCGGCTCGGCCCTCCAAACGATCAGGATCTCGCGCTGGTCCGGCCGAGCCAGGCTCCGTTGTGCGGGCGAGTTCCTTAGAAGCGTCGGACGACCCTGACGGGGCGTCGCCAAGAGGAGAAACTTGCGGAGAGCAGAAGCGGAGAGTGAAGCTGGATTAGACGTTCAGTCAGCAGCTAAGGCCGTGGCGTTGATGGTGCCTCTGTGCCCGATTAGAAGCGTGGCTCCGGTTCTCATGCGATCGCTTACGTGGTGGCTGTGACCCCGTTGAGGAGATTTCTAAACCAGTCGCAACCGGGCTGGCTGGCGTCATCGTAAGGAGGTGAAAGGACCATGGCCAGACAGCGGCAGGAAGCGATGAGTCTTGAGGTGGTGCATCCCAACGCCGCGGGAATCGACATTGGGAATGCGGCCCACTACGTTGCGGTACCAGCGGAACGCGACCCGCAGCCAGTCCGGTGCTTCGAGTGTTTTACGGAGGACCTGAAGAAGATGGCGGATTGGCTAGCCGGGTGCGGAATCGATACGGTAGCGATGCAATCGACGGGAGTGTACTGGCTGCCGGTGTACGAGATTCTGACGGAGCGGGGATTGCAAGTATTCCTGGTGAATGCGGCCCATACCAAGAATCTGCCGGGCCGGAAGTCAGACGTGCAGGAATGCCAATGGTTGATGAAGTTACACACCTATGGGTTGCTAAACAATTCTTTCCGGCCGACAGAAGAGATCTGCATGCTGCGGACCTACTGGCGCCAGCGGGACGATCATGTAAAGGCGGCCAGCACGGCGATCCAGCGGATGCAAAAAGTGTTGACGGAGATGAACGTGCAGATCGCCAATGTGATTAGCGACATCAGCGGGCTCACGGGGATGACGATCCTGGATGCAATCCTGAAGGGCGAGCGCGACCGGTACAAGCTAGCGGAACTGGCTGATCCACGCGTCAAAGCCAGCACAGAGGAGATCGCCAAGAGCCTAGAAGGGAACTGGCGGCCGGAGTTGTTGTTTGTCCTGCGGCAGCAAAGAGACATCTATCGCGAGTATCAGAAGCGGATCGGGGAATGCGATGAAGCTATCCAGGCGCATTTGAAGACCCTGGAGAACAGGGCCCGGTCCCAGGGCCAACCGGAAACCCCCAAGCCAGGCAAGCGTACCGGAGGCAACGCGCCGCGGTTCGATTTGCGCAGCGAATTGTTCCGCATCAGCGGAATCGATCTGACGCGGATCGATGGAATCAATGTCATGACGGCGCAAACCGTCATCGCGGAAGTGGGATTGGACATGAGCCGGTGGCCGACCGAAGCGCACTTTGCCTCCTGGTTGGGGCTCTGTCCAGACAACAAGATTACCGGGGGCAAAATCTACCATCGCGGAACTCGCCACGTGGAGAATCGGGCGGCCACGGCTTTCCGCATGGCGGCTACCAGCTTGTGGCGAAGCAAGACCTATCTGGGCGCCAAGTTCAAACGGCTGCGCGCGCAACTCGGTGCGCCGAAGGCGATCACCGCAATGGCGCACAACCTGGCACGACTCGTCTATCGAATGCTGCGCTACGGCCACGAGTATGTGGACAAAGGCATGGAGTTCTACCAACAGCGATATCAACAACAGCAGATCAAGTGGATGCAGAAGAAGGCCAGGGACTTAGGGCTCATCATCACTCTGGCCCCAGCCCCGGCAACTATTTAAGTTTCTGAGGAGATCGACGCCGCGCAGGACCCCGCGGGTAGCCTCGCTGCGCCGCCTGGCTCGCCGCCTCAAGCTCGCGCTCAAGCGCGCCCTCGCCGAAGCCGTGCTCGCGCCGGCGCAGTCAAGCGACGCTTGATTCGGGGACCAGGTCGGACAAAGGATACTGCGCCACATTCGGGGCATCGCCGGCAAAGGCGGGGCGCTGCTTCGTCGCGTAGGCTCGCATCAGCTCCTCCGCCGCGCTGGCGAGCAGCGGCCGATGCAGGTAGAAACCCTGGCTGACATCGCAGCCGAGCGAGCGTAAGATCGCCAGCTGTCCTCCGGTCTCTACCCCTTCCGCCACCACAAGCAGCTGCAGGTTGTGGGCCATGCCGATGATTCCCCGCACCAGCGTGGTCGAATCGCCTGAGGAGCGCTCCAGATCCTTGATGAAGGAGCGATCCACCTTCACGCAATCCACCGGCAGCGTCCGCAGTTGATTGAGCGAGGAGTAGCCGGTGCCAAAATCGTCAATCGCGAACCGGATGCCCAGCTCCCGCAGGCATGCGATCTGCGCCAGCGCCGATTCCAGGTTGCCGACCAGCGCCGTTTCCGTCACCTCAATCTCCAGCTTCGACGGCGGGAATGCGCTGGCGGCGAGCGCCGCCTGAACCATTTCCGGAAAGCTTCCGTCGGCGAATTGAAGGCCACTGGCGTTGACCGCGATGCAGGGCATATCAAGGCCTTGTTTCATCCACCGTGCGCCCTCCCGGCAGGCGGCCCGAGTCACCCACTCTCCAATCGGCAGGATCAGACCGGTTTCTTCGGCAATCGGAATGAACTCGCCCGGCGAAACCTGTCCCAGCTTGCGGTTATTCCACCGCAGCAACGCCTCGAATCCGGCGAGCTCATCCTGCCGTCCGATGAGAGGCTGATACTCCAGGTGGAATTCCCCGCTCTCGATGGCGCCCTTGAGTTCGCGCTCGATCTCCAGCCGCCGGCCCAGGGAATCGCTCAACTCCGTGTTAAACACCCGGAACGTGTCCCGGCCGGCGCGCTTGGCCTGATACATGGCCAGATCCGCGTTGCGCATCAGCGCTGCGGGCTCCGTGCCATGGTCCGGGTAGAGGCTGACGCCCGCGCTGGCGGAGATCTTCAGGTCGTGGCCGGACACAGTCATCGAGATACGGATCTGCTTCAGCAGCTTTTCGACGACCACCTCAAAGTCGGAGGTGTTTTCGAGGTCCGCCACCAGCACCACAAACTCATCGCCGCCGATGCGCGCGGCCGAGTCACTTTTGCGGAGCGAGCTTCGGATGCGCTGCGCGAATTCGCACAGCAATTCGTCGCCGATCCGGTGTCCTAGCGCGTCGTTGATCCGGTTGAAGCGGTCCAGGTCGAACCACAGCACGGCCACTTTCTTGCGGTTTCGCTGCGCCCGCAGGATGGCCTGTTGCACGCGGTCCTGGAACAGCAGGCGGTTGGGCAGTCCGGTCAGCACGTCGTGCTGCGCCTGGAACGCCAGCCGCTCGTACAGCCGCGTATTCTCGATCGCCAGGCAAGCCAGTTGCGCCATCTGTGCACAGAGGCGCTGCGGAATCGCACCGATGGGAGCAGAGATAGGAGCAAACACAAGCAGCAGCCCGATGGCGTCGCCCGTTACGTTCTGCAAGGGGACGATAGTGCGCCTCAGGTTGGCCCGGCGGGCCAGCTCCGCGATCTCCCGCCGCGCTTCCCCGCTCAGAATCAGACGGCCCTCGACCCGTTCGAAGGATTGGGACCGCAGCCCGTTGGTCAGCCCCTCCGGCAATCCGGCGCTCACCTGGTATAACAGCGTGTTCCCGGCGATGCTCCAAAGAGCGGAGCCGGCTCCGCGCTGGCGCCCGGAAGGTAACCCGGCGATGGCCTCCAGGGTCTGCACCAGCGGCGCGTGGGTTACCACCATCTCCAGAATCGCCTCGCGGTGCCGGGCCATCTCCTGAGCGCGTTCCAGCTCCTGGTTGCTCAAGAGAAGCGCGAGCGCCCGCGTCTTTCTGATCCTCAGCAGCTTGAACATGACGATGAAAGTCGCCGCGACAAAGACGACCAGGTCCACGATGCTTTGCGTAAAAGTCCGCGCCACTTGGGAGGATTGCACGCGGCCGTGCTCCTCCAACGCCTGTCTCAGCGCGCGCAGATTCAGCAGCGCGGCTACGAACGTCTCATTTCCGCGCTGTTGATCGGCCGCCATCGCGCCCTTGAAATCTCCGCTGAGAATCTCCGCCACCACTTGGTCATGGGTCTGCGCGTAGGCGCTCCACGAGGTCTCGAAACGCGCTAGCGGTTGGGCGATGGCGGGCGGGGCATCCAGCTGCCGGAAGCGTTCGATTGTGCCGCCAACCTGCTCGCCGGCTGCGCCTGCCGGGTCACCGGAGGAAAGCCTGTAATTCGGTCCCGCCACGGCCAGGGCGGATAGGAATGCGCGCCGGCTCTCCTGGGTCTGAAGTTCCAGATCGCCCTCCAGGAGCGATCCGACGGTGTCCACCCGGTACAAATCCCGCGACTGGGAGGCAGCTTGCCGCAGTTCGATCCATCCAAAGGCACAACCCCAGACGCCCGCCAAGGCCAGCGCCGCGAGCGTCGGGGAAGGCAGAGGGCGTTTCATCTGCGCCAGCATTTCTTGCCGATCCTCATGCCACTCGCATCGGCTACGGGCGACCGTTTCTTCGAAAAAATTGCGATTTACCCCACTTTGCGGGTAGGCGACACCCGCATCATACCTACCCGCTATCTCCGTAGGGGGACTAAGAGGAAGTTCCGATTTGGCGGTAGAGTTTATGTTTACCAAACGCACTAACACTGAAAACGGCGAAAAACATGCTTGTAACTTCAAAAGAAACACGTCAGATGCTGGTGGGGCAATCCGCGCAGGCTCGCCACGCTTTGCGGCTCATCGGAAAAATGGGAAACTGCCGCTGGCCGGCGCTGCTGCTGGGAGAGACCGGAACGGGCAAAGAACTGGTGGCGCGGGAGATCCATACCCGCAGCCAGGATGGTCCGTTCGTGATCATCGACTGCTCCTCCATGGTGGGGCCGCTTATGGAAAGCGAGCTGTTCGGCCACGTCAAAGGGGCCTTTACCGGGGCGTCCAACACCAAGCAGGGATTGATTGAAGCCGCCAACGGCGGCACTGCGTTTTTCGACGAAATCGGAGAGCTGCCGCTCGACCTGCAGGCTAAGTTGCTCAGAGTATTACAGGAAAAGGAGTTCCGTCCGCTAGGGTCGCTGACCACCCGGCGCTCCGACTTCCGCGTCATCGCGGCCACCAACCGGGATCTGGCGAAAGAAGTGGAAAAAGGAAATTTCCGCCGGGATTTGTATTTCCGTCTGAACGTGATTAACATCCGGCTTGCGCCGCTGCGCGAGCGCAAGGAAGATATTCCGGCCCTGATTAACGATTTTCTGTCGCGGGCCGGGGGCAATCATAGCCTGACGGCGGAAGTGATGGAGGCTCTGCTGTCGTATGACTGGCCCGGCAACGTGCGCGAGCTGGAGAACTGCATCCAGCACATGGTGGCGGTCAATTCCGGACCGCTGTTGCATAACGCGGACCTGCCTTCGGCCTTGCAGAATCATATTGTCCAAAAGAAATCGCAATATTTGACGGCCGCGGCGGTGTCGGGCGCGCCGGCTGCCGAAATGGCTGCGCCGGAGATCTCTCCGGATGCTGAAATGCTTCCGGCGCAGGGTTTTGCGGCGGTGATCCCACTGACGGAACTGGAACGGCGCGCCATTGTCAACGCGCTCGAATATACCAAGGGCGACCGTGCCGTGGCCGCGCATTTGCTAGGGATTGGCCGCACCACCTTGTATCGCAAATTGAAGGAATATAAGCTTGCGGGCTGAGAGGTTTTTGAGGGTTTGCGCACTAAGGCTCAGGCCCTGGTATTCAAAAATGAACCTGCGCGTTTTGCTGATCGAGTCCGAGCCCGAGGAGATGCTGTACCTCCATGATGTCCTGCGGGAAATCGAGGATGGCCGCTGGCTGCCGGAGTGGCCCCGCATCGAGCCCTTGTCGGCGGCGACGTGGCACGAGGCTGAGCGAATTCTCTCGACCAGCCCCCCGCATGCCATTTTGCTCGATCTGGATTTGGCCGGCGAAAATCCAGAAGGATCTCAGGATTTAGCCCGGCAAGGCGCGGGAATTTTCCGGCTGGTCGAAGCGCTGGTTCCGGACGTTCCCGTGATTCTGCTAGTGAATCCCGGCGGCGAAGCCCTGGCCGTCAAGCTGATGCGGGAGGGCGCCGAGGACTTCCTGTGCAGGACCTCGATCGACTGCGCGCCCCTGGCGCACGCGCTCCGCAACGCGGTTCTGCGGCACCGGGTGCTGGCCGCGGCTCGCGCCGCCGCGCTTACCGATTCCTTGACCGGTTTATGCAATCGAGCCGGGTTCCTGATCTCGGCCGCGCGCGACCGCAAGCTGGCGGAGCGGCTGGAGCGGCGCTGGATGCTGCTGATCGCCGAGCCTAAGAACCTGACCGAGATCGCGACAGCCTTCGGAGAACAACGCCGCGACTTGGAACTGGTGGAGGCGGCCGACCACCTGCGCGGTCTGGTCACACCCGCGGATGCGCTGGCCCGCATCGGCGAACGCCATTTCGCCATCAGCGTTTTCGACGGCGAGACCGAATCGGTGGAGCAGTCCTGGGCGCGCATCCGCCACGCGGCCGCGGAACGCCGCATCGAACTGGGCGCTTCAATCTTCCACGGCGGCAACCCGCTCAGCGTGGACGCCATGATCGAGCAGGCTCTGGCCGATCTGCCCAGACCCTCCGGTCAAGCCAGGTCCATCATCGCCGGCGCTGCCTGAGCGTGCGACCATGGCAGTCGAGTGCCGATTGCCCTCGACGCAACCTATAGCCTGGGCCGGAATCCCTCCGGCGTCGCGGTGTATTCCCGGGAAATCCTCCTCGGGCTGGCCCGCGCGCATCCGGAGCAGCGCTTCCTGTGGTATTTCCGCCCGCACCGTTTCCTGCGTTCCTTTGGCGATGCCTTGCCGCGCAACGCGACGCGAAGGATTCTGCGCGGCGCTCCCCGCGCGTCCGTCTTTCACGCCCTGAATCAGCGCCTGGAAGTGAGTGCGGCCGGGAACGGCACGGGGGCGCGCACGGTGGCGACCTTCCACGATCTGTTTGTTCTGACCAGCGAATACTCCTCGCCGGAGTTCCGCGTGCGTTTCGCGGCGCAGGCCCGGCAGGCGGCCGAGCGCAGCGATCTGATCATCGCCGTCTCGCGATTTACCGCGCAACAAGTCGAGGAACTGCTGGGCGTGGAGCCCGCCCGCATTCGCGTGATCCCGCATGGCGCGCGCGCTCCGCTGCACACGCCGCCCGCGCGGGAGAACCTGGTGCTGATGGTGGGAGCCGTGCAAAAGCGCAAGAACGTCGCACGCCTGGTAAAGGCGTTCGAGCGCATGCCCCCCGGCTGGAAGCTGGCCATTGCAGGCTCTGCCGAAGGCTACGGCGCAGCGGAGGAGCTGCGCGCGGTAGAGGAAAGCCCGCGCCGCCGCGATATCGAGGTGTTGGGTTATGTGCCCGCGCCCGCGCTCGAGGATCTATACGGCCGCGCGCGGATCTTCGCGTTCCCCTCGCTCGATGAGGGCTTTGGGATGCCGGTCCTCGATGCCATGGCCCGAGGGGTTCCGGTGGTGACTTCGCGTCGGTCGGCGATTCCCGAGGTCGCCGGAGACGCCACGCTGCTGGTCGATCCCGAAGAGATCGAAGAGCTGGGAGCGGCGCTCAACCGCCTGGCCGGCGACGAGGCGCTACGCCAGGATCTGGCGCGCCGTGGGCGCGAGCGCGCCGCGGACTTCACCTGGGAGGGGGCCGTGGAGCGCACCTGGAAGGTCTACGAGGAACTTAGGTGAACCGAGGCGCGCTCAATTTTACGATCGCTTCAGCTTCGCGATCGCAGATCCGCGGCGCCCTTTTCCGCAGCCCGCGTGAGATCGACGATGTCGGCCTCCTCGATCCACAGCGCGATGAAACCGCCGATCAGCAACGGCAGCGTCACGATGCCCCACAGCACCAGGGAGAATCGCGCGGATTCATCGGGCACGACGTTGAAAATTTTCTCCAGAACTTCCTTGGTGAGGAACTGAAACAGGCCCAGGTTGCCGGGAGCTTGCGGCACCACGCTGCCCAGCCGCAGAATCACCATCAGCGCGAAGGCCTCGGTCAGCCCCAGATCGAGGCCGTAGCCTTTGAGCGAGGCCCAGACGGGGATGGTCTGCAACAGCAGGAAAGGCAGGCTCATGAACAGCGCCAGGTACAGGTAGCGGGAGTGGCCGATCAATCCCAGGTCTTTCATCAGCACGGAAAGGTGCCCGCGCCAGCCGTGCCATCCCACCACAGGGGGGGCGATCGGCCCGGGAGACGGCTGGCGGCCGCGGCGGAACATGGCGACGCCGAGGACTAAAGCCCCGCCCAGCACGATCAGTCCCAAGAGCCAGCCTCCATCGACCAGGTAACGGAACTGCCTCGGCACCGGCACCAGGCGGAGAGTCAGGACCAGGCCCAGGCTGAGCCAGATGCCATCGAAGATGCGTTCGACGACGAAGCTCGAAAGCGATACGGAGAAGGGCAGCTTGGTCCACTTGCTCAGCAGGTAGCAGCGCAGGACCTCGCCCGCGCGCAGGGGCAGGACTTCGTTGGCGAACAGGCCGATGTAAATGGCGCGGACGGCGCGCCAGAATCCGACCGGCTCAACCGGCCGCAGCAGCAGAATCCAGCGGAACCCTTGTAAAAAGTAGACGCAGATATCGGCGACGACGGCGATGGCCACCCACTTCCAATCCATGGTGGCCAGATCTTCCCGTAACTCGCCCAGTTTGGCGTCTCGCAAAGTCCAGACGAGACAGCCGAACGACAACAGGTTGATGAGCACCAATAGGACGCGGGCGCGCGTTCCCCGGGACTGTAGAGCCTGCAAATCCCATCATAGCGTGGCGGGTGTGTGGCATAATGCAACGGAGTTGGTTCACGTGCCGGGCGCCGGCAGAAAGCACAAGTGTTCGATTTCATCGTGGTGGGGGCGGGAACGGCCGGTTGTACGCTCGCCGCGCGCCTCTCCGAAAATCCCGAGGCGCACGTGCTGTTGATCGAAGCGGGACCGCCGGGACGGCGCCGCGAGATCATCGTGCCCTCCGAGTTCCCCAAGCTGGCCGGCTCCGCGCTGGATTGGAAGGATGCGACCGAGCCGCAGGAACATCTGAACGGACGGCGGCTGGCGTGGCCGCGGGGGAAGGTGCTGGGAGGCAGCGGGTCGCTGAACGCGATGATTCATCTGCGCGGCTGCCCCGCCGACTACGATGCCTGGCGCGATCTGGGCAATCCGGGTTGGGGATATGAGGATGTGGCTCCGCTGTTCATCGATCTGCCCGCCGATTTGCCCGCGAGCTCGAACCCGCCTCTGCCCAACAAGCTCACCGAACTTTTTCTGGAGGCATGTGCGGCCCGCGGCGTTGCGCGCTACACCGCATTCGCGGGTCCGGCGGAACAAGGCGCGGGACTTTATCCCCTGGCTCGCGTGCATGGCGCGCGCTGGAACGTCGCGGATGTCTTCCTGCGTCCGGCGCTTAAACGCGGCAACCTGACGGTATGGACGGGAGTGCAAGCGGCCAGGGTTCTGATCGAAGCCGGCCGCGCGGTCGGGGTCGAGTATTTACTCAAAGGGTCGCTGCATCAGGTTCGCGGAGCGCGCGAAGTAATTCTGTGCGCGGGCGCGGTGGGGTCGGCGCAGTTACTGCTGCTGAGCGGGGTGGGGCCAGTGGAGCAACTCAAGCGTCTGGGCATTCCGGTCGCGGCGGCGCTGCCGGGAGTGGGACGCAACCTTCAGGATCGCCTCGCCGTGGTCCTGCGCTGGGCCTGCCCGCAGCCGGTGTCGCTCGACGGCGCCGCGACCTGGTGGACCACGCTCCAGTATCGCTCGCGGAAGAGCGGTCCGCTAGCGTCGAATCTGATCGAAGCCGGAGCATTTATCAAGTCAAGCCCCGATCTTGAAGCTTGCGATCTGGAGGTGATGTTCGCGCCGCTGTATGAGCTGGAGAAAGGCTTGGCCCGGCCCGCTACGCAACACGGTTTTACGCTGCTGGCCGCGCCGCTTCAGCCCCAATCGCGCGGGACCGTTACGCTGGCTTCGGCCGATCCGCAAGACGCTCCGCGCATCGACCCCGGCTATCTCACCGAGCCCGGCGATCGCGAGCGGCTGGCGCAGGCGGCGGAACGCGCCCGCGGCATCGTCGCGGCCGCGCCGTTTGCGGAGTACCGCGGCGCAGCCGTGTCCGATGAAATCGAGGAGCGCGCCCAGAGCCTGCATCACGCCGCGGGCGCCTGCCGCATGGGGCCGGACCAGGACAGCGTGGTGAACGCCGCCTTAGAAGTGCACGGCGTGGCGGGCTTGCGCGTGGCGGACGCAAGCGTGATGCCGGCGCTCCCTCGGAGCCATCCGAACGCGACCGTGATGATGATCGCGGAAAAGGCGGCCAGACTGATCGCGGCAGGATCGACCCGCCGCGTGGGGATTTGACATCTATTTTTCACTTGCCCTTCACGCGAAATCGAAGGACACTGAAGTTTCATGGCCTTTGTCAAGATCAATGAGACCGCACCTGTCCGCGAGCCGGCCGACCGCTGGACCACCGCCGAAGCCGCCGAGCTGTACGATGTCGCCAGTTGGGGCAAGGGATATTTTTCCGTCGGCAAGAACGGGCACCTGTGGGTGCACCCCGACAAGGATCCCAACCGCGGCCTGGATCTCAAGGAGCTGGTGGACAATCTCCAGCTGCGCGGCATCTCCCTGCCGCATCCTGATCCGCTTCGGCGAGATTCTGAAACATCGTCTGGGCGAGATGCACCAGGCGTTTCAGAACGCGATCGCCGAGCACGGCTACAAGAACAGCTACTGCTGCGTGTATCCGATCAAGGTGAACCAGCAGCGCCAGGTGGTGGAAGAAGTATTCGAGTACGGGCGGCCGTACAAGTTCGGTCTGGAGGCCGGATCGAAGCCGGAGCTGCTGGCGGTGCTGGCCATCGCCGACAACGATACTCCCATCATCTGCAACGGCTTCAAGGACGACGAATACATTGAGATGGTGATGCTGGCCAACAAGATCGGCCGGCAGATCATTCCGGTGGTCGAGAAATACACCGAGCTGGATCTGATTCTCAAGCACTCCGAGCGGGTGGGCGTGCGGCCGGTGATCGGAGTGCGCATCAAGCTGGCCAGCCGCGGGTCGGGGCGCTGGAAATCGTCGGGCGGGTACCGCTCGAAATTCGGGCTGACGGTTACGGAAGGGCTGCGCGCGCTGGAACAGCTCAAGTCGCTGCGGATGGAGGATTGCCTCCAGCTTCTGCATTTCCACCTGGGCAGCCAGATCACCAATATCCGCCAGATCAAGGGCGCGGTGATTGAAGCGGCGCGCGTGTTCGTGGAATTGCGGCGTGCCGGCGCCGGCCTCACCTACATGGACGTCGGCGGAGGGCTGGGCATCGACTACGACGGCTCCCAGACGGATTTCGAATCCAGCGTGAACTACACGCTGCAAGAGTACGCCAACGACGTCGTCTACCACATCCAAAGCGTGTGCGATGAGGCCGAGGTGCCGCATCCCATCATCGTGAGCGAGAGCGGGCGCGCCATCGCCGCCTATCACAGCGTGCTGCTGTTCAACGTTCTGGGCGTGACCGGATTCGGCGACGGCGAATCCACGCCGGAGATTCCGGAAGACGCCGAGCAGCCGTTGATCGATTTGAAGGAAACGATGCGGGGATTGTCCAGCAAGAATCTGCTGGAGAGTTTCCACGACGCGCAGCAGGCTCTCGATTCGGCGCTGAACCTGTTCAGCTTGGGCTACCTTCCGCTGCAACAGCGGAGTTGGGCGGAGAGCATTTACTGGCAGATCTGCCGCCGCATTCAGAAGCTGGCGCAGGAGCTGGATTATTTTCCGGAGGAGCTGGAGGGTTTGGACGGCCTGCTCTCCGACACCTACTTCTGCAATTTTTCGCTGTTTCAAAGCATGCCGGACAGTTGGGCTGTAAAGCAGCTGTTCCCCATCATGCCCATTCATCGCCTGGAAGAGGAGCCTTTCCGTCACGGCATTCTGGGCGACATCTCCTGCGATTCCGACGGCAAGGTGGATCAGTTCATCGACCGGCGCGACGTCAAGAAGACCCTGCCTCTGCACCCGTTCAATCCCGATCAGCCGTATATTCTGGGCACGTTTCTGGTGGGCGCTTATCAGGAAATCCTGGGCGATCTTCACAACCTGTTCGGCGACACCAACGCCGTGCACGTGCGTCTGGATGAAAACGGCCACGTGGTGCTGGAGACGGTGATTCGCGGCGACACGGTGCGGGAGGTGCTGGATTACGTGCAGTTCCATTCGCGGACGCTGCTCGACCAGTTCCGCAAAGACGTTGAGACCGCGGTGCGCGAGGGCCGCATCGGTTATGAGGAATCCGGCGCGCTGCTGCGTTTCTACGAAGACGGGTCTGAACGGCTACACCTATCTGGAGCCGTAGTGCGCAAGCTCGCGCTGGCGTGTGTTCTGGTCGCGGCGTTGTTCGGCGCGACACCTCCGCCGCCAGGGTTTCAGCTTCCGGATGACGTGGTTCCGCTGAATTACAACGTACAGCTGTCGATCGACCCAAGCCGCGACACCTTCGAAGGTGTCGTGACCATCGAGCTGGACATCCGTAAGCCAACTTCGGTGATCTGGCTGAATGCCAGGGATATTGAGCCTGGCTTTGTGGCAAGCGCGGTTTCTGCGCGCGCGCGGGTGGTCAACAAGGAACTCATTGCAATCGATCTTGCGCACGAGATCAGCGGCTCTAACTACAAGCTCGCGCTAAGCTACCGCGGACATCTGGATGAAAAAGGCGTCCTGGGAGCGTATCGCCGCAAAGTGGACGGCGATTGGTACTTGTACA
This sequence comes from Bryobacterales bacterium, assembly GCA_963765185.1. Lineage (GTDB taxonomy): Bacteria > Acidobacteriota > Terriglobia > Bryobacterales > Bryobacteraceae > Palsa-187. The sequence goes on from CAVXWB010000145.1 coordinate 12,648, forward strand.
CAACCTTCACGCCGATTGAGGCGCGCCGGGCAATTCCGTGTTTCGACGATCCTCGTTTCAAGACGCCCTGGCAGATCTCGATCAAGATTCCGCAAGGGCAAAAAGCATTCTCGAATGCGCCTGAGATCGGCGAGGACGCTGCCCCTGATGGACAGCAGATGATCCATTTCGCGGAGACCAAGCCTCTGCCGTCGGAACTCGTTGCCTTCGCAGTGGGGCCGTTCGACATCTACGAAGGCAAGCCCGCGGGACACGGCACGCCCATTCGCGTGATCACGCCAAAAGGCCACGCGGCCGACGGGAAAGCCGCCGCGGAAGCTTCTGTCGCGGTGCTCCCGCGCCTGGAGGAATATACCGGCATCCCGTATCCATTCGGTAAGCTGGATCACCTGGCCCTGGCCGACGGAGCGTTCGGAGCGGTGGAGAATCCGGGACTGATCACCTACCTGGCCCGCGAGATGCTGATGATGCCGGGAACCGACACCAATCCCCGGACTCACGCTCTGCGATTGCTGGAGGCGCACGAAATCGGGCATCAATGGTTCGGCGATATGGTCACCCAAGCAAGCTGGGCGGATGTTTGGTTGAGCGAAGGCTTCGCCACCTGGATTTCCGAAAAAGTGATGGATCAAGAGCTCGATCATAGTGCCGGGCCGCAGCGTGCGCACCTGTCCCAGATGGCCGAGCGGGAAAGGATCATGCGCATCGACGATTCGCCTCGCACCCGCCCCGTCCGCGTGCAGCCGGTCGACCGCGAAGGGACCAAGGATATCTACAACCGCTTCGTCTACGACAAAGGCGCAGCGGTCCTGCTGATGCTGGAAGGATGGCTGGGCCAGGACAAGATGCGCGACGGCGTGCGCGCGTACCTGAACGATCATCGTTATAAGAATGCGACCACAACGGATCTGGCGGCCGAGTTGAAACAGGCTTCGGGCGTAGACCCATCCGCCGTGATGCACTCCTTTCTCGATTCCACCGGTGTTCCGCGCGTCAGCGTACAAGTGGAATGTGCGCCCGCGCCCAGGCTGCGCATTCGCCAGACCGGATCGTCGCCAATGCCGGCGGCGATTCCAGTGTGTTATCGCGGCGCCGGATTAGCCAGGAGCTGCACGGTTCTGGACGTGCCTTCGCGCGACGTGGACCTGCCCAAGGGTTCGGCATGCCCCGCGTGGATCGAGCCGAATGCCGGCGGCACGGGCTACTACAGAACCACCTGGACCGCGGCCCAACTGGCCGCACTGCCGTTGGCCGAGCTTTCGCCCGCTGAGCGCCTGACGTTGGTTTACGATGCTGCGGTTCTCCCCACCAACCGCGATGCCGCGCGCGCTCTCTTGACCAAGCTGACTTCCGATTCCGAGCCGGAGATCGTTCAAGCCGCGCGGGACGCCCTCCCGGCGAACGGAAGAGCGCGATAGCCGGCGATAACCAATGTGGGGCGGACGCCCCCGTCCGCGCCGGACCCCCTGGTCCGGCTCTTCGGGAAAACAAGCAGGCCGACGAGGGCGTCGGCCGCGGGTCAGGGGACCCGCCCCACGCTCATGCTCGCGACGACTCCGCCGGGGCCCACGGCCCAGCCAACCGATCCGTAGAAGCTCATCGCGTTGTAGGCGGCCTGTCCGAAAGGTTTCCACGCGCGCCCTCCGTCCATCGAAACGTCGGAGCCGGAGGGTCCCACGACGATCCACATTTTCCGATCCTCGAGATAGACGACCGCGGAACGATAGCCACGCAGCTGAACCGACGGCGCAACCCAGGTCTTGCCTCCATCCTCGGTGATGGCAATCGAGCCCGCGCCCTCATCGGGCTTCATGAAATCGCCGCCTACGGCTACGCCGTGACGGGAGTCGGAGAAGGCAACCGAGAAAACGCCCGCAGTTTCGGAGGGAGGGTGCGGAAGCGCCTTGGCGGCGGTCCAGCTCTTGCCTCCGTCCTCGGAGCGAAAAACGCGCCCTCCGCCTAAGCCGCCCGTGCCGAACCATGCCTCGCGCGCGCCGCGCACGGTGAGGCTGCTGTTGCTCGCGGCAAACGCGCTTTCCTGCGGAAGCGCGGGCGGACCCTTCTGTTCCACCCAGGTGAGGCCGTCGGAAGTGGTCCAAATGACAAACCGCCCGTTGACCGGATCGCCCATCAGGATGCCGTGCAGAGGGTCCCACATGGCGATGGCGTCCCAGAAGCCCTTGGGGTTGAGGTTAACCATGATCAGATCCCAGTTCACGCCTCCGTCGCCGGTCTTATACAGCCGCGAAAGCGGGCCTGCGCCGGAGCTGAGCAGGTAGGCCGATTTATCGGACAGCGCGTGAACGCCGCGGAAATCGGCGTCGGCCGCGCCGAGGACAACGGCGGCAGTCCAGGTGGCGCCGCCGTCGCTGGTTCTGAGAAACGTCCCCTTCGCGCCGCTGGCCCACACGATGCGCTCACTCACCGCGCTCACGCCGCGCAGAGCCACGCCGGTGTTGCTCTCCTGCGGAGTCCACGATTGCGCGATGGCCGCCGGCCAAGCGTTAACCACCACCCAAAGCACGCAAATGGACCGGAGGTCCCTCACACGCGGAAACGGTCGTCGATTTCGACTTGATAGCCGCTGGCCAGGCGGTTGCTTTCGTTGGCCATGCCCACCACGGCCATCAGCTCCGCGAATTGCGCTTCGGTCATGCCCGCCTTTCGCGCGGCGGCCGTGTGGGAGGCGATGCAGTAACCGCATTGATTGGTCGCGCTGACCGCCAGATACATCATCTCCTTGGTAAGTGGATCGAGCGCGCCGGGCTGCATGATCTGCTTTACCGATTCCCAGGTGCGCTTCAGCGCGGAAGGGTCGTGCGCCAGCGCCTTCCAGAAATTGTTGATGTAGTCGGTCTCGCGCGTGGCCATGATGTCGTCGTAGACGCCGCGCACCTCGGCGGAAGCGTCGTCGTATTCGATCAATCCGAAGGTGGCCATGCCAATCCCTTAGTTCCGGCTTGCGGGAGGCTCGCTGCGCCCGGCCAGAGGTTTCACCACGGTGCCGCCGCACACGCCCACGCCGGTGTTCAGCAGCGCGGTCAAAAAATTCGACAGCACCAGGTAGATGGTCTGCTCGGTAACCGGCGCGCGGTTGGGCAGTCGGAAGCTGGCGGGCAGCTCCTTGTTGATCTGCACCCGCACCGCGTTGGGCAGCGCGCGTCCACTGCGGTCGCGCTGGTTGGCCACGGTGATGGGAGTTTGCAGCACCGCTCCGCTCCAGCCGTCGACGTAGAAATGGCAGCGCGAGAACCAGCCCAGATTGCCGGGATCGGTTGCGTCGAACAGCAGCAGCGGCGCTTGCCGGTCCTCCGCGCTCAAATCCAGAACGACGCGTCTGGCCTGGTCCTCCAGCTTGCACGCGAAACCGGCTTGGCGGACGGCGTTCTCGATCGACTCCGTCTCCAGCTCCAGGAGCAACAACTTGTACCGCCCGGCTTGTAATACCTGCATTGCTGCCATTCTAACAGCCGCTATGATGAAGGTGCGAGGCATGCCCAAGTTGAAGCGAACGATTGCGGGTGCGGCGCTCTCGGTCAGTCTGATTTTTTCGATGAGCTGCGTGCGTCCGGAAGATTCCGGCGTGCAGGTGATCGTGGGCGCGAGACTGGAAGCCGGCCCGGCGTCGCCTGCCCTGGAACATTCGGTGGTGGTGGTGTCCGGCGGCAAATTTCAGGCGGTGGGGCCGCAGGCCTCGACGCCGGTTCCCATCGGGGCCAAGATGACCAGCGGTTTGGGTTTGACCATCCAGCCGGTTCCCGGCGGAGAGCCGATTGAACCCGGGCGTCCGGCGAATCTGGTGCTGAAGGGCGGCGCTGCCGGAGCGGGGGAGCGGATCATGCGCGACGGCGCGTGGGTCCAAAGAACCGTGAGCGACGAACCGTGAGCGGCGAACCGTGAGCGACGCCCAATCCTTTTCCGTCAAACGCGCGCAGGTGGAGTTTCACAACTTCGCTTCGCTGGGGCAGCCGGAACGCAATCTGCGGATCTACGCGGAAGAGAACCAGCGCCGCCGCGGCGTGATCCTCGCTCATCGCGAGTTCATCGGCGCGATGACCCCGTTCCTCGAAATCGGCGCCAACGCCGGGCATTCCAGCTACATGCTGGCCAATGAATTCGGCGCGAGCGGGTTCGCGCTGGATCTTTCGGCGGACTCGCTGCGGCACGGGCGCGTGCTGATGGACGCCTGGGGGCTCGATCGCGCTCCGGTGCGGCTGGCCGGCGACGCCGCTAATCTGCCTTTCGCGGATGCGTCGCTGCGCTTCGTGTGCGCCTTCCAGATGCTCAGCCAGTTCATGGACGTCGAAAGCGTGTTTCGTGAAGTGACGCGGGTATTGCAGCCCGGCGGAGTGTTCCTGTTCGCCGAGGAGCCGCTGCTGCGAAAACTGTCGCTGCGTCTGTACCGCTGTTCGTATTACGAAGCCATGCGGCCGTGGGAGCGGCGGCTCTACGATTGGGGACTGCTGGGCTATCTGGTGCGCGACGTGATCGGCGCGAGCCAGGAAGAAAACTTCGGCATCCGCCAGAACCACACCATGGGTCTGAAGGAATGGCACACGCTGGTGCGGAAACACTTCGCCGCCTCTGAGTTCGACGTGTTCGTGCCGGAGCGCGGTTGGGCAGAGCGGGTCATGAAGCGCCTGGCGATTGCCCTGGACCCGCACGGTTCGGAATGGCACGCGGCGCGATGGCTGGGCGGAACGCTCGCAGGCGTGTGCAGGAAGGCCGGCCAGCCGCCGGAGCCGAGCGACTTCGAAGCTTTGCAATTTGAAGCAGTGCTGCGCTGCCCGGATTGCCATGCGTCCATGGCCCCGCGCAGCTCATTGGCAAACAGCACCGACGACACGCTCGCCTGCATTCGCTGCGCGTATCGCGCTCCCAATCAAGAACAGGTCTACAATCTGCTGCCTTCAGCCGAGAGGCGCGAGCTTTATCCCGGCCCGCGCGAGGACACCATCGACTTCTCGCTTCCCGGACACGAGCGCCAGCTGGTGGACGGCTGGTACGAGGTCGAGGGAGTTTTCGGAAACAAGTACCGCTGGATCGGAGCGCGGGCGTCGGCTCGCTTGCGGCGCGTCAAACCCGGGCCGCAACAGCTGCGCATTCGCGGTCACGCCTCGCCCCAGGCCCTCCCGGTGGAGGTTCGTGCCACCGTCAACGGTGTTCGCGCGGGCGTCTGGAAGCTGGACCGGCCGGGTGTGTTCGTGCTCGAAGCCCCCGTCGAGACGCACGACGAATATCTGGTTGAGATCGAAGCCTCGCCGGTGTGGAGCGTGCCTTCCGACGATCGCGCGTTTACCGTCAACTTCAGCATGATCCGTCTGGTAAATCCGGAAGACTGACCCGGAAGACGCTCTGACGCCCGGCTCCTTCATCACTTTTTTAGAAGTCGCCCATAAAGACATTTGATCGAAAAGGCTCTTGCGAACCCGGCGACTGTCATCGACAATTAAGAATCGTCCACTTTAGAAATCCTATGACAAAATACAAACTCGAATATATCTGGCTTGACGGCAAAACCCCGGTTCCTAACTTGCGCGGCAAAACCTTAGTCAAGGCTTTTGAGAAGCCGCCTGTTCTTGCCGATCTTCCCAATTGGGGTTTTGACGGCAGTTCCACCATGCAGGCCGAAGGTAGAAGCTCCGACTGCGTCCTGAAACCGGTGGCGCTCTATCCGGATGGAGCCCGCAAGGACGGTTACATCGTTCTGAGCGAAGTCCTGCACCCCGATGGCACCCCGCATTCCACGAATATGCGGGCTACCATCGAGAACGACCCCGATTTGTGGATTGGGCTGGAGCAGGAGTACTTTCTGTATCAGGAGGGACGTCCTCTCGGCTTCCCCAGAGACGGCCACCCCAAAACTCCCCAAGGTCCCTATTACTGCGGCGTGGGCTACAAATACATGGGCAACCTGGCCCGGAAAATAGTGGAAGAACACCTGGATCTGTGTCTTACCGCCGGCATCAATCATGAAGGTATCAACGCGGAAGTCGCCAAAGGCCAGTGGGAATTCCAGATCTTCGCGAAAGGCTCCGCCAAAGCCGCGGACGACACCTGGACCGCCCGCTATTTGATGATGCGTCTCTGTGAGCAATACGAAGTAGATATGGAATTGCATTGCAAACCGATCAAGGGAGACTGGAACGGATCGGGCATGCACTGCAACTTCTCCACTAAGTACCTCCGCGAAGTGGGCGGCAAGGAGTACTTCGAAGCTCTTATGACGGCATTCTCCGAAAACGTCGCCGAGCACATTGCCGTGTATGGTCCGGATAACCATCTGCGTTTGACAGGTCTGCACGAAACGCAGGCCATCGACAAGTTCAGCTATGGACTCTCCGATCGCGGCGCCTCCATCCGGATGCCTGTTAACTTCATCAAAAACGGTTACAAGGGTTACCTGGAAGATCGCCGCCCGAACTCCGAAGGCGATCCCTACCAGATCGTCTCGCGCATTCTGAAGACTATCAATAGCGTCCCGAAAGCCTCGGCCCACAGCTCATCATGACCCCCGCGCACGGCATTCTGACAGAAGCGGAGCTTCATTCCGAAGAGGTAAAGCCTGAGGAGGCCGACGATGGTTTTGCGACTGCCACGTCCGTTGAATCCCAGATGACGGATGAAGCTCCCCTGCTTGAGGCTACGCATAACGGCCTCCAGACTGCCGTGCCCGAAGAATCTCCTGAGGAAGCAGCTCGAAAGCAGGAAAAGAAAGAACTGAAGGCCCAGAAGAAAGCCGAGAAAAAGAAGCAAAAACATAAATTGAAGGCGAAGAAAGACGCCACCAAATCTCAGGCTGTGACGTTCCCCATGGTCGAACTGATCGACGAACAGGTGCGGACCACCATTCCCGAGGAGCTGGTTGCCAAGGTAAAG
>CAVXWB010000146.1:0-60197 GCA_963765185.1 Bryobacterales bacterium
GCCAGCACGGCCTCGTAGATGCGTTCCGGCCGCAGATACTGCACTTCCAGTTTGGCCTCCGGCTGGCGCAAGGCGAACTCATGTTCCAGGCGCACCATTTCGCTCAAGCCTACTGAATAAATCGCGGCCACGCGCAGCGTCCCTTCCACCTCCTGCCGCACTCGCTGCAAAGCGGATTCAAAATCTTCCTTGCGGCGCAGAATATCGCGGCAGAATTCGCCATACAGCCGGCCCGCCGGTGTCACCACCAGTGGCCGTGTGGATCGGTCCAGCAGCTCAACCCCTAGAGCGCGTTCCAGCTCCTGCACGTGCTGGCTTGCGGCGGATTGACTGATTCCATTCATGGCGGCACCGCGGCTGAAGCTGTGAGTCTGCGCGATGTCTCTGAAAAGCTTTAAGTTCTCGTAGTTCACCAGGCACTATTTTATATCAGTTGTATTAATATTGCAACTCGACACATTCTGTTGACGTGATAGTAGCAACTAAGGTAATCTGCGCACCGGCAATTCGCGATAGCTGCGCAGCTTGTCGGCGATAAATCAGAATGTGGCCCGGACAGTTCATCGGCTTCAGCCGGTACTCGGCGTCGTCCAATTCCATCCCGGTGAACATATTCTCGCGCGTAATTCTCCAGGTGCCCCGAGGTCTTCCACAAATCCGCGCGCATCACGTGCGGCGTATACACCAGCGAATACCCGCGCTTCAGGTACTGGTCGCGCATCCAATCCTCGATCAGCTTGCGCACCCGTCCCGCCCTTGGGATGGAAGAAAATCAGTCCCGGCCCGGCCAGCTCCTGGATGCTGAACAGGTCCAGCTCCTGCCCCAGCTTGCGATGGTCGCGCTTCTTGGCTTCTTCCAGCTTGTTGATGTACTCGTCCAGATCTTTCTTCGAGAAGAACGCCGTGCCGTAGATCCGCTGCAACTGCTGGTTATGCTCATCGCCCTTCCAGTACGCGCCCGCGATGGACAGCAGCTTGAACGCCTTGATCTTCTTCGTCGATCGGCACGTGCGGCCCCAGGCAGAAGTCGATGAAGTGCGGCCCCAGCGTGTATTCGGAAAACACCTCCGCCGCGCGCTCCTCGATCAACTGCACCTTCATCGGCTGGTCCGCGTACAACTTCAGGCCGTCTGCCTGTTTCTCCGTGTACTTGCGCTCATACGGCAGATCGCGAGCCTGGATCTCCCACATCCGCTTTTCCAGCTTCTCCAGATCCTCCGGCGTAAACGCCGCGTCGCGCTGGAAATCGTAATAGAATCCCGTTCTCGATCGGCGGCCCGATTCCGAGCTTGGTCTCCGGAAACAGCTCCAGCACCGCCGCCGCCAGCAGGTGCGCGGTGGAGTGCCGGTAAACCTGCAGAGCCTCGGCGCTCTTGGTCGTCAGGATCTCCAGCTTGGCGTCGGCATTCCAGCGGCCGGGTCAAATCCCACAGCGCCCCGTTCACCCGCGCGACAATCGCGTCGTCCGCCAGCCTGTGGCTGATGTCCCTGCGCCACGTCGATCGGCCGGGTCCCCTCCGCGACGCTCTGCACACTACCGTCCGGAAGAGTAACTTGGAGTTGATTCATGGGTTATTCTTCAGAGTATCAAAGCCATCGGGCCGATATTCAACTCCAGCTTGATATAGTGAGTAAGGCCGTCCGTGAGCACCACCCCCATCACCTTCGACGAAGCCGCAGCTGGTCGCCAAGGCCGCAAGCCGGCGACAGCGCCGCCTTCTCTGAGCTGGTCAGCCGCTATCAGAACAAAATCTACCGCCTGGCCAAGCACATCACCCAAAACGACGAAGATGCCGAGGATGTGCTGCAAGAGGCGTTTTTAAAAGCCTACGAGCACCTGGATGGGTTCCAGGGCAACTCCAAGTTCTATACCTGGATCGTCCGCATCGCCGTCAACGAAGCGCTCATGAAGCTGCGCAAGCGCAAGCGGCGATCGCACTGTTCCTTTGGACGAGCCTTTGGATACAGGCGAAGAAACGGTGAAGCGCGAGATCGCCGTCTGGGAAGACAATCCAGAACAACAGTATTCGCAAGAGGAAATGCGTGAGATTCTAGACGAGGCCGTGCAGAGTTTGAAGCCGGATTTCCGCACCGTTTTTCTGCTGCGCGACATCGAAGAACTGAGTACAGAGGAGACGGCCGAAACTCTCGGAATTTCCATTCCGGCAGTAAAGAGCAGGCTGCTGCGGGCGCGTCTGGCGCTGCGGGAGAAACTGACTCGCAAGTTCAAACGGAAAGGGGAGGACGTCTTTGCTAACCTGTAAGCAATTTCTGCAGGAACTCAACGACTATCTGGATCCCAGTATCGATCCGGAAACCAAGCGCCATCTGGAGAGTCATGTCGAGCGCATGTCCCAACTGCTTCGTGGTCGTGGACACCACTCTGAAGACTCTGCGGGTGTATAAGGGCATGGAACCCCAAGCCGTTCCCCAAGACCTCAAACCCGCCTGTGGGCCGCCGTCGAACGCAAGATGGAGGCGAAGAGAAAAAAGGTGCAGAGTTAATCCTCCAGCTTGGCCGGGCACAATCCTTCATAAAATGAGCAGCGCCGGCACTGCTCTCCGGGTTTCATCCGAAACTCCAGCGCATTCTGCGCCGCCGCCAGAGCCCGCACCTCGCCCCGCGCGTCCTCCAGATCCGCTCCCGACAGGCTCACCTCCCGCACCTTTCCGGAACGTAAGAAACACAGCGCCGCCCGATCCGGCAACCGTCCCGCGTATCCTTCCAGCGCCAGGGCATACAGCCGCAATTGCAGAGCATACTCCGCCGCGCCGGTCTCATCGCGGTCTGTCTTGTAGTCCACCAGCGTGAGCTCGCCGCCCTCTTCGAACCACAAGTCGATCTGCCCTCGCAGAACCACATCTTCCACCGCCAGCAGAAAATCGAACTCGCGTTCCACTCGCTTCGCCCGCGCCGCGCGCTGCCCCAGCTCGCTCTCCTCGAAGCGCCGCGCCAGTTCTTTCGCCTCGCCCGATTCGGCCGGCTGCCCCGCCAGAGCCTTATGCGCCTGCAATCCCAGCTCGATCGCCGGTTGAGCAGGCCGCCGGCCTGCGATTTCCCATGTCCCCGGACCCCTCGGCTCCGGCGTCAGGCCCAGATACCGCGCCAGATAATATTTGCGCGGGCATGCCGCGAACTGGGCCACGTCCGTAACCGCCGCCGATGAATCGTGCTGCCCCGTAACAACCGCGGCCTCCAGCACAATCTCGGGAGTCGCCGGGGCAGCCGTCTCGACGCGGCGCGGACCACCGGCATGGATTTCCGTCGCCCAATCCGCCGCCGTTTCCGCTCCAATTCCCTTTTCCGCATCCTTCTGCCACTGCGACCGCTTCTTCCCCCGCGCATAAGACAGAACCAGCCGCTCCTCAGCCCTGGTCATGGCGACATACAGGAGCCGGTCTTCCTCGGCGTCCTCGTCCTTTTTGCGGCGCTTGCTCAGCGCGGCGTGGGCAGCATCCTTCTCACTTTCACCCGTCGCCGGATTGCGCCACTTCACGCCCAACCCCAGCTCGGTCGAAAACAGCAGCACCGGCGAGCTCGAATTCTCCGGCCGGCCTGCAGCGCGCTCACGAACACCACCGGAAACTCCAGCCCCTTGGCCGCGTGAATGGTCATGATGTTCACCGCATCCGCGGCCTGTTGCGCCGGAGCCTCCGCTTCCACCCGCGCCGCGCGCATGGCCTCCAGATCCTCCAGCAGCTCCGCCAAAGGCCCAAGCCCAGGCCCAAGCTCAAGCATGGAAGGCTCCGGCCCTCGCGTCTGATCCAGCCCAGCAGCTTGTCGACGTTCGCCCGCCCCCGGTCGTTCAACCCCGCCGCATATCCGCATTCATCCAGAGCCATCGCCAGCAAGCGGTCCGGCGCGATGAAGCCGGCCAGCTTCCGCGCCCGCCCGAACAATTTCTCGAACTCCTGCCGCCGTCCCTCTTGGCCCAAGCGCAGCAGCTGCTCGTCGCTCCATCCCACCAGCGGACCGCGCAATACTCCCGCCGTTGCGATCTCGTCCAGGGGATTCACCATCGCGGCCAGCAGCGCCATCACATCCAGCGTCTCGCGAGCCTCCAGAAACGTGCGTCCGCCGCTCACCAAAAACGGGATGCCTCGCGCCTCCAGCTCTCTCTCAAAAGGTTCCGCCGAGTGCAGCGCCCGCACCAGAATCGCGAAGTCTCCCCATCTACGCCCGTCCCGCGCCCACTCAGTAATTCGCGCCGCCACCAATTGCGCTTCCGCCTCCGCGGCCCTTTCACCCGTCCCCACCAGCCGTTCCACCACGGGGGTATCTGCCGCTGCACGCTTTGCGATCAGTTCCCGCGCTTCCACGCCATCGCGTCCCTCCAGCACCTGCGTTACTGTCGCGAGAATCTCCGGCCGGCTGCGATAATTCTCTTTCAACTCGTCGATCGGCAGCCCTTTGTCGCGCAGCTCCGCCCGGTATCCTTCAAAGACCGTCCTGTCGGCGTGGCGAAATCCATAAATCGACTGATTGATGTCCCCCACCGCAAAGAAATTTTGGCGGCGAACCAGCCCGAGCAGCTTCCATTGCAAACGGTTCGTGTCCTGCAGCTCGTCCATCAACACGTGATCGAATTGATTCACAATCCGCTCCCGCAGCTCCGGGTGCGCCTCCAGCAGCTCGATGGCGAGCTCTTCCAGATCCGCGAAATCCACCGCCGCCTCGCGCCGCTTGGCTTCGCGATACTCCCGGTCCAGCCGCGCCACCGCTTCGCGCAATAGCTCCGGCAGCCCGGAATGCCAGGCCAGAATCCACTGCTCGGCGAGCCTCGGCAACGCCACGTCCTTGAGAGCCCTTACCGACTCAAGACCCTTCTTCTTGCCTCGCAGATTCGGCTTGAACCGCGCCAGCACCTGGAAGTGTTGCCGTGTCACTGGATCTGCTGCAAGGGCCAGGAATGCGCGCACCCAATCGTGCAGATGGCTCCACGCGGCTTCACGGCTCACCTCCTCCGCCAGTCTTCGCGCCTCCGGCAGCGCATCTTCGCCCGAGCCGGCCGCAGCGGGCAATGCACGCACGCCCGCCAGCCGCATGCTTTCGTGGACATCCAATAGACTCGCCGCCAGGTCCACCTGTCTCGCGTCGTCGCCGGTAGATAGCGCCACGCCCTCCAGCAGTCGCCGCAAAGCCTCCGGGCGCTCCCGAAACAATTCATCCAGCGCCTGTTCCGCCGCTTCGCGCCGCATCCGCTTGGCCGAGCCTTCATCCAACACCGAGAAATCCGGAGCCAGTCCGGCTTCAATCGCGTTCTCCCGCAACAGCCGCGCGCAAAAAGCGTCGATGGTCGCGACCCAGGCGCGTTCCACCCGCTCGCGCACATCCTGGCGCTGCGCAAAGCGCTCCACCAGCTTCCGCTTCATCATCGTGGCGGCCTTCTCCGTAAACGTGATCGCCAGAATGCGCGCCGGATCTGCGGCCTTCCGTTCCACCAGCCACGCGAAACGCTCCACCAACACGCGCGTCTTGCCCGACCCGGGCCCGCCACCACGCACACATCCTGGCCGCTGCGTTCCACCGCCGCTAGCTGCTGCGCCGAAAGCTCCATCAGCCGCCCGCCCCAGCACTCTGCTCTATCGCCATCGTCTCCACAGCGAAACGCTCCACCAGCACGCGCGTTTTGCCCGACCCCGGGCCAGCCACCACGCACACATCCTGACCGCTGCGTTCCACCGCCGCCAACTGCTCCGCCGAAAGCTCCATCAGCCGCCCGCCCCAGCACTCTGCTCTGTCGCCATCGTCTCCACAGCGAAACGCTCCACCAGCACGCGCGTTTTGCCCGACCCCGGGCCAGCCACCACGCACACATCCTGGCCGCTGCGTTCCACCGCCGCCAGCTGTTCCGCCGAAAGCTCCATCAGCCGCCCGCCCCGGCACTCTGCTCTATCGCCATCGTCTCCACGCGGCAGATATCGCGATAGTCGCACCAGGCGCACTTATCCCGATCCGCCGGATGCACCGCCGCGCGCCCCGCCAGAATCGCCGCGTGCGTCTCCGAAGCGGCGCGCGCGGCATTCTCCGCCAATTCCCGCAGACGCTCGACCGTGCACGCCTCGCCCACTCCCAGACCAGGGATCGCGCGCCAGCCACCCCAGGTCACTTTCTTTTTCACGCCGCAATACAGCATGCCCACCGGTTTCCGCCCGAATGCCCGCTCCGCCGCCAGCAAATACAATCCGCCCTGCACCAGGCTGCCGGATTCGTTTTGCTCGACCTTGTCCCCTACTTGCCCGCTGTATTTGTAATCGATCACCAGAGCTTCGCCGTTCACCCCAGTCTCCAGCCGGTCGATCCGGCCTCCAATCGTCAATTCCGGACCAAGCGGCAGCTCGAATTTCTCCTCAACCTGCGTCTTCCAGCCCAATTCCACATCGTGATTTTCGAGAAACATTTCGAAGTGCCGCAGCAATTCCAGGCGCACTGCTTCGGTGCGGTACGTGCGCGGGATGCGATGCCGCGCGCACTCCTCGTCAAATACCTGTTCCAGCACCTCGGCTCCCAACAGCGGCATGCGAATCCACTCCGCCAGCGCGCGATGGATAATGCTGCCCTGCAACAGCACGTCCAGGCGATCCCGGGGAGCCGCCGGCCGCTCGCGCAGCTTCAGCGTGTGCCTCGCGAAAAATTGGAACGGGCATTGCAGGAAGCTCTCGATGCCCGTCGCGGACAGCGTCTTGCGCCGCGTGGCGATTTCGCGTAACAGCGCCGGCTCCTGAATCGGCCCCGGCTCCGGCGTCCCTACGGCCCTGCTTGGCTTGGGCCGAACCCGCGTTTCAACCGCAGCCGCTTCAAGTCGGTTTAATCCGTTCAAGAAGAACGAAGGCAGCGTCTCCTCGCCCTTCTCGTCGAATCGCGCGTAGCTCAGCGTCACCTGCGCCGTCGCGCGCGTCACCGCCAGATCGAACAGGAACCGTTCCTCCGCCTGCGCGTCCGCGGACACCGGCAATCCCAGCCTTCGCCGCTCCGCATCGCCCATCACCGCATTCTCGCCGTGGTATTTCGGAAAGACGCGCTCCAGCAGCCCGCATACGAACACCACCGGCAACTCCCACTGCCGCGCCTCGTACACGTCCATGACGTGGACCACGTCGCGCCTTCGGTCCTCCAGGCTCAGGGACTCAACCGCAAGCGCAGTCTCCACCTGCTTCCAGAACCCCGCCAGCAGCGTCGCTTCCGATCCCGCGAACCCCGCCGCTTGGTCCACGACTTCCTTGAATCGCGCCAGCGCCGCTGCGGTGGAGCGCCAGACGTGAACCTGGTCCCGGCCAGCGCGCTCTTCCATCGTCACCGGCATCACCGGCTGTGGCACCAGTTTCGCGAGCGTCTTCAACCGTTCCGCCCACTCGGCCGGCTCCAGCCGCTCGCGCCGCCACTCGCTTATTTTTTGAAACTGAATCAGCGCCTCCGGCTCTTCGCGCATCGCCGCGATCGGCAACCCCCTCCCGGGCAGTCTTTCGCGCAGTTCGAAGTCGAAGCGGTCGCCCTCCAAAGTTGTTCCCACGCCCGAAACCGGCTGCCGCAGTAATCGACCAATGGCCTCGTGATCCCAGCCCTCAAGCATGGCCCGCACCACTCCGGTCAAATACGCCACGGCCGCGTGGGAAGCCAGAGGATCGAGGAAGTAGCTTCGCACGGGAATGCCGAAACGCGCAAGCGTCGTCTCCACCAGCGGTCCATACGGCTCGCGCGAGCGCAGCACCACGCCCATGTCGCGGAACCGCCGCCCGCGCGCCGCGTGTTCCAGAATCCTCCGGGCGATCTCCTCGGCTTCTCTCTCCGGCGTTGCCGCCGAAAAGACCACCCGCTCCGGCGCGCGGAACACCCCAGCCAAGCGTGTCTCGCTGAAACCAATATGGAGCAGCCGCTGACGGGCCCCCTCGCTAGCCGTCCCTTCCGGCAGCGTCACCGTCACGGCTCCGCGCTCCGCCAGCGCTTCGATCAATTCCAGCTCCGCCTCCGCCAGCGTGAAGAATCCGTCGAATATCGTCAGCCGCGGAGCCAGAGCATCGCCGTCGCTGGAGCACAACTTCGCCGCCGCGGCGCGCAGCAGCCGGTTGCGCAGCGCAAAGCCCAAAGCTTCGAGGCGCGCCTCCACATCTCTAAAGATGGCGCCCAGGTCCCCGCCGCATTCCCGAGGGTCATTCACTTCTTCGAGCAGCCGCACCAGCTCCGCATGCAGTCCGCGGGACTCCAGAACCCGCTCGAATCGCGCCGGACGCAGCCGCTGCAGGGCATCTTCGATCAGGGTATGCAGCAGCGATTCGGGCGCCGTCAAGGGAAGACCCTGGCTCACAAACAACTGCGCCAGAAACCGCGCCAGGGTTCCCACTCGCGATGGACGCACCGGAAAGCCCGCGCGAGCCAGCTCATGACGCAGGTGTTCCGCCATTGTGGCGGTTGGCGTCACCAGGAAGGAACCTTCCTCTGAGGTAAGCTGCCGAAGTGCGGTGGTGGATTTGCCGGAAGCGGGAGGCCCGGTGAGAAGAAGCTTCAAACTCCCACTATACGATCTATTTCGACGCTCTTACTTGGCTGGCGGCGCTTCCAGCTGCGGAGCCACATCGTTCATGATCTTCTCGAACTTGTCCCTTTGGTCGGGATTGAGGATCTGAAGGATCTGTGTCCGGCCGGTGGCCCGCACGTCATCGAGCTGATCCTGCAAGCTCTGATAATACTGCGTATAGTCCTCCAGCACATTCGCGATCTTTTTCGACTGATCCTGCGAAAGCCCCAGTTCGGAGTTAAATCGTTGTAAGACGGTCTCGCGGGTGGGAGCGGGGTTGGATACCGCGGTACGGTGCAGCTTATCGTGCAGTCCCAGCTGCATCCACAGCGCCCCCGATACGGCCCCGGCCAGAAACACCATCATCAGCGTCGAAACCACGCGCGGATTCTGCCAGGGAGCGCGGGCAGGGGCTGCCATCATCTGCTTATTGCTCCCGGTAGGTGACCAGATTAAACAGCACCGCGTCGCGGTCGGGAGAGCCCGTCAGCATGCCTGCCGAATCCATTGCCGAGCCGGGCACGGCCACCACTTGTGGCGCGGCCAGACGCTCCGAGGAGACCAGATACACTCCCAGGCCCAGCGCCAGCATCATCGATGCCATCGCCAGTCCCCGGCCCACCGCGGAGTCGAAGAACAGGCTCCAGATCGATGCTGCGCCCTGAGACTCGATGCGTTCGATCACGCGCGCGTAGAACCCGGCCCTCGGCTCGGCTTCCTCGGGCAGGCGCATGCTGCGGAGCAGGCGCTGCTGATTCCGCATCGCCGCTACGGCGTCCCGGCACTCCGCGCACTCGTCTAAATGACTGTCGTGCCGGTGCCGCTCGTCCGCGCTGGCGGTGCCTGCAAGAATATCCTCTAGCTTATCCCGCACCCTTCGATGCATGACGTCCTTCCCTCATAAAAAAATGCTTCGAACGCGGGTCTTCTTACTGCCCGCTGTTTATTTTCGCGATTCCCCGAATCCGCCCCAGCCGCTGAGCGGCTTTCAATAATTTTTGACGGGTTCGAAATAGCTTAACCTTGATTGTGTTTTCGTTCAAGCCTGTCATGGCGGCCAACTCCTCCACCGAGTGGCCCTCCACTTCTTTGAGGAGGATCAAAGTCCGGTCCTCTTCGGAAACCTTAGACAACAACTTGACCACCAGATCGTGCTGCGCGATTCGCTGGTCCGCCGGAACACCCGGATCCACGGCTGGATCGGAACTTTCCATCCGCTGCGCGTCTTCCATCGAAAAATCGCTTTCGTAGACCAGCTTGCGCACGCGCTTCTTGCGCAGGTAGTCGTAACACTCGTTTACCGTGATCTTATAGATCCACGTCAGTAGCGAGCTCCGAAAGTCGAAGTTCCGGATCGAAAAATAGATCTTGGCGAATACCTGTTGGGCGATGTCTTCCGCGTCGTTGTGATTTCGCAGAATGCCATAGATGATCGAGAACACCTTGGCCTGATAACGCTCCACGATCTCGCGGAAGGCCATCTCGTCGCGGGCCTGGACGCGCTTGACAAGGGCTGCCTCATCGCTATTTTTGTGATCCACGCGAGTCTTGGTCGATCCCAGCGAAGAAGGCAGCGCCCTGGTTCGGACCCCCGCCGTGGGGAATGGAAGTGCTTCGCTCAGGCCGCTCATAACTATCTTTCCGACGCAGCCTGTCACACCAGGGTTTCAGTGCGTTTCCCTCACGATACCAGATCAGGTAGAATTGAGGTGAGGAATGGGGCTCGTTCGGCCGCACTTGAATCCGCGCCGCCGGCGATCTCATCCTATTCTTTAGCGAGGGTACTCGATTATGGTTCAATTGACGGAAACGGCGGTCGGTAAGGTCAGGGAGATCCTCTCCACCCAGGAGCCTAAACCCGCCGGGCTCAGAATTTCTGTCGTGGGCGGTGGATGCTCCGGCTTCAGCTACTCCATGGCTTTCGAGAACAGCCCTGGGTTTCTGGATAAAACTTACGCCTTCGGCGATCTGAAGGTTTTTATCGATCAGGCGAGCATGCTTTACCTGGATGGCGCCGAGGTCGATTATGTGGAGTCCATGGAAGGCGCCGGCTTTAAGTTCAACAACCCGAACGTCAAGTCCACCTGCGGCTGCGGCAGTTCCTTTAGCGCCTGATTTCGTTCCCCCCTATTTCCCGCCCGCGTCAGGGATAAATCCTCTGCGCGGGCGGCTTTGTCACGCGCACCACCATTCCAGCAAGAATATCGAAGCAGCTTGCACTTACGGCCGGAGGTCGCCGCAATCCCTGCCTATAAAAATTAGGCCGGGCTGGGGGTTTGCCCCAGCCCGGCCACAAGTCGAAGGAAAAACTGAGCTACTACTTACTTCCGAAGGCGACGCCGCCCCATGAAGCCGAGGCCCACAAGGCCCATGCCGATCAAGGAGAAGGTCATCGGCTCCGGCACGTAACCATCCTGGGTGTTCGTAAACTCGCTCATCGTGGCATCGGCGATGTCGATGTCCTTTTTGATGTAAACCGGGCTCGTGCTGGCGAAAGTCTCGGAGTCCGATACACTTTGGCCTGTTGAGGTATCCGAATAGCTGGCCAGAGTGTTCGACGCCGGCGAGGGGCACGACGTGCCGGTGGTTCCTGTAAATGGCACCGCGCACGCGACCTCCGCTATGGTGACATTACCGCCAGTACCGTCTGGGGTCGCCTGGAATGAATCGTCAATCCCAGTGAGTCCACCCGTCACCGTATACGAAATCTCGATATCGACCGAATCCGGATTCGTCTCAACACCGATAGCGAACTGGAAATCGAGACCGAGATCCCCCCCCATGTCTGTATCTCCCGCAATCGAGACACTGCTGGGACCCGCTCCGGTGACGCTCACGACGAAATTGCTGAAGATCACATTGGGATCTCCCGCCACATAACATCCCTGCGCGCCGATCATTGTAATGTTACCGCCAGCGGCAACGCTAGCGGCCTCGCACTCCGGTATCGATGTCGCGCTGGCTGTTGACGCCGTTCCGACGGCAACCGCCGCGATGGCCAGCAAGCCGTAAATTTTATTTCTCATCTAATAGTCCTCCGACTCAAGTGTCGCCCGCAATGGCCCAGGAATCCCCGGACCAGAGTACGGTACTCTTGTAGTATACGGGCGCTCCGATCGGACTGTCAAGCACAAATCTGACGCTTTTGCCGTCCTTCCGTAATCCCCCCCAATGGAGATGGTGATACACATGCATCTCGCTGTAAATAAAAATGCTTACCATGAATATGCCTCGTGACTAGGCGAGCTCTGGTACTGGTACCGGAAGACCGAGAGTTCGCACGGTTTGCGCCCTTTTTTCGCCCCCAATCTCGCTCTCGCGCAGCTAGTACAATGGACTGTAATACGGGATGCTAGAACATCTTCTTACCGAGCGTGAGCTGGCAGAATGGCATACGCTCCACTCCTTTCGGACTAGCGGCGTCCTGGCCGCGATGAACGCCGCCGACGCCGAGGTTCCGGCGGCGGTGGCCCGCGAAATCCCGCGGATCGAGAAGGCCGTTGATGCGATCGTCGCGGCCCTCGATCATGGCGGTAATCTTATCTACATGGGCGCTGGCACCAGCGGGCGCCTGGGCGTTCTCGATGCGGCCGAGTGCCCGCCTACCTTCCACACCCCTCCCACCTTGGTCCGCGGCCTCATCGCCGGAGGCGACGCCGCGCTCCGCCGTTCCAGCGAAGGCGCCGAGGATGATCCCGAAGGCGGCGTTCGCGATCTCATCGCCTCTGGCTTCTCCCCGGCCGATGCCGTCGTCGGCATCTCCGCCAGCGGACGAACTCCCTATGTCCTGGGGGCTCTCACGTACGCCCGCCGTCTCGGCGCGATCACCTGCGGCATCAGCTGCACCCCCGATGCGGAGCTTTCCCGCATCGTTGAGTTTCCGATCGAGCCGCTGGCCGGACCCGAAATCCTGGCCGGATCCACTCGCCTGCGCGCCGGCACGGCGACCAAACTCGTGTTGAATATGATCAGCACCGCGGTGATGATCAAGCTGGGCTATACCTACGGTGGCCTGATGGTCAACGTCCAGCCGACCAATCAGAAACTGCAGGATCGAGCCCACCGCATCATCCGGCAAATCACGGGCGTCTCCATCGAGCGCGCGGCCGAGCTGCTGGATCAGGCCGGCCGCAGCGTTCCCGCCGCCATCGTCATGGGGAAAAAGGGAGTTTCCCGCTCCGAAGCCGAGCGCCTCCTGGCCCAGGCGCGCGGCCGCCTTGCCGTAGCTTTGGGAGAAAACGCTCTGGGAGAACAGGCTCTGGAAGAACAGGCTCTGGGAGAATAGCTCGTGGACCGATTTCTCATCCGCGGGGGCGCGCCCCTTGAAGGAACCATCGCCGTCAGCGGCTCCAAAAACTCGGCCCTGCCGGCGATCGCGGCCTGTCTCCTGACCAGCGACGCCGTCACCCTCGACCGCGTGCCGCAGGTTCGCGACATCCGCACCATGCTCGATCTCATCCGCCACACCGGCGCAGAGGTCGCAATCGACGGCGCCCGCGTCACCATTCAAGCCCGCAAGGTCGCTCGCCCCGAGGCGCCCTACGATTTGGTCAAGACCATGCGCGCTTCCAGCCTGGTGCTGGGCCCCCTGGTGGCCCGTTGCGGCGTCGCCCGCGTTTCCCTTCCCGGCGGCTGCGCCATCGGAGCGCGGCCCATCAACCTGCACGTTTCCGCGCTGGAGCATCTTGGCGCCGAACTTCGCCAGGAACACGGCTATATCGAGGCCCGCGCGCCCCACGGACTGCTCGGCGGGGAAATTCATTTCGACCGCATCACGGTCACCGGCACCGAGGATGTGCTGATGGCCGCCGTGCTCGCCTCCGGCGAAACCGTCATCCATAACGCCGCGCGCGAACCCGAAGTCGTGGATCTTGCCCGCCTCCTCAGCGCCATGGGGGCTTCGATCGAAGGCGCCGGCTCCTCCACCATTCGCGTTGGCGGCGTGGCCAGACTGCACGGCGCGTCTCATTCGATCATTGCCGACCGCATCGAGGCCGGAACCTTCCTGATCGCCGGCGTGCTCACTCGCGGCGATCTTCTGCTTACCGCCTGCCAGCCGGATCACCTCCGCGCCCTCATCGCCAAGCTGCATCAGGCCGGGGCCGAGGTCACCGAACCTTCCCCCGATTCGCTGCGCGTCCGCGCTCCGCGCAAGCTCTCGAGCGTCGATATCACAACCGAGGAGCATCCCGGCTTCGCCACCGATCTGCAGGCCCAGTTCATGGCGCTGATGACCGGCGCCGAAGGCATCTCCTTCATCACCGAGACCATTTTCGAGAATCGCTTCATGCATGCGCAGGAGCTCGCGCGCATGGGCGCCAACATTCGCATCGAGGGACGGCAGGCCATCGTCGCCGGGCCCACCGCTCTTACCGGCGCGCAGGTCATCGCCAGCGATCTCCGCGCCAGCGCTTCGCTGGTTTTGGCCGGACTCGCCGCCCAGGGCGAAACCGTGATCGACCGCGTCTATCACATCGACCGCGGCTATGAGAAAATCGAGGCGAAGCTGGCCGGAGCCGGCGCCCGCATCAGGAGAGTCTCGTGAGCATCCCCCACAAACCACACAACCCCGGGTTTCTGGCTCTAGTCAACGAAGCCAAGTCGCGGATCAAGCAGGCGGATATCGAGGAGTATCAAAAAATGCCGCGCGACGGCCACATCCTGATCGACGTTCGCGAGGACCGCGAATGGGCCGACGGCCACGCCGCCGGCGCGATTCATTTGAGCAAGGGCGTGATTGAGCGCGACATCGAATCCGAGATTCCCGACAAGTCCACCACCATGGTGTTGTACTGCGGGGGCGGCTATCGCTCCGCGCTCACCGCGGTGGAGCTCCAAAAGATGGGCTACACCAGCGTCATTTCACTCGACGGCGGCTGGCGCGCGTGGAACCAGGCCGGGTTGCCGGTGGAGAAGCCCTAGCGGCGCTCTTCCAGGCGCTAGCGGCGCTCTTCCAGGTGATTCAGCCGGGCGTCCAACACGCCTTCCACCCGGCGGAGTTCCGCCCGCCACAGCTCGCGCATATCGTCAAAGCGCTGATCGATGGCGTCGAACCTCGCTTCAAGTTTCGCTTCCATTCCTTGAAACTTCGCGTTGACGTATGCGATCAGAACGCCGATCAGCGTCGCGTTGAACAGCAGCGGAATCCCGACCGCGATATAAAGTTGTTCGTTGGTCACCACGGGAGAAGTTGGGCTCCGCTGAATTTATTCTCCCACAAAGCGGCTCAGATCCCCCAGGTTCGCGCCGCGCCCACCACCATCCCCAGCGTCAATGCCGCGATCACGAATTCGCCCACGGCCCCGACAATCAACGGCCGCAGGCCCTGCTTGCGCATCTCTCTGAAATTGGTGCGCAGCCCCACTCCCGCGAACGTCAGCAGGAAGGCCCATCGCGAAAGGTTCGCCAGGTCGGTGGTTTGCGGCTTCGAGAAGGCTCCCAATGTCGCCAGCAGCGAAATCAGCAGAAAGCCCAGCACGAACTTGGGAAACTTCTGCCACAGGAACGCGCCCTTATTCACGATCTCTTTGGCCTGGCTCTTGTGCGCCCAATACAGCGCGTAGGCCAGCACCACGAAGCCTATGGTTGCATTGCGGGTGGTTTTTGCCAGCACCGCGAACTTCTGCGCCGTATCCGAATACAGCGCTCCCGCCGCGGTGGCCTCCGCCGTATTGTCCACCGCCAGCCCCGCCCACAGCCCGAAGGCGTGATCGCTCATGCCCAGCGCGTGTCCGATTGCCGGGAAGGCGAAGAGACTGAAAGCGCCCAGGGCCAGAATCGCGGCCATGGCGTAGGATGCGTCTTCATCGTCGGCCTCAATCGCGCCTTTAGCCGCGATAATCGCCGAGACCCCGCAGATGGACGACCCGATCGCCAGCAGGCTAGTCATCTTCGGCGGCAATCCGAACCTGCGCCCCAGCCAGGTCATCAGCGCAATCGACACCGCCAGCTCAATGGCCACGAAGCCCAGGCTCAATCCGCCCAGCTTGAGGACGTCGCCCAGCAGGAATCGAACTCCCAGGAACACGATCCCCACCTTCAACCAGAATTCGTAGGTGTCCACTCCCGGCCGGAACGCCGCCGGAACGCCGATCGTGTTGGACACCAGCAGACCGAAAATAATCGCCCACAGCACGTACTCGATATTGGGCAGCGCCATGTGATGCGCCTTGCCATATGCCGCGATGGACTGCTCGGTAAACTTGCCCGCATAGCCCAGCGCGGCCAACAACAGAATGCCTGGGGTAAGCCGTGGGATCAGGCGCAGGAATCCGCCGCTCGCCGCGGCCTCTTTCGTATCGGAGACAGAGATTGCCGGGTTCATAAAGTAAGCCTCATCGCATCACCATGGCCCTCACCAAGGAATGGCCGGAAGGATTCCGGCCCACACCAGCGCCACCGCGGCGAGCGCCAGCAGCACGCTCCACCAATCCAAGCCCCACTCAAGCGGCGACAACTTCGACTTCGTCACTGGCGATTCAGCCATAAACAAGCTCCCTCAACATCCGTTCGAATATTCAACCGAGCTGGCTCGGGCCGAGCTCCGCTTCACTTCCCCTCAGCGACGACCTGTCCGTGATCGCCGTTCCCCTCCACGCAGATGCGTTCGTAATCCTCGATGATCGGATCGCTGCCCGCGTGATTGGCCAGAAATGTTTCATTGTTCCAGTCGTCGACCGGCGTCTTATCGGTTACCCTTTTGTTGGGAATGGTGATCGTGAACGGCCTGGTCAGCACGGTCGGGTCGGTCCAAGTGGCGTCGTAGGTGAACCTGTCGCCTTTGGGATCGAAGACGAAGCGCTCCACAACGGTCGCGTTTTCGCTGACAAACTCCCCGCTTCGGCCGAACCGCCACTTCGAATTGTTGTTGGTTGTATCGACCACCAGAGTGTTCCCTTCCCAGTGGCCCCGGGAATCGCCATTCCACAGCTTGAGATTCTCGGGAAGGTGCGGCTTGCCGTCGAGATGGATCACCCGGTTCCCGGAGCCAAAGAGGAACACGACATACCCCGGGAATTGGCGGATCTCGTAACCATGCCATTCGAATGACTTGGTTGGTCCAGCAGGGGCGCACCGCGCCAACGGCTCGACGTACTCCGGCTTGATCGGGTTATTGAGGTATTTTGCGAACTCTTCCTGTTTCGCCCGCGCCCACGGCTGGAAGGGCACTTGCCCGTCGGGCGGATCGGTCACCCGGCTGGGAGCGTGCTCACCTTGAGCCCGCTGCCCCCGGCCGTTCCCGTTCCCCCGGCCGTTCGGCGGGGCGGCATCGTCGCCCCCTTGGCGGCCCTGTGGACTCGTCAGGCTGTTGTGATTGCCGATCGTGTTGGACCAGTGGCCCTGCACGTCGGGCTGCCCGTCGGGCAGACGCTCCCCCGTCCAGTCGCCTTTCGGCGTCGGGACAAACGAGGTCTCCCGCCAACCCGCAGCGCCCTGCGCGAGGGCGACCATCTGAGCGGCGGCGAATCCGCCAAGCAAAAGAATCGGCTTTAAATAGCTTCGCATGTGATCTCCCTCTTTTATTGCGCCGACGGGACGGGATAATACTTGTCGTAATCGAGCGTCGAGAAGTAATTCTCGATAATCTGAACGTTCGGCTCAAGACGGCGATAGAGCAGCACTTCGATCGTCCACGGCCGTGTATACACTTTCGGGTCATTGAATGTGGCCCGGTAGCGAATGGTGTTGTGGTCCAGGAAGCTCCAGCGCTCCACCAGGTGGAGTTCGTCGCTATTGAAGTTCCCCACCCGATCGAGCCATGTTTCGCCATTAAAATCGTTCACGTCGACCACCAGAGTGTCGCCCTCCCAATGGCCGCGAGAATCTCCCAGCCAGAAGTCGATGTGGCCATCCGGGTGTTCGGTCCCGTTGGTGTTGATGGTTCGCACGGGATGACCGAACTCGAACAGCACAGTCAGATCGCGCGGCCGCTGGAAAATCTGGACCGGCTCACCGCCGTAGAGACCACGCGGCGTTCCCAGCGTAAAGCCCTTGGTGCGGGGGTCGGCGGTCGCTCGCGCCGCGAAGTTCTTCGCGCGCTGTTCGAGCGCCTCCGGTTTATAGGGGATCACGTCGCCTTCGACCACGCCTGCGCCGGGAGGCCCGTCTTTGGTCGCAATATGCGGCTCCAGGCCGTAGTCAGCCTGGCTGAGCGACTGCCAGATACCGGAGAAGTCGGGCTTCCCGTCAGCGCCGCGCGGAATATTCGGCGCCGCAGCCGGCGTTTGCGCTAACGCGACGGCGCTGGCCACCAACGTGGCGAGCGCCAGAGCCGCGAGTCTATTAAAGGTGCGGTGCCTCACTTCTCCGCTCCCTTCGCATCCGGGTCCGACGAACCGGTGTAAAGGTTTCGCCCGTCGGGCAGAGTTACGCTGGTGGCATTGACGGTCGGTCCACCGCTCTTCGCTCGGGACCCCTTGACGGTCACCTCCATGCCGGACGGGAAGTCGCTCTTACGAAGACCACGCCGCAGCAGCGCGTTCGGGGAGCCGAACTCCACGGCCCAGTTGGTGACCTTCCCGTCGTCACCCTTCACATCCACATAGATCCATCCATGCGGATTGGTCCACTCCGTCTTGGTCAAGGTCCCTTTCAGTGTGACCGGCTGATTCCGGTCGTACTCGGCCGCAAATGAATGGTGGGCGAACATGGCCGTGGGCCCCGCCGCCAATACCAACCCGGCGGCAATCCACAACGCCGCCCCGGAAGTCCGTCTCTTCTTCATGGCCATGCCCTCCTACTTTTTGGTGTCCTGTTTCGCGTTCGGATTCGGCGGTGGCACTGCAATCTTGGTCAGCTTCCCACCCTCCTGTTCGTAAGTTTCCGCGCCAGCCGCGCCTGCGACTTTGAAGCCGGCCTTGGCAAGGATGTCCGCCGCGGCCGCCGCGTGCCGCGTGGTTGGAAATAGCAATGATGGTGCGGTCTCTGGGAATCCAGGCGAGGCTCTTTTCGAGATCGTTGATCTGGATACTCAGGTACACCGGGAAGCCGCCATTGCTCGACACTTCATCCGGCCTCCGCACATCGATAATCAAGATCTGGTCGGGCTTGGCGAGCAGGGCGTCAAGCTCGGCTCGCGTAAGCACCTTCGCGTCCGATCCCTTCTTCTTGTTGTTCTGCTTGGCGCTGTCCGCCTGCCCGAAGGCAACCGCCGCCGCGACCAAGGTAAATAACAGCAATTTACGCATATATTTTCTCCTTTTTAGAAAATAACCTTCAATCCAATCTGGTTTTCCCTCGCCGCTCCCGCCGAAGTAATCTGGCCGAATAATTGATTGCCCACCTGCGCGTTGGGAGCGCCGAGCGCGGGCGTATTGGTGAGGTTGAACGACTCCAATCGAAGCTGCGCGTTTATCCGCTCCGTAATCCGGAAGGTTTTGTGCAGGCCAAAATCCAGGTTCACCAGACCCGGAGTGAGTAAAATGTTGCGCCCGGCGTTGCCGTACGTGTACTTGTAATTGGGGATGAATGCCGCGGTGTTGAACCATTCATGCACGGTCGGATTCGCCAGATGCCAGTCGCCCACGACGTCAGGCCGGTCCTTCTGTCCCGTATTCGAGGGATCGCCGACCACGCTCAGATTCAGCGGCATCCCCGAATCCACGGTCAGGATCGGACCCCCGCTCCATCCGCCCAGAAACCCGTCGACAACCCGGTTCCAATTGGCTCCCCACGTTTTGCCGCGGCCGAAAGGCAGCGCATAAATCGCGCTTCCCACAAAATGCTGCCGCATGTCCTGGCCGGAGGGCGCATAATCCGCCCGCCAATCCAGCGGATTCTGAACCCCGGAGGCGTCGCCCAACGACATCGTCTTCGAATACGCGTAAGAGGCGATGAACGTGACTCCCTTCGAATAGCGCTTCTCAACCTTGGCTTGGAGCGCGTTGTAATTGCTATACCCGTCCTTCTGGATCCGCGTCACGGCTCCCAGGCTGATCGTGTCCGAGGTCCCGGGAACCGTCGTGCTGGTAAACTCCCGGTTCAGGTTCACCGTCCCCGGCTCCGGAGGCGCCGGATTCCCGTCGATCTGCCGCCACATGTGGTCCAGCTTGTTGCCGTAGTAGCCAACCTCCAACAAAATTCCCCCGGGGAGTTGCCGCTGCACATTGAAATTCCACTGCTGATCGTAGGGCGTGGCGTTACTCCGGTCGTCGGAAATCAGCTGTACATTCGCCGCATTCGAAAGCGACAAGGCATCCGGCGCGAATCCTTGATCCAGAAAGAGCGTCGGCGGTTTGGAGGAATTCGGCTGCAGGCCGATTCTCACGTTCCAGGGCGGATTCACTTCCATGGATTGCATCCCGCCCTCGGTGATGATGTTCGAATAAAAGATCCCGTAGCCTCCGCGAAACACGGTCTTGTCGTCCGGAAGCGCATAGGCGAATCCGAAGCGCGGAGCCCATTGGTTGTAATTCACGCCCTGCAGCGCTCTGTCAGCCCAACTGTTTCCTTGCGACCCGGCCGGCACCAGCACCGGATGCGCCGGATTCGTGTCCTCATCGAAATTCGAAATCGTGTTCCCAATCTGTATCGGCGGCGGGCTCAGCTCGTAGCGCAAGCCGATGTTCAGCGTCAGCCTCTTACTCGCCTTCCAGTCGTCCTGCACAAAAAAATGCGTGTAGGGAGTGCGCAGCCTCAGGTACGACCAATTCGATAGAGTCTCCGTGGAAGCCGCCCCCAGCAGAAAATCCGCGAACGCGTTCTTGGTGTACTCGCCGTTAAAGGTAAAGATCCCGCTGCTATCCTGCGAGCTCAGGAAATTCGTTTGCAGCCAATTCGCCTGCACTCCGAACTTGATGTTGTGCGCCCCTTTGGTCCAGGTCAGGTCGCCGGAGAGTTGCCGGTCCTGCGAACCATCCGAATTCGGGACGTTGGTAACTCCCAGCGTCGTGTATCCGGTAATGGAGATCTCAGAGAAGCCCGGATAGCTGGTGCTCACGCCCGGAATTCCGACGGAAGTCAGGGACTGATTCGGAAACGTGTTGACCCACGCCAAATAGTTCCAGCCCACGTGAATCGAACTGATCAGAGTGGGCGACCAAACCTTGTTGTGGACCAGCGCGAAGCTCTTGCTATGCGTCACGTTGGCTCCGCCGCCCGAGTAGTAACCATCCAGCGGATTCGGCGGCAGCGGCGCGGTGACTGCGTCGTTGATGATCTGCTCGCTATAGCGGAAGAAGACATTCTGGTGGTCGCTAATGATGTCGTCGGTTCGAAAATCCCAGTGCTTGGGATCCTGATTCGCGGGGCTGTTGTAGACGTAGTTGTTGGTTGCCGCCGCCGTCTGGGGCAGAGGCACCAGACCGAGAATGTTCTGCGCCACTGGATCGATTTGTGTCAGCGGAATCTGATTGCTCTGAAACGGCGTCCCCGTCGCCGGGTTGATGACGGTGCCGGTGAATAAGCCCGTCCGCTGCGACGCGGTCGGCAGTGTGTCCACGTCGGTCGAGCTCTGCCGGATAATCTGATCTTCAATATCGCCAAAGATGAACAGCTTGTTGCGCAGGATCGGGCCGCCCAGGCTTCCGCCGAAATCGTTCCTCCGGTAGGGCGGTTTCACAGTGGCGAACAGATTCTTGGCGTCCAGCAAATCGTTCCGCAGAAACTCGTAGGCGGTGCCGTGAATCGCGTTGGTCCCCGATTTCAGGGCCACGCTGATCACTCCCGAAGAGGAACGGCCATACTCCGCCGAATATCCGTTGGTCACCACCTTGAACTCCTGAATCGCGTCCACGGATGGCTTGATGACTTCCTTCTGCCCCGAATGTCCCGTCGAAATCTGCTGGTTGTTGTTATCCTGGCCGTCCAGAAGGAACGCCACCTGGGTGCCGGCCTGGCCTCCGATGACGACGCCTTCGCTGGCGGCGATGGTCCCGGAAGACAGCGCCCCCAGCTGCAAATAGTCGCGCCCGTTCAGCGGCAGATCCTCGATCTGCGCATTGGTGATGACGGTTCCCACCGTCGAATCCGAGGTTTGCAGGAGCGGCGCTTCTGCCTGCACGTTCACGGTCTCCGATACCTGCCCCACTTCCAGCACCGCGTCCACCTTGCGCACGTCACCGATGTCCAGCACCACACCGTGTTGGCTGAATCGCTTGAATCCAGGAGCCTCGAAGCTGATCGTATATTCCCCGATGCGCAGCGGCGGCGTCCGGTAGGAGCCGCGGTCGTCGGTCTTGACTTGAATTGTGGAGCCGGTCGCCAGATGCGTCAGCGTCACGCTCGCTCCGCGAATGGCGCTCTGACTGGAATCGAGCACCGCGCCAAGCACCACGGCTTCGCTGACGTCCTGCCCTGCCGCAGCCAGCGCTGCCGTGAAAAAGGCCAAACTTGCTAGGAATTTAGACACACTACCCCTTGGCTTTCAAAATTTGAAATTTACTGCGAACACAGATGGCGGCAGGGCGAACAGCAGGCTGGATACGCCCTGGCTTCTACGATCACTCTATTGAACCTATAGAGTATTGGAATTGCTACATTCCTCTACTCATACACCTAGGGCACCTTCGTTTTTTAGTACGCTACTAATACGGTCGAGTATAGGATGATCGCTCGCCGGAGTCAAGCTTTTTTTTGGAATGACCCGTAGCCAGCCTCACACGATGAGCGAAGCATTCGCGTTTTGAGAGGCGCCGGGTCTTCGATCGTTTTCAACCTCAGCGCAGGCGGTGCGCTAGAATTGTGGACACACTCACCGTGCAACAAATCGGGCGATACCAGATCATCGGCGAGTTGGGGCGAGGCGCGATGGGGATTGTTTATCGCGCCCAGGATCCCGCCATCGGGCGCACCATCGCCATCAAAAGCATCCGCCTGAACGAACTCACCGAGGAGGCCGAACGGGACCGCCTGCGCGAACGTCTCTTCCGCGAGGCGCAATCGGCGGGCATGCTGAGCCATCCCGGGATCGTCACCATTTACGACATCGCCGAAGAAAGCGGCATGGCCTACATCTTCATGGAATTCGTGAACGGGCCGCCGCTCGAAAAAATGCTGCTGGCCGCGCAGACTCCCGACAAGGAGACGCTGCTCAGCATTTTCCGCCAGACCGCGGCCGCGCTCGACTACGCCCATAAGAAGGGCATCGTTCACCGCGACATCAAGCCGGCGAATATAATGATCCACGAAGACGGCACGGCCAAGATCACGGATTTCGGCGTGGCCAAAATTGTGTCGCAGCAGATGACGGTGGCGGGCACCATGATGGGCACGCCCAGCTACATGTCGCCGGAGCAAATTCAAGGCGGCGCGATCACCGGCCGCACCGACCAATTCTCGCTGGCCGTGGTGGCGTACGAAGTGCTGACCGGCGAAAAACCGTTCACGGCGGAGTACCTTCCCACGCTGCTCTACCGCATTGTCCGCGAGGAGCCGCTGCCGCCGCAGCGCTTGAATACCACGCTGGGAGCGGCGGTGGAACCGGTGCTGCGCAAGGCTCTGGCCAAGAATTCGGCGGAGCGCTATGAAACCTGCGCCGACTTCATTTCAGCGCTGGCCGTCGCCTGCAACGCGACTCCCGGATGGATTCCCTTGCCGCGGGGCGCCAGCCAGAACATGCCCACCAGCGGATCGCAGGAAGGGCTCGGCGAAACCGTCGCCGACGTAACCCCGCAAGCCGCCTTGCCTCAAGCGATTTCGCCGAAACCCGCGTTGCCGAAAACCGCGATACCGGAGTCCGTGGTGGGCTTCCTGCCGGACGCGCCCGCACTCGCGCAGGCACCCGCAGCTGCCGCGCCTCCGCAACCACCTCCACCGCCGGCGGCGAGCGCAGCCACATCCGGCTCATCCCAGGGTGACTCCAGCCTGCCGCCGGTTTGGGAGCCGCGCCGCCGCCAGCCCGATGCCGAGCCCAGCCATGCGGCGCGCAACACCCTGCTGGGTCTTCTGGCATTCGCGCTGGTAGGCGCCATTTTGTTCCTGGCCTATCAGCGATACGGCGGCATCGGCCGTTTTTCGAGCGCTCCCGAGAATCCGCCGGCCAACGCAACCACGGCTGCGCCCGCCAGTCCCGAGCCGCCGCCACCACCGCCCGCAGCGGCAGAACCAGCACCGGCCGAGGCCACCACCGAACCATCGGTATCGAATCCGGCGCTATCGAATCCGGCGGTATCGAATCCGGCACCGAAACCGGTGCCCGATGCGGAGCCGAAACAGGCGAGGGCTGCTCCGGCGCCCACCGAGGGCGTCTTCCAGCTTACCGCCACGCCCGCGGGCGCCACCGCCATCTTCGACAGGAGCGCCGAGCTCAAATGCGTCACGCCGTGCAGCCTGACCCTGCCCACCGGCCGCCATACCTTCGTGGTCCAGTTCCCGGGCTATCGCGATGCGCAGAGAATTATCGACATTCCCCACGACACCGGACTGATCGTCAATCTGGAAAAAATGTCGGGGATGCTCACGGTCAGCACCAACCCTTCCGGGCTGGTCATCGTGATCGACGGGCAGGAGCAGGCGCGCAAGTCCCCCGCGACGTTTGTGCTGCTGCCGGGGCCGCACACGGTGGAAATCGTCAAGGGGACGGAGCGGCACCCGCTGGCGGTCGATATCCACGACGGTTCGACCATCGAGCGCCACGTCGATCTATCTCAATAACGGGCTTACGCGGTGGGGCGGTCCCCCTGGACCGCAGCCGGCCCCTGGCCGGCTTGGGCGGCGCATCACCTATAGAACGACGGCGCCCCGCGCGGACGCGGGCGTCCGTCCCACAGAGGGAAATACAGTCTCAGACCGGAGCCAGAGCCAACTGGTGCCGCAACGACTGCCGGATTCGGAGCAAGCGCACGCGGATGCCGGTGGACGTGATGCCCTCCGCCCGCGCGATCTCCTCGGCCGAGTAGCCTTCCAGACTCCGCTCCAGCAACTGGCGGTCGCGGCCCGAACACCGCTCCAGCAGCCGGTGCAGCTCGATCTCGTCGAGGTCCATCGAGTAGGGAGCTTCCACGCCCTCCATCGGCGCCATTACTTTGGCCCGAAACCTGGCTCGGAACAGATTGCGCGCGATGGAGTTGACCCAAAAGCCGACCAGGCCCGGGTCGCGCAGCTGATCGCGGTATTCCCATCCGCGCACCCAAGCGGCCTGCGCGATTTCCTCGGCCTCCTCGACAGCGGCGCCCCGCGAGAGCAGGAACCGCAGCGTCGCGGGAAACCCCGTTTCAAACGCTCTTGCGTAATCATTCCCCTTCATCACGCCGCCCCCTACTGCAACCAGTGGGCCAGAGAACCCGTCCACGCAGAATCAGCTACTTGCCGGAGACTCCCAGCGGGTGACGCACGGAAAAATTACCGATTCCGGCGTGCGACTCTATTTCCTGCCGATCCGTCGTCCGATGAAACAAGGGTGAGGTTGTTTTCCCTCATCGCGCTGACCGCAACTTTGGCTGCCGCGGAGTCGCACCCCAGCTGGTGGATGTATGCCTCGCCCGAAGCCACTGCTTTGGTCGGAATCCAGTGGAGCAATCTGCGTCATTCTCCTTTCGCCGCAGCCATCGAAGCCGAACTCGCCCCGGGTGGGACGCTGGCGTTTCCCGATCTCGAATGCCTCCGGCAGGCTCGTGAAATCGTCATCTCTTCGCCGGCTCTGCTGGCGGCGGAGGCAGGCGATTTCCCTGCGGCTACGGTCAAGGATCAGGCCCAGCGGCAGGGGCTGCGCCGCTTGATGTATCGCGGCCTGACCCTGTGGCTTCCCGATCGGGCCGACCTGCTGGGAGTAGCGCAAATCAGCGAACAGCTTGTGCTGGTGGGCAGCCGCGCGACGCTCCAGGCGGCCATCGATGGCAGTCTTTCGGAGAGCCGCCTGTATTCCCCGCTGCTGCCGCGAGCCGCGCACTTCTCTCAAACCGGGGATCTCTGGGTGGTGGCCGCGAAGCTGCCGGATCCTTTGGCCGATCTATTTGTGCCGCTGGATGCCGCCGATGCGTCGGATTTTCTGGGCCAGGTCTCGGTTCGCGATGGCCTCTCTGTGGAAGCCTCTTTCAACGCCGGCTCAGACGCGGCAGCCGCTGAATTCGCTCGAAATTTTGAAGCCAGCGCTCCCAACTTCCCCGCCGTCGCCCGCGGCGTCGAAGTCTCAGCCGATCAAGACAAGGTCACGATCACGCTTCAGGTGAAATCCGAAGAGCTGCTTGCGGCGCTGCATCCGCAGCCGGCTGCTCCAGCGGCTTCGGCTGCGCCTCGCGTGCAAATCGCGGCTGCGCTTCCCCTGGGAATCGCGGCTGCGCCTCGTGTGATCGCCAACAACATCGCCGCCGCACAGGCGCCGGCCCCGGAGCCGGTCAAGTTTGAAGTGACCCACACGGAAGCAGGCGAGCCTCAAATCGTCCGCATCTTCAACCTGGACGGAGGCACCCGCGAGATCGTTCTTCCGCCTTAAATCTTCATCTCCAAAAAAGAAAGAGCCCGATGCAGGATTGCTGCACCGGGCCTTCCTTCAAAACGATTCTGCTGGGCTACTTCGTTGCGGGATCGTCGGCCGAGGAGGCGCCGCCCAGAACGCGCTTGCCATCCTCAAACGCGACATTGCTCGCGTTCACCAGATTCGAGCCGTCCTTGGCGCGAGATCCTTTGACCTCGACGACATCGCCGATCTTCAAAGAATTTCTGGTCCAGCCCTGCCGCATCAGGCCGTTCGGGCTACCCAGCTCGAACTCCCAATTGGTAACCTTGCCGGCGTCGTCTTTCACGTCCAGATAGAAGCGGGCGTGGGGATTCATCCACTCCACCTTGGTAACTGCACCCTTCAACTCAATCGGCTTGCTACGATCGTACTCGGCCGAAAAAGAATGATGGGCCAGCATCGGCACGGCGGCTAACATCAGACCACCGGCCATAACACTGAGCATTTTAGCTCTCATTGCAAAATACCTCCAACGGGAAAAATCGTGGTTATATACCGCCGTGTGACGGACTGGATCTATACTACACAGGGCGACAATAGATGTCAACGGGCCCGGCCCTCCCACAATCACGGGACTTTCGAGCGGGCGCACGGTGGAGTATGCTGATGAGCATGTGGATCAGGCTGCTGCTTCTGTGCAGCTTCACCGCCGCTACGTGGGCGCAGGACGCTCCTGCCGGCCGGGCTCAGCCGGAGGACCCCAAGGACCTGCTGCTGCGCGTCCGCAGCAATCTGATGGGAACGATCGGACGGCTTCCCAGATATACCTGCACCTTGACTATCGACCGGGCCCAGTATGAGGCCGATCCGCTGCAGCGCCCGGCCTCCTGCGACGACCTCATCGGCCAGAAGAAGAAGGGACAATTTGAGCCGCGCCTCTCGGAAACGGATCGGCTGCGGCTGGACGTCGCCATCGCGGCCACCAACGAGATTTATTCCTGGGTGGGCGAAGACCGCTTCGACGACCGCGATCTGTTCGATCTGGTCCGGCAAGGCGCTGTTCAAACGGGAAGCTTCTCCACCTTCCTCACTTCCATCTTCACCGGCGACGCGGCCACCTTTTCCTACAATGGCGACACCGCGCTCGACGGGCAGCCGCTGGTTGAATTCGGGTTTCAAGTCCCGCGCGAAAAGAGCAACTACATATTCGGGAACCGGCGCGAGCACGTCACCGCCGGTTACGAAGGCGCTTTTCTGGCCGATCCGGTGAGCGGCGATCTGGTGCGCCTGGTGGTCCGCACCAGCGAGCTTCCCGCCAGCGTAGGTTCCTGCCAGGCCACCACCACGCTCGATTACACCCGCGTTCACCTCAACGATTCGGATTTCCTTCTGCCGCGCGAGGCCAGCCTCGACATTCTCAACAACGACGGCGCCGAGCTGCGCAATCGCACGGTGTACTCCAGCTGCCACGAGTTTCTGGGAGTCTCGACGGTGAGCTTCGACGAACCGGGGCCGGCGGCGGCCGCGCTCGCCGCGGGCAAGGCTTCCACAGCGAGCCCTTTTGAAGCGCCGGCGGGCGTGCCGTTCAAGGTGGTCTTCCAGCAGCCGATCGATACCGCGACCGCGGCTGCGGGCGACCGGATCAAGGCCAGGCTGAACAACGCCATCCGCGACGCTTCCTCCAAAGTGCTGGCGCCGGAAGGCTCCGAAATCACGGCTCGCATCCTGAAGCTGGAGCGTTTTGAAGGCCCGCCCTCGTCTCTCAAGATCATCGTCAAGCTGGAAAGCGTGAACGTGGGAGGCGTGCCCCGTTCCCTGCACGCCACCATGAGCTCGGCCGGCCAGAGGTTCGAGAAAGAGACGGGGCTGGAGCGGCGCGTGCCGTTGGGTTCGTTCGACACTCTGGCCGATTCAGGCGGCGGCTTGTTCGAATTCCGGGATGCGAAGCCGAACCTGGTGGTGAAGAGCGGGTTGGAATCGACGTGGACGACGGCGGGGCCGTAGCCGTTTACTGGCTGGCCATCAGCGCTTCCAGCGCGGCAAGACGATCCTCCAGTTTCCGATTCTGCTCCTGCTGAAGCTGGTTGACCTCCGCCTGCTTCTTAAGCTGCGCGTTCTGCTTCTGCACCTCGTTCAGCAGCATCGGAGCAAGCGACTGATACTTGACCGACGACGGCTGGCCGTCTTTGTCGTATCCCACCATATCGGGATAGAGCTTGGCGACTTCTTCGGCGATAAGGCCGTATTGCAGAGCGTGGGAGCCATCGTCGTACTGCGGTTTGTAAAAGAACGTCACGGGACGCAACTGGAGCAGCTTGCTGCTGCTGTCGCCCATGTCCGTGATCTGTTCTTTGAAGCGGCGCGAGGAGGGAGTGCTGCTGCAACCTGAGGTTCCCAACGTCCCGTTCGCGTCGACGCAGACGAGCAGGTTGGGGGTGCTCGGGATTCCGCCGTGAATGCCCGCGATGGATGTGCTCGTCTGCGTGCCCGTCGTCCCGATGCGGATGACGCCGCTGTTGGCGGCGGCGCCGTCGCCGCCAGAGCCCAGGTTGCCTATTTCAATGTTGTTGCTGTTGGTAGCCGAGACGTTTGTGCCCGCCAGAAACCCGATGGAGATATTGAAGCTCCCGGTGGTGTTGTTGTCCAGAGCGTCGTAGCCGAAGACCGTATTCTGGCCTCCGGTGGTGTTGTTGTACAGCGCGTCGAAGCCGCTGGCCGTGTTGTTGCTCCCCGTTGTGTCGAGGTACATCGCATCGGCGCCGCTGGCCGTGTTGTCGCTCCCAGTGGTGTTGCCATTCAGCGCCTGGTAGCCGCTGGCGGTGTTTTGGTACCCGGCGGTGTTGTCCTGCAGCGCCTGGAAGCCGCTGGCTGTGTTGCCTCCCCCGGTGGTGTTGAGCTGCAGCGCGGCCTAGCCGCTGGCCGTGTTGTAACTCCCGGTGGTGTTTTTCTCCAGCGCCACGACGCCGCTGGCCGTGTTGTCGTTCCCGGTGGTGTTGAGCTGCATGGCGAGGAGCCGGTGGCCGTGTTGCTGATGCCGGTGGTGTTGCTCGTCAGGGCGTCGTTGCCGCTGGCCGTGTTGTAACTTCCGGTGGTGTTGCTCGCCAGCGTTCCGTTCCCGATGGCAGTATTAAAATCCAAGTCGGTCGGCGCGGCAAAGTAACCGTTCATGTCAATGACCACATTCGTGGTCGCTGGACCTTCGTTATACACGCTCACCCCACCATAGCCGGGTGGCGCTTGTCCTGCCGGAACGATGGCGCGTTGGCCACGATCGCACCCTGCGGATCGTTTAACGTCGCGACGAAGGTTGTGGCAGCCGGCAGGCCACATGGAGACATAGTCGACCGCGCCCCCCGCGCAGGAACCACGGTGAGGTTAAACGAGTAGGCTTCGGCAATGGAAGGAATCGCGCCGCAGGGAACGGGCGCCGTGTCGGTGGTGGCCTCGGTAGCGGGTTGCACGGGGAACGTCATCGGTCGCTGTGGCGACGATGGACGGTCCCGAAAAGGGAGATATCCCGTTAAACCCACCCGCCCCGAGTATCCACAGGCGGCAGGGCGTGATCGCCATGAAGGTCAGAGCGTTCGGGGACACGGCGTCCCTGAGAACTGGAGCTGCGGCGGGGGCTCCCAGCGGCCTCTCTCTCCGCCCGGTTGGCTGCCAGTACAGCGGAGATGACCAGTTTTTCAGCGGAATATCCACCTGCCGTGCGACCTGCGCAGTCAGCGCCGCGGATGCGAGAACCAGAAGAGACACCACACGCAACAGACAATTCGGCTTTTCACAATATTCTCCTTTTCCGCTGTAGTTCTACCTACCTGTGTTTTTCGGGCAGTAAAAGTATATATCTCAATGCATCCGCCGGAGCCGCAGGCGTTCCTTTACTGGCTGTTCGCCGGACGCACAGCCACCGCTGTCTGACCGGAAAGCAGCGCTTCCAGCGCGGCAACGCGGTCCTCCAGTTTCCGATTCTCCTCCTGCTGGAGCTGGACCTGGCTCTCGCAGCTCGTGCGTTCTGGTCCTGGAGCTGCCGATCCTGGTTCTGGAGCTGCGCGTTCTGCTTCTGCACCTCGTTCAGCAGCATGGGAGCAAGCGACTGATACTTGACCGACGACGGCCGGCCGTCTTTGTCGTATCCCACCATATCGGGATAAAGCTCGGCCACTTCTTCGGCGATCAGGCCGTATTGCAGCACGTGGGAGCCATCGTCGTACTGCGGTTTATAAAAGAACGTCACCGGACGCAACTGGAGCAGCTTGCCTGCTGTCGCCGTGTCGGCGATCTGTTCCTTGAAGCGGCGCGACGAAGGGAACAGGGAAGCTGCAGCCGGAGCGCAGAGCGCCGTTCAGATTCGTGTCCATCAATCCGGTCCACTGTTCTTCGGTGACCTCGATGGTGGGCTTGCGGAAGGTGAATCCGGCGGCGTTGACCAGAATGTCGACGCGGCCGAAATGGCCGAGCACGGCGTCGCGAAGAACATCGATGGAACCGCGATGGGCCACATTCGAAGTGTGCGCCAGAGTCCGGCGGCCGAGGGCCTCGATCTCACGGCAGGCGCTCTCAACCGCGTCCTTTCTGCGGCCGGTGGGAACGACGTTGGCGCCGTGCTGGGCGAGTGCGATGGCGATGGCGCGGCCGATGCCGGAGGTCGCGCCGATGACCACGGCTACGCGATCGGACAGGTCGAAGAGACTGGGCATGTTCAGAAAGGGATCGCGGGCGCTCGGTCGTCTTTGGGATCGGCCCAGCGATCGTTGGGAACGATGGGGGTCCAGCCGGGGCGCGCCGGGTCCTGATCGTAGGGATAGCCGCCCAGGCGTTTGTAAAGTTCGCTGTACTCGCGCAGCTTTTCGCGATTGAGCTTTACCCCCAAACCAGGGCCCTTCGGAACTAAGATGGCCCCGCCTTCGTATTGCATCAAGCCGCCTTCGATGATGTCGTCGGTCAAATGATGATAGTGCGCGTCGGCGGCGAAGGAGAGATTGGGCAGAACCGCGCCGAGATGCAGCATGGTGGCGAGCTGAATGCCGAGCTCGCCGGAGGAATGCACGGCCACGCCGAGCTGGAAGGTTTCGCAGACTCCGGCGGCCTTGAGACACTGGCGAATGCCTCCCCAGAAGGTGGTGTCGAGAAGAATGACGTCCACCGCGGTCGAGAGCGCGTTGGCGGCGAGCTGCTCGAAGTTGACCACCACGGTATTGGTCGCCAGAGGAATACGCACCATCTGGCGAGTGCGGCGCATGCCGTTCAGGCCGAAGACGGGGTCTTCGAAATAATCGTTGCGCAGAGGCTCGATGGCCTGGCCGAAGCGAATGGCCTGCTCAGTGGACCAGACCGCGTTGGGATCGAAGCGGAAGCGAATCGCCGGGAAATGCGGCGGCCAGCGCGCGGTAGGCTTCGAGCTCGTAATCGGGAGCAAAGACGCCGCCCTTGAGTTTGTGAGTGGTGAAGCCGAAGCGGCTGCTTCATTTCACTGGTTGACGTCACGAGTTGCTCAATAGTGCGCACTTCTCCTGAGCCGGTGCGTGGGTTGGGATAGCGGAAGAAGCAGTAGGTGGCGAAGGGAACGCGGTCTCGCAGACGGCCGCCGAGGATGTCGCACACGGGCACGCCCCAGGCCTGTCCGAGAATATCGAGGCACGCGAATTCGAGCGCGGCCAGCACCTGCGTGCGGTTGTTATAAAGCGACGCGGTGGGGTTGGCGATGAGGAAACGCATTTCCTCGATGCGAGCCGGATCGTGGCCGGTCAAGTACGACTTCATGGCGCGAAACACGGCTTCGGCGGATTCGCCGCCGCCGCCCATCTCGCCCAGTCCGATCAAGCCGGTATCGGTCTCGACTTCGACGATGGTGCGCACAAAGCGGCCCCAATGACAGCCGTTGGCGTGACGGAGCGGGGCTTCGAGCGGCACCGTGACGGTGGTGGCCCGGATGTCCCGGATTTGCATGATTGCTCCAATCGTACAACAATGAACATCGGAGCTTTAAATCTAGGGGCGCTTTAAAACTAGGGGAGCTTGAAATCGTGAGCGCGAAATTTCTGCTGCTGATGGGTGCGATGGCATCGTCGCTTGTGATGGCACAGTGGCTGCACTATCCCACGGCGGGAATTCCTCGCACCCAGGACGGCAAGCCGGATCTTTCCGCGCCGGCGCCGCGCACCGTGGATGGCAAACCCGATCTCTCCGGAATGTGGGACGTGTTGCACAACCGGCCCTGCCCTCCGGAAGGCTGTACGGACATGGTGGTCCCCGAAGAATTCTTCGACATCGGCTTCAGTCTCAAGGGCGGGTTGCCGTATCAGCAGTGGGCAGCCGCGATCGCCAAGACGCGGACGGAGGAAAACCGGAAGGACGATCCCAACTCGCGGTGTCTGCCGGTGGGGCTTGTGAGATTGTACACGACACCCTTGTTCCGCAAGATCGTCCAGACTCCGGGACTGGTTGTGATCCTGAACGAGCGCAACGCCGCCTACCGGCAGATCTTCACGGATGGGCGCCCGCTTCCCGCCGATCCGCAGCCATCCTGGAACGGATACTCTTCGGGCAAATGGGAGGGCGACGCGCTGGTGGTCGAGACCATCGGTTTTCGAGACGGGATATGGTTGGATGGCAACGGCAGCCCTTTGACAGAGGCCGGCAAAATCACGGAGCGCATCCGCCGCGTGAATTACGGAAGGCTTGAAGTCGAGATCACGGTGGACGATCCCAAAGCCTACACCAAGCCCTGGACCGTCAAGCTTATTCAGATCCTGACGCCGGACACGGACTTGTTGGACTATTATTGTTCGGAAAATGAAAAGGACGTTGCGCACCTTGTCGGAAAATAACTTAGTACTCACGTTCGGAATTACGGCGGCAAATCGGGTGCTGAGCTTTACAGGGTGGGGCGGTCCCCCTGGACCGCAGCCGGCCCCCGGCCGGCTTGGGCGGGACGAGGGCGTCCCGCGCGGACGAGGGCGTCCGCCCCACAAACGGAAAACGTGGGTACTTACCCTTAAAAGTGATCTAACTTAAAATCATGGCGTCACAACAGTCTCTCGTTATCCTTTTTGCATGTTGCTCCACGGCGGCGTGGGCGCAGACCCCCGCCTATAAGAATCCCGATCTGCCGGCGGAGCAGCGGGCGGCGGATATCGTTTCGCGCATGACTCTGGACGAAAAAGTTTTGCAGATGCAGGACGGATTCGGCGGGCGGAACGAGCAGGGGTCGCCGGCGATTCCGCGTCTGGACATTCCCGCCTACGATTTTTGGAACGAAGCGCTGCACGGCGTGGCGCGCGCGGGCGAGGCGACGGTGTTTCCGCAAGCCATCGGACTGGCGGCAAGCTGGGACACGGACATGATGCATCGCGTGGCGGACACGATCTCCACCGAGGCTCGCGCGAAATATAACGAGTCGATGCGCAACGACGACCACAGCCGCTATCACGGGCTGACGTTCTGGTCGCCGAACATCAACATTTTTCGCGATCCGCGCTGGGGCCGCGGGCAGGAGACCTACGGCGAAGATCCGTTTCTCACCGGGCGCATGGCGGTCGCGTTCATCAAAGGGATGCAGGGCGACGATCCGCATTACTTCAAGGTGATCGCCACGGCCAAGCATTTCGCGGTGCACAGCGGGCCGGAGTCCACCCGGCATCAGGTGGACGTGAAGGTCAGCACTCGCGATCTGGAGGAGACTTACCTGCCGGCGTTCCATGCCGCCGTGGTGGAGGGCAAAGTGGATTCGGTGATGTGCGCGTATAACAGCATCGACGGCATGCCGGCTTGCGCGAACCAGGAATCTGCTTGAGAATTATCTGCGCGGCAAGTGGGGATTTCAAGGCTACGTGGTCAGCGATTGCGGCGCGATCACCGACATCTTTCGGGGCCACGCTTATCAAGCCGGATGCGGCCGCCGCAGCGGCGGTGGCGGTGAAG
Source organism: Bryobacterales bacterium (assembly GCA_963765185.1). GTDB lineage: Bacteria > Acidobacteriota > Terriglobia > Bryobacterales > Bryobacteraceae > Palsa-187. The sequence continues at coordinate 33,769 of CAVXWB010000146.1, forward strand.
ACGGGAACCGATTTCGCGTGCGATACCCAGTACGCGACGCTGGTGGATGCGGTGAAAGCAGGGCATGATCACGGAGGCGAAGATCGACAAATCGCTGGAGCGGTTGTTTGTGGCGCGCATCAAGCTGGGCATGTTCGATCCTCCGGAGCGCGTGCCGTTTTCGAAGATCCCGTATTCGGAGATCGATTCGGCGGAGCATCGCAAGCTGGCGCTGGAAGCGGCGCGGAAGTCGATCGTGCTGCTGAAGAACGAGAATCAGACGCTGCCGGTGAAGGGGTTCGGTGAAGAAGATAGCGGTGATCGGACCGTCGGCGGACGATGTGGATGCGGCTGCTGCGGGAATTACAACGGATTTTCGTCGAAGGAAGTTGCGCCGCTGGAAGGAATCAGAAGCAGTTCGCCGGAAAGGCCGAGATTCATTACGCGCTGGGCGCTACGTACACCGCGCAGTCGCTGGCGATGGTTCCGGCAAGCGCGCTCCAGCGGGATCACGGCCGAGTACTTCGACAACGCCGATCTCGAAGGGCAGCCGAAGCTGCGGCGCGCCGAGCCTCGGCCTTACTATCAGGCCGGACCCGTCGATGCCGCGGTTAACGCGGCGGGATTCCGGCGCGCGGATTTTCGGTGCGCTGGACGGGAACGTTGAAGGCGCCGGTAACGGGCGAGTATGCGATTCGCAGCGGCGGCGCGACGAGGGTCTTTCTGGACGATAAGGAATTGGCCGCGGCTGCGCCCCCGGGCGGCCGAGGTGCTCCTCCGCCGGCGCCACGTGCAATTGGAAGCGGGCCGCGCTTACAAACTTCGCGTCGAATATCGAGCCCCGATGGCGGGCGGCGCGGTGCGGCTCCAGCTGGATTCCGCCGGAAGCGCCACTGCTGGCCGAAGCCGTCGACGCCGTGAAGAACGCCGATCTGGCGATCGCCTTCGTGGGGCTGAATCCGAATCTGGAAGGCGAGGAAATGAACGTCAATATTCCCGGCTTCTCGGGCGGAGATCGGACCGATCTCGATTTGCCAGCGCAGCAGGAGACAGCTGATCGAAGCGGCCATCGCGACGGGCAAGCCCGTGGTGGTGGTGCTCACCAGCGGCAGCGCGCTGGCGGCGAACTACGCGGCTGAACACGCCGCGGCGCTGCTCGAAGCCTGGTATGACGGCGAGGAAGCGGGCACGGCGATCGCCGAGACGCTGGCGGGCGTGAATAATCCGGCGGCCCGTTTGCCGGTGACCTTTTATAAGAGCGTCGACCAGTTGCCGAAGTTCGAGGATTACGCCATGAAAGGCCGGACGTATCGATACTTTGCGGGCGACGCTCTGTACGGTTTCGGCTTCGGTTTGAGCTATTCGAAGTTCATCTACTCCGCACTGCGCACGGAGCGCAATCCGACGGGCGCGAAAGTGAGCGTGCGGGTGAGAAATAATTCCACGCGCGACGGCGACGAAGTGGTTCAACTGTATGTGAGCGGAGACGGCGGCGCCGACGATCCCATTCGCAATTTGCGCGGGTTTGAGCGCATTCATCTTCGCGCCGGCGAAGCGCGCGAGGTCGAGTTCACGCTGGGCTCCGCAGACCTTCCCAAGGATAAGGCTAAGATCAGCGTCGGCGGCGGTCAGCCGGTGGGGGAGATCGCACACGTCGATGGGACGCTGTAGACTGCTTATGATGTCCCGCATAACGCTCGCGAACCTGCTGGCCGTCGTCGCACTGTCCGGCGCGGCCGCTTTCGGCCAGCCGTGCGACGGACTGAAGTCGCTGGAGCTGCCCCAGACCACCGTCACCTTCGCGCAGGCCTACGCGGCAGGGACATTCGAGCCGGCGATAAATGGCGCGGCGGCGCAAGCCAAGCAGGCTCCCGCGTCTTATAAGGATCTGCCCGCGTTTTGCCGCGTGATCGCGACCATCAAGCCCACCAGCGATTCCGACATCCAGATGGAAGTGTGGATGCCGGAGACGAACTGGAACGGCAAGCTGGAAGGCAACGGCAACGGAGGCTGGACCGGATCGATCAATCCGGCGACGCTGGCAACCGGACTGCGGCGAAAATATGCCACGGCCATGACCGACACGGGCCATGAGGGCGGCAGCGGGAGCTTCGCGCTGGGGCATCCCGAGAAGCTGATCGACTTCGGTTATCGTGCGACGCATGAGATGACCGTGAAGGCCAAGGCCATCATCGCGGCTTACTACGGCCGCCCGCCGGATCTTTCGTATTTCACAGGATGCTCGGCCGGCGGCAAGCAGGGGCTGACCGAGGCGCAACTGTTCCCGGGCGATTACAACGGCATCATCTCCGGCGCTCCCGGCAACAACTGGACGCACATGATGGCGCAGATCGTGTGGGTGGCGCAGGCGGTGCATAAGGACGAGGCCAGCTACATTCCTCCCGAAAAATATCCTGCGATTCACGAAGCCGCTCTAGCGGCGTGCGACGCCCGCGACGGCGTCAAGGATGGAGTGATCGACGATCCCACCAAGTGCAAGTTCGATCCCAAGGCGATCCAGTGCAAGGGCGCGGATGGGCCGTCGTGCTTGACCGCGCCGCAAGTGGAGGCGGCTCGCAAGATTTACTCCGGAGTCAGGAATCCGCGCACCAAGCAGGAGATCTATCCCGGATTCGAGCCCGGAAGCGAGTTGGGTTGGGGCCAGTTTGTGGCCGGTCCGACGCCGACCACCTTCGCCACGGACCTGTTTAAATTTGTCGTGTTCAAGAATCCGGATTGGGATTATAAGACGCTCAACTTCGATAGCGACATCGCGCTGGCGGACATGATCGATCAACGGCACCAACAACGCCACCGATCCCAACCTGAAGAGCTATTTCGAGCGGGGAGGAAAGTTGCTGCAGTACCATGGCTGGAACGATCAGTTGATTGCGCCGCTCAACAGCCTGAACTATTATCAGTGAGCGTGGAGGTAAAGGTGGCGTAGTCGACAAAGCCGGCGCGACGCATGTGCGGGTTCCTACCGGCTGTTCATGGAGCCGGGCATGAGCCACTGCCAGGGCGGCGACGGACCCAGCAACTTTGATATGCTCAGGGCCTTGGAGCAGTGGGTGGAACAGAGCAAGGCGCCGGACCGGATCGTGGCGTATCGCGTACGGGATGGCAAGGTGGACCGGACCCGTCCGCTGTGTCCGTATCCTGAGGTCGGCTGTGTATAACGGAAAGGGGAGTACAGATGATGAGCAGAACTTCACGTGCAAAGTTCGTGAGCTCGGCGGCCATGACGGGCGGTGCCTGCGCGCTGCGCGTTTCTGTCCCGGGCCGCGGTAGCCGCGGCCGTGCGAAAGCTTGAGCTCGCTCAAATTGGCGGACACCACCATCACCGCTGCGGAAGCGGTCGCGGCGGGGGCCTTTACGCCGGCGGCGCCCGCGGGAGGCAGGGGCGGCAAGGGCGGAAGGGGCGGCGGCGGGAACCCGTACGCCAATCTTCCGGCATTTTGCCGCGTCGCCGCGAGCGTCAAACCCTCCGCCGATTCCGACATCAAGATCGAAATCTGGCTGCCCGCCACAGGCTGGAACAACAAATTTGAAGCCGAGGGAAACGGAGCCTGGACCGGCTCGATTGCGCAGAACACTCTCGCCGGCGGCGTGGCCCTCGGCTATGCCACGGGCATGACCGACGCGGGGCATGAAGGCGGCAGCGCCAGCTTCGCGCTGGGCCATCCGGAAAAGCAGATCGACTTCGGTTATCGGGCGGTGCATGAGCTGGCGATGAAGAGCAAGGCGATCATCACGGCCTACTACGGCCAAGCCCCCAAGTATTCGTACTGGAACGGCTGCTCGGCCGGAGGCAAGCAGGGATTGAAGGAAGCGCAGATGTTCCCGGGCGATTTCGACGGCATCGTCGCGGGCACGCCGGTGAGCGATTGGGTGGGCCGCGCGGTCGGCGCGGTGTGGATGGCGCAGGCGACGCACGCAACCGAGGGCAGTGCGATTCCGCAAGCCAAGTACGCCGCGATTCATAAGGCGGCGCTGGAGGCCTGCGACGCGCTGGACGGCGTCAAGGATGGCGTGATCGAAAATCCGGAAGCGTGCAAATTCGATCCGGTGGTTATCCAATGCAAGGGCGAGGATTCAAACGATTGCCTGACCGTTGCGCAAGTGGAGACGGCGCGGAAGGTCTATTCGGGCGTAATCAATCCTCGAACCAAGGAGCAAATTTTCCCCGGCCTGATGCCCGGAAGCGAAATGGGATGGGGCACGCAGGTGGGCGCGAACCCGTTTGGGCCGGGCGTCGATGAGTTCCGCTTCGTGGTCTTCAAGAACCCGGACTGGGACTACAAGACCATGAACTTCGATTCCGACGTGGCCGCGGCGGTGAAAGCCGACAACAACATGATGAACGCCATGGACCCGAATCTGAAGCCGTACTTCGACCGCGGCGGCAAGATCCTGCAATATCACGGCTGGGCGGATCAGCAAATGTCTCCCGGCAACAGCCCGAAGTATTACAAGATGGTGCTGGAGAAGCTAGGCGGCGCAAGCAAGGTGATGGACAACTATCGCTTGTTCATGGTGCCCGGAATGGGGCACTGCGCGGGCGGCGACGGGACCGATACGTTCGACAAACGCGCGGCGCTGGAGCAGTGGGTGGAGCAAAAGAAGGCGCCCGAGCAGATCATCGCCTCGCACATGGCCAACGGCGCGGCGACGCGAACGCGGCCTCTGTGCCCGTATCCTCAAACTGCGGTGTACAAGGGAACAGGGAGCACGGACGATGCCGCGAATTTCTCTTGCAAAGCGAAGTAGACTGATAGTCGCGCTGGCGGCGTGCGCCCTGCCAGCGGCGTTCCCAATCCATGCCGCGAACTGCGAGAGCCTGAGCACTCTCGCGTTGAAAGAGGGCTCAGTAACCACGGCGCAATCCGTCGCTGCCGGAGGCTTTACCCAAGCCGGCGGCAGGGGCGGAGCGGCCTTTGCGAGCCTGCCCGCGTTCTGCCGCGTGGCGGCGACGCTCAAGCCCACCAGCGATTCCGAGATCAAGATCGAGGTGTGGCTGCCCGCCGCGAATTGGAACAATGGCCTCGAATCGGTGGGCAACGGCGCATGGGCGGGAACCGTCGGCTACGCCGCGATGGCTACGGCGGTCGCGGCCGGTTACGCGGCGGCAAGCACGGATACGGGCCACGCCGGGGGCAGCGTGACGTTCGTCGTGGGGCATCCGGAGAAGCTGATCGATTTTGCGTATCGGGCCGTGCATGAAATGACGGTCGCGGCCAAAACGATTACCGCGGGATATTACGGCGAAGCGCCCAAGCATTCGTATTTCAACGGCTGCTCCACCGGCGGACGCCAGGCCATCGCCGAGGCGCAGAGATTTCCCGGGCGATTACGACGGCATCATCGCCGGCGATCCCGATCTCTACGCCACTCACATTCAGGCGGCGCAATTGTTCATCGGGCAGGCGGCGCATAAAGACGAAGGAAGCTACATTCCTCCGGCCAACTACGCGGCTCTGCACAAGGCCGCGCTCGATGCCTGCGATGCGCTGGACGGGGTCAAGGACGGCGTAATCGAAGATCCCACGCGGTGCAAGTTCGATCCGGGGGTCATCGCCTGCACCGGCGCTTCCGGGCCTTCCTGTTTAACTCCGGAGCAAGTTGAGACGGCGCGGAAAACGTACGCCGGAACTCACGCGGGAAAATCGCCGCTGTGGGGCCTGGAGCCGGGCAGCGAATCCGGCTGGGCTTCGCTTTCCGGCCCGCAGCCGCTGGGCTTGGCGGTGGATACGTATCAATATCTGGTCTTCAACGATCCCAAGTGGGACTATCACACGCTGGACCCGGCCAAGGACGTGGCTGCCGCGGACAAGGCCGTGGGCGCGATCATGAACTCGGCCGATCCCAATCTGAAGCCGTTTTTCTCGCACGGCGGAAAATTGATTCTGTATCACGGCTGGGCCGATCCCGGTATTCCGCCGATGTTCAGCGTCGATTATTTCAAGAGCGTGGCGGAGAAGGATGGGGGCGTAAAAAAGGCGGCGGAGTCGATTCGGCTGTTTATGGTCCCCGGAATGGGTCATTGCGCCGGCGGCGACGGTCCCAACACCTTCAATGCGATGGCCGCGCTGTCGGAGTGGGTGGAGCGGGGGAAGGCGCCGGATCAAATTGTGGCCTCACACGCGACAAGAGGCCAGGTGGATCGCACCCGGCCTCTCTGTCCGTATCCGCAGACCGCCGTTTACAAGGGTTCCGGCAGCACGGATGACGCCGCGAATTTTTCCTGCAAGACGCCGTAGGAGATCTATTTCAGTTCGTCGCGCAGGAACGTGGTGAGCACTACCGAGACGATGCTCACAATCAGCGCGCCCAGAAACGCGGCCAGGAAGCCGTCGACGTGGAAGCTGACATGGAACCAGTCGACGGCGATGGCCGAGGCCAGCCACAGTGTCACTCCGTTGATCACCAGCGTGAACAATCCCAGCGTGAGAATGATCAGGGGGCACGACAGCAGCGGGAGGATCGGCCGCACGATGGCGTTGACCAATCCCAGAATGACGGCCATTGCGGCGAAAGCGGTCCAGCCGTTGCGGCCCACGTGGATTCCGGGAACCAGCTCCGCCGCGGCGAACAGAGAAAGGCTGGTGATGAGCCAGCGAAGAAGAAGGTTCATCGCACGGTCCTAATTGACGGCGGCGTCTTTGACGGCAGCGTCGCCGAGCATGTTGCCAAGGATAGCGCGCACGACGGGTGCGCCTAGGAAGGATTCGCGCAGCGTCTCCTCGGGCGGGAGGGAATGCGCCAGCTCCCGGAGAATGGCCGCGGCGCGGGCGCGATGATGGACCGCGGCCGCGCCGTCGCCGGTGAGCCGGTGCAACTCCGACGCGGTGGCGTGCACTCGCCAGGCCACGCCCGGCACGGGGCGGACGTGCATCATCGAAAAGGCCTGATTCAGCGAACCCCAAGCCCGGTCCCAGTCCCGGGTGCGGACCGCGCGGCACGCCTCCAAATGGAACGCCATCGCCTTCAGCGCGGGATCGGCGGTGGAGCGGGCGGCTTCGAAAAACAAGGCGGCCTCGCTCCCAGCCTCGGCGTCGCGGTCCAACGCCAGCAGCGCATGACTCAGGCCGAGCCGTGCGATCATGCGCCAGTACCAATCCAGGAAGAAGCGCGGATGGAGCTCGCGTGCGCAGACTTTTGAGAGAATCTCGACGGCCCGGTCCGGCGCGCCGGAGGAGAGCGAAGCAAACCCGGAGGTGACCATGGCCATGGTGCGGACCTGGCCGGCGGGCTCCTCCACATGGACGGCCAGAAGCTCATCGGCCAGGCTGGCCGCGCCGGCGAAATCGCACGCCTGAAATTTCAGCCACGCCAGCAGCGCCCTGAAGATTCCCCGCCAGGGAGCGTTGCCGTTCTTTTCCACCGCGCTGCGGGCGGCGGCGATGACGCGCAGCAGCTCACCCCACCGGCCCAGGTGCAGCAGCGCGTGCGCGAGCGAAGAGTGCGCGGAGAGATACACCACCAGATTGTCGGTTTCAAGCGACCTCGAAATTCCGGCCTGCGCGGTGCGGCAGGCTTCTTCGTACCGGCCCTGCACGCACTCCGCGTGGGCGTACAGAATCTCGTAGTAGGCGGGGACTTCGTTGCTGAGGGCGCCGATGCGGTCGCGGGCGGCTTCGCAGATGCGCGCATCCTCGGCGCGCCAGCCGTTGGCGACGATGCGCCAGCTGGCCGCCAGCATCTCCGCGCGCGCCTCCAGCAGGGGATCGTCATGGGCGCGGCTCACCTCCAGCGCGCGTTCGCAGACGGCGATGCAGCGGTCCGGATCGCGGAACGCGAGAACTCTGGCCAGGCGCGTCAGAGCGTTGACGTGAGCTGGCTTCAGGCCGGCCCGCGCGGCCAGCTCAGCCGCGTTCTGATCGACATCGCCGGATTGCTCCATCTCGCCCTGCGCGTATAGAGCGTCGCTGACTCGTTCGAGAATCTGGATCTTCAGCGCGGCGCGGGAATCCGCCGCGATGTAGGGGAGCAGATCGAGGGCTTGCCGCAGCACCAGCATGGACTCGGCATGGGCGTAGCGCCGTGCGGCGTTGGCGGCCGTCAAAATTAAATAGCGGATGGCGCGGGGGTAATCGTGACCGGCCTGGAAATGCGAAGCCAGCTCCGCTGCAAGCGAAGGATCCGCGTCGGTCAGCAAACCCTCCATCCGAGCCGCGATCTGGAGATGAAAGAGGCTGCGCCGGGTGGCTGACAATTGCCCGTACAGGGCCTCGCGGTAGAGGATGTGGCGGAATTCGTACTGCGCCGAGACCGGGCCGCCCGGCAGCTCCAGCACGCCGCTGCGCCGCAGCACCTGCTGGCGCGAGGCCAGGCCCTCGCACACCTCCTCGACCGAACCGGCATTGATCCCGGCATTCGGGCCGCCGCCCGCGTCGCCGTCGCCGCCGGTAGGAACCAGCGCGCTGACGGCCCACGCCGAAAAGCGCCGGCCCGCGACGCTGGCGGCCCGCAGCACGCGCTGCTCGATCGGCGTGAGCTGCTCCACCTGCGCTTCCAGCATCTGGCGCAAGGTCTCGGGCACGCCCGGATCCAAGCGGTCCACGCGTGCGGTCGCCAGCCAGCGGCCGTTGTCTTCGCGAATCAGCCCCTTCTCCGTCAGTTGGTCGGTGACCGCCACCATGAACAGCGGGTTTCCATCGGAGCGCCGGTGGATCAGAGGAGCCAGCATCCGGGGCAGGCCGCTGCCCGGAAACTTGCCTGCCAGATATCTGTTCCACTTCGGCTTCGGTCAGCCGCTCCAGCGAGATCTCGCGGCACAAGCGATGCACCAATAGATCCTGCTTGAGCAGCCTCAAAGGGCTCCCGGACAGGATCACCTCCACGGGACGGTAGGTCGCCAGCAGCATGAGCCTGGCGGCTCCGCGGCGGCGTCCCAGGGCGGAAATCAGATCCAGCGTGGAGCCGTCCACCCATTGCAGATCTTCAAGGATCATGACCAGGGGACGCTCCGCGGCCAGTTTTTCCACGATCTCGCAGAATTCGCGCACCATGCGATCGCGCGTGGCTCCCAGAATCTCCCGTTGCAGCGCCTCGCGGCGCTCCGGTCTGACCGCACCGGGAAATTGGACCAGCCAGGTGGGGGCGTGGCTGGCCAGCGCCTCGGTTACCGACGATGAATCCGGACCTCGCATCCACTGCCCCAGCGCATCCAGCACCGGGTAATAGGCTTCCTTCCCCCCAAAGCCCTCCATGCATTGGCCGCGGGAGACGCTGAGGGCGGGCTTGGCCTCGCAGGCGGTTTGGAAGGCGTCCGCCAGCGTGGTCTTCCCGATGCCGGATTCGCCGGTGATGAACACGATCTGCCGGTTCCCGCGTAAGGCCGAATCAAGGTAGCCGTTCAATTCCTCGAGAGCCCGCTCGCGGCCCGCCAGCCTGGCTGGAACGTCCGCCGAGACACTCGCGGGTCGGCCCCCGCCGGCTGAAAAACTCTCCTCCGTCACAGGAGCGATGAACTGGTAGCCGCGCTTGGGAAAGGTGGCGATGAAGCGCGAGTTCTTGGGAGGATCTTCCAAGGCCCGGCGGATTTCCAGAATGTATTTGCGCAGAACCTCCGGCTGAACGTAGACGCCCTGCCACAGCCGGTCGAGGATTTCCTCCTGGCTGACCAGCCGTCCGGCCTGCTCCACCAAGTATCGCAAAACGGAAAATACCTTGGGAGCCAGTAAGATGCGGGTGTTATCCCGCCACAGGCACTGGTTCGCCGTGTCGAGCCGGAATGGCGGAAAGGTCTTCATTTCGGCTCGTGACGGCCTGGGGCAATTATACAGTTACGGAAAGTCAACGGAAATTCAACGGGTCTTTCACGCCTTTGCCGCATCGCCGCCGTATGCTTGGAACTGCGAACACGAAGCAGCCGGTAGAGCGTGTAAATAATCGCCGGCGAGGAGTCGGACGGTTCTGCGCGGAGGAAGCGGAACCGCTCGGAGGAGCTTCTCGCCGGCATTTTACGTCAGTGCCCCTTTAGTTCCGCGATGCGGGCTTTCAGCTCATCGCTGATGCTGGCGCTGCAGGTGCCTCTGCGCATGCTCATGCGAATCGTCGATCGCGCGACGGACGGCGTCGTCTCCACATTCACGACGGACCAGGCGTTGATGCTGTCGCTGGTCAGCGACTCCAGCCATACGCCGACTTTGTCGCTCAAGTCCTTGCCGAATCCAAACACACACGTGCTGATGCTGCCGCGCAGTGCCGCCGGGAACTCCAGTTTCTTGCCGTCGAGTGTCTCCGCGGCGGTAACAGGCAGGTCCTGCGCCCGTGCGCACAGAGCCTCGCCGAGCAGCGCCAGGAGAGTGCCGGGTAGCGCGGTCGTCCCAATCATACTCGCCTCCGTTTCCATATTGTCGCAATTGCCGTGCTAGCCTGGGCTAAATGCGGCGTGCGTTTCACATCGCGGTGAGCCTGATGGTGCTGGTTCTGCTCCTCGGGCCCTTCGATTGTTTCGCGGCCGGCGCTCCGAACAACCGCGTTGCGGATTGCTGGCTGAAGGGGCACTGCGCTCCCACGGCCAACGCCGATGCGTGCTGCAAGAACTCCGTCCCGGACCGGAACCAGTTTGTGCCGTAGAAGGCGGCCGAGCATTCCTCTTCATTGATCGCGACCGCAGCGGTGTACGTTCCTTCGCTGGCTCCCTGCTCAACGTTCTGGGCTTTCGCTGACCCGGCGAGACATCCACCACCTCGCGTCCAGTCGACAGATTCCAGCTTGCCCCTTCTCATCTAAAACTAAAGCATTATTGGCCGCCGATGAACCCGGATGAACGCGGATTCGATCTGCGTTTATCCACGTTTATCAGCGGCCTGTCTTTGACTTTTCCTTCTCACAAATTGTACGCGCAGGCCGGAATGCCGGGAATGGCCATGGGCGGACCATCCGGTGCAACCTACGATCTGTTTGTTATGTTCGGGTCCGATTTCGATCGCCCCGGATTGCTCCCAAGAGCGAATTACGACGTTGGCATCGGTCACATGTTCGGCTTCCTGAAGAAGGACCCGTTCGGCGATGAGCTGACCTTCGCGTACATGTACGAGAACAGCGGGACTCACGGCTTCCTGCACGCTGCTTTCGGCGAACACACCGAATCCATTGGACTCATGAAAAACTTCCCGCTCCGGGCGACTAAGCGTGTGACTGGCTATACCTGGATCCAGACGGGAATCACCAGCTATACCGGCAATGCTCGCCTCGAAAACCGGCTGGACAGCGGCGTATCGCTGGGCGCGATGATTCACTTGAATCGCCACAGCTCCGTCTGGATTCAGGAAAGCTACGGCAAAGTGGTGACGATGCCGCTGGTGAGCCCCACATCCGTTGTGCGGGCCAGTATTGGATAATGGATCAACGCCTATGGCTACGCGATCAAAACACGCTCTACTGTTTTTGTTAGCCGCGGTTTTACTGGTTGCCCTTGTCGCGCCGACCCGTGCCCAACGGCTGTTCCCCGGCGAAATCGAGATCCGGCAGGCGCTGGAGCGTTTGAACACGCTGGGCAGCGCGATGATGATCGGCGCGCATCCCGACGACGACCGGGAAGTGGTGCTGGCCTATCTTTCGCGCGGGCGGCACGTGCGCACGGCGTATCTCTCGCTGACGCGCGGCGAGGGCGGCCAGAACCTGATCGGCCCGGAACAGGGCGACGAGCTGGGCATCATCCGCACGCAGGAGCTGCTGGCATCGCGCAAGATCGAAGGCAGCGAGCAATATTTTACGCGCGCCATCGACTTCGGATTCTCCAAGACCGCGGATGAAAGCATGCAAAAGTGGCAGCGTGACAAAGTCCTGGCGGACGTGGTGTGGAACATCCGCCGCTTCCGGCCGGACGTGGTGATCGACGTCTTCACCGGCACGCCTCGCGACGGGCATGGGCACCATCAGGTTTCGGCGATTCTGGGTCAGGAAGCGTTCACGCTCGCGGCCGACCCCACCAAGTTTCCCGAGCAGCTTGCTTACGTACAAACGTGGCAGGCCGAAGCGCCTGATGCAGAACCCCATCGCGATCCAGCAAAACGATCAGAAGGGCGATCAGAAAGGTAAGGAAGAAGCGCGGCTGGAGATCGACGTGGGCGAGTATTCGCCGGAGCTGGGCTATTCCTACGGCGAGATCGGCGCGATCAGCCGCAGCACCAATCGCAGCCAGGGGCAGGGTACGGCGGAGCGCAAAGGATCGCAGAAGCAGGCGTTCATCACGGTCCGCGGCGATAAAGCCACCACCGACATTTTCGACGGCATCGACATCACCTGGACCCGGATTCCGGGCGGAGGGCCGGTGGGCGCGCTGTTGAAGCAGACTCTGGATTCGTTTGTTCCCGCGCATCCGGAGGCGCTGCTGCCTGCGCTGGCGCAGGCCCGCCCCATGATTGCGGCGCTGGTGGAGAGCACCAAGGATCCGCTGGCGGGGCGCAAGCTTCAGGAGCTGGACGAAACCATGGCGCTGGCCAGCGGCCTGTCGCTTGAAGCGCAGGCGGCCAGCGCGACGGTGACGCCGGGCTCGACGCTGCGCGTGAATATCACGGCGATCCGGCGGTCCCCGGCTCCGGTGACGCTGACCGGCGTGAGTCTGTCGGGGATGGAAGGGGCGCCGTCGCTGAAGCTGGAGCCGGTGGTGCTGGCCGATAATCTACCCGGTAACTACACTCTCAACGTGCGCGTTCCGGACAATCAGCCCTACTCGCAGCCATACTGGCTGGAGCAGCCCAAAGACGGGAATCTGTATTCCGTGCGCGATCCGCGCAACATCGGCTTGGCCGAAAATGCGCCGGTGCTGGAGGCGCACTTCACGGTGAAGATCGCGGGCGTGGAGCTCACTCTGACGCGGCCTGTGCAGAATCGCTATACCGACCAGGTGTACGGGGACTTGGTTCGTCCGCTGGCGGTGGTCCCTCCGGTATCGGTCAATTTGGCGGAGCATTCGCTGGTCTTCGCGGATACGCAGCCGCGCAAGATCGAGGTGCCGATCCGGTCGAACGCAGGCAAGCCCTCGGGTGAGGCGCATCTGGAAGTTCCCGCCGGGTGGAATGTGGAACCGGCGACGCGCCACTTCGATCTGGGAGGCGCGGGGGAGCAGACCACGGTGGTGTTTGAGCTGACTCCACCGGCCGTCGCTGCGCGCGGAACGGTTCGCGCGGTCGCACTGGTGGGCGGCCACAGCGTGTCCACCAGCACCGAGACGATTCTGTATTCGCATTTCCCCGAGCAGACCCTGTTCCCCCCCGCGGAAGCGTCGCTGGTGCGCGCCGACATCAGGAATCTGTCGAAGAACATCGGATACGTGATGGGCGCGGGCGATGACGTGCCCGGCTCCCTGCGGCAGATCGGCTGCGACGTCACGATGTTGAGCGCCGAAGACCTGACCCACGGAGATTTATCGCGATACGACGCGATCGTCACGGGCGTTCGCGCGTGGAATACGCGTGCGGATTTGCGCGCGAACTATCAACGCCTGTACGACTACGCGTCGAACGGCGGCACGGTGGTGGTGGAGTATAGCCGTCCCGAAGGTGGTCCGGGCGGAGGGGGACGCGGCGCGGGGAACGGTCCCGCCGCCGGCGGCGGACGGGCCGGCGGCGCCCAGGCGCCTGCCGCAGCCGCGCAGGGTCCGGACGGACGAGGCGGCGGCCGCGGTGGTCGCGGCGCGACGCCTGCTGCCACGCCGCCGCCCACTCCGCGCGGTCCCGTGGCGGCCGAGCTGGTGGAAGCCATCGGCTTAATCGAGCACATCGGGCCCTATCCAATTCACATCAGCAACGACCGCGTCACCGTGGAAGAGGCTCCCGTGACCTTCCCGAATCCGCAGCTGGCTCTGCTGCACGCTCCCAACGAAATCACCAGCGCGGATTTCGACGGCTGGGTGCAGGAGCGCGGGTTGTATTTCGCCGACCGCTGGGATTCGCGCTACCTGAGCGTGCTGGAATCGCACGATCCGGGGGAGGAGCCTTTGGCGGGCGGAATGCTCTACACCAAGTACGGCAAGGGAGCCTACGTGTTCTCCGCCTACGACTGGTTCCGGGAGCTGCCCGCGGGCGTTCCCGGCGCATACCGCCTGTTCGCCAACATGCTCAGCGCGGCCAAGACTCAGAAGTGACGAGCGGGAAATGATGCTCGAAAGATGATGGACCAGCCGCCTCCTTTGCTGGGTACGTGGCCACGCGTGTATGTTTTCGTGATCGTGTATCTGGCCTGCCTGATCGGCGCATTCTACGTGTTTACCGTACACTTCGCTCCATGAGAGCGGCCGACTGGGTGGTTCTCACGGCGTGGCTGATCCTCCTAATTTCCTACGGGCTGTGGCGCGGGCGCGGGTCCAACACCATCAACCAGTTTCTTTTGGCCGGCAAAACCATGCCGTGGTACGCCATGGGGCTCTCCATCATGGCCACGCAGGCCAGCGCGATCACCTTCATCTCCACCACCAGCCAGGCCTACGTGGACGGAATGCGCTTCGTGCAGTTTTATTTCGGCCTGCCGGTGGCCATGGTGATTCTTTCGGCCACCGCGGTTCCGATTTTTCATCGCGCCAAAGTGTACACGGCTTACGAATACCTGGAGCAGCGCTTCGACGCCAAGACCCGCGCGCTGGTCACCGGGGTGTTTCTGATCTCGCGCGGCTTGCAGTGCGGTCTGGCGCTATCGGCTCCGGCAATCGTTCTGTCGGTGATCCTGGGCTGGCCCTTCCGGGTGACGATCCTGATCATGGGAGGGCTGGTGGTGGCGTACACAACCCTCGGCGGCATCAAGGCCGTGACCTGGGCGGACGTGCAGCAGATGATGGTGATCCTGGTGGCGCTGGCGCTGGCGCTGGCGGTCGCGGTGTGGCGCCTGCCGCATGACGTCTCTTTCTTCGATGCCGTGCGCATCGCCGGAGCCGCCGGTAAGCTGAATGCTGTCGATCTGCATTTCGATTGGAACAATCAATACAACCTGTGGAGCGGGCTGATTGGAGGGATGTTTCTGGCGCTGGCCTATTTCGGCTGCGACCAGAGCCAGGTGCAGCGGTACTTGACCGGCAAATCCATTGAGCAGAGCCGGCTGAGCCTGATCTTCAACGCCATTGGAAAAATTCCGGTGCAGTTCTTCATTTTGTTTCTGGGCGCGATGGTGTTCGTCTTTTTTATCTTCGAGCGGCCTCCGCTGTTGTTTCAACCGGTGGAGCTCAAGCAGGTGCAGGCGTCGCCGGAATATGCGGGAATCCAGAACCAATTCGACCGCGCCTTCGAGGCCCGGCAAGCGGCGGCGAGGCGCATTAAGGACGCTTCCCAGGCGGAGGTTCGCACGGCCGCCATCGCCGATTTCCGGGGCGCGGAGCAGGATATGGACGCGGCGCGAGACTGGGCCCGGAAGCGGGCCGGCGACGATACCAACTACATTTTCCTTTCCTTCGTGACGCACTATTTGCCGGTAGGTGTGGTGGGGCTGGTGATTGGAGTGATTTTCTCCGCGGCGATGTCGGCGATCTCGGGCGAGATTAATTCGCTGGCGACGGTGACGGTGATCGATATTTACCGGCGGCATTTCCGCAGGGACGCCTCCGACCACCACTACCTGGTGGCATCGCGAATCGCCACGGCGTTCTGGGGAATTTACGCCGCAGGGTTCGCCGGCCTCATCAAAGGCTTCGGAGCTCTGATAGTAATGGTGAATCAGGTGGGATCGCTGTTCTACGGCGGGATGCTGGGCGTGTTCATCCTCGCGTTCTTCGTGAAGCGCGTGGGCGGCAATGCCGCATTCATCGGAGTGCTGGCCGGCGAAGCCGCTATTTTCGCGGCCGCAAGGTTTACCAATATCGCGTTTCTCTGGTACAACGTGATCGGCTGCGTGGTGGTGATCGCGGTGGCGTTGGCGGTTCCGGGGAAGGGCTCGAGAGGCTGATCGGCTCCGCTCGGGTTCCTCAACGGAATGAACATCAAACCCGCCACCGTAATCGGAGCGGGGCGGTTTCGCGCGGTTACTCGGCGCTGTCTTGAGACCTTGGCAATTCAATTCTCAGAGGGGGCTTTGTTCCCGCTGTCAATCACAAGGACGTCGAACGGCGCTTTGCGCGCATTAAGCTCGAGCCCGAGATCCTCCACCATGCTGAAGATCGAGGGCGCCGAGTCCCGGAGTGTTTCTTCCTTAGACAAGTCGAGCGGGAAGTCGTAGTAGCCTTGAAGACCTGTCATATCGATAACGGGACTGCGAAGCATCGGGGTAACGTACAAGGCCAATGTGGCCATGGTCATGCTCTTCGCTACCCTGTGCTCGCCATCAACCGCCCAGTCATTTTTGACGGCCGCACCCTCAGCTTTTTGTAGCTTGAGCCGGCCCCTTCCGACGATCAGATCGTAGACCAGCAACTCTCTGGTCTCGCGATGCAGAACGAGCCTGAATCTCTCCACCAGAAGATTCTGGAGCATCCCCGGAATTTGCTCTTTCGGCGTGTTGTCTGGTGCCTTTGCGGCAATGTCGTATCGCTCGGTTGAGATCCACGAGGGTCCCTTGATTAGGTCGCAGCACCCGATTCCGTACGCAAAGCTCAAGAGCTGCATCAGAGTGCGGTTACTGAAAGCTGCCCTATCTCCGCTGACCGAGGTGCGGCCCCCAGTCGTTCCTGAGGGAGGTGCGACTCTGACGGAAGCCACCTCGAAGGTCGGCCCTTGGGTTGTGGGTTGCGCGAATGCTCCACTCAGGGTGAAGACGACCAGACCGGCACCTGCAATCGTTCGCATCGACTCACCTCCCCTAACCGTAGACGCGCCGGCGGTCGCATCCGTGCAGTATGATCAATGCGCCCGCACGCCAAATAGTGCGGGCTCCGCGATAACATACATTGACAAACTTCGCTATTCTGGGAACGACAACGAACACGGAGCCCTAATGAACGTCTCTCTCACGCCCGAGCTGGAAAAATTCGTTAGCGCCAAGGTGGAATCCGGGCGCTACAACTCGGCGAGCGAGGTTGTCCGGGAAGCGCTGCGGCTTCTGGAGGAACGCGATTCGGCGCACGCGGCCCAGTTACTGGAATTCAACGGCGAGCTCGGACGCCGCCTCGCGGGTCTTGAACGCGGTGAAGTCGTTGGCGCGGCCGCTGCCCGCGCCCGCTTGCAGCGTAAGTCCGGGCAGCGCCGCAAGTCTCGGCGCGGCGCAATAGACGCTGGTATCAGGTCGCGTGGACCAGCTCGGCCGGATGCGTGACACGCAGTCCGGTGAAGCGCCGAAAGTCCCGGACATTGACCATCAGCAATTGCGTGACATTGTGAACATACATGCTTGCGGCCAGGCGGGCATCATGCACTTGCACGCCCGTGACTTTGTGTTCGACGAGAAGGCGCCGCCAACGGTCATGGACGTCCCGGCTATCCGGCAGGAAGCCGAAATCCCGCTCGATCACCCGAGCGACACGATCCGTCTCGTCAACGCTCAATCCCAAGCCGTTTTGGCCGAGCGGACGGGTGGAAGCATTCCAGAACTCTCCCAGAGTCTGCGACGTAAAACAGAGCCGGGCGCCTCGCGCCACCAGCGCACGCAACGCTCCGCTGATCATCTGGTGGTGGGGATTGTCGCCCTTGCTCATCCGCAGCAGGATGTTGGTATCGAGGAGCCACGCAGCGGCATCCGGCATCAGTCGTGATCCCGGTACAGACTTTCGCGCGTGAACGCCTCATCCGGCAACGATGGAACCTTGTGCGAGAATTGCGCCAATTCGCGGAGGGTCTCTTCAAGGCTGTCCTGGCTTAGCCGGTTCGCGCCGGCCGGAAGATGCGCTGCTTCTTCGAGCAGGCTCGCGGCATAGGCCTCGATTGCGCGGCCGTGGGCGGCAGCCTGGCGGGCAAGCTCGGCCTGCGCCTCGGGCGTGATGTCAACGGTGATTGTCATGGCCTTCCAAAAACCTATCTTATCGCCGCCAGCGCCTCATTCAGCGCGCCCTGCCGGTAGCCCTCGAGATCGAGCGTGACGTAGTGGAAGCCCAGGGGCTTGAAGATGGCGGTGAAGGCGCGGGCCATGCCGGGTTCAAGCGCTTGCGGCAACTCTTCCGGCGCGATTTCGATGCGCACCAGGTCGCCATGGAAGCGGACGCGGAACTGGCGGAATCCCAGGGCGCGGATCTCTTCTTCGCCGCGCTCCACCGTCTTGACGTTCTGGATGGTCACGGGAGTTCCGTAGGGGATGCGCGAGCTCAGGCACGCCGAGGCAGGGCGGTCCCAGGTGGCCAAACCGGCGCGGCGCGAAAGCTCGCGGATCTCGGCCTTGGTCAGCCCCGCGTCCACCAGGGGCGCTTCGGCTTGGTGCAGCTTGGCGGCGCGCTGGCCGGGGCGATAATCGCCCAGGTCGTCCACATTGACGCCGTAGACCACGTGCGCGATGCCCCGCTCCTTGGCCACCTCGTCGAGCCGGGTGAACAATTCGTCTTTGCAATGGAAGCAGCGGTTGCGATCGTTCTTGAGGTAGTCGGGGTTGTCGAATTCGCGCGTGACGATGTACTCGTGGCGGATGCCCCAGGCGCGGGCAAACTCCTCCGCGTCGCGTTTGTGCGATTCGGGCAAAGATGCCGAGTCGGCGGTGATGGCAATGGCTTGATCGCCCAAAGCCTGGTGCGCGGCCCAGGCGAGATAGGCGGAGTCGGCGCCGCCGGAGTAGGCTACGATCACGCTCTGCATGCGCGTAAGCGCGGCGATCAACGTTTGTTGCTTTTGTTCCGGCACGCTAATTTGAGTATACTGCCACGGGTCTTTGCGCTAGGCCATGTATTGATGATCGGGCGCCAGCGCGATGCGGCGCAGTTCGCCGCGGTCGAGCCAGTGCACCTCGCACGGTTCGCAGGTATCCAGGATAATGTTGCCGGGACCGCCGTAGGGATGCGTGTCCATGCTCTGGCGGCAGCGCGGGCAATCGATGCGGCGGTCCAGCTGCTTGGGATCGGGCGGGCGGCCGATGTAGGCGGCGGCGCCGCTCGCGGCGCGCATATCGCCGGTGAGCGGAACCAGGTCTTCCATCTGGATCAGCATTCCCTGGCAGCCTTCGCAATACAGCAGCCCGTACTCGAAGATGCTGGCCTGCGCCAGCCTGGTGGTCTTGCACACAGGGCAGTCGCTGCCGGAAGGCTGCAAGATCCGGACCCCTTCGAAATTGGTCTGCGGCGCCCATTCGCTGGCGCAGTAGGGGCAGTCCCAGACGCCGCGGTCCGGGTTCAACTCCATCGAAGCGCCACAGTTTTCACATTTCACGCACGAATGATCGGCTGAGACGAAGCTTCCCATTAGGAGCGAAAACGCCGCTTCCCGCCGTGCCGGCTTGGCTGCTTGTTCTATAATGCGCTTCTGGGGGTAACTTTGAAACTGCGCGCGATTCTCGCTGTGCCGGCGCTCGCCGGGGTATTGCTGTCCGGGGCTTGCAGCCAGATGCCTCATACGGAAGCCGAGAAATACTATCTCATCGTCCCGAATATCAAATCGCCCTACTTTTTGCAGGTCGCCGCCGGTCTCAATCAGGCCGCCAGAGAGTTGCAGGTGCACGTTGCGCTGATTGGGCCGGAGGCCTACGACGCCACCATGGAGAACTCCGAGTTCCAGAGAATCGCGGCCGTGAAGCCCAACGGAATGCTGGTGTCCGTGGCGGACGCCAAACTCATGGCCCCCAGCATCGACGCCGCAATCGCCGCCGGCATTCCGGTCATTACCGTCGATTCGGACGCCGCATCCAGCAAACGGCTGTTTTTTGTCGGCACCAACAATTATGAATCCGGCCAGATGGGCGGGCGCCTGCTGGCGGAGAAACTTCACGGAGAGGGCAACGTTGCCGTGCTCTACACCGTGGGCCAGCCCAATCTTGAACAGCGTCTGGATGGCTACCGCAGCATTCTGGCCATGCACCCCCAGATGAAGCTGGTGGATACGGCCGATCTCAAAGGCGATCCGACTGCCGCCTTCGACAGCGCCGAAGCCATTTTGAACAAGCCCAACCCCAAGGTGGACGCGTTCATTCTGTTGGAGGGCCAGTCGGGCCAGCAGGTGGCCGAGGTGCTGAAGCGCGAAAACAAGAAAATGGTGGTGATCGCCATGGACGCGCTGCCGCCCACCCTGGACGCCATCGAGCAAGGCTGGATCACCGCCAGCGTGGCGCAAAAACCGTTCACCATGGGCTACATGGGGTTGCGTCTGCTCGCCGATTTGAACCTGAACAAGCTGCCGTCCCTCACCGTGGACTTCGCGAAAGATCCCAATTCGCTGTTGCCGCGCTTCATCGATACCGGCTCGGCGATAGTGGACCAATCCAACCTGGCGGCCTACCGGGCGGCGTCGAAATAGGGCCTGCTTTATAGCAGACCAGGCTTATCGATCCCGCTCGGTCACCAGGTCGGTGACCGCCAGCAGGGCCTTTTGAAACGGCGATGGCGAAAATCCCGCGATGATCGCGCGAGCCTTGTCGGTGAACGCCTGCGCCCGCTGCTGCGCCCTCTCGATGCTGTTGTGCCGGTGCAGGATCTGGAGAATCTTGGCGAACGGGACCTGATCGTAGTTGCCGTCGGCGAGCACGGTCTCCACCAGTCTGCGCTCCTCCGCAGCCGCGGTCTCCAGCGCGTAAATCAGCGGCAGCGTCACCTTGCCTTCGCGAAGATCGTTGCCCACGGGCTTGCCCAGAATCTTTTCGCGCGAGGTAAAATCCAGCACGTCGTCAATCAACTGGAAGGCGATTCCCAAATTCCAACCGTATTCGCCCAGCCGCGCTTCGGAGTCTTCTGCCGCGCCCTGCGCCTGTGCGCCCAGCCGTGCGCAGGCGGAAAATAAACTGGCGGTTTTCCGGTCGATCAGCTCCATGTAATCGGCCTCGGTGACGCCGATCCTGCCGATGCGCTCCAGTTGCAACAGCTCGCCTTCAACCATCATCTGCGTTAGGTTGATGAGCACGTCCAGAATGGGGAAGCTGCGTTCCCGCAGCGCCACCTGGAACGCCTGCATGTACAGCCAATCCCCGGCCAGCACGGAGGTGTGATTGCCCCATACCACGTTGATCGAGGGCCTTCCGCGGCGGGTTTTGGCGATATCGATAACGTCGTCGTGCACCAGCGTCGCGGTATGGATCATCTCTACCACCGCGGCCATGCGCACCAGCCCCGGATGCGATTCGCCGAACAAGCGTCCGCACAGCAGCACCAGAATCGGACGCAGCCGCTTGCCCCCGCCCGATTGCAGATACTGGTTGATGTAGGTGACCGCGTCCACCGAGGCGATGGATTCGAGACCGATCTCGCGCTCTACCAGCGCCAGGTCCGCGCGCACCAGATCGAAGATTTCGATCGCCGTGAGAGTTTGGCCAATCTTGCCGAAAGCCATGGATTCATCGAGTGTACCAAGGTTGCCGGGAAACTGCGAAAATCGAGCCATGAAGGCGGCCGTGAAAGCAATGCTCCTGTGTCTCGGATTCGCCGCCGCAGTCGCTCTGGCGCAAAGCAATCGGGACGGCGTGATCACCTTCAATCGCGACGTCCTTCCGATCTTGCAGAAGAATTGCCAGACGTGCCATCGCCCGGGCGAAATCGCTCCCATGTCCTTCCTGACGTATCGGGATGCCCGGCCCTACGCCAAGGCGATCAAGGCCGCGGTGCTCACGCGCAGGATGCCGCCCTGGTTCGCGGACCCGAAGTACGGCCATTGGGCCAACGCGCCCAGGCTGACCGAGGACAATATCCGGACGCTGGCCGCATGGGCCGATAGCGGCGCGGCGGAAGGTGACGGCGCGGCGGTTCCAGTCGAATGGCCGCAGGGCTGGATCATCAAGCCGGACTTGATCGTGAAGATGCCCAAGCCGTTCCACGTCCCCGCCAAGGGCGCAATCGAGCTCACCAGCTTCACGCTGCCCACCGGCCTGACCAAGGACACCTGGATCACATCGATTGAAGCACGCCCGGGAAATCGAAGAGTGGTGCATCACGTGGCGATTTCCTTCCGTCCCCACAATGCCAGTGTGAAATACGGCGAGCCGCGCACGCAGGTGACGCTGCGCGACGAAAATGGCGATCAGATCGCGCGGGCGAAGACCGGGCTGGGCGACTTCACCGGTCTCGAAGCCGTGTTCCTGCCGGGCAGCCAACCCATCGACTTCCGGGTCCACAATGCCGCAAAACTGATTCCGGCCGGCTACGACATCGTGCTCCAGATGCATTACACCACCATCGGCGAGGATGCCGACGATCAAACCGAAATCGGATTTACCATCGCCAAGGAGGAGCCGTCGCGGAGGTTCATCACCTTGTCGCCGGCCGCGGCTCGCGATGAGCGGACGTTCCGCATTCCGGCGGGCGATCCGAATTGGGAGATCTCAACCGAGGTGGAATTCAAACAGGACGCCGAAATCGTCTGGTTCCTTCCGCACATGCACCTGCGCGGCAAGGATATGACCTACCAGTTGGAATTTCCCACAGGAGAGAAGCGGATCGTGCTGAGCGTTCCCCACTACGACTTCAATTGGCAGCTCGGCTACGACGTGGACCAACCCATCCAGGTTCCCAAAGGCACCAGGCTGCTGGTTACGGCGCACTTCGACAACTCCGCCAACAACAAGTTCAACCCCAATCCGAACAAGGATGTGTGGTGGGGGGATCAAACCTGGGAGGAAATGATGGTGCCCTGGTTTGGCGTGATCGTCAACAAGTCCGCCGATCCGCGCAAGGTGGTGACGTACGCCCATTGAAGGACGGGTGTGTCGTAGAATGCGAATTCATGACTACACCCTTTCGTTTGGACGGATTGCGCGCCCTGGTGACGGGCGGAGCCAGCGGAATTGGCGAAGAAACATGCAGAGTGCTGACGGCCGCGGGAGCTTCGGTGATCATCGCCGACATCGATCAGCCCCGCGCCGAAGCGCTTTCGATGAAGCTGCCGGGATCGTCCGTGATGGTGGTCGATATCACGGATGAGGACGCCGTCAATCGCGCTTTCGCCGCGATTCCGAAGCTCGACATTCTGGTGAACAACGCCGGCATCGGGCTGGTCGGGCAACATCGAAGAAACGGCGCACGAGGATTTCCAGCGGCTGTTCCGCGTGAATGTGGAGGGCTTGTACCTGGTGACCAAAGCGGCGATGCCCAAGCTGCTGGAGTCGAAGGGTTGCATCGTCAACATCGGATCGGTGGCGGGGTTGGTGGGACTGAAGCGCCGCTTCGCCTACTGCGCGACCAAGGGCGCGGTGGTGGCTTTGACGAAGCAGATGGCGCTGGATTACGCGGGCCGGGTTCGCGTGAACGCGGTTTGTCCCGGTACCGTGGATACGCCGTTTGTCGACGCCTATCTGCAAAAATTCCACGCGCATGAGATCGAGAAGACGCGCGCGGAGCTGCACGCGCGGCAACTGGTGGGGCGAATGGGAAAGCCGCGCGAGATCGCGTACATGGTGCTGTATCTGTGCTCCAAGGAAGCCGAGTTCGTGACCGGCTCCTGCCCGACCATCGACGGCGGATTGACGGCGGCATAAGAGTCATGGCTGATTCCCTCACAGACCGCGTGGTGGTGGTGATCGGCGCTTCGAGCGGCATCGGACGCCAGACCGCGGTTTTGTTCGCCCGCGAGGGCGCTAAGGTGATGGCGTCGGCGCGGCGCGAAGACGCGGCTGCAGGATCTGGCGATGGAGATGGCCGCGGCGGGCTGCGCCCATCGCGATTCATGCGGCCGATGTCGACCAAGGTGGCCGACATGGATGCGCTGATGCGCGTCGACTCGCGAACGTCTGGGCGAGATCGACGCGCTGGTGTATGTCACCGGCGACAATACTCCGGACCGGCAGCTTGAACCGGCTGACGCCCGCGGTCTGGGACGCGATGGTGAGCGTCAATCTGAATGGCGCGTATTATGCGACTCAGGCGGTGCTGCCGGCGATGCGGGAGCGGAGGTCGGGACATTTGATCTACATCGCGTCGGTCTCGGCTCTGGCGGCCGATCCGTCCGGCGCGGCGTATCAGGCGGCCAAGCGCGGGGTGCTCGGGCTGGCGCACGCGGTCCGCTTCGAGGAAAAGGAAAACGGGATCCGCACCAGCGTGATTTGTCCGGGCTTGGTGGAAACCGAGATTCTGGCGAAGCGCCCCGTAGGCCCACGGCGGAACTGCTGGCCAAGGCGCTGCAGCCGATCGACGTCGCCGAGGCGATCCTGGCGGCGGCGAAGATGCCTCCGCGGGCGACGGTGATGGAGCTGCATCTGTGGCCCACACTGCTGTGAGCGCGGGTGTCGAATTACGACTCGAAGGCGTGCGGCGCGTGTTCGGTAACAATTTCGCTGTGATCGCGGGGATGGACCTGCGCATCCAGGCGGGCGAGTTTCTGGCGGTGCTGGGGCCTTCGGGATGATCGACCACACGCAAGCGCCGGACGCCAGACCGGCATGGACTCAAACAGCGAGGCCGAATTGACGTTTCGGCCTCGCCCTTCTTGTTCACCCCGCAGGTCTTCGGACCAAACTCCGGTACCCTCCTCCCTGTCTCTCGCTGGCCCCGCGCGAGATCGGCGAGCACGGCATTCGCCTGGAGGCTGTTCGGTTCGTTCTTATTCGGCAGCGATTTAACCTGATTTCCTCACCTATTTTGGTGTGTCAAAATTGAAAAT
Source organism: Bryobacterales bacterium (assembly GCA_963765185.1). Taxonomy (GTDB): domain Bacteria; phylum Acidobacteriota; class Terriglobia; order Bryobacterales; family Bryobacteraceae; genus Palsa-187. The sequence goes on from CAVXWB010000146.1 coordinate 58,326, forward strand.
TTGGACACGTCCGCTGAATTTTCTGCGCAGGAGTGTGACATTCTGTGACACTGACGAAGTTTCGTCACGAATTTCTTAGACCCTCTCAGGCGCGAGGCGAGTGATGCTTTGTGAACGCTTCGTATTTGCTCCAGAGTTGCCGGCAACAATCTCCCTCGCTCAGCCATGGTCATAGCCAGTTCCTTCTGAGACGGTCAGCCAATTCCTGTTCTTCTTAGAATATTCTACGGCATGTTGTGCGCCGTGGATAAAGTGGCCGACGAGCCATTGCCTGATATCCCAGCATCGCAGCAACTTACGACAACCGAACGCTTCCAGGACCGCGCACTTTCGGGCCCAGGGCAACCCACGAGGCGACCCGAGTCGCATCGGCTCTCGCACAATTCACCTGGGAATCTGATTCCATCAGGCCAGATGGAGAAACCCATGGATTCACTCCTCCGCAAGCTAGAGATCGAGCTGCCGATCATTCAGGCCCCGATGGCGGGTGTGTCCACGCCCGAGATAGCTTCGGCAGTGTCGAATGCTGGTGGGCTCGGCTCTATCGGAGTCGGGTCGGTCGATTCCGTGACAACCCGGCAGATGATCACCGCAGTCGGGTCCATGACGGTTCGCCCCTTCAACGTCAATGTGTTCTGCAACCAGCCGGCCGTTGCGGATGTCGCTGGAATCCGGCGTGGCTCGCCCGGCTCGGACCGGAGTTCGCACGCTACGGGCGAACCGCCGGCTCGTCTGACCGAGATCTACGCGTCGTTTCTGACTGATGACGCCAAGCTCTCGGTCTTGCTGGCCCAGCGCCCGGCGGTTGTCAGCTTCCACTTTGGCCTGCCTGACCGCCATCGGATCGAGGCTCTTCACTCGGCCGGAATTGTACTTATGGCAACAGCGACGAGCCTTGATGAGGGGAGGGCCATCGCCGCTGCCGGCATCGATGCTGTCGTCGCGCAAGGGTATGAAGCGGGTGGTCATCGCGGGATGTTCGACCCCGCTATGGCCGATGATCGGCTTGGGACGTTGGCGTTGACCCAGCTTCTGGTGAAAAAGCTCGACATCCCGGTGATAACGGCCGGCGGGATGATGGATGGGGCGGGCATCGCGGCGTTGCTCATGCTGGGCGCCGCCGCCGCACAACTGGGCACGGCATTCATCGCCTGTCCGGAGTCGTCGGCCGAGGCCGGCTACCGGCCTGGCCGGTCGGCCCAGCGGCGGAACACACAGTGATGACCCGGGCGATTTCGGGCCGCCCCGCCCGCTGCCTCGCCAACCGCTTTACAGCCCTCGCGGCGGGCGTCGAACAAGGAACAATACCGGACTACCCGATCGCGTACGACGCGGGCAAGGCGCTCCACGCTGCCGCCAAGGCAGCAGGAGAATTTGGAAACGGAGCTCAGTGGGCAGGGCAAGCGGCTCCGCTCGCTCGCGAATTGCCCGCTGCCGAGCTGGTTGCCCGCCTTGCCAGTGAGATAGAAAAAGCCGTGTCCGACCAGCGGACTGCGCATAAGTGATCTGGATCGTCAGAAGTGGCGAGGTGCTTCGTTCTGATTTACCAGTGGCCGGCGTGTGCCCCCCCATGACGTGCAGAGTCTCGCCCGTTACGAACCCGGCTGACTCCAGGTAAAGCACTGCGTCGACGATCTCCGGGATCTCGCCCATTCGACCGAGCGGGTGAAGCCCGGCGAGAAAGGCATACGTTTCTGGTGCATGCATTGGCGTTTTGATGACGCCGGGTGCCACTGCGTTCACGCGAATACCCTTGTCCGCGTATTCGATGGCCAGCGACCTCGTGACCGCATCGAGCCCGCCCTTGGTCAGGGATGCGAGCCGCCGAGGGCACTCCCTTGACCGGCTGATTCACGAGTGTTGTTGTGGTTG
>CAVXWB010000147.1:0-10613 GCA_963765185.1 Bryobacterales bacterium
TGCGGAAAATCGACGCTGCTGCGGATGATTGCGCGGTTGGACCAGCCGGACGGAGGGCGCATTCGGATGGAGCCTGAAGGCGGCCGCGCACAGACGGCCTTCGTATTTCAGGACGCGCACCTGTTGCCGTGGCGCAACGTGCTGGAGAACGCCGCACTGCCGCTGGAGCTGATGGGCGTGGCCAAAACCGAACGCCGCGAACGCGCACTGGCGGCGCTCGATCAAGTCAGCCTGAGCGAGGCGGTGGACCGTTATCCGGCGCAGCTCTCGGGCGGAATGCGGATGCGGGTTTCGCTGGCGCGTGCGCTGGTGACCGAGCCTCGCCTGCTGCTGTTGGACGAGCCTTTCGCGGCTCTGGATGAAATCACGCGCTTTCATCTCGACGTGCAGCTTCGCCAGTTGTGGCGCAGCCGCGGCATGACCGTGATCTTCGTGACGCACTCCATCTCGGAGGCCGCGTTCCTGGCCAACCGGGCTGTGGTGATGTCGCGGCGCGGCGGCGCGATCAACCTCGACCGGACCATCGAATTGCCGCAGGAACGGACCAATGAGCTGCGGGCCGACCCGCGCCTGGGCCAGGAGATGAAGATGCTGCTGGGGGCCCTCGAGGAGTAGAGCCGAATCATGAAAACCCTCCGAGCCATCCTGCCGCCTTTGATTCCCTTCGTTGCCATCACGGCCGCAATGGAGTTTCTGGTGCGCCAAGGCTTCATTCGCTCTTACCTGCTGCCGGCGCCGTCGGCGGTGTTCCTGGCCATTTGGGAAGACTGGGGGGAACTGGGGCAGGCGACGCTCGCGACCTCCGCCAGCGCCCTGGCAGGCTTCGCGCTGAGCACGCTCGCGGGGATCGCCGCCGCGGTGCTGCTGTCCTCCTCGCGCTGGGTGCAGCGAGCGTTTTATCCCTACGCCGTCTTCTTCCAGACCGTGCCGGTGATCGCCATCGCACCTCTGCTGGTGATCTGGTTCGGCTATGGAATGCAGACCGTGATCGCCTCGGCGTTCGTGGTGTCGATCTTTCCGGTGATCGCCAACACGCTCACGGGCATTCTATCGACCGACCCGGCGTTGCGCGATCTGTTCCGGCTCTACGGAGCGACGCCCGCGGTGACGCTGTTCAAGTTGCGGTTTCCGGCGGCGCTGCCGCAGATCTTCACCGGACTGCGCGTGGCCGCGGGCCTGGCGGTGATCGGCGCCATTGTGGGCGAGTTCATCGGCGGAGGCGGACTGGGCAGCGTGGTGGACGTCGCGCGCACGCAGCAGCGCATCGACAAAGTGTTCGCGGCGGTGCTGCTGGCCGGCTGCTGGGGCTGGCGCTGTTCGGATTGATCAACCTGATCAGCCGGCTGACGCTGCGGCGCTGGCACGCGTCGGAACAAACGCCGTAACATCAAGAAATGCTCCGCAGAGCGTTCTTGAAAGTCGCGCCGGCCTTCGGACTGGCGACGGCCTGCCGAACTTCCGCCAAGATCCGGTTGGCGCTGAACTGGAAGCCGGAGCCGGAATTCGGCGGCTTCTACGCGGCGCCATACGCGACAGCACGGGCTTGACGTGGAGATTTTGCCCGGCGGCGCGGGCACGCCGACGGTGCAGATGGTGGGTGCGGGATCGGCCGAGTTCGGCATCGTCGAGGCGGATGAGCTGGTGCTGGCGCGGTCGAAGGGCAATCCGGTGGTCGCGTTGTTCGCGGTGTACCAACATTCGCCGCTGGGGATCATGGTGCACGCCGAGCGCAATCTGAGCTCGATCGGCGACGTGTCTGAAGGAAGGCACTCTGGCGGTGGAGCAGGGATTGCCCTTCGTGCGGCTGCTGGAAAAACAGTACGGTTTCGAGCACGTCCGTGTCGTGCCGTCGCCCGGCGGCGATCTCACGGCTTTCTTCGCCGACCCGAAGTTCGCGCAGCAGTGCTTTATCACATCGGAGCCTCTGGCGGCGCGCAGGAAAGGAGTGGCCGTGAAGGTTTTTCCGGTTTCCGATATCGGCTACGATCCCTATACCAACGTGCTGGCCACCAGCGAGGAAACGCTGCGCAAGAACCCCGCTATGGTGAAGGCCATGGTCGAAGCGGTGCGCGAGGGCTGGCGCGCGTATCTTGACGATCCCAAGGCGACCAACGAGAAAATGCATCGGATGAACCCGTCCATGGACGCGGACACGTTCGCTGAGGTCGCCGAAGCCCAAAAGCCGTTTATTGAAGACCAGTCGAAGAGCGGATTGGGAAGCATGACCAACTCTCGCTGGGAGAAGTTGATCGGGCAATTGAAGGATCTGGGCTACATCCCCACTGCGATGCCGGCCGAAGAATGCTTTCGCCAGCTTTGAACTGTTTCGGCTTTCAAATATAGCCGACATTCCGTTGCTATGACCAGCCGCTAGCCTGGATAAAACTCGTTTGACCCACGTCACCTCATAGAAACCGGGAAACTGGTCTAAGTACTCACGTTCGGAATTACGGCGACGTATTTCCGTTGGTGGGGCGGACGCCCCCGTCCGCGCGGGCCGCCGTCCTAATGTAAAAATGCGCCGCCCAAGCCGGCCGGGGGGCCGGCTGCGGTCCAGGGGGACCGCCCCACCTTGCAAAGCTGGCGCTGAGCCTTCCCCGTGCCTGCCGCTAATGCACCAGTTTCGTGAAATGCCAGCCGTCGTTCAGCAGGTGGAACTCCAGCACCGGAAGTGCATCCTGGCTGAACCTTCCCTTGCGGACTCCCAATATGGGCAGCGGATCGGGGAAGCACATGTGGGGGATGGTGACCAACAATTTCCCCTCCACCAGCCTGCCATCCGGGCCTTCGTCTCTAATCGTCGGGCTGTCCGCAAGCTGGAGCATAAAATCGCCCCTAATTTGAACATAAGGCTGGTGATAGCCAGGCTCAGTCACAACTACGTCGTCATCGAAGTGGAGCGCCCGGCCGGCATCGAGAAGACGGGCGACGGTGCGCTGGTTCGCGCCGGGGAGAATCGGGCCGGGCGGGTCCCACAGGTCATTCTGTGCGCCGCATTCCAGCTGCGCACTCGTGAGGGAAACCTGTTCCGCATCCAGATGGATTGGGGTGGCACCCATAATGCCCTGAGCCTTCTCTGCCTGGAATTCTCGTTGTACGCATCCGGTGGCCGCTAACCCCAGGCAAACCACCGCGCACGCGGAAAGACGTAGTATGCCCCACCGCCCGAGTCTACTGGGAGATGGTAGGGGCTGTCAAGTCGAGCTAACACCTTACGGAACTCGGAAGAACTTGATTGCAAACGGGAACGCTTCCATGCGACAATGGCAGAGTTTTAAATGGCACGTCCCGGCGAGCCGGGAAGGAAATAGGAGAATTACGTAGTGAGAGAAAAGGGTGTTGTGAAATGGTTTAACGCCGCCAAGGGGTATGGATTCATCCAGAGAGCTAGCGGCGAGGACGTGTTTGTCCATTTTTCCGCGATCCAAATGTCCGGATACCGGACCTTGGAGGAAGGCGCGGAAGTGGAATTCGAGGTCAAGCGGGGTCCCAAGGGCCTCCAGGCCGAGAACGTCAACCGCCCGTAACTTCCGGCTCGACCGGGATTTAAGTCAGCAGGGCCGCTCCGGAGGGGGCGGCCCTTTACTTTACCTCCGAGCTTCGCACCGCGCCGCCTCTCGTCTTTCGCACTCAATGCCCGCGCTCAATGCCCCGCTCAATTCCGAGAGCGCGGATGCGTTTGTGCAAATTCGTCCTTTCCATCCCCAGCGCCCGAGCTGCGCCGGAGACGTTCCAGTCGGAATCCTGCAAGGCCCGGAGGATGTGGTCGCGCTCGGCGGATTCCCGGGTTTCGCGCAGGTTGCTGCGCGGAGGGGCGCTCCTGGTCAGCCGAATCTCGGAGGGTATGGAAGCGGATTCAATGGCATCGCCGCGCGCCAGAATGGCCATGCGCTCGACCACGTTGCGCAGCTCGCGGATGTTGCCCGGCCAGCCGTGCTGCTCCAGCGCCTCGACGGCGTCCGGCTCAAACCTTTTGGGGCGGAAGTTATTGCGCGCGCAAAACTCGGCCAGAAAGTATTCGGCCAGGGGACGGATATCCTCCACCCGCTCCCGCAGGGAGGGCACGCGCACGGGCATCACGCACAGCCGGTAATAGAGGTCCTCGCGAAACTTCTGCTGCGCCACCATTTCGGTCAGGTCGCGATTGGTGGCGGCGATCACGCGCACGGAGACGCTGATGGGCTGCTCGCCGCCCACGCGGTGAAATTCGCCTTCCTGCAACACCCGCAGCAGCTTGGCCTGCGAGGAAGCGTGCAAATCGCCGCATTCGTCCAGGAACAGAGTGCCTCCGTTGGCCAGCTCGAATTTGCCGCGCCGCGCCGCGGTGGCGCCGGTGAACGCGCCCCGTTCGTGCCCGAACAGCTCGCTCTCGATCAGCTCCGTGGGGATGGCCGCGCAGTTTACCTTGACGAAGGGGCCCGCGGCGAAAGGACTTTGGGCGTGGATGTGCGCGGCCAGCAGCTCCTTGCCGGTGCCCGATTCCCCGGTCAGCAGCACGCGGGCATCGGTGCGGGCGGCCAGCGTCGCCTGTTCCAGGACCTTTCCAAAGGCCGCGCTCGACCCGATCATGCGGGCCGCGCCGGCGATCTCGCGCAAGCGCTGATTCTCATCCCGAAGTTGGGTTTCGGCGACCGCGTGCTTCAGCGACAGCAGCACCTTGTCGCGGCTGAGCGGTTTTTCGAGGAAGTCGAAGGCGCCGGCGCGAGTGGCCTCCACGGCCTCCGCGATGGTCCCGTGGCCGGAGATCATCAGCGCCGGCGCGGCGACGTCATTGGCGCGGAGCCAGCGTACCAGGTCGATGCCGCTGCCGTCGGGCAGGCGCACGTCGATCAGGTACACGTCGGGGCGCTGGGTAAACGCCTTGGCTTCGCCGACAGTGGAGCAGGCGCTGACGCCGTAGCCTTCGCGCTCCAGAATCAGACGCAGGGAGCGGCCGATATTTTCCTCGTCATCCACGATCAGAACGCGTTTCATCCCGTGGCTCTCAGGCCAACCAAAGGCCGACGGGGGCGTCGGCCGCGGGTCAGGGGACCCGCCCCACCACAGCGCGCTTTTTTCATAGCGGCTCTTCTCATAGCAAAGTCCGGCCGTTCGCCCGCGCGCCGTTCGCTCGACTTAAGCTGAGGCGAAACGCCGCGCCTCCCAATTCGCCCCCTTTATCCAGGTCGAGCGCTTCCAGCTCGCCTCCGCACAACAAAGCGCTACGCCGCGCGATGGATAATCCCAAACCCATGCCCCCCTTCTTGAACGAAATACTCGGCTCGAACAAAGTGGACCGGGCCTGCGCGCTCAAGCCCGGGCCGGAGTCGTGAACCTCCACCGCAAGCTGTTCGCCCGCAACCGCGGTCGAGGCCAGAACCACGCCGCCGGGCCTGGCCGCTTCCGCCGCATTCTCCAAGAGATTGGTCAGCACGCCTTTGATCAGATCGGGATCGGCCACCGCGTGGGGATGCTCCGGCGCCAGACGCAACTGGTACGCCACCTCCGGATGAGCCGACTTAAGGAATGAGACGCGCTCCTCCAGCAGTGCGTTAACGTCGATTTCTTGAGGCGCCACCGGAGGCTCGGAAGCGAACTCGGAAAAGGCGCGGACGCGACGCTCCAGCATATTGACCTCGTCGGCGACAATCTGCGAAGCCTGCTCCAGAAACGCGTCGTCCACAGCGCCGCGGCGGCTGACGATTTCCTCCATGGTCAGGCGGATGGGCGTAAGCGAATTCTTGACCTCGTGGGCCATCTTGCGAGCCAGCGCCTGCCACGCCGCCAGGCGGGTGAGATGGATCAGGCGTTCGCGCGCCTGTTGCAGCTGGCCGGCCATGTGGTTAAAGGCTTCGAGCGCTGCCCCGATTTCATCGCCTCCTCCGGGCGGAACGCGGGTGTCGAGATCGCCGGCCGCGACGCTGCCCAGCCCCTGCGTCAGCCTCTGCACGGGCCGGCTGATGCGCGCGGCCAGGAACACCAATGCGCCCAAAGCCGCCAGCCACAAAACCGCCGCCACGGCCAGCAGGGTGCGGCTGAATCCGCGCCGGAAATCGGAGGCCTGCACGCGCCCTGCGCGCGCGATCTGGCGCGTCAAATCGTCCATCTTGACGCCCATCGGGCGCGAATACCGGAGCACTTCGTCATCGCCGCGAACGTAGTAATCGAGCTGGCTGCCGCCGTCGCCCGAAAGCTCGAACTGCTCCGGCTCGCCGCTATCCCAAAATGCCTGCGCCTCTGCCGGCTCAAGATGGCTCGGGATGGCGCGTCCCTCCGCGGCATCGCGCCGCAGCGCCTCGCGGGATTGTTGATAGAGCTCCAGCCCGGTAGCTCTGAGCGATCCGGAAAGCGCGTTCAAATCGAGCAGCGGGGCCGATAGGCTGTATTTGAGCAGATCGAGGCCGGTCCACAGCGTGAGCCCCAGCGGCACCAGAGTCGCCAGCAGAAAGACAACGATAAGGCGGTTGCGCAGGCGGTTCATGACTTAGGCGGCCGTCGGGGCGCGATCCATCTTTCTAGTGTACGTGGCGGGGGACAGGCGAGCGCGCGGCGCGGGATCGCGTGGCTAACTCCGCACCAAGCAGCAAGGCTTGTTTTGCTCTCCGTAAGATCTCCCGCCGGGCAGCCGTCGAAGAGCTTCAGAGGACACAGTACACGGCGACGGCGGGACACTGGTCCTCAAGAAGGACGACGACAAACCCTACGGCCAGCATGTTGTCGCCTTTACACGCGACGATATGCCGGACCCAGCGCGCCCGCCCTGGATAACTACGAACCGCGCGTGGACTTGAGCGAATCCAAAGTGAACTGAGGATAATCCAGCGTCCAGTGCGGCTGCGATCCCGCGGGACGGCCGAAGATCTCGATGAGGCTGCTGATGAGGCTGATCCCGGAGGAGTTCACGCTGTCCCCCAGCCAGCTCCCGTCGCGGGGTGGGTCCTCGGCGCGGATTTCCAGGCGCGCCCACAGAGGCTCGTTGCCGGAAAGCCCGGTCGTATCCAGGGACATCTGGTTGATGCACCATTCCTGGGCGGCCTTGGCGGTCAGGTGCGACGCGGTCTTTCGCGGAGCCTCCACCTTGACTACGGAATAAGTCTTCTCCCACAGATCGAAGCTGACGATGAAACGGTCTACCGCGCTGGTGAACACGTGGCTTCGATTGCCGGACCACAGCGTGGTCTTAATGACAAACGGCACCTCGGCGGCGTTCTGCAATCGCGCGATGGGCGAGCCGGCGAAGAAGTCCGTGTGCGGGGCGGAAAATTCCAAACGGTTATTGTGGTTCTTGAGAATCAAATCCTCCGCCACCATGGCCAGGGCCATGCCGGCAAGGAAAGCCGCAAACCACCACCTCGCTTTGATCGATGTTATGGCCACGCGATTGTCTGCTCGAACCACCTTAAAAATTCATTCCCGCCAGGAACACCGGGATGGCGCGGGGCGCACACAACGGCACCGCCACGGCGAGCTGAAACCCTTCTTTCTTGAAGCCCGCTCCCACGGACTGCTTCTGTTCCCGCTCCGGCGCGCGATCCCACACCGCTCCCGTATCATAGAACACTTGGTAGTAGCGATAGGAATACTCGACCGAACCGTAGACGACATGCGACCCGCCCAGAGGGTCCAGATCGAACTTGCTCCAGCCCAGCAGCGTGGACGCGTTTCCCAGCACGAAGCGGTCGAACAGAGGCGTCTCGCCGCCCGTCCGCCCGGCCATGAAGGAAATCTCGATGCGGTTGCGGTCGTGGCGGAACTTGTAGCGCGCCTGGGCGGTTTGACGCGTGTAGTCGTCATCGGTCTGGAGCAGGCGCGTGGCCGCGTCCACCGCATACGACCCTTCCAATTCCTGCTCCTGCAGATCAGCTCCCGAACCCCAACGCTGGTGGTAGCGCAGAGTTGATACCACCGCGTTGGATGATTCGGTCGTCGCGCCCGGCGTGCTCGGCCGGAATCGCGCGAAACGGACGCCGAAGTCTAGTTCGAGCGGTTCCATCAGGAACACTCTTGCCTCCGGCATAAAAGTCTGGCGGCTGCGGTAGATCCCGGAAGGATCCTCCGATACCGTCGCCTGGTTCCACATTTCGTGGAAATCGTCGAATTCGAAGCGCATCCCCAGCCAGTCCGTGCCCAGGTTGTCGCGTTCAAATTTTGCGCGAATGCCGGTGTCGCGTTCCACCAGCGCGTCGTCGTCGCTCACCAGGCCGAGGGTGTAGGCGTTGCCCGCGGCGTGCGCGGTCGCGCTGGCCTCCCCGCTCCAGCCCTGGCGGGTGTCGTACAGGAACTTGTCGACCTTCAAATCCACCGGCTTCTTGGCGACCTCGAAATCCACCAGCACGTGATCCGGCACGGTGCCCTTGGTCACATGGATCTTGACCCTGGTCACGCGCAGCTCGTCCTTGATCCGGCCGGCGAGTTTCTCCAGCCGCGTCGAATCCAGGTTCGCCCCCACCACCTTTCGCAGTTCGGCGCGCAGGGATTTGCTCAGCGCCTTGGTCTCCGATCCTAAAAGACTGACGCCTTCGACGATGTAGCGGGCGTTTACGTTGGTTGGCGGCGGGGTCGTGGCCGGAGCTTCATCGGGCGCGCCGGCAAGGAGCGGCAACCCAGCGGCCAACGTCAGTAAAAACGCCAACTTCATATGTTGGGCCGATAGAAGCACGCGGGACGCCAAACGTTTCCGCTTGATATTTCAAGGGTTTGCGAGGGCGGGAGGTGTGCCTGGTTTTCACAGGTGGGCGGCGTGTGCGCGTTAGCGGATCACCCGCCAATCCCTTCTCCCCGACCCCGAACAGCCGCGCCGGTGGGATGACCGCCTCGACCGCCGCGCTGCAACAGGGAGCGCTGATCAGACCCGCGGGGAACACAAGGCTGCCGTATAAGCCGACGACCCGCTCTGGACGCGGCTGGGCGCCGGGAGGGCCGGACTTGAGGACTTCCGCGCGCTTCTTTTCGACCTTGTCCCGTAGCGTGTCGGGCGGGTTCGTGGGACGGGTGAGGCCGATTGAACTCGACCAGCCGACTTCGCCAGTCACTATCTGTGTGGGGCAATCGAGACGGAGGGTTTCGTCCATTCCGGATTTGAAGATGCCGACGATGACGGCCTTCAAATGGCAGGAGCTGCGCCACTCCAAGGCTTCGCAGACGGTGAGGACCTGGGTGTGGCAGTCGTTGCGCTTCCGAGGCCTGCGACACCAGGCGGAGCGCAAGTTACGTTTGCCGTCTCACTACATGTGCCAATCCGGACTTCCATGGGGCCCACATCGTTGGACCCGTCCACCACGTGAATCGCGTGGACGGTTTCGCCGAATCCGTTCGCCGCGATGGAAAGAACGTACCAACCCGGAGGGACATTGAGGAGTTCGAACTGACCCTGGCTGGCGCCTCGGCGTCTATCGAAGAGATGGTGCCGTCGAAGGAGCGAGGCGCACGCTTCGCTGCTCCTATCGTCGCATTCGCCTGATCGACGACTGTTCCCCGAACGCTTGCCATACCCGCAAGTATATTCCCGTTATCGCCGGAGCGCTTTCGCGGCGGCCGCCGCGTTCTCGAATGCCCGCTCCATCTCGGGGTTCGCAACGCGGCTCGTAATTCTTCCAGCTTCGCGATGAACGCCCTCAGGGCCGTGCTCCACTGAATCCGCGTTGGTCGCGAAGATATCGCGCCAAATCTCGTAGGGGCTGAGCGCGAGCCCGGTCAGATCCACCGCGGCCGGACCGGCGACCTTGGCCGCATCCGGCGGACCGCGCCGATCACCGACGCCAACGCGGTCGAGATCAACTGCGGCAGGTGCCCGAGAAGAAAGACGGGGGCAGTGCTCTGGGCGTCCAGTTTGCACACCCCGTGGCCAGAACCATCACCACGGCACAGCACGATTTGCGAATCAGCTTCATTCTGACCTTCGCGCGGCCTGTACTTGCCGACATTTTTGCAACCAGATTGAATCGCACGAAACGAATTTATTATGGTTTCCGCAATTTCCTCGGTTGAATATTTGAATGAAACGGGCCTTCGCCGTCGGGCCACACCTCAGATGAGAGCATGGGTGGATTCAATTTGGCAATGAAAAAGGACCGCCCTCAGGCGGTCCTCGCATTAGATTAAAAAGTAACTTACCATCTGCCCCAGGCGCGGCTCATATAGTCGGCCAGGGTCATGCCGATCAGCGCCATGAAGGTAAAAATGCCCGAGATGACCGTCAGCTTGGTCAGCTTGGTGCTGTACTTCACTCCCATGAAGAAAAGCACCACCAACATGGCCTTGGTGGTCGCAATGGCCAACGCAACCACAGGGTTCCAGGGGCCAAGCTCAAGAAACGACGCCCACACGGTGAGCGCCGTGCCCACGCACAAGGCGAGGAGAATGACCACGTAGACTTTGGGGCTGACAATGTGATGCGTGTGTTCGTGCTGTTCGCTCATGGCAGTGTCCTTTTACGGATGTCGGCTGATCAAATAGAGCAGCGCGAAGAGGTAAATCCAGATGATGTCGACGAAGTGCCAGTAAAGACCAAAGTTCTCAACAAATGTCACATGGCCGGTGGTATACGCCCCGGCCCTCAGCTCAGGATGATCATGTATCCCAGAATCGCAATTCCGATAATCATGTGCAGAGCGTGCATGCCCGTCATGGCGAAA
>CAVXWB010000148.1:0-7701 GCA_963765185.1 Bryobacterales bacterium
GCAGGCCGAGACCGGCAAGCGCGCGCTGAACAGCGCGGCGGTGATTCGAGCGCGGCCAGCATTGTGTTCCGGCAGAGCAAGATGCTGCTGCCGACCTACGACGTCTTCGATGAGGCCCGCTATTTCCGGCCCGGCCGAGCGCGAGGAACTCTGTGCACCATGCGGCGGACGAAGCGTCGCGCTGACCATCTGCGAAGACGCCTGGAACGACCGCCAGTTCTGGAAACAGCGCCTGTACAGCGCGATCCGGTGGAAGAGCTGTTCGGAGCGGGCGCGGAAGTCCATGATCTGCATCAACGCCTCGCCGTTCCACATGGGGAAACGCGAGGTGCGGCAGCGGCATTTACCGCGCGGTGGCGCGGCGCTACGGCAAGCCGGTGGTATACGTGAATCAGGTGGGCGGCAACGATCAACTGGTGTTCGACGGCTCCAGCTTCGCGATGAACGGCGCGGGCGAGATCGTCGCCTCGGCGCGGTCTTTCGCCGAAGATCTGGTGCTGGCGGACCTGGATTCCGGCACGGGCGACCGGAACCGAGAACTTCACCGACGAATGCGAAGCGGTGTATGAAGCGCTGGTAATGGGCACGCGCGATTACATTCGCAAGTGCGGCTTTGCGCGCGTGCTGATCGGGCTGAGCGGAGGAATCGACTCGTCGCTGACCGCGGCGGTCGCGGTGGAGGCGGTGGGCAAGGACAACGTCACCGGCGTGGGCATGCCGGGGCCGTATTCCTCCGAACACAGTTTGACGCGACGCGCGCGAGATGGCGGAGCGGCTGGGAATCCGGTTTGAAGTGGTGTCGATCACCGGTGTGTACGAGCGGTTCCTGAAGGAGCTGGCGCCATTGTTCGGGGGCACGGCGGGCGGCTCGGCGGAGGGCGTAACAGAAGAGAATCTGCAATCGCGGTTGCGGGGCGTGACGCTGATGGCGCTCTCGAATAAAAGCGGATCGCTGGTGCTGACGACCGGAAACAAGAGCGAGCTGGCGGTGGGTTACTGCACCCTGTATGGCGATATGTGCGGAGGGCTGGCGGTGATCAGCGATGTCCCCAAGACCATGGTGTATTCGCTTGTCGCGCATCGCTAACCGCCGGCTGGGAGACGTGATTCCCGAGAGCGTGTTCACCAAGCCGCCTTCGGCCGAACTGCGGGCGGATCAAAGGGACACCGACTCGCTTCCGGAGTACGAGGTCCTGGACCGGATCCTGGAAGGATACATCGAGCACATGCGGACGCCGCGGCAGATTGCCGAGAATGAGGGACTGCCCATCGCGCTGGTCCAAGAAATCGTCAACAAAGTGGACCGGAACGAATATAAGCGGCAGCAAGCCGCTCCGGGGTTGAAAGTAACCACCAAAGCGTTTGGCATCGGGCGTCGGTTTCCGATCGCCCAAAAGTATTCAGGATGAGGAAGGTTGTATGAAATACTGGCGGCTGGCATTGTCGATCGTCTGCGTGTCGGTCTTAAACTCTCAGCCTTCGGACGCCGGAGCGGGTGGGCAGGCTTCCCGACGGCAGCTTTTTGCTGCCGACAGGATGGCGGATTCAGCCGGTGGGGACGCAAGTGCCGTTGGACACGTTTCCGATGTCCTCGGCGCTATCGCGCAACGGCAAGTTCCTGCTGGTGCTGAACGGCGGATACCGGCCGCCGGCCATCAGCGTTCTGGCGGTGGATGGCATGAAGGAGATCGCGAGAGTGCCGGTGGCGGATGGCTGGCTGGGGCTCGCGTTTTCTCCGGATGGAACGCGCGTGTACGTGGGCGGCGGGTCGAAATACTGCATTTTCGAGTTTTCGTTTTCGCAGGACGGCCAGTTGAAGCCGACGCGCGAACTGGATGTGACGCCGGGAGCGAAGGCTGGCGAAGCCGATTTCATTGGAGACGTGGCGGTCTCACCGGATGGCAGGTCGATTCTGGCGGCGGACCTGTATCACGATTCCGTGGTGGCCTTCGATGCGCAATCGGGACGAGTTACGGGGCGTTACAAGACGGGGCGAAGGCCATACCGGATTGTGTTTCTGCCGGATGGCAAGTCCTACTTTGTGTCGAGCTGGGCGGACGGCACCGTGTACCTGCTACGAAACGCGGACGGGCTTGGAGTCGGCGCGCATCCGCCTGGGTCCGCATACCACGGACATGGTTCTGAGCGATCGCAAAATCTCCGATGACGATGGAGATGAGCAGAACGCCTGGCGTTACCGCTTGTTCGTGACGGCGGCCAACACGAACGAGGTATTCGTGGTGAGCGTAAGCGACAACGAATATCCTGAAGCTTGAGGAAACGCTGAATGTGGCGATGACGCCGCGGCAGCCGGCGGGCATGACGCCCAGCGGCCTGGCGCTCAGTCCGGACCAGCAGCGGCTGTTCGTCGCGTGCTCGGACGCGAACGTGGTGGCGGTTGCGGATATTTCGGAGGCGCGCGGCCGACTGGAGGGATTTATTCCGGCAGGCTGGTATCCGACCGCGACGCGCATGCTGGCCGACGGGCGCGTTCTGATTCTGAATGGCCGGGGGGTGGCCAGTTATCCCAGCCGTTATCCAGGCCCGCTCGCCGCCGACACTCCCGCGAGCCGCGAAGAATACGTCGCCTACCGGCAGACGGGAACGCTTTCGGTGATCGATCCGCTGACGGATGAGGCGCTGGACGGATACACCAAGTCGGCCATGAGCCTGACGCCGTATCGCGACACGCAGCTCGACGCGGCCAGCGCCGGCGACAGCGTGATCGTTTCGCGGCCGGGACCAGCCTCGCCGATTCAGCACGTGATCTACATCATCAAGGAGAACCGGACCTACGATCAGGTGTTCGGCAAGCTGGGCAAGGGCAACGGCGATCCGTCGCTGACTCTGTTCGACGAATCGGCCGCGCCGAATCATTACAAGCTGGCTCGCGAATTTGTGCTGTTCGACAATTTCTACGTCAACGCGGACGTGAGCGCGGACGGGCACAACTGGGCCATGGCGGGCATCGCGCCGGATTACACGCAGCGGATGTGGCCGAATCAGTACGCGCGCCGCTCGCCGCTATTACGGCTTTGAAGGAGGCGAGCCGGCCAACTCACCGCCGGCCGGCTACATCTGGACCAACGCGATCGCCGCCGGGCTGACGCGTGCGCAACTACGGCGAGTTCGTCGGAGAACAAGAAGCAGGCCGGGCCCCGACGGCGTTCAAATCGACCACGTGAACCGATCCTTCGCTTCAAGGAATCACCAATATGCGCTATCGCGGCTTCGATCTGGACTATCCGGATGTTGAGCGCGCCAAGGTGTTCCTGGAGGATCTGAAACAGTTTGAGAGCAGCGGACCGATGCCGCGGCTGATGATCGTGCGGCTGCGGAACGATCATACCAATGGAACGCACGCCGGAAAACTTACGCCGCAGGCGCTGTTCGCCGATAACGATTTCGCGCTGGGCATGATCGTGGAGGGCGTCTCGAAGAGCCGGTTCTGGAACAGCACGACCATCTTCGCCATGGAAGACGACGCGCAGAACGGGCCGGATCATGTCGATTCGCACCGCTCCGTGATGCTGGCGGTGTCGCCGTTCACGCACCGGGGAGTGATCGACAGCACGATGTACAACCAGTCCTCAGTGCTGCGCACGATCGAGCTGATTCTGGGTCTGCGGCCGATAACGCAGTTCGACGCGGCCGCGCGGCCGCTGACGCCGTTCGTGGCGCGCAGCGAGTATATGCCGAGCAAGTTCGGCGTTCCGTACACGGACGGAGAACCCTTGGGAGATTTCGCTGACGGAGCGGAACCCGGCCGGATCGCGCACGGCGCAAGGACCGTCATCGACCGCCCAGTCAGGAGCAATTTCTCACACCCGTGACCACCCTCTGTTTTCTTTGGCACATGCACCAGCCGTTCTACAAAGATTTGTGGACCGGCGAATATAAACTGCCGTGGACGCGGCTGCACGCTCTCAAGGACTATGCCGGCATGGTGGAGATTCTTGCCGGATTCCCGAAGATCCGCCAGACCTTCAACCTGGTTCCGTCCATGCTGTTGCAGATCGACGAATATGCGAATGGCACGGCCTCCGATCCATTCTTCGATTGCGCGGTAATGCCGGCTGAGGATTTTAACGAGGCGCAACGCGCCTTCGTGCTCAAATATTTCTTTCAGGCCAACGTGCCTCGCGTGATCAACGGAAATCCACGGTATCGTGAGCTGCTGGAGCAGAACGAACGATTCTCCGGGAAGAGCTTTTCGACCCAGGATCTGCGGGACTTGCAGGTGCTGAATCAACTGGTGTGGTTCGACCGCGATCTGGTGGCGCGCGACGCCGAGCTTCAGCAATTGATGCGCAAGGGCCGGGATTATTCGCTTGCAGATCAGGCGGTGATGGCGCGGAAACAGCGCGAGGCGCTGGCGCGGGTTCTTCCGGTGTATCGCGATTTCGCCGCGCGCGGGCAGATCGAGATTTCCACCACGCCGTTCTTTCATCCGATTCTGCCGCTGATATGCGATTCGCAAATTGCCGAGGTCGCGCATCCGGGCGTGACGCTGCCGTCGCGCTACCGCTATCCGGAGGACGCGCGGGAACAGTTACAGCGCGCCCGATCGTACATGAAAGAGACGCTGGGAGTGGCGCCCGCCGGGCTATGGCCATCGGAGGGTTCGGTCTCCGACGAAGCGCTGGCGCTGGCGGCGGATTGCGGATTTCGTTGGGCCGCTACCGATAACGGCGTACTGGCGCGGACGCTGGGACAGGACGCGGGCTGCGAGCTCACCTACCAGGCGTATTCGTGGCGCAAGGACGGACGGGAGCTGGGTATGCTGTTCCGCGATCATTACTTGAGCGACTTGATCGGGTTCCACTACTCGAACATGAGCGCAGCCGACGCGGCGGGGCATTTCTTGTGGCGGATTCGCGAAAACGCGGGCGGCACGAAACGCTTTGGTTCCGATTATTCTCGACGGCGAGAACGCGTGGGAATGGTATGAAGGCGACGGCAGACCATTCTTGCGGGAGCTGTACCACCGCATCTCGGAGGACCCGGAGCTGGAAGCCATTACCGTTGCCGAGGCGCTGGCGCGATTCGAGCCGCGGCCTCTGGATCATATTTTCCCAGGCTCCTGGATCAACGCCAATTTCGACGTGTGGATCGGCGCCGAGGAGGACAACCTGTCGTGGGAGCGGCTGCTGGAAGCGCGGAAATTCTACGACAGCAAAAGTGGCGGAGCCACCGAAGATGCCCGCAAACTGGCGTTCGAGGAGCTGCTGATCGCCGAAGGCAGCGACTGGAACTGGTGGTACGGCCCCGAGCACGGCTCCGACAACCGGCCCGAATTCGATCAGCTCTACCGCGACCATCTGGCCAACGTCTACCGCGCGCTGGGCGAGGAGCCGCCGGCGAACCTGTCGCAGCCGATCCTGAAATCCCAACCGGGCGCATTTCACGAGCCGCCGACGAACTCGCTGAAGGTGGTGTTGGACGGCGAAGTAACTTCTCCGTTCGAATGGATGGGGGCGGGACGTTACCGGCCGGATCCGCGCTCCGGTGCGATGGATTCCGGTGAGCCTCCCGTGCGCGAAATCTTCTACGGCTACGACGAGAGCCGGCTGTTCGTGCGTGTGGATGGCTCGAAGGCCGCGCGGTTCGGCATCGAATTGGAAAGCGGCCCGGCGGAAGTGAAGACGGCCAAGGGGCGAATCATTGAGTTGGAAGCGCCGCGCTCCGGGAACCGGTTTCGGGTGACCGTCGCGCAGGACGGGCTGCCGGCGATCCGGGTGCCGGCGGAGGGCTGGATCGAGATCACGCCGGGGAAGTGAAGGCGCCCTCGGAGAAAGTATTTTCCGCCAAAGCCTTTTCCGCCAGAATCAGGCCGCCCAGCACTCCGGCGTCGTCGCCCAGAAGCGGCGGCACCAGGTAGCTGTCGATCGACTCCAGCACGTCGGGGGAGTGCACGTAGCCATTCAGGCGTTCCCGCAGATTCCTGCGCAGCATGGGAAACAAGTTGAGGTTGTGCATGACCCCGCCGCCCGCCACAATGCGGCGCGGAGAGAGCGCGCACACCAGGTTCGCCAGCCCCAGCGCCAGGTAATGCGCTTCCAAACGCCAGGCGGGGTGATCCGGTTCCAAGCGCTCCGCCTTGACGCCCCAACGGAGCTCCATGGCGAGGCCCGATGCCAGCCCTTCAAAGCAGTTCCCGTGGAAGGGACAGGCGCCGGGAAAAGGATCGTCGTCGCGGTTGTGGGGGATGAAGATGTGGCCCATTTCCGGATGAATCAGACCGTGCAGCGGCGAGCCGTCCACCAAGGCTCCGCCTCCGATGCCGGTTCCCACGGTGATGTACAGGAGCTGATCGAGACCGCGGGCTGCGCCCCATCGCGCTTCAGCGAGCGCCGCCGCGTTGACATCGGTATCGAACTCTACCGGCACCCCCAGCGCGCGCCGCAGAACTCCGCAAATATCGACGTTGCTCCAGTCCGGCTTGGGCGTCGATGTGATGAATCCGAAGGTAGGCGATCTCGGATCAAGATCGACGGGACCGAACGACGCTACGCCGAGGGCCGCGAGTGGACGGGTTTCCGCGTGGCCGTGAAAGAACCCGACCACGCGCCCCAAGGTCTCGGCCGGCGTAGTGGTGGGGATGGTCGCGCGAACCAGATCCTGCGGACCGCTTCCGATGGCGCACACGAACTTGGCGCCTCCGGCTTCGACGGATCCCAGGGCGCTCACAGGAACGCTGTGGTTTTGACGCCGGAGATGTCGAAGGGCTTGCGGCAGCGCATGTTCTTGCAGACCGCCTTGTCGTCGAGCAGCACCATGTAGCTGGCGGCTTTGGCGAAGCGGGCGCGGTCGCGCTCGTCGGCGCCGCCGGGCAGCCGCTCGATCTTCTTCCGCACCACCCAGCGCAGGTCATAGGTGTCGGCGGTCCGGCAATACGGACAGTTCAGGGTCAAAGGCTTCGTGGCCTGGGATTCGCGGTAAAAGGCGCGCTCGTCCATCGCTATATTCTAACGCTATATTTCAGCAGCGCGAAAAATGGGGACACCATCGCCTGTCTCGCCCCAGGAGCGTTCCGGTAAACGCCGTCTATCACGGCGGGACGGGCATTGGTGTCCCCGTTTTTCGCTACGTGCGAGCGTAGAATATTTGATGATGATGCGGCCCGTTCTCAGCCTGTCCCCTCGATCTGCCGGCGGACCTGAAGAAGGACGCCAAGCTGACGCCGGTAATGGTTCCGCAATCGCCGGATGGGCCGGTGACGGTGCTGGAGCCGAAATTGGCGCCCAAGGCGCCGCTGTTTGTGTGGCTGCGCGGTGAGACCGATGGGCGGGCCACCAAGGTGAATCCCTGATTCAGTGCTACATCACCGACCGGAGGACTTTGTCCGCCGGCGAGACGTTGCTCGAGGCGATAGCCCGCAATCTGGCTCCGGGGAATCTGGCCAATGCCGCGGACTGGATCCAGATTCGGGAAAAGGATCTGGCGGCGCGAGATCTCTTGGAGCAGGCGCGGAACATCCTGGCGCAGCCGAACCCAAGGGGCGTGAAGATTCTGGTGAATACCCGAATCGACGTGGCGCTGGCCGCTGGAGCCTCCGGAGCGCACCTGCCTTCAGGCTCGCCCGCTCCACTGGCGTGGCGGGCGATGACGCCGCCGGGGTTTCTGCTGGGAGTCTCCTGTCACTCACCCGAAGAGGTTCGCACGGCCGAGCAAGAAGGCGCGGATTACGTGATCTTCGGT
>CAVXWB010000149.1:0-158323 GCA_963765185.1 Bryobacterales bacterium
GCAGCGAGAGCGAACTGGAACGGGTGGCGCGGAGACGGCCGATCTGGAGCTGAGCATCGTGTGCGGTTTCGTGGCGCGGTCGCAGGCCGAGACCGGCAAGCGCGCGCTGAACAGCGCGGCGGTGATTGAGCGCGGCCGCATTGTCTTCCGGCAAAGCAAGATGCTGCTGCCGACCTACGAGTCTCGATGAGGCCCGCTATTTCCGGCCCGCCGAACACGAAGACTCTGCGCGCTGGGAGGACGAAGCGTCGCGCTGACGATCTGCGAGGACGCCTGGAACGACCGCCAGTTCTGGAAACAGCGCCTGTACATCGCGATCCGGTGGAAGAGCTGTTCGGAGCCGGGAGCGGAAGCCTGATCTGCGCCCCCGCCCCGCCGTTCCACATCGCGAAGCTGGAGCCGTCGAAGACCAGTTGATCGTTGCCGCCCACCTGATTCACGTACACCACCGGCTTCGATAGCGGCGCGCGGCGGAGCGGTAGATGCTTCTGCGCACCTCGCGTTTGCCCATCTGTAGGGCGAGGCGTTGACGCAGATCATCGCCTCCGCGCCCGCGCCGAACAACTCCTCCACCGGATCGCGCGTGTACAGGCGCTGCCTCCAGAACTGGCGATCGTTCCAGGCGTCTTCGCAGATGGTCAGCGCGACCTTGCGGCCGGCGATGGTGCACAGATCCTCGCGCTCCGCGGGGCGGAAGTAGCGCGCCTCGTCGAAAACGTCGTAGTTGGGCAGCAGCATCTTGCTCTGCCGGAACACGATCTGGCCGCGCGCGAATCACCGCCGCGCTGTTCAGCGCCCGCTTGCCGGTCTCCGCCTGCGACCGCGCCACGAACCCGACAATGAGGCTCAGATCCAGATCCGCCGTCTCCCGCGCCAGCTTTTCCAGCTCCATCTCGCTGCGCGTGAGGAAGCTGGGCTTCTCCACCAGGTCGCGCGGCGGATAGCCGGTCAAGGCCAGTTCCGGGAAACACCACCACGTCGGCGCCGCGGCCGCGCTGCCTCCCGCGCATCGCGCACGATCAATCGCGAGTTCCCCGGGAAATCGCCGATGGTGGGATTGATCTGCGCCAGAGCCACGCGCATAGAACTTCATTCTACCTGTCCGGCGCCGGCCTCTGCTAAACTGAAGTTCTCCCCATGCGATTCGGCGTCGTCGTTTTTCCCGGCAGCAATTGCGACCACGACGCCTGGTACGCCGTCTCCCATAACCTCGGCCAGCCCTGCGAATTTATCTGGCACGACTCCGCTTCGCTGGGCAACGCCGACGCCGTGATCCTGCCCGGCGGCTTCTCCTACGGCGATTATCTCCGCTGCGGCGCCATCGCCAAATTTTCGCCGGTCATGGCCGCGGTGCGAAAGTTCGCCGCCGACGGCGGACTGGTTCTCGGGCATCTGCAACGGCTTCCAGATTCTGGTGGAGAGCGGCTCTGCTTCCGGGAGCTCTGCTGCGCAATCGCGGTTTCAAGTTCGTCTGCCGCCCGTTACCGTGCGCGTGCGAGACTACCAATTCCCCGTTCACCTCCGCCGCCGCACCGGGCCAGGTCTTGCGCCTCCCCGTGGCTCACGGGGAGGGCTGCTACTTCGCCGATGACCGCATCCTCGATCAGCTCGAAGCCGAAGACCGCGTCGTGCTCCGCTATCTCGACAATCCCAACGGATCGCTGCGCAATATCGCCGGGATTTTGAGCCCGAAGCCGCAACGTCATGGGCCTGATGCCGCATCCCGAGCGCGCCTCCGACCCTCTGCTCGGCTCCGCCGACGGCCGCGTGATTCTCGAATCCATGGTGAACTCGCTGGTCAGCGCCGCTGCTTAAGCTCTTCGTTATACGCCCTGGTCGCCCGGTCTATTCGGTCCTGGAGTCCCGCCAGGAGAATTTCGAGATTCACCGCCCGTAGTTCTTCATCGGAGAGCGTTTGGAAATGCATCCTCCAGTAATCCTCGAGTTCCTGGTTGAAAATCTCCTTGTCCAGCACGCTTCTGGCCTCGAGAAGCCACTCGTTGGGGACCATGAGGCGGAATTCATACTGCGGCTTCGGGGAAACCTGCGGCGGTTCCACCTTGCCCGAAGATACATAGCAGGGGATTCGAGCCGCGTGCAATGCATCCGTGGCGTCCACTGCCGCGTCCGGCTGGGCAAGGCTTCCTGGACTGGAGACGAAACTGGCGGCGACACCAGCTTCGCCCAGCCACTCGGGTTCGGGGCCACCGTCTAAGTCATCGTCGCCACCATGCTCCTCGTCGTCTTGGTCCGGTCTGCCGATCGGTCTGCGGATCGGCGGGGCCGCGGAACTCGCATCGTCGCTGCCTCTCTTCACCACAGCCGCAAGCCCCCTCTGCGCGACCTCGTCGTCGTAGATCCGGCGCGCCTCCTCCACCAGATCCGCCGCGTCGATCTCCTGCAGCGCGTCATCCGAGAGCGAAGCATAATGGCGGCGTAGATAGTTCAGATCGATCGGCAAGGGTCACCTCGTCCGTCAATATTAGCGCACCAGCCGTCTCACTCCCTCGCGAATCGTTCGTTCTCCGATTGCCGAAAAGCCCATGAGGAACTCGCGGCCCCGCGCCCGTGACAGGTAATATCCGTCGGCGCTCACCAGTTCCACCTTATTCTGAGTGGCGCGGCTCATGATTCGCGCGTCCTCGAATTGCACCATGGCGTGCATTCCCGCCGCAGCGCCCAACACTCTTGCCTGATCTCCGAAATGGCGCCGAAGAGACTCGATGAGCACCTCCCGTCGCAGCCCATACAGGCGCCGCATGCGCCGGACATGCCGTTCCAAGTGACCCTCACTGAGAAAATCCGCGAGCGCACATTGTTCCAACACCGCGCTATGGCGTGTGGGCCGGCGTGGTTCCCGTTCAGACCCAGTTGGGTGAACCCGTCCCGGATAGCCACGTAACGCCGGTAGTGCCGGTCGTGAACAAGCGCAGATTCACGCGCTGACGAGACTGTCGCCGGCGGTACAATTAAGAGCAGTGGGCTTCGACGACTACAAAGTAGTGCTGTATCGCAATCAACCCGAGGGATGGGTGGCGGAGATCCCTGCGATTCCGGGATGCTACGCACTCATGCCCACCCGGGAAGAGGCCCTCGTCGAGCTCGCCGTCGTATTTCGGTTGATATCGGATGAATACCAGATTGTGCATGCCTAGCGCGTGAGCTGAGGAACTCCGGATCGGGCTGCCGCTCTTCTACCGAATCCTTAAGCAACTGGGCGCAGACGAAAAGGAATTCGAGCGCCTTCGCTAGCGATACAATGCTTGTAATCCCATGCGCCGAATAGAAATCGGTTACGGCGAATATGCCGGTTATTCCTTGCGGGAGGTTCCCGACGCCTTTCTTGCCGGCCTTCGGGAGCGCTTTCCTCTGGACGCTGAGCAGCATGATCCGGGCGATACCTACATGCTGTTGACCACGATTGCCGTTCATCAGGAGCTGGCGAGGCGCGCGCAGGGCGGCGCGGTGCTTCCGCACATTCCCACCGTCCAGGAGCTCGCGAAAGACATCGTTAGCAAAGGATTCCGGCAAATGAGCATGACCCATCATCCGGATCGAAGCGGAAAATTGGAGACGCAGAAGCGCCTCGGCGAGGCACGCGACCAGTTGACTGAATTGTGCAAGTCGATGAAGCAGGAGCCGGCTCGCGATTCTCTCGTGATCTACGAGGACGCCGTCCGAGGAGCAGGGCTCGTCCCTTTCTGACGCCTCTGTTAAACTGAGATTTCCCCCGCATGAGCCAGCTCACCGATTCAGAACTCGCCAAAGTCCGCTCCATCCTGGGCCGCGAACCCAATCTAACCGAGGTAGGCATCTTCACCGTGATGTGGAGCGAGCATTGCTCCTACAAAAGCTCCCGCCTGCACCTGAAGAAGCTGCCCACACAAGGCCCGCGCGTGCTGGTCGGGGCCGGGCGAAAACGCCGGCATCATCGATATCGGCGGAGCCGAAGGCCACGGCTACGCCATCGCCTTCAAGATCGAATCGCACAACCACCCCAGCTTCATCGAGCCGTTCCAGGGCGCGGCCACCGGCGTCGGCGGCATCCTGCGCGACATTTTCACCATGGGCGCGCGCCCCATCGCCGTGCTGGACGCCATCCGTTTCGGCCCCCTTGACGATCCCGCCTGGGCGATCGCAACCGTAGAATCCTCGAAGGCGTCGTCGGCGGCATCGCGCATTACGGGAATTGTTTCGGAGTGCCCACCGTCGGCGGCGAATGCGTCTTTGAGGCCTGCTATAACGGCAATCCCCTGGTCAACGTCTTCGCGCTGGGCGTCTTCCGCCACGACGAAATTTTCTATGGCCGCGCCACCGGCATCGGCAACCCTGTGATTTACGTCGGAGCGAAAACCGGCCGCGACGGCATTCACGGCGCATCCATGGCCTCCGCCGAGTTCACCGAGGAATCCAAGCAGAAGCGTCCCAACGTGCAGGTCGGCGATCCGTTCATGGAGAAGCTGCTGCTCGAAGCTTGTCTCGAAGCCATGCACACCGGCGCCGTGGTGGGCATTCAGGACATGGGCGCGGCCGGACTCACCTGCTCCACCTGTGAAATGGGCAGCCGCGCCGGGACCGGCGTCGAAATCGATCTCAGCCTGGTTCCACAGCGCGAAACCGGCATGACGCCGTACGAGATCATGCTCTCCGAATCGCAGGAGCGCATGCTGATCGTGGCCGACACCGGCCGCGAAGAAGAAGTCTTCGCCGTTTTCAGGAAGTGGGACCTCGACGCCGTCACCATCGGCCGCGTCACCGACGACGGCATGCTGCGGGTCAAGAATCACGGCAAGGTCGTCGCCGAAATCCCCAATCGCGAGCTGGCCGATGAAGCCCCTCTCTACGATCGTCCGCATAACGCCCCGCCCTATCGAACGGCGCCGCTCGATCCGCCCGACATCCCCTCGCCCACGATCTCACCGAGGATCTGCCTCAAGCTGCTCGCCTCCCCCGATATTTGTTCCAAGCGCTGGATCTGGCAGCAGTACGATTACACTGTTCGCACCAACACCATCGACGGACCCGGCGTGAGACGCCGCCATCGTCCGCATCAAAGAGACCGGTACCAGCGTCGCCATGTCCCTCGACGGCAACGGCCGCTACTGCTCGCTTTCCCCGCGCGAAGGCGCGCGCCTGCTGGTGGCCGAGTGCTGCCGCAATCTCTCCACCGTCGGCGCGCTCCCCGTCGCCGCCACCAATAATCTCAACTTCGGCAATCCGGAGCGTCCCGAAATCATGGCCCAACTGGTGGAGGCCATCGAAGGCATCGCCGAAGCCTGCCGCGTTCTTCGAAACGCCCATCACCGGAGGCAACGTCAGCTTGTATAACGAGACGCTCGGTGAATCCATCTGGCCCACGCCCGTCCTGGGCATCGTCGGCCTGCTGAAGACGGCCCCGCCCGTTACCATCCCCTTCAAGCACGAAGGCCGGACCGTGGTGCTTCTGGGCGGCTTGGGGGTCCACCGATGCCACCCGCTTCGGAGGCACGCAATACGCCAAAGTTGTTCTGAACCAGATGTGGGGATTGCCGCCCGCCCTGGACATGGATTATGAAAAGCGCGTCCAGGCGGCCATGCGCGAGATCGTCGACGCCGGCCTGGCCGAATCCGCGCATGACCTGGGTGATGGAGGCCTCGCCGTCGCGCTCGCGGAATGCTCCCTGGGCCATCGGCGCGGCCGCAGCGTGGCCCCGCATCGATGCGGATGACGCGGACCTTCGCCCCGAATTCGCTTTGTTCCACGAAGGTCCCTCCCGCATCCTGATTTCTTCGCTCCATCCCGAGGCCGTCGAGGACATCGCCCGCCGGCACGGCGTCGCCTGCCTCCGCATCGGCGCTACAATTAAGGAGCGGTTACGAATCGATCACCACTCGGCTACATGGGTGGATTCCCCCGTCGATCGGCTCCGCGAGGTTTGGGAGAACGCTCTCGAAGATTTGCTCGCGCCAGCCTATGCTTGACCACCAGATCGCCAAGAAAAGCTCGACCAAGAAGATTTCGACAACCAGAGATCTTGACCAAGGAGACGTGTACTTTCGATAAGTTTCACGAAGAATGCGGCGTCTTCGCCGTCTACGGCCATCCCGAAGCCTCCAAGCTCGCCTATCTGGGCTTGTACGCGCTGCAGCATCGCGGCCAGGAAAGCGCCGGCATCGCTTCCAGCGACGGCCGACGCGATTCACACTACCAAGGCCATGGGACACGTCGCCGATATCTTCACGCCGCAAGTTCTGGGCGAGCTGCCCGGGAGATCGCCATCGGCCACACCCGCTACTCCACCGCCGGCGATACCGTGTTGCTCAACGCCCAGCCGTTTTCGGTCGCTGCAACAAGGGCCGCATCGCCGTGGCCCACAACGGCAACATCACCAACGCCGGCCGAACTGCGCACGGAGCTGGAGCGCGAAGGCGCCATTTCCAGGCCTCCAGCGATACCGAAGTCATCCTGCACCTGGTGGCCCATTCGCGCGAGCGCACGCTGGCCGGCGCCTTGCGCGATGCTCTGCTCCAGCTCGAAGGGGCGTTTTCACTGGTCTTCCTGGCCGAGGACCGCATCATCGTCGCCCGCGATCCGCACGGTTTCCGCCCGCTCGCCTTGGGCCAGATGGAATGTCCGGCGGCCACACCTGCTACGTCTTCGCTTCGGAGACCTGCGCCTTCGATCTCATCAACGCCGTCTACCTGGGCGACGTCGAGCCTGGCGAGATGATCATCGTCGGGCCCGAGGGCATGACCCGCGAGCGCTTCGCCCCCATCCGCGATCACGCCCACTGCGTCTTCGAACACGTCTATTTTTCGCGGCCCGATTCCATCGTCTTCGGACGGCCCGTGCAGGAGTCGCGCGAAAATCTCGGCCGCCTGCTGGCGCGGGAGCACCCCGTCGACGCCGACGTCGTCGTCCCCGTTCCCGATTCCGGCATCGCCGCCGCGCATCGGTTACGCCTCCGAGGCCGGGCATCCCTTTTCGCCAGGCGCTGATCCGCAATCACTACGTAGGCCGCACTTTTATTGAACCCTCCCAAGCCATCCGCGATTTCGGCGTCAAGCTCAAGCTCAACCCCATCCGCCATCTGCTTGAAGGCAAGCGCGTGATCCTGGTCGACGATTCCATCGTGCGCGGAACCACTTCACGCAAAATCGTCCGTATGGTGCGCAGCGCCGGGGCGCGCGAGGTTCATGTCAGGATCTCCTGCCCGCCCACCATTTCGCCTTGCTTCTACGGCGTCGATACGCCGGTTCCGGCAGAGCTGATCGCCGCCAACAACTCCGTCGAGCAGATCCGCCGCTTTGTCGAAGCCGATTCCGTCGCGTATCTTTCGCTCCGCAGCCTGCGCGAAGCCGTTTCCGACTACAATCACGATTACTGCTACGCGTGTTACACCGGCAACTACCCCACCGAGCTCATCAACATCAATGAGCTGATGGCCGCCAAAGATCGCCGCGGCTAGCGAGTGGGCGCGGCGCGTCAGCTCTTCACATGTCCTCCGTGGGGTGCTATGCTTCCAGTGCAAGCATTAACCTCACGAGCCATGGAGATTCAATTCACCACCCGCATCTTTAAAGAGGGGCGCACCTTCATTGCCCAGGCTCTGGAACTGGACGTTTCGTCGTGCGGCGGTACTAAGGACAAGGCCCTGAGAAACCTCAAGGAGGCCGTCCGCCTGTTTCTGGAGGAGGCCGAGAAGATGGGCACCTTGGAGCAGATCCTCGAAGAAGCGGGCTACGGCAAGCGCAAACAGAAAATCGCCCGTCCGAACTTCATCAGTGTGCAGCGTGTAACTCTCCCGCTTCCACTGACGCATGCCAAAGCTTAGGCCGGTATCCTACAAGCAGCTGGTCAAGGTTTTCGAGGCCGAGGGCTTTCGTTGCACCCGCACCGAGGGCGACCACATGCTCTTCACTAAGCCGGGCGTCATCAGGCCGGTGGTGATTCCCAAGTACGCCGCCGTCCCGGTGTTCATCATCAAGAACAACCTCAGGACCGGCGGCATTCCCCGCGACCGCTACTTCGAACTGCTGAGCCAATAGGGCTCGCGGCATTTCTACGTCCAAACGGCTCCGGGAATCGCCGGAATTGCCTCTATCGGCAGCGTGTCTTCCAACGGCGCTGCCACCGGCGCATCCTGGCGGAAAGAAGAAATAACACCCCCTTCACTTCTGCGTTACGGAAGCCTCCGGCCAATAGTAAAGTCCATTCTCCGCAAGGCGCCGCACCCTCTCGTCCGGATGATCCAGATAGCTTCTCACGATATCGAGGGACGCTTCATCGGGCAGACCCAGTATGCTTGGCAGCACGTCCGACAAAAGCTCCTCGGCGTCCATGGGATGCTTGTTCCGCACATCCGCCAGCCACTGCGCGCGCTGAACGTGGTTCGCCGGAAGCACCTCAATCGGAGTCCACTCCGATGCTTTTACCTCAGACGGCAAATCCCTAAAGGTCAAACGAACTTCGTACGTGCCCGGCTCATCGAAGCGATACAGCAGATGCAGCGGTAAACGATCCCCGGACTGACGTGCCGCCGCTCCGAACCCTCCGCACGGGAAGCCGCTGAAACTGATGCCGCCGCGATTCCAGCTCGATCCCGGGAGCCGCGTCAGAAGCTTCCCGTCCCGTCGCACCTCGACTTCGTTGCACCCGAATCCCGCCGGACCCAGCAAGGACGGATAGTAGATCATGCCCCGCTGCCCCGATCGAAACTCCACCTTCAGCCACACCGGCATGTCCGTGTACGCCGGCTGGTCCAAGCGGATCGTCATTTTGTCGAAGCCCGCCTTGATCGTCAGCGGCTTGCTCGATTGCCCGTCGTAGACCACGCGCAAATCCGTAGTGCCATCCGCCGGACCATCCCTGGGGACTTGGAAATTAATCTGCCCGTCGGAAACATACAACAATCCGGCCGGTTCGCCGCCGACGAACACCTGGGTCCCGCAAAGCTGATACGGGTAGACCGGAGGATCGACGCCGCTTGGAGGGGCAGTGCACCGGGCCGCCGTGCCCAGATGACCGCCGGCCATCGACAGGATCGCGCCAGGCGTCAGAATCACGCTGCTGACACCGGCGATTTCCGGAGGTGCTGCGGCGCTCCATGCGCACCCAGCCAGAAAGAGCCCGAGCGTAAGCCAACCCCTGAATGACATGCGATTCATTCTAATCATCGGCCGCCTTCGCGTGCGTCTTTCCTGCGTCCGGCCTCGAGGAATCAAGCAGGGATGAATCCAGAAGCCGCGTCATCTGCTCGCGCGCCGCCTCGGTCAGCGCTCCCCGATCCTTCAGTGTCATTCCCTCTGTCGGAATCGGTTCCCCGATCCGCACCTTCACGCGGCCGCCGCGGATGACATTCGACCCCATCGGGAGAATCTCGTGCGGACCCAGCAGCGCCACCGGCACCAGCGGTGCTTGCGCCTTGATCGCGATATACGCCGCGCCATCCTTGAACTCGCGCAGAGTTCCATCCGCGCTGCGCCCACCCTCCGCAAAAAAGAAAACCGAGGTTCCGTCAGACTCGATCAACTTGGCCGTCTGGCTCAGCGCTCTCACCGAGGCCCTTGGATCGTCCACCGGCACTGCAATATGGCCCGCCGTCTTCAGGTGCCATCCGATAAAGAGCCAAGGCCATTTGAACAGCTCCTCTTTCGCCAGGAATCGAAATTGCAGCGGGATGCCTTTCAAGACCACCGGCGTGTCGATGAAGCTGAGATGATTCGACGCGAAGACGTACGGACCGCTGGTATTCAGCCGCTCACGGCCTTCCACTTCCACCTTCACGCCCGCAAAAAACAGAATCGATCGCGACCATACCCGCGCCACCGCGATCTGCAAGGGCGACGTCCCCGATCCGAACACCGCAATCGCAGCGCTCACTAATCCCAACACGGCGGTGGAAAGAACAATCAGCGGAAGGACGATCAACAGACTCCACAGCTTGGCCATCAATCGGCTACTGAACCCGCGCCCGCAGAAAATCCATCAGAGCCTTACGCTCGTCCGCGTCCAGCTTGCCGTCGTGATTGCGGTCGAACAGCCGGATGGCCAGCGCCAGCCGTGCCCGCGCGGCCGGGTTGATTTCCGGCGGGAGATCGTTCAGATCTTCCCCCTGCGACAGAAACTCGTTGATCAGCTCCAGCCCGATCTGCCGCTGGAACGTCTGCTCATCGGCGAGCGAAGCCAACTTCACGCTCATGAACGCCACCGCCATTTCGTTGGTGGTCTGCTCGCCCCAATGCACCTCCACCGGAGGATTCGAGGGATTCCGCGGGTTTGCCGCCGAATTATCGTAGGTGTATTCCAACTCCACCCGCGTGCCTTTGGGCAGCTTCACCGGCTGCGAGTAACGATACTGCCCCTGCCAGTTGAAATCCCAGTCCTTGATCCGGATCAGAGGCGTGACCGAGCCATCCGGAAGATGCGCGTCGATCTTCATTTCCTTGCCCAGGTAATGCGCGTGCGGCGTAATGCCCAGCACCTCCACGTCCTGCGGGATGGTCATGCCTGTCTTCACCACATAATGCGCTTCACCAGCGGGAATCTTGATCGCCCGCGAACTCATCAGAACCAAACCCCGGCCGATCGTCGGAGCTTCGCCGAAGGTCATGCCCAACGAGGATTGATCCTGCTCCGCTTTGCCCGAAGGATGGTAGTGGATCTGCAACACCAGGTCGGTTCCCTTGGCGATGGAAAAATCCATGCCCTTTGCAGCCACATTGGGCGATCCGCCCGGAGCCCATCCGCCCACAAGTCCCGTGGGCCCGAAGCCCGGTCCTCCGAAGCACTGGTAGCTGCCGCCGTTGGGCGCAAGTTTGCGCGCGGCCCCGGTGGGATCGGTGAAGATGATGGCATGATGCACCACGCGCCGGTTGCCCGGCCGGAATTCGAACGCCTTCACGTACACGTCATGATCCAGATTCATGGGGATAACAAAGCAGCGGTATTGATCCGGATCGTCCGCCGCCAAAGAGAATTTCTCGGGAAGAGTGAACACCTGGTCGGGTTGACCTGCCTGCCATCCTTCCGCAAAAACCGGAGGCGTGGGCTTCTCTGCCCCATCGCCTTCGGGCGCGCCGTTAGCCGCCCATTCGCCCAGCATCGCGATCTGTTCGTCGGTCAGCCGCCTCTCATTCTGGAAGGACCCATACCCAGGCTCGGCCTTCCAGGGAGGCATGAACCGGCTGTGCGTCACCGTGGCGATCTGTTTCGCGCGCTTGGCCGCGTCCTGATACGTCAGCAGCGAGAACGGAGCCACCTCGCCGGGCCGATGGCAGGTCGCGCAGTTCTTGTACAGAATTGGCGCGATATCGCGATTAAACGTCGGCGGAGCCGCCGCGGCGGACAGCGCCCCAGCCATCCCCAACCACACAACTCCCGCAAACTTGTTCATACCATCCTCAATTTACACGCACAATGGAACAGCCAATCGGAGTCGTCACCGCTTTGGCCACCGGCCGGTTCGCGAGCGTAGCCTCAATCGCGTCCTTCAGATCGTGCTCAGTGGCTTCCGGGCGCTGCGTCCCGAAACCCGCCACCTTATTGTCGATGCGCCCCAGGTACACCATTCCGCCACGCGGCGAAATCACCGCCGTCTCCGGATTCGTGTCGGCGTTCGTATATTTCACCAGAACCTGCGCCGGATCGAACAGCACGGGAAACACGTAGCCGAAATCCTTCACGTGTTTGCGCACGTCCGCGGCGGGCACGCTCGTATCCGTCATCACTCCATAAAACCGCACGCCGCGCGATGCGTATTCCTTCGCGATGCGATTCATCTCCGGCACATAGCCGTTGCTGATGGGACAATCCGTGGTGATGAAGAACAGCACCACCTCGGCTCCCTTCCACTCCGCTTCCGTGTGCGTTGCGCCGCCCGTGTCCGCCAGCGAAAATTTGGGAACGTCCTTGCCCCAAGCCGCCACGGCGAGCACAGCGGCTGCGATCCAACCCTTCCTCATTGCCACACCTGTCATTGCCACACCTGCCTACATCTAGAATACGCGCGCCGCGCCTCTCCGATCAAAAAAAGCGAGCCCGTGATCACCACCACATCGTCGCTGGCCGCCTCGGCTTGGATGATCCCCATGGCCGCCTCGAGATCCGCGCACCGGCCCCGTCCCGCCAGCTCCGCCAGCGCCTCCGGCCGAATCGCTCGCGAGGAATCCGGAGCGGTGAAGATCAGCTCGTGCGCCAGCGGGAACAGGATTTCCGCGACTTCCTCGATGGCCTTGTCGCGCATCGCCCCGTAAACCATCCAGATCCGCTGTCCGGCGTAGAATCTCTGAAGATAGCGCGCCAGCGCCCGGGCTCCCGCCGGATTATGCGCGCCGTCCAGAAGCACGTCCGGATTGGGCGCGACAAATTCCAGCCTTCCCGGCCAGCGGACATCCGCGAGACCTTGCGCGATCGCGTCCGGAGCCACGCCCAGTTCATTCAGCGCCAGCATTGCGGTTACGGCATTCTCCACCTGATGCTCGCCCGCAAGCCTGCATTCGAGGCCGTTAAATCGCGATCCCCTGGCGTCGATTTCCAGATCCCGGATCTCGAACTCCGCGGCTCGCGTCACCTTCACGCCCAGCTCACGAGCCCGCGTCTCCAGCACCGCGCTTGCCTCTGGCCTCTGCCTCGCGAACACCGCCGGCACGCCCGCCTTCAAAATCCCCGCCTTCTCGCCGGCGATCGCTTCAATCGTATGCCCCAGATACGCCTCGTGGTCGAAATCGATAGGCGTGATCGCGGTCAGTACCGGCTCGACTACATTGGTCGCGTCCAGCCTTCCTCCCAACCCCGTCTCGATCACCGCGGTTTCCACACCCAGCTCGCGGAATAGCCAGAATGCCATCGCGGTAACGGTTTCAAAATAAGTCGGATGGCAGTCCAGATCCAGTTTCCCGGCCGTCGCGTGGACCACCTCGAAGGCGCGCTGGAACTGGGCCTGGCTCACCGGAATCCCGTCGATCTGGATGCGCTCCGTGGGTTCCAGCAGATGCGGCGACGTGAACAGCCCCGTGCGCACTCCCGCCGCCCGCAATCCCGCTTCAATCATTGCGCAGGTCGAGCCTTTGCCGTTGGTTCCCGCCACATGCACCGATCGAAACGACTGCTGCGGATCGCCCAGCGCATGCAGCACTGCGCGAATCCGTTCCAGGCCCAATTTGGCCGTCTTGATTTCGTTCCCCAGCGTGTATAGAAATTGAACCGAGTCTGGATAATCCACGAAGTCCTAGAATAAAGGGAATGACTCCTCAACCCCAAACCAGCCATCCCGAGCCTCCGCCGCATGTCGGCCTCATGCAGATTTTCAGCGGCGGCATGATCGCCGGCGCGGTCTCAGCGCTTGCGCGCCTGGGCATTCCCGATCTGCTCGATTCCGGCCCCAAATCGGCTGACGAATTGGCCCGGCAGGCCGGCGCCCAGCCCGGACCTCTTTACCGTCTGATGCGCGCCACCGCCAGCGTGGGCGTCCTCGCCGAAGGTCCCGACGGCAAGTTTTCCCAAACCCCGATGTCCGCGGCCCTGCGCGGCACCGGCCCGGTTAGTCTCCGCGGCTGGGCAATGATGCAATCGCAGGAATGGCACATGCGCGGCTGGGAACATCTCGAATACTGCGTCCGCACCGGTAAACAAGCTATTGAGAAAATCTACGGCAAGGCGCCCTTTGAGCTGTTCGGGGAAAAGCCCGAAGCCGCGGCGATCTTCAACCACGCCATGACGGATCTGTCCCGGCTCGACAGCCCCGCCGTCGTCGAGGCTTACTCGTTTGAGGGGATCGCGTCCATTGTCGACGTCGGCGGCGGCCATGGGCTGCTGTTGGCCACCATTCTCCAGGCCAATCCCAGCTTGAAGGGCACGCTCTACGAGATAGCTTCGGTGATTGAAGGCGCGAAGTCCGGGCCGCTTAAGCCTGTGATGGACCGCTGCACTCTCGTCTCCGGCGATATGTTCACTTCCATCCCCGCCGGCGCCGACGCCTACATCATGAAGCACATCCTGCATGACTGGCCCGACGATCCTTGTCTCAAGATCCTCAAGGGCTGCCGCAAGGGCGTCAATCCCGGAGGCAAGCTGCTGGTGGTGGACAACGTCATCCAGCCCGGAAACGGCTTTGACCCCGCCAAATTCCTCGATCTCGAGATGCTCATCTTCCCCGGCGGGCATGAGCGTTCGGAGCCCCAGTTCCGCGACCTCTTTGCCGCGGCGGGCTGGCGCGTAAGCCGCATTGTTCCCACCCCCGGCGGCGGCAGCATCGTCGAGGGCGTCCCGGCGTAGCTTGGCTTGAGGGTCGGCTTCGCCTTTATCGCCCAGCATCCCGCGCCCGCCACAACTTCGCCGAATCCGCTTGATTGAAGAAGAACCCCCGCAACGCCTCCGGCCCGAATCGCGGGATCACGATTTCACTTACGAATCCAGATCGAAAGCGCTCTCGAGCGGGATCTCGATGTCTGGATTCTCGGTCCGCAGCGTGGTCGCCACCGCGCCTTCCGGGTGCTTTCGCGAGTAGCTCAGCGCGGCGCGTTCTTCGGGATCGATCACCCAAACGTACTCGACGCCGATCGACAGATACTCCTGAATTTTGGGCAGCATCCGCACCATGCGATCCTCAGGAGAAAGGATTTCCACGGCGAGGAACGGGGGAACCGTGGGAATCCGACTTCCAATGTTGTCATCCCGCCAGACCGCGATGTCGGCAACCCGATAACGCTGAGCGCTGATCCTGAGGCGAATCGAAATCGACACGCGAATCCCCAGCGTCCTCCGCAGCGTCGATAGAAGTCCGCTCAGATTCCCATGAACCGTTGCATGCGGGAAGTCGCCCCAATTCCTCTCCACCACCTCGCCGTCGACATATTCGCAATCCGAGCCCTCGAAGCTGGTTCGCAGGTACTCTTCGACGTCCATCAGGATCTTGGTACTCATCCGCGCCTCATCCGCATTATGCCACTCCGGCAGCGTCCACCGGCGCTATAGTCGGAAAAGAAGCCTCGGCCGACTTTTTCGATGCCGCCGGCGTCTTTACCTACGAAGCTGGATTTCAGTGGAGCAATAAGTGATCTTCCGGGAAGTTGAAGATCGCGACCTGATCGCCAAAGCGCGGCGGGGAGACGTGGAGGCCTTCAACCTCCTCGTGTCCCGGTGGGAGAAGCGCGTCTTCAACTACCTGCTGCGTCTGCTGGCGAACCGCGAAGATGCGCTCGACGTGAGCCAGGACGTGTTTTTGAAGGCCTACCAGAATCTGCCCAAGCTCGGACGATCGTGGAGCGATTCGCGGGATGGCTGTTCCGCATCGCGCATAACGAGGCCTTCTCCCTGCTGCGGCGCAAGCGGCCGGAAACCGAGTTGCCCGCGGATCCCGGATCTGCGAGCCGGCCGATACCGGCGGTCGCTTGCTGCCGCTGGAGCTTTCGTTGGCCGTCGAGAGCGCCCTCAAGCGCCTCAACGACGATCAGCGCGAAGCCGTGCTGCTCAAGGTGTATCAAGGCTTCAAGTTCGATGAGATCGCGGAGATTCTGGATTGCCCGGTCTCCACCGTGAAGTCGCGTTTGTATACCGCGCTGGAGTTGCTGAAGACCGGCTCTTGGCTCCCGAGGCGTACTGCAGAGGGAGTTGAAGAAGTCAACATGAGTTGCGAATCCTACGATTGGAAAGCTTACGCGCTGGGCGAGACTGGACCGCTCCGCGCGCCGCGAGGCCGAGGCCCACGCCGACGCCTGCCCCGACTGCCGCGAGGAGCTGGCCGCGCTGCGCCTGACGCTGGACGCGCTGTCGACCCTGCGCGAGGAGGAGATCCCCCGCCGCATCGCCTTCGTCTCCGACCAGATCTTCGAGCCGCGCTGGTACCAGCGCGCTTTCCGCTCGCTCGCGACCCCCAACTTCGCCGCCGCCTGCGTCATCGCCGGGGCGATTCTGGTGCACGCGTTCCGCGGCCCGCTGCGCCCGATCCGGCCGCTGATCAATGCCCAGATCGACGCCGCTGTAAACAAAGCCGTCGCGGTGGTGCAGCGCGGCACGACCTGAGCAATTCGAACAAATGGTCGGGTATCTATGACATCGTGATTCCGAGATGTATATGAAACCCACAGGATTGGTGCGCCAATGAAAATTGCTGTTTGTATCTTCCCTTTCGTTGCTGCGCTGGCGATCGCCGCCGCGGCCGTCGCCGATACCGCCGAATCGACGGTGAGCCGCGCGGTCATCCGGGCCGCCGAAAAAAGCCTGGATGAGCGGCTCTCGCGGATCTGGCCGGATACGCCGATGTCGGTTACCTCCCACACGCGGGGACTGTATCTGGACGGCTATGGCGCCGTGTTCACGGTGGAGATGAATACCGCCAGCGACGGAGTCGGCCTCATGAGCTCCATCCTGACTCCGCAGATGAAGGTTCAGGTCAAGCAAAAGAAGATTGAGCGCATGCCGCAGCTTCAGAAGGCGCTGGCGCTGGCGCTGGTGGACTGCGCCGCTTCCCTCGATCCCGTGCCTGTGGACGAAAATGTGGTGATCGAGGTCGATCTGCTCCGCTATTCCTGTGGGAAGATGGAACCGGCTACCCGGCGGAGCTGCTGGTGCAGTCCACGCGCCGCAAGCTGCTCGACGTCAAGCGCGCCAACGGCGTTGGTCTGGATGCCGCCATCCACGTTACGGAACGGAATTAACCGTCCATGCGGCTGGGCGAGATCCTCATCGAGCGTCGTCAGATCACGCAGGAGGACCTCGACCGCGCGCTCGAACTGCAGCGCGAGCGCGGCGACAAGATGGGCAAGATCCTGGTCGATCTCGGCTTCGTCGCCCAGCGCGACGTTTTGAGCGCGCTGGCAGAGCAGTTGCAGGTTCCCGTGCTCTCCATCGAAGGTCCGCCCGCCGTCTCGCCCGAGCTCGAAACGCTCTCGCCGCGCTTCCTGCGCCAGTTCCGCTGCCTGCCCGTCGCCCAGCACGATCACACCGTCACGCTGGCCATGGCCGATCCCAACGATTTCGAGACCCGCTCCACGGTCTCCTCCTGCACCGGCCTGGCGGTTCTGCCCGGCATCGCGCCGGAGCAGGAGATCCTCGACGCCATCGACCGTTATTACGGCCAGAGCGCCAAGAACGAAACCGAAGTGGCCACGCCGATCACCGACACCGAGGACCTGGAGCACCTGCGCGACATGGCCAGCGAGGCTCCGGTCATCCGCCTGGTCAACGCCATGATCGCCTCCGCGGTGGAAAAGCGCGCCAGCGACATCCACATCGAGCCGTTCGAAAAAGAATTCCGCGTGCGCTATCGCATCGACGGCGTGCTGGTGAACCAGGACCCTCCGCCGCGCGAATTCAAAGCCGCCATCATCAGCCGCGTGAAACTGATGGCCCGCCTGAATATCGCCGAGCGCCGCCTGCCCCAGGACGGCCGCATCAAGATCAAGACCATCGGCCGCGAGGTGGACCTGCGCGTCTCCACTCTGCCCACGCTGTACGGCGAAAGCGTGGTCATGCGCCTGCTCGATCGGTCCGCGGGCGATTTTTACGACCTGGAACGGCTGGGCTTCGACGAGCACATGCTCTCGCGCATGGAGTATTACACCTCGCTGCCGCACGGCATTTTTCTGGTCACCGGCCCCACCGGCAGCGGCAAATCCACCACGCTGTATTCGGCGCTCAAGCGCATCAACCAGAGCGACAAGAAGATCATCACCATCGAGGATCCGGTCGAATATCAGATGGACGGCATCAACCAGATCCACGTCAATCCGCAGATCGGGCTGACCTTCGCGCAGGGTCTGCGCCACATCGTCCGCCAGGACCCCGACGTCATCATGGTGGGCGAAATCCGCGACCGCGAGACCGCCGACATCGCCATCCGCGCCGCGCTCACCGGCCACTTCGTATACTCGACTCTGCACACCAACGACGCTCCCAGCGCCATCTCGCGCCTTACCGACATGGGCGTCGATAATTACTTGATCACTTCTTCTCTGGTGGGCGTTCTCGCCCAGCGGCTGGTGCGCGTCATCTGCCCGGAATGCAAAGCTCCGGCGGGCACCGCCATCACGCCCGACGGCGATACCATCGACACCTGGCGCGGCGCGGGCTGCGAGACATTGCTTCGGAACCGGCTTCCACGGCCGCATGGGCATCTTCGAAATGATGGAGCTGAGCGAGGACATTCGCAATCACATCATGAAGAACGACGACTCCAACAAGATCACCGCCGCCGCGCGCCGCGACGGCATGCGCAACCTGCGCGAGGACGGCTGGATGAAGGTGCGCCGCGGCATCACCACGCCCAGCGAAGTCACCCGCGTGACCCAGGAATTCTAGGGATGACGTAAAACCGCAACCGCTCCCTTTGGTCGCGGCTCAGCCGAGCGCACAGCGAAGCGTTGTGCGCGATTCGAGCAACCGTCCCGCGACCAGAGGAAGCGGTCCTAACATGGCCACCGCGTACTTCTTCAAAGCGGTCGCCTCCGACGGCAAAGTCCGCACCGGCATCGCTCACCGCCGAGTCCGAGCGCTTCGCCGCTTCGGAGCTGCGCCGCCAGGGCCTCATTCCGGTGGAGGTCAGCGCCGAGGCGCCGAAGAAGGACGTCACACATCAACCTGCCCGATGCTCGACGGCGGCAAGCGCCGCGACGTGCTCTTCTTCACCGGCGAAATCTCCACGCTGCTCGAACGCCGGCGTACCGCTCGACCGCACTCTTTCCATCACTTCGGAGCTGAGCGAGCGCGCCAAATTCCGCGCTCTGGTCACCGACGTCCTGCGCATCCTCAAGAGCGGCAAATCGCTGGCCGACAGCCTGGCCGCGCACCCCGCGCATTTCTCCGAGCTGTACGTCAACATGGTGCGCGCCGGCGAAGCCTCCGGCTCGCTCGCGCTGATCTTCGAGCGCCTGGCCGAGTTTGAAACGCACCCGCGACGATCTGCGCGGCTACATCGTCAGCTCCATGATCTATCCGATTCTGCTGAGCTGCGTGGGCATCGCGTCCATCCTGGTGCTGCTGGAATTCGTGGTGCCGCGCTTCGCCCTGATCTTCTCCGACCCGCACATCAAGATCCCCACGCCCACGCTGCTGATGATGCAGGCCAGCGCCATCATTCAGACCTGGTGGCTGCCCGTGGCCGTTACGCTCTCTGCTGGCCTTCATCGGCTTTCAAGCTTACATCCGCACCGCCGCCGGCCGCTTGTGGTGGGACACGTTGCGCCTGCGGATTCCGCTGCTCGGCGACGCGCTGCGCAAGGCCGAAACCTCGCGCTTCGCCCGCGCCATGGGAACCCTGGTTGCCTCCAGCGTGCCTCTGGTGTCGGCGCATCGGCATCGCGCGCGGCATTCTCAACAACCAGCGCATGGCCGGATCGCTCGAAGCCGTCGCCACCGGAGTCAAGCGCGGCGAAGGCATCTCGCAGCCCTTGCAGCGGACCGGCGCTTTCCCGCCGCTGGCCGGATATCTGCTGAGCCGTGGGCGAGGAGACCGGGCGCCTGGACGCCATGTTCTACCGCATGGCCGATATCTACGAGAACGAAACGCGCACTGCCATCCGGCGCTTCACTTCGCTGTTTGAGCCGCTCATCATTTTGACGATGGGCATCGTCATCGGCAGCCTGATTCTCAGCTTGCTGCTCGCCATTACGAGCATTAACGACGTGAATATATGAAACCTACTTCGCACAGACAAAAGAATCGCAACGCGGCGTGACCCTCATCGAAATGCTGGTGGTGGTCGTCATCATGGGCCTGTTCGTCGGCCTGGTCGGCGTCAATCTGTTCCGCCGCGCCGACGAAGCCAAGCGCACCGCCGCCCGCGCCCAGATCGATTCCTTCATGACCGCGCTGGGAGCCTACAAGCTCGACACCGGCAACTTCCCCACCACCGATCAAGGCTCTGCAGGCTCTGCGCGTCAAGCCGGACGGCGTCGATCAGTGGGCCGGACCGTATCTGCCCAAGGAGGTCCCCACCGACCCCTGGGGTCATGCCTATCTCTACACCTTCCCCGGAGCCCACGGCGATGAGCCCGACCTCGTCTCCTATGGCGCCGACGGCCAGCCCGGCGGCGAAGGGAATAATGCCGACATTGACAGCTGGACGAATCGAAATAGGGCGCTCTACGGCGTGCCCGCGCCGGTCCCGCTTGCTGCGGCGCGCGGTTCGGAAGAGCCGGTTCGTCCACACCCTGCGATGCGTTCGCCCGCGCCGATGCTGAACCGCGACCGTCAGGGAGCGGCCGCGCGCCCTCCGCTCAGCGTGGCGTCACCCTGCTCGAGCTGCTCATCGTGATGGTCATCATCGCCGTGATCGCCGCGGTGAGCTATCCCACCGCCTCCGCCGGTCTCGACTCCCTGCGCCTGCGCTCGGCCGCCGACCGCGTTATGGCTCTGCTCAACCTGGCGCTGGATCGGGCCGACCGGGTGCAACAGGTGGTCGAGATTCGCGTCTCGCCGGGGAAAACGCGATTTCGGCGCGTTCGATGGACCTCAGCCTGAATCGCACGCTCGAACTCGCTCCGCCCATTCGCATCGCTTCCGTCGGCCAGGCTGCAGCCGGCGCGGCTCAGCAGGGCGGATCACTGGCAGGTTTGATTCCTGGCGGCGGCATATCTCAAGCCGGCTCGTCTCCACCCCCGTCTCCATTAAACGACACCGGCTCCGGCGAGCAGCGCCGCTTCCTCCTCTATCCCGGCGGAACTCCGCCGCGCATCAGCATCGAGCTTGAATCCAAGGAAGGGCGCCGGCGCCGCGTGAGCGTCGATCCCGTTACCGGCATGCTCCATTCGGAAATCGAACGGCAATGAGCAAGGCAACGTCCATGCGCAAGCGCCAGCGGGGATTCACCCTGCTGGAGGTCCTGGTCGCCTGCTCTGATCATGGGCATCGCCGTGGCCGGCCTGCTGGAAGCTCTGTCCGCCTCCACGCGCAACGCCGCGCGGCTTTCGCAATACGACCGCGCCACCCTGCTCGCGCAGCAGAAAATGGACGAGCTTCTGGTGGCCTCCGAGCTTCCCCGCGGCCAGCCGCTCCAAGGCGCTTTCGCTCCCGCGCTCACCGGCGGCGCCCCCATCGGCTGGACCGCCATGGTCGAGCCCTTCGAGACCGCGCCCGGAGCCGCGCCCGGCCAATGGGTGGTCGACCGCGTCCGGCTCGAAATCACGTGGATGGATGGAGACACCCGCCACGACTTTTCGCTCGAAGGCTTCCGCCGCGGCGTCTTACAGGTGGGAGATCCGATCCATGTCCCGTAGTCTCCAGGCCTGTCGCCGTAAGCGGCGTGCGCGCGGCTTCACCCTGGTCGAGATGATGATCGCGCTCACGCTGGTGGCGGCCATCATCACTGGTTTAATGATGGCCATGCGTTCCGGTCTGACGGCCTACGAAAGAGTGAACGCGCGCCTGGAGGAGAATCGCCGCGTGATGGGCTTGGACCAGGCGCTGCACCGGCAATTCGGCGGAATGATGCCGGTCACCGGCAACTGCGGCGCCAGCGCCGGTCCCAAGGTCTCGGCCTTCAACGGCGACGCCGCGTCGCTGCGCTTCGTCAGCAGTTTTTCGCTGGACCAGGGCGCGCGGGGTTATCCCCGAGTGGTCGAATATGTAGCCGCCCCCGATCCCCACGGAGGCTTCCGGCTGATGATGAATGAGCGCCTCTATTCCGGCCCCGCCAGCGTTGCGCCGCAGTGCGTCAGTAATATTTTTCCGCCCGTGCAGGTCACCGCAGCATTCCGTGGAAATGGCCGGGAGGCTGGCGTATTGCCGCTTCGCCTACCGCGTGCCGGTTCCCGATTCTCCCATGGGCGGCGACTGGATTCCGGTGCTGGCAGCGTGTCGATCTGCCGCGAGCCGTGCGCATGGAGATGATGCCTCTTCAACCCGAGCCTGCGCGCCTTCCCATGCTCACTCTGAACGTGCCCGTGCACGTCACCCGCCTGCTGAACGCGCCATATGCGGACCAATAAATTGTGGGGCGGGTCCCCGACCCGCGCGCGACCCCCGCGGATTCCGGCGCCATGAGCCGCGCACCCGAGGCTCCGCTCTGCTGGCGGTGCTGTGGCTGGCGGCGGCGCTGGCCGCCATCGCCTTCGCCGCTGTCCTCCACCGTGCGCTCGGAGACCAGCCGCGTCGGCGGCTCCTCCGACGGTTTGCGCGCCTACTATCTGGCCACCGGTTCGGTCGAACGCGGCATCCAGTGGATGCTGTGGGGCTGGACCGGCATACACCGGGACCAATCCCGACGGCACGCCGCGCTTCTGGGCAGCCAATTCTCCGCGCATGATCATGCACTATCCCAGCGGCGACGCCGTGGTGGAGCTGATTCCGGAATCGGCCAAGCTCAACATCAACACCGCCAGTCGCCGACGAGCTGTATCCGCGTGGTGGCCGCCGGTCAGCGGCGATCCGGCCATCGCGCGCGACGCATCGGCGCAGGCCATCATCGACTGGCGCAGCCCCGGCCCTAGCCCCTTGGATTCATTCTATTTATCTCTTTGGCCCGGCGGGC
The DNA here is from genome assembly GCA_963765185.1 of Bryobacterales bacterium. Classification (GTDB taxonomy): domain Bacteria; phylum Acidobacteriota; class Terriglobia; order Bryobacterales; family Bryobacteraceae; genus Palsa-187. The sequence goes on from CAVXWB010000149.1 coordinate 22,447, forward strand.
GGGCCGACTTTCCTGCCGCGGCATGCGTCCTTTGAAGAGATTGAAGAATTATTGCTGGTGCGCGGCATGACTCCGGAACTGTTCTACGGCAATTTCGCGAGCGACGCGGAAGGGCGCTTGTTCGCCCGCGGAGGCCTGCGCGATTGCCTCTCGGTGTGGGGCAGCCACGGCCCCTACGATATCAACACCGCCAGTCCGGCGCTGATGGAAGCCATGGGCGTGTCGCCGGCCGCCGTCGCCCAGATCATGCAACGCCGCTCCGTGCGCCCTTTCCACAATATGGGCGAAGGTCGGCAAGCTCTGGGGATCTCCGCGCCCGGCATGGGCGTGGGCGGCAATCTGATCTGGACCCTCCGCGCCACCGCGCGCCTGCGCCGCCCCGACGGCTCGCCTTCCGATGTGGTCCGCACCTCCGCCGCGACCGTGAAACTGCTCGACCGCAAGCGGTTCTACCAGATGCCGCTGCACGTCCTGCGCTACTACGACGACGCCTGGAGCGAGCTGGCCGTCGCTCCTCCCGGCCCCGTTCCTCCTGCGCGGTCTCTGGCACGCGCGGATTTCGTTAGCCGGGAGCGTCTCGTGCCCGGGTCGCCGATGATTGCCATGATCCCGCCGCGCTCAAGAAAGATCTTCGCCTTCGGCAGCGGCGTCGGCATCCAGATCGCCGGACCGCGCGGCGCCGAATCGCTGCACATCGCGGCGGTCTCGCGTGCGCCCCGACGGCGCGCGCCTGCTCGGCTCCCTGACCATCGAGGATTTCCGCCGCCAGCCCGCCGCCGAATGGGGCGCGGCCTACGCGGCGTTCCTGCGCAAGCTGGGTTGCGCTCACGCCTGCCGCCGTGGTGCTGCTGCCGCGCGCCGACGTGATCCTGCGGCCCCTGCCGCTGCCCGGCGTCTCGAATAAGGATCTCGACAACGCGGTCCGTTTTCAGATGGACGGTCTGCACCCCTATGGCGAAGACGATGTCTACTCCGCCTGGACCCGCTTCCCGGAAGCTCCACCGTGCTTGGTGGCCGTGGTGCGCCGCGACGCCGTCGAGCGCTACGCGGCTCCCTTCGAAGAGGCCGGGGTCCGCGTGGGCGCGTTCACCTGCTCCGCCGCGGCGGTCTATTCCGCTCTGCGGCTCTGTTCGGCGCAAACGCCGGCTGCGGAGCTGCTGGCCGTGGACGATTCCGGCGGCGATGCTCGAGTTTTACGGCGAGAGTCCCACGCGCCCGTTGTTCTCCGCCAGCTTCGAGCCGGCAATGAGCGCGCAGCCGCGCTGGCCGCGGCCGAGCTGCGAATTCCTTCCGGCACCGAACCTGTCCCGCTGGTTTCGCTTCTCGGAGCCCTCCCTTCCAAGTCCGCGCCGCAGCCCCCAGACGCTGTGCTGCCCACCGACGCTGCGCTGCCCACGGATGCGGGCGCTTCCCACAGACGCAGGGATACGCACCGACTCGCCGCTGCGTTCACAAACTCCTCGCAATCCCTCAGACCCCGCGCTTTCCACGGACGTCGCGCTAGGCACGGACGCGTCGCTACCCTCGAATACATCGCAGCCCACAGACGCCGCGCTACCCACAGACGCCGCGTTGCCGTTTGCCGCGCGCGCTGTCCTCCGCCTGTCCGCACTCTGTGTCTGTCCTTGAATCTTCTGCCGGCCGAGCGGCGTCAGGCCGGCTCGCGCCTGCGCTGGGTTCCCGCGGTGGCCTTCTGGAACGCGGTGGTGCTGCTGTTGCCGGCGCGCTGGCCGCTCTTCCCCGCCTACGAGAACCGCAAGTATCTCAAGTCGCTCGAAGCCCAGATCGCCGCCGCGACCCCCCGGGCCGAGCGCGCCGCCGCGATCGACAAACAGGTGGACGCGCTGCGCCGGCGCATCCAGCTCCTCGACGATCTGCGCCGCCATCCCCGCGCCGATATGGACGTGATGGCCGAGTTGACCCGCATTCTTGCCTCCGCCCACCTGGCTCAGTCTCATGCAGATCTCCGCCAAGCAGGTGATCGTGGGCGGCGAGACGCCCGAAGCCGCGCCGCTGGTGCCGCTGCTGGATGCTTCCACTTGTTTGAAGCTTCCGAATTTCAGGCGCCGCCCCTGCGCATTCCCGGCGGAGAACAGTTTCGCATCAAGACCAATCGCGAAGGAGTCAGATGACCGTCACTCCTCGCGAGCGCCGCTTGCTGGCCTGGACGGCGGTATCACTGGTGCTTCCGGGCGTCTGGTATTTTTGGCAAAACAGCGGCAGCGGCGTAGCGGCCGTCGTAGCCCCCACCGATTCGACGGCGCTGGCCGAAAAGCGCCTCGCCCGCCTGCGCGACGCCGCCGCCACGGTTCCGCAAAAGGAAGCGATTTTGAAAGGCGTCCAGGCTGAACTGGCCCAGCGCGAAGCCGGATTGATCCCCGGCGACACTGCCGCGCAAGCGCAAGCCCAGCTTCTCACCATTCTGCGCCGGCTCTGCGCCGCCCAACAAATCGATATCAAGTCGACGGAGCTGGTGGGCATCGAACCGCTCGGCGACGCCTACGGAGAAGCCAGCGTCGCGGTCATTATCGAGTGCCACATGGAGCAGTTGATCAACCTGCTGGCCGACCTGGGCGCGCAGCCCCAGCTCCTCACTACCAGCGAGCTTCAGGTTGCCGCCGCGAATCCCAAGGAAAAAACCGTGAGCGTACGGCTTTCTGTTTCCGGCGTCACCGCGCGCAAGCTGGTTCCCGAAAAATTGATCTTGCAAAAGAAAGGAGCGGGGCTGTGAATCGCAAAATGCTGCTGTTGAATTTGGCGCTGGTGGTGCTGGCCGGCCTACTCGTCTGGCAGTTGCGCGTGCGCCAGCAGGCGGCCGAGGCGCATGCGCGCGCCGTGCTCCTCAAGGACGGACAGAGCCGCACCCTGCTGGCCCCGCCCCCGCCCGCGCCCGTGTCTCCTGTGGCTCCCGCCGAATACATCGACTCCGTGCAGAAGATGCTGTTCTCCAAGGACCGCAATCCCAACGTCATCGTCGATCCTCCGCCCGCGCCTCCGCCTCCCAAGCCGGCTCCGCCTCCTCCGGTCATGCCCGCGCTGCCGCACTATTTCGGACAGATCCATTTCGGCGGCGATCCCGTGGTCATCCTCAGCAGCGCCTCGGCCAACAGTCAGAAGGGCTACGCGGTCGGCGAGAAAATCGGCGACTTCAAGGTGCTGGCCTTTGACAAGGACTCCATCACCTTCGAATGGAACGGCAACCCGGTCGTCAAAGACTTGAGCGACCTGGGAGCGAAGGACGCGCCGGCGCCGCAACAGGCCTCCGCTGCGCCGCCCCCGGCCGCGCAGAACTCGGTCGTCACCATCGGAGCCGGACCATCCGCCAATAGCCCTCCGCCGGCCGTCGGAGCGGACATGGGAGGAGGCTTCCATGCATGTACGAATCCGGACGATGGTTCACCCTCGGGAACCGTCGTCGATGGTTACAGGAAAGTGATTAACCAAGGCCTGATGGGGAAGTCCTGCTTTTGGGAACAAGTGAAATAAAATCATGAAAATCCGTATTGTGTCGTTGATCGTGCCGTTGATGCATGTGTCCTCGCTGATTTTGGCCCAAGTGGTTTTGGCCCAAGCTCCGCCTGCGCCTCCGCAAACCCCAGCTGCGGCGCCGCAACAGCCTGTTGCCCCGCCCACCCCAGCCGCGCCGCCGCAACAACCGGTGCCCCAGCAAGTCCAAGGTGGCCCTGCACAGACACCCGCGGCGCCCGCGGCAGCGGCACAACCGCCCGCGCCCCAGGTCTCCGCCGCCGATCTTGCTTTGCAAAACGCCGGCTTGGGCGAGGTCGTCGACCGCCTGGCGCGCCAGCTTCATATGGTTCTGGTGCTTCCTCCCGCTCCGGGCTTGACGGGCAGCATCTCGATCAATTCCTACGGGGAAACCAAAAGCCTGGACGCGCGCAATCTGCTGGAGATGATTCTGCGCATCAACGGTTACGCCCTGGTGCAGGAAGGCGACGTCTATCGAGTGGTCAAGATGCTGGACGCGCTGCACCAGCCCATTCCCATCCAGACCGCCACCCGCGATATCCCTGACGACGATCGGCTCATGCTGAATCTGATCTTCCTAAAATACATCACCGTCGACGAGCTGGAGAAGGTGCTCAAGGAGTTCATCGGGGAGAACGCCAAAGTCGTCACCTACCCTCCCGCCAATCTTCTGTTCATCCTGGACAACCGCCGCAATATGGGCCGCATCATGGATCTGATCCGCGAGTTCGACAGCGACCTGTTCACCAACCAACGCGTGCGTTTGTTCTCGCTTGAGCAAGCCCGTCCCTCCGACGTTGAGAAGGACCTGGACGGCGTTCTCAAAGCCATTTCGCTCGACGGCAAGAGCTCCACCGTGCATTTTCTTGCTGTGGATCGCATCAACCTGCTGATCGCCGTGGCGCCCAACCCGGGCGTCTTTGACACCATCGAGGAATGGATCACCAAATTCGACATTCCCGCCAGAGTGCCCGCGGGTGCGGTGGATAACTACGTCTACTCGGTGCGCTATGGGCAAAACAGTTGCCTGGCGCAAGCTCTGAACCAGTTGTTCAGTCCCGGCGCGCCGGGCGGATTCGGCGGCGCTGGATTGGGAGGCTACGGGGCTGCGGCTCCCGTCGGCGGCGCCTACGGCAACTATGGCTACGGAGCCGGCGGATCGGGCCAGTATGGAGGCGCCTACGGCGGCGGCGGAGGCTACGGCGGCGGCGGAGGTTACGGCGGCGGATCCTATGGCAGCATGGGATCGACCGGCTATGGAGGGTCGGGAAACACATATGGATCCGCCAATAGTTTCAGCCCCGCCTTCGGAGGCAGCGGCGGATGCGGCGGCGGTGGCGGCATGAACGGCGGGGCCGCCGGTGCGGGCGTTTACGGCGGCGCTTACGCCGCACCAGCCTTCGGTGGATATACCGCGCAAAATCCTCTGATGGGTAATCCCACCGGGGTCCCGGCGCAGCCCGGAGCGGCAGCGGCTGGAGTTGCCGCCGGCTCTCCCGCCACTCCCCAACAGGCGCCTACGCGCATCGTGCCCCTTCCCTTTGACAACAAACTCATTATCCAGGCCGATCCGCAGCGTCTTCAGAGCATTCTCAAAATGCTCGAACAACTGGATAAGCCGCCGCGCCAGATCCTGCTCGACGCCAAGATCTACTCCATCGATCTCACCGACCAGTTCCAAAGCGGCGTGGCCGCCTACTTTCAGAACAGCAGCGCGGGCCTCCCCTCGGGCATCGCGGGCCTTGCGCCCTACGCTTCTCTCTCCGGCGGCGCGGTAACTCTTTCCGCCGGAATGCTGGTCAGCGCCAGCCGCCAATTGCTGGGCAGCCTGAGCTTAAACGAGAATATCGGTCACGTTCACATCCTCTCCGAGCCCAGCCTCATCGCTACCGACAGCATCCCTGCCTCGATCAACGTCGGTACCCAGGTCCCGGTGCTGACCTCCCAGGTCGGTACACCGCTGCAACTGGGCGGCACCAACGCATTCACCCAGAGCATCTCCGGCGTCAGCACCGGCATCACTCTGGAGGTCAACGCGCGCGTGAATCCCAGCGGCGTGGTGACGTTGATCATCAATCAGGAAAACAGTTCCCCGCCGAGCGGCGGTAGCAGTAGCAGTAGCAGCAGCCCTAACCTCACGCCTTCCTTCTCGCAGCAGGTTGTGCAGACGCAGATCACCATGCAGGACGGAGACACCATCGCCGTAGGGGGCCTGATCGGCGAGACCACCAGCAGCTCCGTCACCGGTATCCCTTTACTAAGCCGGATCCCTTATCTCGGAGCTCTGTTCGGCAGCAAGACCTACAGTCATGAGCGGACCGAGCTGATCCTCTTCATGACCCCCCACGTAATTTATGACACCACCGATCTCCTCGAAGCCAGCGATGAACTCATCCTCAAGGTGAAAAAGCTACACAAGTACATCAAGGACCGGGATTAAGGAACCTAAACCCTGCCGGTAACCGCTGAGTTTTCCACAGCCAAAGCTCCATTCGGCCCACATTTTACCCGCTGAGCGCTCGGATCTTCCCGTTCCCTGTTTTCTCTTGACGTTTGGGGCCGTCCGATGGTCGAATAGACAAAGCGCAGCCACGGAAGACCGGGTGTCCCCCGGACCGCAACTCTCATTTTTAGCTTGACTTGAGTCCGTGGAGAGTGGTATTTATAATCTGACTGCGTCCAGGGTGTAACAGAAGTTTGTAGGGCGGCATTCATTGACCGTGAATCCCGCGAGCACATAAGAGCACAAGAGAAGTCTAAAGCAACAATGAGCTATCGAGCAGAAAAACCGGGAAGACAATCGGCGGCGAAACTTGCCAGCGGGTGGATCCGGCTCCTGAGTTTAAGATCTGAGAGGATCCAGGCTTGAGAAAAAATCGTTTGAGGCTCAGGTTGACAGGAAGAACTTCCATCAATTCAATTTCAGAAATTCACAAGGAGAAGGAAATGGCAGATTTTCGCAGATGGTTTTACGCGTTTGCCCTAGTGGCCCTGCTCGCTGGGCTCACCGTTCCGGCTAGCGCTCAACTCGCTCCGTTCCAATGTCAAGCCGCCACCGGCGTTCCACCAACGATCCGCGCGGAAGGTTTGACGGAGTTGATGGGCGACTTGGTACTGAGTTGCAGCGGCGGCGTACCGACGCCGGCGGGCCAGGTTGTTCAGCCGGTAAACATCACCGTCACGCTCAACACGAACCTCACCAGCCGCCTGTTGTCCGGCGGTATCTGGAGCGAGGCTATCGTGATCATTGACGAACCTCATTCAGCGTTCAACCCCACCCGTCCGATTCTAAATTGCGGCAACGCTGGTGCGCTCGATTCCGGTCCCTCGGGCGCGAACGTGTGCGCTATCTATGCGACCTCGGATCCGAGCCACACTTACGATGGAACAGCCAATGGATATAGCGGCACTGGCGCCGGGGCTACATTCGTCACCGGCACCTGCAATGGCACCGGCACCGGCTCCATTCCGACGGCTAATTCCTATGGTTGCGGCCGTCCCAATGTGTTCCAGGGCCGCCTGGGCACGGTGCAGGATGTGAACCAGTACAATGCCGTCACTTGGCTCGGCATTCCGCTGGATCCTCCGGGCACCACCACCACCCGGACCATCCGCATCACCAATATCCGCGGTGATGGGAGCCATCTGGGTATCCCGGCCGCGGGCAACTACTACCTGAATTACGCTCAGGAGCAGATCTCGATCAACGGCAACACCTCGCTGTCTCTCAACAACTCGCAGCAGATTGTCGCTTACGTCCAGCAGGGTCTCATCGCTGGCGTCGGCCGCACCAATTTCAACTTCCTCCAATGCGTTGGTGAAAATGAAACCGTTGGACCCACGGGACCTGCCGGTTCGACAACCGGGACATACCCGGTCACTGGACATCAGACCACTGGCCTGAGCCCGCAATACACCTTCACCGAAGGATTTGGGAGTTCTTGGAAAGCCAAGAATATCGCACAGATCCTTGGCCCCGGCGCCAGCGCGGGATCGCCCGGCAATGGTCAAATTATAACGGCAGCCAGTTACTGGAGTTACGACGGTAGCACCACTACGGGTACGCCAACCATTAACTACCCGGTCGACCTTAACCAGAATGTACCCGGTGCCATTTATAATACAGAGAGTGGCTTCGAGTATCAGCCTGGTCTAAGTGATCCCACCCCCGATCCGCCGTTTGGGACCGGTACGGGAACAGTAACGGGTTTAGGGCTTGCCACGGCGTTTCACAACAGCACCCTGCTCGACAACGCAGGTGTCGCCAACCAAGGTACACGCTTGATGTTCCAGATCCAGTCCGCAACTTTTGTGCCCGGCACAAACGTGCTGGTTCCGGATGCGATCTACCTGACCAACGGCACCACCACCACGTCCTGCGCAACCTGTACCGGGATAAGCGGAATCGCGATGCTGGTGACCACCGACCAGTACGGCGCCGGCATTTACGCGCCGGTCTATACCGGAACGTCCGCCGCCGCTGCGGTGAGTACGTACAGCGCGATTTCAACCACGGGCGTGGCTGTGTACGAAGTTATCTTCTCCGATCCGTTCAGCCTCGAGAGCGCGACGCTTACCGCAGTCGTGTCCTACGCTCCGGCTCTCAACCTGAACGAGCCCACTCCCGGCACCACCACTACGGCCAGTGGCGGCTTTGCTCCGGCTTATGGTGCGAGCTCACCGTATTCGCAGACGGCACACTACCCGCAACCGATGGGTGGCACGCCTAACCTGCCGATACCGCGCTTCGTTCCCAGCTCGATTGCGCCTGCGGCCTTGTTCTCAGTTAGTAAGTGCGCTTGCAACCTCCTGTTCCCGTTCGTCTCCGCTTCCGGGGGCTATGATACAGGAATTGCCATCGCCAATACTTCGCTGGATAACCTAGGGTTCATGGGCGGCTCAGCTGCGCTCTCGCAGTTCGGCGGCGTTGAATTCTGGTACTACGGCACCGGCTCCGCCGGGGGAACTCCTCCTCCGCCGCAGTGCACCAACACAGCCACTCCGGGTGTGTGTCCGCCCAACGTTTCGTCCACGACCCCGCTGGTTGCGGCCGGCCAAGTGCTGACCTACGTGCTCAGCAGTGGCGGCGGCTCCATCGGAGCTGGTCCTAACGGCCTGACCAATGAAGCCAATGGGTTCTCGGGCTACATCATCGCTCAGGCGCAGTTCCAATACTGCCACGCTTATGCGTTCATCACGGCAGTCGGCGCGGGTCCGCTTTCGCAGGCAGTGTCCGAGGGCTACCTCGGATTGATCCTCGACAACAAGTCGTGGAACTGCACTTCGAACGGCGGTCTGTGCCGTACCACTCAGAACTCGGAAAACCTGGTTCACTAAACCAGACTCAGTTGTTCGCGCAAAGGGGGGGAGCTTCGGCTCCTCCCCTTTCGTGCTTTTTGGGCTCCTTTAAAAACATCCTTCAGAACCCGGCTCGCCCCAGGTCGAACATTCGCACCTCGATTTGTTTTCACTAGCGGGCGTCCCCGGCCTGTGGTACACTATCCCTTGTCCGCCCGCGTCCATCTTTGTAATCCAAGAGGTATCTTCCATGCTGAATCGAACCGTCTCGCTCGCGTTGTGCCTGGGCGTCATTGCGGGCGCGGCCTTCGCGCAAAGCAGCAGTAACCAGGGGACCGGCTACATTTTTGAATTCGCCAGCGCCTCGGCGTCTGCTGGACAATTCCAGGGCTTTATCTATAACACCACCACCCTCGGCACTCCTGTGTTCAATGCAACCGTACCTACCGGCAGCAATCCTCAAATCATCGCCAAACCGGACGGGACCAAGTTTTATGTAGTGAACTCGAGCGGGGTTTACGATTTTAATCCCAGCTTCACGACGTCCGCTGCCATCAACGGAATCACCGGAAATATTACGCAGGCAATCATCACTCCCGATGGCCGATATCTGTTGGTCGCCGCCGGCGCGAGCGCCGGCGCCACCTCCGTCTACGTCCTGAACACCACCACAGATAACATCGTTCTTACCCAACTCGCCAACGGCTCCGTCGTCGGCATGGTCGCCAGCCGCGACTCAACCAAAGCATGGATTCTGGAGGCGTCATCTCAAGCTTACATCGCCACCCTGAACCTCTCTCTGCTCCAGCAGGTTGGTTCGCCGGCGATTCTGTTCAACCCGCTGACCGGCGACAACCTCATCGGAGGCGCGTCGTCGCTGACGCTGTCGCCGTTCGGTCTCCTGTACGTGACCGGGAGCAACAACGTCGTCGAAGTTAATCCCTCCACGCTTCAGAACTTTGAGCCCAGCTTCGTCTCCATCCCGGTCCTGGGCACGCCCGGGCCGCTGCAATTTTCACCCGACGGGTCCATGGCGTATTTCGTCAATGAGGCGGCCGGCACCAACGGCCAATCGCTGGGGAGTATTTCGATCCCGGCCCACGCCGTGGTTTCGTGGCCGCCCTATACCGCGGGCCAGACACCATTGCAGTTCGATAGTATTCTTGTCGCCGCAGCCACCAGCACCGGTAGCCCCACGCGCCTGTTCGCACATTCCCCCAGCGACTCCATGCTGTGGGACGTCGCGCCGGATTTCAGTACAGTGGTGCCCAGCGCCCTCAATAGCGTCCTGCCCGCCTCCAGCGTTATTTCCATCGCCCTGTCGAATGAGATTCCATCCGCGCAGTACCTTTACACCCTGACCGGAAGCGGGACGGAGGCGAGCCTCTACCGCGTCAGCCTCACCAGCAACACCGTGACCGGCCAGGCCAGCGCGGCGCTCGGCCTGGGGACTTTACAATATTCTATCGTGCCTCCGGAAACCAACCCGGCAGGATTCCTCCAGCTCAATGCTTCGCAAACCTTGACGGCGGGCGCCACCGCCGCTCCGCTGATTGCTCGAGTGCTTGATGTCACGGGCCGTCCCATGTTCGCGGTGCCCGTGACCTTCACCGACCCCTCGGGAACCCTCACGTTCACTGGCGTAAGCGCCACCTCTAATGAGGACGGCTACGTTCAGGCAACCGTAACGTTAGGATCCGCTCCGGGCTCTTTTCCCGTCACCCTCACCGCGGGAACCGGATCGGCTACGGTATCAACCACCTTCGCTCTGATTATTCCCGGCGCCACCACCGGAGGAGGGACAGGGCCTAGCGGCATCAACCAGGTCGTTATCGTGGCCGGGAACGGGCAATTGTATCTGGCGAACTCAAGCCGTGAGTACACCGGTATCCCGATGACGGTGCAGGTCAACGATACCAATGGAAACCCACTGCAAGGCGTCGCCGTAGCGTTTACGGTAACGGGCAACGCAATTGGAACCGTTGACACTCCCAACACCACCACCTGCGAAGTAACCGCAGCCACCGGCACCTCTCCCGCCGTCGACACCTGTGTCACCTACGGGGGGCAAACCATCGGTGTCGGACAAGCAGCCGCGAACTTCCTACCTGAAGCTCCTCCGGAGAATACCGCATTCCAATCCACCACCGTCACCGCCGTCGCCACGAATGCATCGGGAACGGTCCTGGGTTCGGTGACTTTCGAGGCAACCGTCTTCCAGAACAACACCACCAATAGCGGTGGAAACAACACTGGCCAGCCCATCGTAACTGTGAGTCCGATTGAGGGAAGTCTGATCACCGCCGGGGAAGGAGATGTCGTCCCGAATGCCTTCGTCGCACAGATATTCTCCGGCGCCTACAGCGGAGGCCCGATTCCGAATATCGGCATCCGCATCGCTCAGCCCCCTCCTAACGATCTATTAAACGGCCCCGGAAGCTGCCAGGGAAACCCATTGACCGACGTGACGGGAACCGTGACGTGCAATTTTGTGGCTTCCTGTACCGCCGGCTTAGGCACCGTGGGCTTTGTCGTCAGTATGGGCGACTGGCAGAACTACGGGCCTTATGAGGTCACCATCGTGCCGGGTTCCACCCGCACTCTGGCCCTGGTATCCGGCAACAATCAAACCGGACGACCCGGCTCGGCGCTGACACTGCCCTTGACGGTGAACGTGACAGATCAGTGCGGCACCCCCGCCTCGGGCACCATGGTGACTTGGAAAGTCGTGTCCGGCGGAGCCACGCTTTCGACCACAAGTACGAATTCAAACGCGGTAGGAAACGCCGCGGTGAATGTGACCCTCGGCCAAGTGGCCGGCTCGGTGCAAATCGTAGCCAGCATCAACAACAGCACCACCGTTACCTTCACGGAGACTGTCCAGGCGGTGGTTGCAAATCTCAATCTGGTTTCGGGAAACAATCAAAGTGCGCTGCTCAACACGGCCTTCGCCAACCCGCTTTTGTTCCAAGTTACGGACGCAAGCAATAACCCCATTTCCGGATTGCTCGTGACTTTCGCGCTCGCCAGCGGTTCGGCTACAATCAGCCCCACGTCGTCCCATACGAACGCGCAGGGCGAGGTTTCCGTCACCGTGACGGCAGGGAACGTCCCCGGCCCGGTGACGGTCACGGCAAGCTACGGTGCGTATACGACCGCGGCTAACCTGACCGTGACGTCGCCCGGGCTACCCTTGACCATATCCAGCTTCGTCAACGCGGCCAGCGGCCAGGCTGGACTTACGCCATGTGGGCTCGCCTTGGTAACCGGCGCGGGTCTGGCGCCGGGAGTCACCGGGATCAGCTACGGAGCCAGCCCCGTGGAACCCGCACTCCCTTGGCCGCTCACGCTCAGCGGCGTGACGATTACCATTAACGGAACCCCCGCTCCGCTGCAAGCGGTATCGAATCAAGGCGGCATACAACAGGTCAACTTCCAGACCCCGTGCGAAACCGTCCCGGGATCCCCGGCCACGGTGAGCGTGCAGGTGGGCACTGTGACAACTCAGGTAACCGGCGTCACGGTGTTTCCCGCGCAGCCCGGCATCTTCACCTACGGCGCCAACGCCACTGGCACGCCTTACGCGCTCGTGACCGACGCCAACGGAAACGCGCTTACGCCAACCAACCTGGCGCAACCGGGCCAAACCTATTACACGTATGCGACCGGAATGGGTCAGACGACTCCGCCCGCGTCGACTAATTCCGTTGGAACCGGCGAAACCATTCCGGTCTCGAATGTCATCCTGGCGATCAACAACGTGGGCGTTCCGGTGACTTCCGTTCAATACCAGCCGGACGCCAGGGGAGTGTACGTGATCGCCTTTACCATTCCAGTGCCGTTCACAGCGGGCTCCAATCTGCCGATCTCGCTGGGCGTCACCGTCAACTCACAGACGTTCTCCGAGAACACCTTGGTCGAAATACCGGGCGTTCAGTAGCTCAAGCGATCCAGAGCCGGAAGGCAGCCCCTTCCGGCTCCATTGCTCCTTAACTCACCGCCGGCTTCCCGAACATCGCAAGCAGCGTGTTCACTCCGGCCAGGGAGGCAGTCAGTTGCTGCGCCTGCGCCGACGTCAATCCGCCGCCCGTCCCGCCAGCCGACGGCGAAAGGTCGGTGCGGCCCACCTCCACCGCCATCAGCGTCTCCACGAACACTTCGTTCGCCAGAAGCGCACGCTGCGGCACCGGCAAAATCGTTGCGTTTGGAGTTGGGGCCACAGCCGGCTGCGTGCTGACCCAGACCGGGTTGGTTTGTCCGGGCACACCCGTTTCCAGGTTCCAGCTACCAGGAGCACCCACCCCCGCCGCGTACATATTCTGAAGCATTTCGCCAACATTCACGAGAATGCCGTTCCAGTTGATGGTGAGGTACTGCCGCGTCTCGCCGTTGTAGTTGATGGTGAACGGCGCAAACTGGATGTCGTAGGTGTCGGCCACGGCCGCAGCGGCTTCGGCTGCGGTCATGCCCCAGCTTTCGGCCAGCGCCACAGCCTGAGCCTCCGTGCTGAGATCGCCGGCCTGGATCGGTATGGGATTCCCGGCGTCGCCGCCTTGCGTGGCCGGAGTGGGGGCAGGCACGTACGTCGGGTACGTAGCCAGCCCGGGGATGTTCGGCGCCAAAGCCTGCGCGCCGGTAACCGTGAAAGATCCCCACGCCGGCGCATTGTTTCCGTTCGGGATCCAATAATTGAACGTGACCGTCGGCGTCGTTGCCGTGATCAAATTGCCGCTGGCGTCCTCGGTCGCCACCCAGGTCTTTACCGGCTGCGTCGGATCGTTGGTGGGGGGTTGAACGTCCGCTGCCGCCAGATAGCCGTCGCGGTCATACTCGGGAAGCAGGTTCAGCAAAGACAGCCCGTAAGCCGCCTGAATCGGTTGAGGTTGAGGGGCCGGTATGGTTTGGAGGCCGGCTACTGTCGGTGTACTCATGATTTTCTTAGAAGCACTCCTTCACGAACCCATCTACTCACGCAGGCGGCCGGACGTGAGTTTAGGCAAACCGCTATCCCCCGGATTTCTTTGCGAAAACTCGCCGGTGAATGCAGGTCTATGTGGACGGAAGTGGCTGTAGTGGGGTGTGCGAGCCGCTACTTGGGCGGCTCACCCATCATGATCTGGATGGGGAAATGCTGACTGAAGGGCGCAACCTCCACGGCGATCGTGAAGGAATTGGGCCCAATCGGTGTGCCGGCCGTGGGATCGTAATTGATCTCGAGAACCGCGTCCTGCCCCGCATTCACATCCTGCTTATCAAACTTAGCGCTGAATCCGGGAAAAGTCGGGGCGCCGACGACGCTGACGGATACGGCGCCCTGTGCTCCGTTGTGGAACACCACCTTCGAGGAGGAAGGCTTGTCGAGCGCCAGCTTCACTTTGTCTTTGTCGATGTTGGTTGAATGCAGGATGCGCTCGGCTTCCGAATTAAGCGTCGCGGAATCCAGGCTCTTCGGCATAACGGTGCTTCCGTCGGGCTTGTGTATATCCGAAGGACCCATGGGCGTGAGCCAGCCGTTTTGATCGAGATGGTGATAAAAAACCCACTTCCCGTTTTCAATTTTCCAAGTAGTGGGCATGGACGAATCCACCACCATCTCCTGCATGAAGCCCTCGGCCTTCATTTTCCAGACCTGCTTGACCTTCAGCGTAACGGTGGCCTTGGCGAAATCGTCCGAAAAGCCGATCTGATCGATTTGAAAGGTCTTGATTTCCGCCTTCGGGCCGCTAAAATACTCGTCCTGGGTGTCTTCCGCAACCAGGTTAATGGCCTGCCGAAACTTGCCGTCCACAAAATCCTGAAAGAACTCCGTGACGCGAGCGCGCAAGGCTTGCTCGACCTCGGGCGGCGCCGCCGGGGACGGTGTCTGCGCGACGACTGCGGCGGGAACCAGCAATAACGCCGCGGGAAGCAGGAACAACGCGGTACGAACGGCCATAGGCACTCCTCTGGAAGCGCAAAGGGTGCGGCGCGCACCCCCGAACCAATCCAGGAACCGATCGCGCCGCGCTCCGTTTTGCGCGAGTTCCTCAGTAGATATTGCCATTATAACAATCTCCACTGAGCCAATAGACGCGCGACGAAGCAGGAAGTTAGTGATGATTCAGCTCGGCCTCGATGATCTGCTGAAGCGCGGACCATTCCACGCCCCCGACCTTGCGCCCGTTGACGAAGAGAGTAGGAGTGCCTTTGAGGTTGAGAGCGTGAGCCTCGGCAAGATTGCGGGAGACCTCCGCATCGGTGGCCTTGGTATCGATGCAGCGGCCGAGCTGCACGGCGTCGACGCCGTTCTTGCCGGCCCACTCCAGGACCTTGGAATTCAGGTTCTCCGGCGTAATCTGCTCCTGCGTATTGTAGAACCAATCGTAGATTTTCCAGAAAGCCGGCGGATTCTGGCGAAACACGCAGCGGGCCGCATCGGAGGCCGCGCGCGCCCACGGGTGGATCGATTCCAGCGGAAAGTCTTTGAACACGACGCGAACCTTGTCGGGATAAGCGCTGGGAACAATGCTGCGGAGCAGGGGAGCTTCGGCCTTGCAGGAGGGGCACTCAAGGTCGCCGAATTCGACAATGGTGACCGGGGCGTTGGCGGGGCCGAAGCTGGGCTGGTTGTCGAGAACCAGCTTGTCCAGATTGATCTGGAAAGGATTGCGGCCGATGTGAAAGGCCGGCACGGAGCCGGGCTCCCCGGGAATCACCGTCTGACCATCCGCCGACACGTAGTAAGTTTCGTCTCTGGAATCGTTGCCCAAGGAAAGATGCACGACGACCTCGGAGAATCCGGGAAGCGATCGGGACGGCTTAGGATCACCCACCTTCACGGAGACGGCGGCGACCACCAGATCGTAGTAGCGGATGGATGCTTCGAATGCGGCTTTATCGAATAAAGGCTTCGAGCCTGCGGGCGTAACAGGAACAGGCTTCTGCGCCCACGCGGAGAGAGCCAACAAAACAACAGCGGCAAGCCTCATGGCGTGATTGTCGCATAGGATTCACCCGCCGTGAGCGGTACTCCGATAAATCGTTGGAACATCGCGCACCTGAACGGCATCGAACATGCATAAGGCTTCGTGGGGGAATCTGTGCCAAATGCACGTTAGGGACTTTCTGTATTCATGGGGCAAGATTCTGCGCGGCAAAACGCCCCTTCTTTCCATCGAAATTACGCGCGAGTGCCCCCTCAGCTGTCCGGGTTGCTATGCCTATGGAGAGTCCCACCTGGGCAACGGGACACTGCTAAGAGACGTAGCCGATTTTCACGGCGACGATCTGGTCGACGGCATTCTGGGTCTGGTGGCGCGGCACGATCCCGTGCATGTGTCGCTGGTGGGCGGGGAGCCGATGATGCGGCATCGCGAATTGAGCCGGGTGCTGCCGGCGCTGAGCGCTCGCGGAACCTTCACCATGGTGGTGACCAGCGGAGTGATCCCCATTCCCGCGGAGTGGTCTTTGCTCCCGCGTCTGACCATCGCGGTGTCGGTGGACGGATTGCCGCGCGAACATAACGAGCGCCGCAAGCCGGCAACCTACGATCGCATTCTGAAAAACATCGACGGCAGAAGAGTGAATATTCATTGCACGGTGGTGCGGCAGCATCTGGAGCGGGACGGATACCTGGATGATTTTCTCGCGTTCTGGAGCGCGAGGCCGGAAGTCAATCGCATCTGGTTCAGCGTGTACACGCCGCAGCGCGGCGAAGAATCCCCGGAAAGGCTGCGGGACGAAGACCGGCTGCGCTTTGCGGCGCTGGCGGATGGACTATCGCTGCGCTATCCCAAGCTGATGCTGCCGCAAGGAATGGCGCAGGCGGTGGTGACGCCGCCGCAGTCTCCGGAGCAATGCATTTTCGCCAAGATGTCGGCGAACTATACCGCGGATTTGCGCACTGTAGTGGAGCCGTGCGTGTTCGGCGGGGATCCGGATTGCAGCCAGTGCGGCTGCTCGATCAGCACGGGGCTGCATTGGATCGGCGGGAAGAAGGTGGCGGGAGTGCCGGTGCGGAATCTGGTGCGCGCGTCCATCGCGGTGGGAGCTGCAGTCGGCTCGGCGGCAAATTGGTTTGACGGCGGCGAAGCCAGGCCCTCGAGGTGGGACAATGCAGCGGCCGGGGAAAATCAAAAGCTGGTGCAGATCAAGCGGAGCTAGACCAGCGCTATGCCGATAAGCAGTCCAATCAGGACCGACAATTCCGGCATAATATCACTCAATTATGGAAATTCTTTGGTGGCGAAAGGGGACAGGCTGAGGTGTCCCGGCTTTTTGCACACCATGAGCCGCGAGCCCAGTCGAGAGGCGCATGAGCGTCACCGAGATTACCCGCGTCGAGATCCTGCCGCTCGATCGTGACCGATTGCTGGGATTTTCAATCGATTTGCCGGTCTCGCCCGGAGTGCGCGACGCCTACGAATTTCTGTGCGCGGGTTGGGTGCTCGGGAAAACAGAGCCGGCGCTCGGCGTCGAGCTTGCCGGCAGCGACGGAGCCGTCCGCCGCATCTCCACCGGCTATCCGCGGCCCGACGTATCGGCATGTTATCCCGAGGCGGCGGGCGCAGCCTTTGCGGGCTGGTGGTCGCCCGTCAGCGTAGTCGGAATGAACGCTGAATTCGATCTCACCGTACGGGCGCTTCTGAAGGACGACCCGAGACCAGTGCCCCTGGCGCGGATTCAGGGCCGGCGCCGTCCTGTGCCCCACTTCTTCGAACCCACCATTCAACCCCTGATGGTGACCAGCTTGGGACGCACCGGAACCACATGGTTCATGCGGCTGCTGGCGGAGCATCCCGGAATCGTGGCCCAGCGTTCGCATCCGTACGAGATGCGTCCAGTGTGGCACTGGATGCGATTCCTGGGGGCGCTTACCGAGCCCTCCCCGGACGCGGAGTCTTCCGGCAGACTTGAACCGCTGGACCCGCAATGGCGGGTTGACAATCATCCCTTTTCAAAGGCCTCGCTGCTGCTTGCTCCCACGATGCACGAGTGGTTTGGAAGGAGGTTTGTCGAACAGGCGGCGGAGTTTTTCCGCCGCAGCGCGGAAGACTGCTATCGGGAAATCGCAACCCTGCAGCGTCAGGACGCCCCCGTTTTTTTTGCCGAAAAGCATCTTCCGGACGATGTTCCAGGCATCGTTTGGGAGCTATACCCGAAGGCTCGTGAAATTTTCCTGGTTCGCGATTTTCGCGACATGCTGTGTTCGATCGCGGCGTTTAATCGGAAACGCGGAAACGTGGCCTTTGGCCGGAATTTTGTCGCGACCGAAGAGCAGTACATTCACTATGTAAGCGAGGTGGTGCAACGGCTGCGAAAGGCCTGGGACAACCGCCGGGATCGCGCCTGCCTGGTGCGTTATGAAGACCTGGTAGCGCAGCCACAGGAAACGCTCTCGAAGGTTCTGAACTATCTGGGATTGCCGGCGGACGGCGCGCAAATCGACGAGATGATGGGCCGCGCCTCCGTGGACACGCCCGATTTTGAGTGGCATCGCACGGCGCCGAGCGTGATCGACTCCGTGGGACGCTGGCGGCGGGACCTCAGTCCGGAGCTGCAGGCGATCTGCCAAGAGGAATTTGGGGCAGCCCTTGCCGATTTTGGATACGGCGGGTGAGGATTTTGCCTCAATAGAACAGGTATTTCCGCCATTGATCGTCGCTCTTGCCCAGCAGGCGCATCAGGTGCCGGTTGGTGTGCAGACTGAACGGGCGCGGCGCGCGCGCCAGGCGCATGCCGGCCTCCTCGGGCGTGCGGCTGCCCTTGCGGTTGTTGCAGGGATGGCAGCAGGCCACCAGGTTCTCCCAAGTGGTTTCGCCGGCGCGGGAGCGGGGGATCACGTGATCCAGCGTCAGTTCCGCTGAATTGAAGGTACGCAGACAGTACTGGCAGGTATAACGGTCGCGCATCAAAATGTTCTTGCGTGAGAGCGAGCGGGTCTGGTGCGGAATGCGCCGGTATTCGAGCAGGCGGATGACGCTGGGGACCCTCAGCGCATGCCGCGCCGAATGGACCTGGCCAGCGCCGTGCTCCTCGGCCGCGGCGACTCCCTTGAGCACCAGCACCAGAGCGCGGCGCGCGGCGCACACGTTAATCGGCTCATAGCTGGAGTTGAGCACCAGCACGGGTCTGTGCAAACGTTCCTGAGCGGTCCCAAACATGACGAATCAACTCCCTGAGCCGGCGGCTGCTGTCGCCCCGGCAATTTCCTCGAAAGCTGCACGGCGGTCGCGCCGCGCCAAAGCGAGCAAGGTCACTTGAACGGCGCCGGCCTGCTTCAGGGCCCGCGCACACGCGCTGGCTGTTGCTCCGGTGGTCAGCACGTCGTCGATCAATAAAAGACGCATCCCCTTCAGACTCCTGGCCACCGCGAATGCCCCTTGCACGTTCGTGCGGCGCTGCGCGCTGGTAAGCCCGGCTTGCGGCGCGGTGGCGCGTCCGCGGCGCACCAGAGCGCACACGGGAACGCTCCAGCGGCGGGCGATTTCGCGCGCCAGCAATTCGGACTGATTGAAACCCCGCTGCCAGCGCCTGCGCCAATGCAGAGGCATGGGCACGATGGCGTCAAAGCTGGATTCGCGCGGCAGGGCTTGCGCCAGCAGCGCGCCCAAGGGCCGCTGGAGCGTGCGGACGCCTTCGAACTTGAACAGATGAATCAGCTCGCGCAGAACGCCTTCATAGGCGCCGAAGGAATACACCTGGTCGAAGCCGTTCAGACCCAGCCGGCACAGCGCGCAGTGTCCCGCCTCATCCAGCGGAGCGCGATTCAGAAACGGTGTCCGGCAGCGGGCGCAAAAAAACTCGGCGCGGAGCAACTCGGGTTTGTGCAGGCAGCGGGAGCAAACCGGGATGCGGGAAACTTCGTGAAGGGGCTCGCCGCAGACGCGGCAATCGTCGGGAAAAAGAAGATCGAGCAGACCGCAGACTGCCTTGCGCGCCGCGATACGGGCGCTGGTCGTCGCTACAGAGCGAGTGGCACTGGATAGCAGGCTACTCGAGAAGACCCACCTCCACCTGACACTCCCAGTCTACACCAGCTCATGTTTCAGAGGTAAAACAGGCTCAGCCGGGGTAGCCCCGCGGTCTCCAGCAGCTTGCGCTCTAGGAACTGTTTTTCCAGGCGGGCGAGCTGGTCCGCCGTCATTTTTCCGCGGTAGGGTTTGAGCTCGAGGTCCAAGGAGCGGCGAGCCTCAAAGAGTGCGTCGTCGCTGGCCGCCGCGCGCAGACGCGCGATCATCTTCTCTTCGATGGCGGTCAGGCGCTGCTCCAATTGCTCGAGGTCGGCATACAGCGCGGCGGCGTCCAGCGTCTCGATCGACGCCGCCAGATCCTCCTGACCGGCTCTGCGCAGCATGGCCGCGTTGCGTGCGAGAAACTCCCGCACGGCGTCGAGCGAGAACGGAGGCGCGACAGGCTTGCGCGGCCGGGGAGCGTTTTCGGCCATCGCCTGCGCCTCCACCGCGACCGCCTGGGCGCAGAATGCGAGCGAGTTGATTCTCTGGATCTGCTGCACACGGGCCGGCTTCGCGCGCCGCTTCTCAAAAGCCGCATCGATGCCGCGCAACACGGCTTCAAGCGGGACTCCGGCGTTCTTCCAGGTCTCGATCAGCGCCCAGTCGAGCGGCGATACCAGAAAGAGCCCCGTGCCGCGCGCGATCCGGAAATGCTCCTCGATTTCGGTGAAATAGTTGAAGTAATTTCCTGGCTCCTGTATCAGCTTCGCGCAGTTTCTTTCCCAGATGAAGCGCAGGCCCTCCAGCGTCAGATCCTCTTCGTAGATCTTCACCCAGCGCGAGGAGCGGACGATCATGTGCCCTTGCCCTCCCGTGGCCACCGTCTTCATCGCCGGGCCCAAGCTCGGCGGCGAGGCGTTCCAGGATGCCGTCGATCATCCCCACAAAGCCGTAATACAAGCCCGAGGTGATGCTGCCGACCGTGTTCGAGCCGATCAGTTTTTCCGGCTCGCGAAAATCGACCATGGGCAGCCGCGCGGTGCGTGCGAACAATCCCGAGATGGACATGCCGATGCCGGGGCAGATCACTCCGCCCAGGAACACGCCGTCGCCGGAAACGATATCGAAGTTGATGGTGGTGCCCAGATCCACGATCACCACAGGTCCGCCGAACTTGCGTGAACCCCGCGACGCCGTTCACCAGCCGGTCCGCGCCGACTTCGCGCGGGATTGTCGTAGCGCACGGTGATGCCGAGGTCCGTCGGGTAGTTCACAAACAGCGGCTTGCGGTTGAAATAGCGGTCGGCCATGGCTTCGAGCGGCTGATCCACGGCCGGGACCACGCTCGAAATGATCACGCCGTCGACGGCGGCCAGGTCGAGCGACGAAAGCGAGAAGAGATTGCGGATCAGGATGCCCCACTCGTCCGCGGTTTGCTCGCGAATGGTGCGCAGGCGCCAGCGGCCGGCGAGCTTTTCGCCATCAAACGCGCCGATGGTCACGTTGGTGTTGCCGACGTCCAGCGCTAAGCAGCATGGCCGTACTCCTCCCGCGAGAATCGTCGCGTTCTCGGCCATTGTCTTGTCTGACGATCAGGAAGCCGGAGCGGTCGAGACCCTGAGTGACGCCCTCGACGCCGTTCTGCTCGACGCGCACCCTGCGGCCGCGAGCGTAGCTGGAGGACGCTTCGAACATGCGCCGGATCTCCTCGGGTTCCTCGGCGCAATAGCGGTCCACGGCTTCGAGCAAGCGCGCGTAGAACATTTTCTCGCGCGGCTGTCGCGCCGGCCAGCAGCAGCGAGGTCGCTTCGAAGTCATCCGGGAAACTCCGTCTGGCTGACATTGATTCCAATCCCGGCGATCACCGCGCCGCCTTCGAGCTGCGCCAGAACTCCGGCGCACTTGCGTCCGTCCGAGCAGAACATCGTTGGGCCAGCGAAGATCGGGCTGCGAGGCCGGTGGTCGTCGCGATGGCCTCGCCGCGCGGCGAGGCCCAGCGCGAGCATCATCGCCGGCAGCGGCTGCGCCATGCGAAGGACGATGGACACGTACAGGCCCGTCCCGCGTTGCGGAGTGCCAGGAGTGGCCGTGCCGGCCGATGCCGGCGGTCTGCTCATCGGCGACGACGGCGATTCCATGCGCACAGCCTTCCCTCGCCAGTCGCGCCGCGACGGTCATGGTAGAGCCGATGCTTTCGTACCAATGCACGGTTCACCCGGGGATCTCAAAGCGCTGCGCGATTTTTGGCAAGCTGCGCCTCGTATGCTGCTTTCTTTTCCCGCATGCCGGCGATCGATCTTTTCCGGCTTCTTGGCGAGCGATTCCGTATCTGCGAATTGCCGCTCCAGATTCGCGATCTGCTTTTCGAGTTCGGCGTTTTCCTTTTCGAGGCGGGCGCGAAGAGCCGTGTCGTCAGACTGATGGTGAAGAGTGGTCCGAAAGCCGGTGCCCTCAGGGTGTCCGTCGCTAACTGTTAGCTCCACCCGCGTCAGTGCCGCGATCTCCATTCGCTGGACTGTACCAGCGGGAAGATCTCCGCGCCGCACCACAATTCACACTTAATGCGGAGCTTCGGATCGATCAGCCGGCTAGCGCGGAACATGCGAATTTCCACGATTATGCGGCTCAGGACCTCCATGTCGCGCTCTGCTTCTTCGTCTTCGAGCGCCGGGTCGGACTCTGGATACGTCGCAAGCGCGATCGATTTCCCGCCCGTCTCCAATCTCTGCCATAACTCCTCGGTGATAAACGGCATCAGCGGATGCAGCAGCCGCAGAGCCTTTTCATAAACGACGTACGCGTAGCTCCAGTCGCCCTCGAGCTTCTTGAACTCCAGGTACCAGTCGCAGAACTCATCCCACCAGAAGTGATACAGCGTATCGGCGGCCTCATGATAGCGATGCGTCAGAAAGTCCTTATTCGCGGATTCCGCCGCCGCGCTGAAGCGGCTGGCGATCCAGCGGTCCGCCAGCGAGACCGGCTCGCCCGCGCCCTCCTTCGATTTGCTGAACAACAATCGCGACGCGTTCCAGATCTTGTTCGCGAAGGCCCGCTCCGCGTCGATGCGCTCTTCACTCAGCGCGATGTCGCCGCCCGGAGCCGCGCTCACCAGCAATCCGAAGCGCACGGCATCGGTGCCGTATTTGTCGTTGATCACCAGCGGATCGACCACGTTGCCCTTGGTTTTCGACATCTTCTGCCGCTCGGCGTCGCGCACCAGGCCGTGAATGTGGATCTGTCGAAACGGCACCTCGCCCGTCATCTCGATCCCGAACATGATCATGCGCGCGGCCCAGAAGAAGATGATGTCGAAGCCGGTCACCAGCAGCGAGGTCGGATAGAACGCGCGCAGATCCGGCGTATCGTCCGGCCAGCCCAGCGTCGAAAACGGCCACAGTCCGCTCGAAAACCAGGTATCGAGCACGTCGGTTTCCTGCACGATCTTCTTCGACCCGCAGTGCGCGCACTTCTCCGGCGTCTCTCGCGCCACCGTGATCTCTTTGCACGTCGCCGCAATGCCACGCCGGAATCCGATGCCCCCACCACAGCTGCCGCGAGATGCACCAGTCGCGGATGTTGTACATCCACTCGAAATAGGTCTTCGACCAGTTGGCCGGAACGAAGGTGATGCTGCCGTCTTCCACGGCTTTGATGGCCGGCTCCGCCAGCGGCTTCATGCTCATCCACCATTGCTTCGAGACCAGCGGCTCGACGATGGTCTTGCAGCGATGGCATTTTCCGACGCTCAGCTTGTACGGCTCGATCTTCTCCATCAGCCCAAGCGCTTCCAGCTCCGCCACCACCTGCTTGCGCGCCTCGAAGCGGTCCAGGCCGGCGAATTTTCCAGCCGCCGCGGTCATGCTGCGCGTTTTCGTCGATCACCTTGATGCTGGGAAGGTCGTGGCGCTTGCCGGCCTCGAAATCGTTGGGATCGTGCGCGGGCGTGATCTTGACCGCTCCGGAGCCGAAGCCCAGCTCGGCCATTTCATCCAGCACGATGGGAATGTCGCGATCGGTCAGCGGCAGCCGCACCGATTTCAGATGCAGGCTCCCGGCGCGCGGGTCCTTGGGATTGATGGCCACGGCGGTATCGCCCAGCATCGTCTCCGGCCGCGTGGTCGCGACCACCAGCTTCTCGTCACTGCCGTTCACCGGATAGACGATGTGCCACAAGTGGCCCTGCGTCTCTTCATGCTCGACTTCGAGATCGCTGAGCGCGGTCTGGCAGCGAGGGCACCAGTTGACGATGTAATTGGCCTGATAGATCAGGCCCTTTTCATAGAGCCGCACGAAGGCTTCGCGCACGGCGCGGGAAAGGCCGGGGTCCAGGGTGAAGTGCTCACGAGCCCAGTCGCAGCTCACGCCCGCGCGCTTCATCTGCTCCACGATGCGCCCGCCGTATTGCTCTTTCCACTTCCACACGCGAGCCTCGAAAGCTTCGCGCCCCAGATCGCGCTTGGTCAGGCCTTCCTCGGCGAGCTGCCGCTCCACCATGATCTGCGTGGCGATGCCGGCGTGATCGGTGCCGGGGATCCACAACGTCTTCACGCCGGTCATACGCCGCCAGCGAATCTGCGCGTCGATGATGGAGTGCTCGAACATGTGCCCCATGTGCAGAGAGCCGGTTACGTTGGGCGGCGGAATGGCCAGCGAAAAGTACGGCTCGCCGGGATTGCCGGGTTCGACGTGGAAGATTTGCTGGTCGACCCACCACTTGGCCCAGTGCGGTTCGAACCGCTGGGGTTCATAGACTTTCTCGATTTCCATGGGGAACTACGATTTTAGCAGGCCCACTCAGCAAGGCGGCGCAGAAAGGGCCGAGTCCGCATTTGAAGCGAACCCGGCCCCGCCGGTGAATTACGCCGTGAATTACAATGAACTGCAGTCGTGATTTAGTTGGCCGGTCCGCGGCCACCACCGCCGCCCCCGCCACCGCGTCCGCCGCCCCCGCCTTGCGGGCCTCCGGCGATGGCCACGTACTGCTTGCCATCCAGCATAAAGGTCATGGGCGGCCCCACTTGGTTGAGGTGGAGGTCCAAATCAAGCAGCTGCTGGCCGGTATCGGCGCGATAGACCTTAAGGTTGCTCCTCGAGCCGGAGAATACGAGGTTGCCTGCGGTTGAGAGCGTGCCGCCCTGGTTAAAGCCCGCAGCGCCGTTATCGGCGTGCCAACGTTCTCTGCCGGCCACCGGGTCCCATGCGACCAGCGGCGTTCCGGTGAGTTCGGGTCCAACTCGGGGAATCGGCACGGGCGCGGGACCGCGCCCGCCGCCCGCTCCACCACGGCCGCCGCCACCTGCCGCAGCTCCGCGACCCGCGCCACCGCGCCCGCCGCCGGGCGCTCCGGCTGCCGCAGGTGCGGGCTCAGGCGCGGGAGGAGGCGGGGGCAGTGTCGCCGTCCCGTCGAGCGCGAAGACCAGGAGTCGTGAGGGCTGCCGCGCAGGGGCGGGAGCTCCGCCAGCCGCGAGCCGCACCAGGATCCAGGCCGGGAGTCACAGGCTGCGGCAGCTCCGCCGCCCGCGCCACCTCGGCCAGCGCCGCCGCCCGCAGCAGCACCGCGTCGCACCACCACCGCCGCGAGCCGCGCCCGTGCCCATGTTCATCTGGCCGCGTCCGGTGGGACCGATATCCGTAGGGGTCGGAACATAGTCCGGGTGTGGCTTGATATCCATAGCCGCCGCCGGCTGTGCTGGGAATGTAAACCAAGCCGCGTGGTGGGGTTGAAGGACCAGGGCGGCCACACGTGCCCGCCGCCGGGGCCTGGCATGACTGCACGCTTCTCCTCGCCATAGCGAGCTTCCGGATTCACGCGCGGCCGGCCGGTCTTCAGATCGACGCCCGAGGCCCAGTTCACGGGCACCCACGGATCGGCCGAGAGCAACTCGCCGGTCTTCCGGTCCAGCACGTAGAAGAATCCGTTCTTGGGAGCGTGCATCAGCACCTGCCGGGCTTGCCGTTGATGGTCAGATCGGCCAGCATGATGTCGGCGATGGAGTCGAAGTCCCAATCGTCGCCGGGAGTGGTCTGGTAATGCCAGATGAATTTGCCGGTCGCGCCGCGGACGGCGATGATGCAGTCGGTGCAAAGGTCGTCGCCCTTGCCGCGGTGGTACGAGGTCCAAGGGCCGGGCTGCCCGGTGCCGACGTAGACGATGTCGGTGTCGGGATCGTAGGCCACGCCGCCCCACACCGGTCCGCCGCCGCCGATCTTCCACCATTCGCTTTTGGGGTCCCAGGTCTTGGCCCAGTCGGCGAGCTCCGGCTGCTCAAAAGGCTTGGAGGGATCGCCGGGAACCGTGTAAAAGCGCCAGGCCTGTTTGCCGGTTTCGGCATCGTAGGCGTCGAAGAATCCGCGCACTCCGTATTCGCCGCCGCTGACTCCGACAATGACCTTGCCGCCTTTAATCACGCGCGGCGACATGGTGATCGTATAGGCCATGTTGGCGCGACGAGACGCGCGTCTCCCAGGCGATTTTCCCGGTGGTCATATCCAGAGCCCGCAGCCGTCCGTCGACCACCGGGGCGATGATCTTATCCCCGTACATGGCGATTCCGCGATTCACCACGCCGCAGCAAATGCGGGACTGCCAGACCTGCCGGTTGACCTCGGGATCGGAGTGCCACACCTCTTTGCCCGTGTGGGCGTCCACGGCGTACACGATGCTCCAGGGCGTAATGCTGTACAGGACGCCGTTGTAGATCAGGGGTGTTCCCTCCTGGCGGCCTCCGTCATTGCCGCCCGGAATCGAGGGGATGTCGTAATACCAAGCCAGCCCCAGCCGGCTCACGTTGGAGTCGTTGATTTGAGCGAGCGTGCTGTAGCGCTGCTCCGACCAGCCCAGGTTGTACGTGATCCATTCTCCCGGGTTCCTGGCGGCGTCCTTCAACGCTGCGTCGTCAATCTTTTTGGGCTCCTGAGCCGTAAGAGTCCAGGCCGTGACAATCGCCGCGCCAAGCGCTGGCACCAGCCATGCCATCTTTTGTGCGCGCGTGTGTTTGGGAGAGCCCATTGATACACCTCTTGTGAGATTGAAAAACCACCGAACCAACAACGCTATCATCTTGGATCGCCGTGGGCAAGGGCGCTTTCGAGGCAGAAAGTGCCGGCAATCCGGCAGAGGAACATAAGGAGAAACAAACTCGACCCGATTTTTTTGCGACCTTTGTGAATTTTAGACTGCGTCTGGTGGGAAGATAGAGTATCGGAAGTTTGTGGAGTTCGAATAAAAGGATGGGACGGACAAGGCACACATGAGAATCTGTGTTTTGGGGGGTGACGGCTACTGCGGTTGGGCCACGGCGCTGTATTTGTCGGGGAAGGGTCACGACGTTGCGATTGTCGATAACTTCCTGCGGCGTCAGTGGGACCACGAATTGGGGGTGCAGACCCTCACGCCCATCCAACCCTTGGCGCAACGCCTGGCGGCGTGGCAGGAGCTAACCGGACGCGCCATCGAGCTGTTCGTCGGAGACGTCACCGACTACGACTTTCTGGCATCGGTGATCGAGGACCTTCCGGCCCGACGCGGCGGTTCACTTCGCCGAGCAACGGGCCGCTCCGTACTCGATGATCGACCGTAAGCACGCGGTTTTCACGCAGGTGAATAACGTTGTCGGCACCCTGAACCTTCTTTTTGCCATCCGCGAAATACAGCCCGATTGCCATTTGGTCAAGCTCGGCACGATGGGCGAATATGGAACCCCGAATATCGATATCGAAGAGGGTTACATTAAGATCGAGCACAACGGACGGTCCGACGTGCTGCCGTTCCCGAAGCAGCCTGGTTCTTTCTATCATCTTTCCAAGGTTCATGACAGCCACAACATCGCCTTCACCTGCAAGATCTGGGGTCTTCGCGCCACGGACTTGAACCAGGGGGTTGTGTACGGAACGGTAACCGATGAGTGCGCCCAGGACGAAGCGCTGATTAACCGCTTCGATTATGACGACGTTTTCGGCACGGTCCTGAACCGCTTTTGCGCGCAGGCCGCGGTGGGACATCCTCTGACGGTGTATGGAAAAGGCGGCCAAACGCGCGGGTTCCTGGATATTCGCGACACGGTCCGCTGCATCGAAATCGCATGTCTGAACCCGGCCAACCCGGGAGAGTTCCGCGTGTTCAATCAGTTCACCGAACAATTCTCGGTGCTGGAGCTGGCGCACATGGTGCAGACCGCGGCGCGGGAGTTGGGCCTCCGCGTGACTATCGATCATCTGGATTCTCCGCGCGTGGAAGCGCAGGAGCACTATTACAACGCGAAACATTCCAAGCTGATCGACCTGGGTCTGCAACCGCATTATCTGTCGGACGCCCTGCTC
Source organism: Bryobacterales bacterium (assembly GCA_963765185.1). Classification (GTDB taxonomy): domain Bacteria; phylum Acidobacteriota; class Terriglobia; order Bryobacterales; family Bryobacteraceae; genus Palsa-187. The sequence continues at coordinate 50,484 of CAVXWB010000149.1, forward strand.
GATTCTCTGATGAACATCGCCGTCCGGTATCAGGATCGCGTCGACGCCTCGCAATTCCTGCCACAGGTGAAATGGCGGGAGGCGCGGAATCAGCGCTCGCGGCGGAACGCGTCGTCGGCCGTGGCCTTCTCGGAGCCCAGGTGACGGGCGGCGGCCCGGGGGGACGCTGAATTTGTGCGGTATTGCCGGCTTCACGCATAGGAGGCGCCCCGCTCCGGCCGGCCGCATGCGCGACGCCATCGCCACACTGGCGCACCGCGGCCCGGATCACCAAGGCGTCTTCGAATCGAACACGATATCCTTGGGCGCGGCGCGTTTGAAGATTATCGACCTCGCCTCCGGGGACCAGCCTTTGGTCTCGGGCGACGGCAACACGGTGATCGCATTCAACGGCGAGGTTTACAATCATCTGGAGTTGCGGCGTGAGCTGGAAGCCCTGGGCCATCGCTTCCGGTCGCGCACCGACACCGAAACCGTTCTTGAAGCTTTCCTCGAATGGGACACCGGCTGCTTTTCCCGCCTGCGGGGAATGTTCGCCCTGGCGCTGTGGACCGAATCGAGCCGGCGCCTGGTGCTGGCGCGGGACCGCATGGGAATCAAGCCGCTCTACATCGCCCACAGTGGAGACGATGTGCTCTTCGGCTCCGAGCTCAAAGCGCTCTTCATTCATCCCGAGATTGAGCGCAGGTTGAGTCTGCGCCGGCCTCGATTCCTATCTCTCGCTGAACTATTGCGCCGGCGCCGCGACGCTGGTGGAGGGCATTGAAAAACTGGCTCCAGGCCACTGGCTGGAGTGGCGGGACGGCAAGACCAGCGAGGAATCGTATTGGCGATTGCCGGGCGGCTCGTCATCTTCCGGGGAGCGAACGTGGACCTCGCCCGCGGCCCAGGAGGAACTCGATCGCCTGCTGAAATTATCGGTGAAGGAGCATCTCGTCTCGGACGTGCCGATCGGCGTCTGGCTCAGCGGCGGCATGGATTCATCCACGCTGCTGCATTATGCCGCGGAGGCTTCCGGCTCCCGCCTGAAGACGTTTTCGATTTCCTTTCACGGACACAGCTTCGACGAGACCGCATACATCCGCCAGGTAGCGGCTAAATATGGCACCGAGCATGAACAGCTGGATTTGAATCCGAACCAGGACCTGGCAGGCGCCATCGAAAAGTTTGCCTATTATTCGGACGAGCCGAGCGCGGATGCGGGCGCGCTTCCGGTTTGGTTCCTCTCCCGGTTGACCAAATCCAGCGCGACCGTAGCCCTGAGCGGGGAAGGCGCGGACGAATTGTTCGGAGGCTACCTGATGCAACGCGCGAGCCTGCTGTCGCGCCGTCTCCGGAGCTTGCCCGGGCCCGCGTTGCAGCTCGCCCTTCGCGCCGCGAAACATTGGCCCGTATCGAAGGAAAAGATCGGCTTCGATTACAAGTTGAAGCGATTCCTGGAAGGCTGCCAAATGCCCGCCATGCGCGCCCACGTGTATTGGGGAGGCACCTTCAGCGATCTAGAAAAACAGCGCCTGGTGAAGCCGCCGCTGCCCGGAGCGCTCGCGTCCATTCTTGGTCAAGCCCAGGGCGAAGAATTGTCCACCTTCCTCGAATTCGATCAAAAATATTATCTTCCCGACGACATTCTTACCAAGTCGGACCGGATGAGCATGGCTCACTCTCTGGAAGTGCGGCCGCCATTCCTCGATCACCGCATTGTGGAATTCGCCAACTCCCTGCCCGCGCATCTGAAGATCGACGGCTCGCAGACAGAAGGTCCTTCTGAAGGCGCTGATGCGCGGCAAGCTGCCGCCGGAAATTCTGACGCGGAAAAAGATCGGGTTCGATATTCCCGCGCACGAATGGTTCCGCGGACCGCTGCGGCCCCTGCTGCGGGAAGCCATCGACTACGCGCGCACCGAACACACCGGCTTCTTCCGCATGGTTGAGATCGAAGCGCTGGTCAGGGCTCACTTGGAGCGGCGGGTGAACGTCGGGTATCATCTTTGGGGTTTGATGATTCTGTTCTCTTGGATGAAAAAATGGGGAATTCAAACGGCAGCGCCGGCGCGAGCCGGCTGCGCGGAAGATGGAAAAGCGTTCCATTCCATCTGATCTGATCGTGATTCTTTTCGCGGCGGCGGTTTATGCCGGCTGCATGGTCTCGCCCCCCTCGCTGATGGATGATGTGGACGCGGTGCAGGCGCAGATCGCGCGCAACATGCTCACCTCCGGCGATTGGGTCACCGCGCGCCTGGACGGCATTCCGTATCTCGAAAAAGCGCCGTTGATTTACTGGCTGATCGCGATCTGCTTCAAGATTTTCGGCGCCTATGACTGGGCGGCGCGCATTCCCGTGGTCCTGGCGGCCCTGGCGCTGGCCTGGGTGACGGCCGCGTTCGGAGCGTGGGCCTTCGGACGCAGGGCCGGTTTTTACGCGGGCCTCGTGCATCTCCACCTGCATCGGCCTGTTTCTCTTCACGCGCATTTTGATTCCCGGACGTGATGCTGACCGCCAGCATCGCGCTGTCGATGTGGGCGTTCCTGCGCGCCATCGATAATGATAACGACGAAGAAGAACCGCGTGGCCGCGCTGTGGGCGCTGGTGCTGGCCGCGAGCCTGGGCGTCAGCCTGCTGCTGAAGAGCCTGATCGGCATCGTGTTTCCGGTGGGCGCGGCCCTCGTCTATCTCGCCGTCACGCGCCAGCTCTTTAGTCGAAAGACGTGGACGCGGCTGCATCCGTTCAGCGGCCTCGCCGTCGTATTGCTGATTGCCGCGCCCTGGCATATTCTGGCGACGCTGCGCAATCCTCCCTATTTCGACTTCACCATGCACAGCGCGCCCGGCGAATATCACGGCTTTCTGTGGTTCTATTTCATCAATGAGCAGCTTCTGCGGTTCCTGAATCTGCGCTATCCGCGCGATTACAACACCGTCCCGCGACTCTATTTCTGGCTGCTGCACTCTGGTCTGGCTGTTTCCGTGGAGCGTCTACTTCCCAGCCGCGTTGAAGCTGAATTACAAGCCGACCGATCGAGCCGGCAAGACCCGTTTGCTGGCCCTGTGCTGGACCGGCTTCATCCTGGTGTTCTTCACATTTTCCACCACCCAGGAGTATTATTCGATGCCCTGCTATCCGGCGCTGGCGCTGCTGATCGGCTCGGCCATGGCCTCCGGTGGCGACTGGGTCCGCCGGGGAACGCGAGTGCTGTGCGCGATTCTGGCGGTTGCGGCCGTTGCGGCGCTGGGTTTGTATTTCGCGGTGAGGAACCTTCCCACGCCGGGAGATATTTCCTCGGCATTAAGCCAGAATCCGGGAGCCTACACGTTGTCTCTTGGCCACATGGGGGACCTGACCATACCGTCGTTCGCCTATCTGCGCGCGCCTCTGCTGCTGGCGGGCATCGCGTTTCTCCTGGGAGCCTTCGGAACGCTGCGGGCAACCGGCCAGCGAGCGTTCCTGGCCGCGGCCGTGATGGCCGTGTTGTTCTTCCAGGCCGCGCGAATGGCTCTGGTGGTGTTCGACCCGTACCTGTCGTCGCGGCCTCTGGTCGAAGCGCTTCTGCGCGCGCCGGAGGGAAAGCTGATGGTGGACCATCAGTATTACACGTTCTCCTCGATTTTTTTCTATACCAATCGCGACGCGCTGCTGGTGAACGGCCGCTTCAACAATCTGGTGTACGGCTCCTACGCTCCCGGCGCGCCCGACGTGTTCATCGACGATCAACAGTGGCGGACGATGTGGCTGGAGCCGCAACGCTGGTATCTGGTGGTGAGCGGCACGCAGGTTCCGCGCCTGGAGAAACTGGTGGGACCTGAACGCCTCGAAACCGTGGCCGAGAGCGGCGGCAAGTTGCTGCTCACCAATCACTGATGTGTGCCAGGCAAGGTTCGCTAGAATAGCGGAAGCATTATGCAGGGCGCCCAATTGCTCCTGGGGATCGCCGCCATCCCTTTCATCTATTACGTTCTGGTGCTGTTCAGCGCCTGGAGATATTTCCGCCAGCCGGTGCTTCAGCCCGATCCTGAATTTTCGCCGCCGGTGAGTATCCTGAAACCCATTCGCGGCCTGGACCCGGACGCGCAGAAGAATCTGGTGAGTTTTTGCCAGTTGGATTACCCCGAATATGAAATCGTCTTCTGCATCGACGGTGAGGACGAAGCCGTGGTGTCCGCCATCGAGGAGCTGCGGCGCGCTTTTCCGCAGCGCGTCATTCGCGTGCTGCATGGGTCCGGACGCATCGCCACCAACGATAAGGTGGCCAAGCTGGTGCGGCTGGTGAAGGAAGCCGGGCACGAAGTCATCGTCATCAGCGATAGCGACGTGCGCGTGCGCCCGGATTATCTGCGCCAGGTCACGGCCCCGTTGCGCGATCCGAAAATCGGGGCGGTGACGTGCTTCTACGTGCCCGCCGAAGTGGCCACCTTCACGGACCATCTTCAGACGGTGGGCATGATGTCCGATTTCTACGCTGGCATTCTGGTGGCCTGGCAGTTGGACGGAGTCAAGTTCGCGCTGGGGCCGACCATCGCCACCACGCGCACGCGCCTCAACGGATTCGGCGGCTACGCGGTGCTGGAAAATCGTCCCGCCGACGATCTGCTGGTGGGCCGCCTGATCGCGGAACAGGGTTACGAGGTCGCGTTGCTGCGTTACCCTGTGGAGACGGTTTCCGATTATCAATCCATGCGGGAGCTGCTGCACAAGCGCTTGCGCTGGGTGGTGGTGATGCGGCATATGCGGCCGTGGGGGCACCTGGGTCTGTTGCTCACGCAGGGTCTGCCGTGGTCCCTGGCCGCGGTGGCTGTGTCTCCCACGGTCGCAACCGCCGCGATCTATCTCGGCGGCTATTTCGTGCTGCGCGTGGCCATGACATGGATGATCGGAATTCACGGCCTGAAGCAGCGGTATTTATGGAAAGAGATGCCCCTGATTCCGTTGTGGGACGCCGTCGCTTTCGCCATCTGGCTGGCCAGCTTCCTGCGCAGCAGTATCCGCTGGCGCGGCGCCGATTATTATATTCAGGACGGGAAGCTGGTGCCCGTCGCGTCTCCAAGCCCGAAATAATTACCCACCCACCAGAACAACGCCGGCCAGCACGATCAGCGCGCCGGCTCCTTCAGCACCAGCTTGGCGAGCAGCGTTTCCAGCACGAAGCTGGCGGCGGAGGCGGGAACGGCGAAGCTCAACGGCTGCAGCCAGACGGGAGCTTTGCGACAACGCCGGTTGAAGTTCTCTGAGAACAGTGCGGAACGATTCCAGTGGGCACTGGAAGCCCGGATGGCGTCTGTCCAATAAAGGACCAGCAGCTGACTTGAGACGGCGTATCGTAGACAGCTACATACGTGAGGTGATCGCAACCGTCCACGAGCGAGCGGATTTGGGTGTCACTGTCATCCCATCAAAGGAATGGAAGACCGTTCATGGATGGCGCCTGCCTGTTCGAGTTCGTCAGTGCATTTCTTGTACTCGCCCAGCATGAAGTAGATCGGACCGATCAGTTGAAGCTCGGCGGCGCTCTTGGGCTGCAGCGGGAGCAGAACGGCCAAGGATGCCTGGTAATCGGTGCGCTGATAGAGCTCGCGGGCCTTCTCGAATTCGGCGGTTCCGGCCAGCAGAGGCGCGGACAGCAGCGCGGCGATTGCCTTGATCCTGAGCGTCGCCCTACCTTTGAGCTTACAATTTCGCGCCGCTATACTAAAGTAGTGATCGATTCTAGCGACGAACCACCCTCCCCGCAATCCAAACCTGTTTTGACTACCTTTTTGCTGGCCGTAATGATCCTTGCCGGGCCGCTGGGCAACGTTCTGCTGGGCAAAGGAATGAAGGAAACCGGAAGGCTGCCGGTATGGCCACCGAAGCAATTGATAGGGACCGGGCTCAAGGTGTTCGGATCCGGCTCGATCTGGCTGGGAGTGGCGTCGCTGATCATGTTTTTTATCGCTTACATGCTGGTACTGTCGGTGGCCGACTACAGCTATGTGCAGCCTGCTGCTTCGCTCGCGTATGGCATCGCTGCCTTGCTGGGACATTTTTTGCTGGGTGAGCATATTTCGGCGTTGCGTTGGACCGGCATTGCCGTGATCTGCATGGGCGTGCTGATTGTAAGCCGAACCAATCCTCGAACCACGTCTCCCCAAACTGCGGAGCGCGCCTAGCTTGCCGCATTCCGTTTTGCTGGCGCTGATTGTGGTCGCGGGGACCGGCGGGGAGTTGTGTGTCTCCCGGGCCATGAAAGGGGTAGCGGAGCCGTTGAGTCTGCACCCGGGCGCGGTTTCCCGAATCGTGCGGGCGGCCTTGCGTACTCCATGGATGTGGCTAGGGCTGGTCATGATGACGACGGCGTTCCTGGCGCTGCTGGCGGCACTGTCGATCTACGATGTCAGCTTCGTGGTCCCAGTGACGGCGCTCAGTTACGTGGCGGGCGCGTTCGGGAGCGCGACCTTTCTGCGCGAGTCTGTGAAGGCGGAGCGTTGGTTGGGGGTAGCGGTAGTGACGATCGGCGTCACGCTGGTGATTCTGGGGAAAAGTTAAGGACGCTTAACGACCAATCCCCCGTGGCCGACCGGCCCTTTCGAACATTCGACAGTTATGAATAGATCGTGATTCTTTTCCGTTATGCTACTTCCTATGCGATTTTGGCGAAGGACCGGTTGCCGGCTCCTCGCCGCTTCAGCAAGAGCATGAAGGGAAAGCCAGGCCGTCCCGGTCGCCCTCGCTCATTTGGAATTTCAAGGCGCGCATGTCTTCATTCAGGTGATCGAGTTTTGACGTCCCCACGACCGCGTGAAAATTCGGCGCGGTTTGCAATATGTAATTGAGCGCGATAACCGACAGCGGAACGCTATACTTCTGGCCGAGAGATATGAGCTGACTTATCCTTCGCTCGTCCGCCGGCTTGCGTTCAGCCAAGCGGTCGTCAATACATCCCTTCAGGTCGCCGCGCCCCAGCGGTGAGTAGGCAAGGAAAGGAAGACCGTTTTCCCGAAGATAGTCCACATATGTCCGGTCGCGGGAAATGTTCTGCGCACCCTTCCACCGCTCCCCATCTTTGACCGGGAGAGCGTTAAATTCATTGCTGACCCACGGCACGACGTCTGCCTCCCGCAAGTAGGCCCGAAACTCCTTGAGCCTGGCAAGAGATACGTTGGAATATCCGATATTGTGGACCTTCTCGGATCTCAAGAGTTCAACGCTCCATTCGGCAATCGCCTGCGCAGGAACTTTCGGATCGTCATAGTGCAAAAGATGGACGTCGATGTAATCGGTGCCAAGGGCTCGTAACGAATCCTCCAGTTGGCGCAATAGCTTTTTCCGCGTCAGCGGGCCTGGGTGTCCGCCCTTCGAGATGATCCGAAAAGCGCCGCGACCCAACGGATGTTTCCTGACGAAGCGCCCGACAACCCCTTCGCTCCAGTACATCCTGGCCGTATCGAACGAGTTGATGCCCATCTCAACGGCGCCGTTCAGGATGGCATCCGCGCGTTTTGTCGGAGCGATATTCCAAGAGGCAAGATTCGGCACGGCGATCATCCAATCGGTGCCGAGAACTATTCTGGACATTTCGGATTTCATGTCGCTGCGTTAGATGTAGGTCTTGATCAAACGCTCCGCCAAGCGATGGGCGAGCGCCATGATCGTAAGCGTGGGGTGCTTCTCGCTGAGAGCCGGTATCACGCTACCGTCACAGACATAAAGGTTCTTGCTCTTGAAATATTTCAAGTCCTTGTCGACCACGCCGCCTTTCGGGTCAGCGGCCATTCGGCAGGTGCCCACGTAATGAATGCCTGATCCCGGAGGAGACCCGACGCCATCCACGATGTAACCGCTGGCTTTCCTTAGCATTCGGCGGGCGAGCGCGGCGAGCCGCCGGCCGTGGTCGGCCTCGATCTCCGACGTTTCGTAATCAATACGCACCTGACGTTGTCCGAAATGATCTACCCCATCGGCCAAAACGACCTTGTTCTTTCGCTGCGGAACGGCCGGGCCGTACAACACCAATGTCACCGTGCTCTTAAAGACTTGCCGGGAAATGGTTTCTAATAAGAATCGGGGCAACCGGGGCATTTCGGCCAGATAATAGGGAACCTTCAAGAAATCCGACCAGAATTGGCCCACGAATGGAAAGCGTTTCCCTTTGGAATCCTTGATCTGACCGCCCAGCAACATGTGATCGCCATAACCGCGGTCTTCGTTCGCCCGGCTGAACCACAATCGAAAGAGACTGGTGCCGACGACCGCACGCGGGCTATCCTGCAAAAACTCGCCGACCTGCTCGGCTCTGCTCCGGTCGTGGGCGAAGGAGTTCAGCAGCAGCCGCGGCGATTCGATTGCGCCTGCACAGACGATGACCACGTCCGCTTCAATCTCGACGATCCGCGCGGTGCGTTCGTCGATCGCCACGACATGGGAGATCGAGAACCCCTCCGCATTGTCACCGTCGACGGCCGTAAGTTTGATGGCTCTGGTATGTTCGAGCAGCCGAAAGTTCCGCAGCGCTCTTATCTCCGGCAGGAGATGCGTGGAGAATTTATAGACGCTGCCGGAACGGCACCCGCGCCCGCAATTGCCGCAGGCCACGCACTTTTGCGTAGAATCCGGCCGCAAGTCGACGGCTTTCCTGTTCTCCAAAAAGAAAAGATCCGGGCCGAGCGAGCCGGCGTTACTGTCGATGAAAACGCGGTCAATTTGTCTGGCGCTGCGGGGCGCGAGAAAGGATCCGTCCGGAAATTGACGCAAACCGTTGCGCTCACCAACCACCAATGCGAGCCGCTCGACCTCAGAATAGTGATCGGCAACATCGCCCAGAGAAATCGGCCACCGGCAGTCCTCACTGTAGGAGTGGCGGTTAGCAAAATCGTCCTCCGAATACCTCAGGCAGATCCCATTCCATAGGTTCTGCAAGCCGTTGACGTGGTGAATTTGGTAGTGACGGAATCCGCCCTCCCGTGGACATTCCATGGAGCTCCGGCTCGGGGCGTCCGCGAGGAGCGGATGAACGAAAGACATTTCCGGCCTGACCGGGAAAGTGGTATGAGGGCCTATTTCAAAATGGCCCTTTTGTTCAGGGCCCAGCCCGTTTTGAAATTCGGATTGCGCTGGAATACCGCCTGAGTTGATGACCAGCACATCGGCACCCGCCTTCGCCAGACGGTAGGCGAGGATGCCCCCGCCGGCGCCGGTACCGATCACGCAGAACTTCGCGCGAAGCGTCACCAGCGTCTCCGGGCCGATCTCGCAAAAGCATCGCTGGCAAAATACAGGTACTCCACAAAATCGCAAAGCACCTTGATTTGGCCCCGGGCGAAATATTGCCGCGGCGTCATGTCAGGCGTCGCATTTTGCCGCCACGCCGTCCATAAAGGGCGGAGTTGGTCGTTCCGCTCCATGATCTCCGGAATCAGGCCGACGAGCGGCTCGATGCGGCTGGCGTATGGCGAGACTTGGCAGAGCCGCCTGGCCAGCGAGTCATGGCCGCCCATTATCGTGTCGTCTTCGTCGTCAGGCACACCTTTATTGTAGGTCTCCCGGCTACCCTTGCCATCGGGCGCGAGGTCCGCGCTCTTTCACGAGGCTCGCGCTAAACTCGCTAATGGAGCGCGCCCGCACTCCATTTCAGGCTGAACCAACACAGACGAATCATTCTAAGGGCGAAGCCTGCAGAGACGCCGCGGTCTTTTGCTCGAAAAATTCCTCGGCGGCGACCCGGCCGTATCGGTGCGCGATGGCGACTCCTCGCGAAACGAATTCGGTGGCGCGTTCCACTCCGGCCTTTTGAAACAGGGCCGGCAGCTGTTTGGTGCCGTACCCAAGAAGCGAAGTCCCGGTTTCCTCAACCATCGCCTGAAACGAGTTCAAATACGCCAGTTGCATCTCCGGAGCCATCGAACTGAGCGACGATTCCAGATGGCGCGCCAGATTGAGTGCGCTCGAAGGATTGTGCCCAGCCACGGCTAGGCACACCCGGATCGCTTCCGGGGCCTTGAGCTTGACCAGCGCGGGAAGCAAATCCCGAGCCGGCTTGGAATCGAGCATCGCCTCGGGCGTAACGGCGGTTATCAATTTCTCAACCAGCGGCCGCGAATTTGTGCGGATGGCTACGCTCGCAATCTCCGCCGCCGATATGAGAATGATTCCCGAGGTCTCCTGGTACCTTCCCACGCATCCGGCAAGAAGCTCGCAATCTTCCGCGGAGGGACATTTGTTGAAGCAGTCAATCAACGTATCCACTCCTGCGCCATCCCGATCCAGCTCCTTCAGATGCACCGCGATATTCGGCAAAATCCCCAGGAAGCAGGGACGTGCGGTGTCCGACACAGCGCTCAGCCAGTTCGTGTAGCCCGCCAGCAGCACCTGGACGCTTTCACGATCGGGCTCGGCTTCCGAGAGGGCCAACGCCAGAACCGCCAGCGTCGAAGCCAGCTCATTCGTCCCGGACTTCACCAGCCCGCGGAGATTGTCCAGCGCGCTGCCATCGAGCGAGATCTCGTAGAACAGGACCCGGTCCACAATCTGCGCCAGGCTCTCGAAGCAGGACTCGTCCGCTTCGGGGTTCTCCTCCAGCGCCAGGAGTAGCTGGTACGCTTTGGACTTTCGCGCGGCAAGTTCCCGGAGATGCTCTAGGGCGATCTGACTCATTTACGGGCAGCCGCGCCTTCTTTCTTGCGCGGCGCAAAAATGGAAAAATCGACGGCGTCCGCCATCGCCTTATAACCAGCGTCGTTGGGATGCAGGTGATCCATGATGTTGTAGTCCGGACGGATCTGCTTGGGATTGGCGGGGTTCTGCGTGGCCTTGTCGAAATCGACCACCGCGTCGAAGGCGCCGCCGGTGCGGATCCATTGGTTATACGCGGTGCGGATCTCCTCGCCCTTGTCGCTGTAATAAGCCGCGCCGCCGAACGGCGTTAGCGTGCAGCCCACCACTTTGATGCCGCGCATGTGCGCCCGATCGATCAGTTGCTTCATGCCTTGGATGAGATCGTCCGCGGTGACGGCGTTCTCAGGCGCAGCGCCGGCTCTGGAGCCCTGGCCGATATCGTTGATGCCCTCCATCAGCATCACCCACTTCACGCCGGGCTGGCTGAGCACGTCGCGGTCGAAGCGCGCCAGCGCGTTGGTGGCGGCGCCCTCGCGCAGCACGCGGTTGCCGGAGATGCCCTGATTCACGACAGCCAGATTCGCGGTAGCCGGATTGGCTTGCAGGCGCTGGGCCAGCATGCTGGGCCAGCTGCGGTCGGCATCCACGGTTGAAGTCGCGCCATCGGTGATCGAATCGCCGAAGGCCACGATTAATCCCGTGTCGGCGGGCGCGGCGACATCCACGCTCGAAAGAAAATACCAGGAGCGAGTGGTCGGTACGTCGCTGCCCATAACCGCAACACTGGTGGTATCTCCGGCCAGGATGTAGGTGGTGTGAAGTCCGGTTGAGTGCATCGTGAACGGGCCGGTATCAGTGGGAAAGTAGACGCTGATGGCGAGGTCGCCCAGCTTGGGGACCGCCAGGTTCACCGGATCGCTGACGGCCAGAGCGCCGGGCGGAATCGAAAACGAAGGCTTGCCTCCGAAGGTCAAGGCCCGGTCCGAGGCAGGCATGATCGCACCCCCGCTGGCGCGCAGCGCGACGTGCGCCGCGCCGATTTTGAGAGCCGCAGTTCCATAGGCGTTGGAAAACTCCACGCGCACGCGGGAGCCGCCGATGCTGGTGTGCACAATCATGCGCACCGTCTGATCGTTGAAGCTGGAGGCCTGGGCTGGGTTGGGAGGAGCTCCCGGCTGTGGCGCCCTCGGAGGCCCGCCCGCGCGAGCCTGCGGAGAGGCGGCCCAACTGGCCACCCAATGCTGCTGAGCATAAACGCCCTTGGGCAAAACGCTTTGCGCCATCGTGGCGTGGCCCAGCAGCAGGCACGCCAGGGATGCCGCCGCGGTTGGGAACCGGCTTGTCCTCATAATCCTAACCTCCTTCGTGAATCCGCGTTGACCGCTTAAAACCCATCGTGGGATATGTTAACATGCGGGTGCCGAGTGCCGATACGTAAAGATAGGCATATGTATGAATCTCAGCCCGACAGCGACGCGGTTCTAACGCAATTCAACCGCCTGATTCAGGAGCTACTTCGCGGGAATATGCGTCGTAACACCTTCCGGCCGTGGGAGGTGGAACTGCTCCTGGATATCGAAGGATGCAGTTTGCGCGAATCCGCCAAACGGGAGACGCTCAAGCGTTACCAGAAAGCCGTGCAAAGGCACATGGAGAAGGGCGCGGGCTTGCCGCTCAAACTCTCCGAATACCTGGAAAACGTAAAGACCAAGAAGGCTGCGCAAAGCCAGACTCAGGCTCCGCCAGTGCCGCAAACCCGCTAGCCGCCCAACTCCGGTATCCTTAGAGCATGGGTTGCAGCGGCGGTACGCCGGTTCCTCCGGTCGAGGAACTCAACAAGAGCGGGCGGAAGGTATTCTGCGTCAAGTTCCAGAAGGAAATGCCCGGCCTGGACGAACCTCCTTTCGATAACCACCCCCTGGGCCAGCGCATCTACGAAAACGTCTCCAAAGAGGCCTGGAAGATGTGGCTGGAACAGATGAAGATGATCATGAACGAGTACCGGCTGAATCTGGGCACCCAGGAAGCGCAGGAGTTCCTGCTCAAGCAGATGGAAGATTACTTCTTTGGTGAGGGATCGGCGCTGCCCGCCGGCTACGTCCCGCCCCGATCGAAGAACTGAGTTCTAATTCCCCGCCGGTTTGTACGCCACGCAATCGATCTCCACCAGCATTTCCGCATTGTGAAACTTGGCTTCGATGGTGGTGCGCGCGGGGCGGTCCTGCGGGAAAAACTCGGCGTAGACTTCGTTCATCTGTTTGAACTCGCTCGCGTCCTTCAGGAACACCGAGCATTTGACCACATCCGCGAGCTTGGCCCCGCAGGTTTCGAGTATCACGCGGATGTTGTTGAGCGTCATCCGGGTCTGATGGCCGATGTCGCCGGGCGAGAGCTTGTCGGTCACCGGGTCCACCGGCCCCTGGCCGCTGACAAAAATGAAATCGCCGGCGCGCACCGCGGGAGTGTAAGGCCCGCGGGGCGTGGGAGCGTGATGCGGAAAAATGCGCTCGACGGCCATTTTTCTAATCCCCTCGGCCTTACATGCCCTCGGGCTTCTTGCGGCGCGGACGGCGCGTTCCGCTTCCGCTGCCGCCCTGCGGTTTGGGGGCGCGCTTGCGGGTAATGGTCTTCTTGGGCTTAGCCGGCGGAGGATTGGGCTCGAAGATGGTCGGCTGGCCCTCCACGTAAGGCTGCGGCTCGTATTCCTCTTCTTCCTCCACCTCGGCCGCAGGAGGCGGTTCCGGCGGAGGCGGCACGGCGGGCGGATAGAACTCCGCCCCCAGCGACACGATCATCACGCCCTGCTCCTCGTGCGGCTCCAGGCGCACCACGGTCTTGTCCTGGGCGTAATTCAGGAACTCGTTGAAGGACTGGAATCCGTACGCGCTGATGTCGTAATTGGGTTGCTCCGTTTTGAACCACGCCGCCAGATCCTCCACCGGGCAGCCGTTCTCGATTTCCAGGCGATGGTTCTCCAGCACGTCGCGCAGCGGCGGCAGCAGATCCTCGGGCTTCAGCGCCGGACGCTCCGGCTGCGAGAAGCCTTTGCGCTCGATGACGTAGCGCCCGCCGGTGCCGCTGACGTGCACCAGATCGCCGCGCTTGAGCTTCTCCACGAAGTCGGAGAAGCTGGAGGCGCCGTAGGCGCGTTCGTTAAACGCGGGATCCAGCTGCAACATGGTCGATTTCAGCAACCCCAGCTGCGGTTGCACCGCGCGCCGCTCCAGCACTTGCAGAGCGCGCTCCACCAGCGGCATCGCCAGAGCCAGCTCGAGCGGAGCCGGACGTGGCCGGCGCTCGCCGCGATCCTGTCTCTCCGGGCGGTCTCCGGCAGGACGGTCACCCGTGGGACGGTCACCGGCGGGCGATCACCCGCCGGACGGTCACCGCGCTCGCCGCGCTCACCGCGATCTCCGGAAGGCCGATCCCCGCGCTGCCGCGGCGCACGCACCTCTCCCGGCAGCGTGATTGGCCCCGCCGGGACATCCGACAGCAGCGACTCGAAGCTGATGAACTCGTGGCAGTTCTGCTGCAAAATGGTGGAGGTGAAGGCCTTGCCGCCCACCACGAACACCGTTTTGCCGTACTCCTTCAGCTTGTTCACCAGGGGAATAAAATCGCTGTCGCCGCTGACAATGGCGAACGCGTTCACGTGCGTGTGCGTGAAGGCCATCTCCAGCGCATCCAGCGCCAGGTTGATATCCGCCCCGTTCTTATCGCCGCGCGGGGAAGGGATGCGCTGCACCATCTGCACCGCGCTTTCCGCCATCTGCCGGGTTGCGCCGTCCTGGCGTCCCCAGTTGGCGTAGGCGAACTTGGCGACAATGTCGCCGCGCTCCTTTAAGGCTTCCAGCGCCACGGCCATGTCAAATTCGCGCCGGAGGGTCGATTTCAGACCAATCTCAATATTGTCGTAATCGACGAATACGGCGATGTTCAATTTCTCTTGCATTTTCTCTTTCTCCATCGGGGCGGACCGGCTTCCAGCCGGCAAAAAGCGCCCCTAAAACTAGGGCTATGCCCGCACTGGGCCAGCTTGGCCCGGAACGGAGCTGCGGATGAATTCCACAATGCCTTCAAGAGACGCGCCGGGTTGAAACACGGCTGCCACTCCCAGGCGTTTCAATTGCGCGGCATCTTCATCCGGTACGATGCCGCCCACCAGGACGACAACATCGTCCATGTTTTTTTCTTTGAGCAATTCCATCACGCGAGGCACGATGGTGTTGTGCGCTCCCGAAAGAATGGACAGGCCTATGACCTGCACATCCTCCTGGAGCGCGGCGTTGACGATCATTTCCGGCGTCTGGCGCAGCCCTGTGTAGACCACCTCCATACCGGCATCGCGCAACGCCCTGGCGATTACCTTGGCGCCGCGATCATGTCCGTCGAGGCCGGGCTTGGCTACCAGCACCCGGATTCTCTGATCCATAGGTCGAAAACTGATTCCAGATCCGATGCGCCCCAACTGCCTTCAGAGGCAATGCGGTGCATCTCCCTAAAGTATAGCCCTATTGCGCGATCCTATCGCAAGGCCTCTTCCGAATTGGTGGTGATGCGCTGGACCTTCACGAACTCGAATCCGGCAACGCCCACCGGAACGCTGAATCGCGTGACCCGATGGACCCCCGGCAGGATGAAGTACATGGGCCACACGCCGGTGCCCAGCGTCCTGCGCAACCCGTCCTCAAAACCCACCATGACGTACACCTGATCGATGATAAACGGGCAGGTATTGGCCCAGTCCGCCCAATAATGGGTGTCGTCGGTCCTGAGCAGCGCGCGCACCTTGAAGCATTCAGGGATGGCTTTGTCGGCCGGCCTATCCGCGGTGCAAGCCACGCCGCACAGAAACAAGGCGATGCTTAAGGGGTTCATCTTAAGACTTTGTTTCGACGGATACCCGAGAAAACTGTAGGAGAAACCTGTAGGTATAGGTAGGGGGGGATTAGCTCGGGATTAGCTCGCTGATTCCGGCTTGCGCGCGATTACCTCGAAGTTGCTCGATACAGCCCGAAGCAGTGGCGTGCGGATCAGGACTTCGTCCAGCCCGCGCGTCAGGCGATAGCCGAAGCGCCAGGACGGGAACAATCCAGCCAGCGGAGTGGAGCAGAAATCGTAATAGCGGAAGCGCGCTTGAAGACCTGCTTCAGAGAAGCGCCCGACCGTTTCCTTGGGGCTTAAGCTCATGCTCGTCGGGAGTTTGATAGCGGCGCATCAGATGCGGCAGCAGCAGCGCGCCCAGCGCTCCGGACAGCCGGTAGCGGCTGGGATCGAGCCCGTAAAACACGCCGCCCGGCTTGAGCCACGCGGCAATGCTCCGCGCCATTTTTTCCAATTCGGCGTCGGGAAGATGGTGCAGAAAAAAGATGCCGATGACGGCGTCGAAGCTGGATTCGCGCGAGCCCCGCGTCGCCGGCGCTCGCTTCCACAAATTCGAGGTTCGTCAATCCCGCCAGCCGCGCGTCCTCGCGAGCCTGCCGGATCGCCGCGGGAGACAAATCGATGCCCGTGACCGAAGCGACGTGCGGAGCCAGCAGCAACTCCGTATCGCCGATGCCGCAGCCCAGGCTCAGAACGCGCGATTCCCGGCCCGCGCCGGTGGCCGCGAGAATTCGCTGGACCATGTGCGCTGCGCAGCTCGCGCACGGCGGGTTTGGCGAAATGCCGCTGCGCGAAGCCGGAGTACAGCTCTTCATGATGCGCCAGCTCCCGCGCTAGGGTTTCGTCGGACAAATTTCAGTGTATCCACATCTGGTCGCACTCGCCGCTCCCGTATACAACAGTGGAGAGGAAACTCATCCCATGAAAAAACATTTCAGCTAAGATTTGCGGCCGCCTCGCGCTGGCGGCGGCGCTGATGGCGCCCGCCGCTTCGGTCGCCAAGGAAAAGACGCTGTACGAGAGGCTGGGAGGCAAGAAGGCCATCACCGCCGTGGTGGACGAGTTCGTGAGCCGCGTCGCCATGGACACCCGCATCAACCATTTCTTCGCGCAGACCGCGGCCGATCCGGCGCGGATGAAGACGTTCAAGATGAACCTGGTGGATCAGATCTGCCAGGCTTCCGGCGGGCCGTGCAAGTACACCGGCAAAGATATGAAGTCGGCTCACGCGGGCATGGGCATCACCAGCGCCGATTTCAACGCGCTGGTGGAGGACCTGAGCGGGCGCTCTGGACAAGTTCAAGGTGGGCAGGACAGGAGAAGAACGATCTGCTGGGCGCCCTGGGCCCATGAAAGCGCGATATCGTGACGCAAGTAGCTTCAGTGCCGGAAGTGGCGGACGCCGGTGAAGACCATGGCCAGGTTCAGCCGGTTCGCCGTGGCGATCACTTCTTCGTCGCGCAGCGATCCGCCCGGCTGAATCACCGCCGTGATGCCGTGCTTGGCCGCTTCTTCCACGCCGTCGGCGAAAGGGAAGAAAGCGTCGGAGGCCAGCACGGTCCCTGTCAGCGGCAGAACCGCTTTCATCGCGCCGATCTTCACCGAATCCACGCGGCTCATCTGTCCGGCGCCGACGCTGATGTCTGCCCTGCGCGCGCGTAAACGATGGCGTTGGACTTGACGTGCTTGGCGACTTTCCAGGCGAATTCGAGCGCATCCCATTCCTCCGGCGTGGGCGCGCGTTCGGTCTTGACGCTGCGCGTCCGCGCGGTGGAACGCGTGAATATCGGGGGTCTGCGCCAGAAACCCTCCGCTGATGGATTTGATCACCAGATCGGGCGGCTCCGGGGGTGACGCGCAGCAGGCGCAGATTCTTTCTGCTTTCGAGAATCTGCAGAGCCTCAGGCGAGTAGCCCGGCGCGGCGATCGCTTCGATAAACGTCTTAGCGATCTCCGTGGCGGTTTCCGCGTCCACTTCGCGATTGAACGCCAGCACGCCTCCGTAAGCCGAGACCGGGTCGGCTTCAAAAGCCCTGCGGTAGCTTTCCGCAAGCGTGGAAGCTTCCGAGCAGCCGCACGGATTGGTGTGCTTGATGACGGCGGAGGCGGGTGCGTCGAATTCGCCGATCAACTGCCAGGCCGCGTCCAGATCCACCAGGTTGTTATAGGAGAGCTCCTTGCCCTGAAGCTGTTCGCGCTCCGGCGATGCCCGTGCGGCCGGAGGCGTAGAGAGCCGCGCTTTGATGCGGATTTTCGCCGTAGCGCAAAGCCAGTTTGCGGGGCGCGCGAAGGTCGAGCACCGCCGGCAGAGCTTCGCGGCCGTGGCGCCGAATTTCCGCCAGCCGCGCCGAAACCGCGCGGTCATACGCCGCGGTTAACGCAAACGCCTGCTTGGCCAGCCTCCAGCGAGTGTCGCGGCAGAGAGCTGCCGCTGGTTGCGAAGCTCCGCAACGATCGCGTCGTAATCCTCCGGCGAGGTCACCACCGCCACGTCCTGCCAGTTCTTGGCGGCGGCGCGGATCATGGTGGGCCCGCCGATATCGATGTTCTCGATCAACTCCTCCAGCGGCGCGTCCTTCTTCGCCGCGACTTTCGCGAAATCGTACAGATTCACGGCCACCAGATCGATGGGCTGGATGCCGTGGTCGGCGAGGGAGCGCATGTGCTCGGGATTGGAGCGCACCGCCAGAATGCCTCCGGCGATGGCCGGATGCAGCGTCTTGACGCGCCCATCCAGCATCTCCGGAAAGCGGGTGGCTTCGGCCACTTCCTGCAGCGGCGCCACGCCCGCTTCCTTCAGCAGGCGGAAAGTGCCGCCGGTGGAGAGGATCTCGACGCCCATGGATGCCAGCGCCTTCGCAAAATCGACGATTCCGGTCTTGTCGGTGACGCTCAGCAGGGCACGCCGAATGGCAGGCATGAATGGTATTGTCCCACGGGCCGGAAAGCGCGAAGATAAAGATGATGGGTAACAGACTCCGGCGAAACTGGCTGGCGCTGGCGGCAATGGCTGCCATGCTGGCCCCGGTGTGGCTCATTGTGGCGTGGTTCACCGCGGCCGTTCCCGCGCGCGCCGACGAGGATCTGGCCGAAGGCAGAATCCTGGTGGCCGACCGGAAGCTGAAGGACCCGCACTTTGCTCAAACCGTGGTGCTCATCGTCACCTATGACGAGCAAGGCACGGTGGGACTGGTGCTGAATCGCCCCAACGATGTGCCCGTCTCCGAGCTTCTCTCCGGAGTGAAGGATGCCAGGGACCGCATGGACTCTGCGTTTACCGGAGGCCCAGTCGAGCCGAAGAGCGTTTTGGCTCTGCTGCGCACCCGCGAGGGACCGAAAGGCGCCCAGCACGTCGCCGGCGACATCTGGGCCATTCTGGACCAGGATCTTCTCGAAGACGCCCTGTCCAGGCACGCCAGCTCAGAGGAACTGCGATTCTATGTGGGTTACGCCGGCTGGGGACCAGGCCAGTTGGAGGCGGAAATGGACGCAGGCGCCTGGCGCGTGATTCGCGGCGGCGCCGAGACCGTGTTCGACACCAAGCCCGACTCTCTATGGGATCGCGTCGTGCGCAACCTGGACGTAACCTTCGCGAAGTCCTTCCTGACCCCGCCGAACCCCGCGCGGGAGCGGTAAAAGAAGGTACATTCGTGGCCCATATCCTGGACGAACTGTCTCAGCGCATCAAGACCCTGGAGAGAGAGCTCGAAGCCGCTCGGGAGGAAAAGCAGCGGACGATTCAGTTTTTCTGGGTCAAGGGCAGGGTCAAGTTTGAAGAGGCGGTTCTGGCCGAGCACCGGAAGCTCAAATCCTCGTTGGCCGGCTATTTCTTCGATTCCACCTTCCTCACCATCCTGACCGCGCCGATAGTCTACCTGGGCGTTGTTCCATTCCTCTTGCTCGATCTCTTCCTGGTGGTTTATCAGTCGATTTGCTTCCCCGTGTACGGCATTCCAAAGGTCAACCGTGCAGACTATCTCATCTTCGATCGAGGCCAGCTCAAATACCTGAATCTGGTGGAGCGCATCAACTGCATCTACTGCTCCTACGGCAACGGCGTCGTCGCCTTTGCGCGCGAAATTTCGGGTCGAACCGAACAGCATTGGTGCCCGATCAAGCACGCGCGCCGGCTGCGGTCGCTCCATTCACGCTACGCGCATTTCGTGGATTATGGCGATGCCGGCCAATACCGCGAGCGCATCGAAACTGTCCGCAATGATTTTGTGGATCTGCGGACGTTAACTTCGCCGGATCCTCCCACGCAACGAAGGCCCGAAAGCTAAGGTGGGGCGGGTCCCCCGACCCGCGCGCGACCCCCTGGTCGCGCTTTGAGCACCTCAATGAAACTGGTCTAAACTGCCTTCTTGCGCCGCAGCCCGTCGAGCAGCATCCCTGCGATCTGGCGGCCGTGATCGTAGGCTTCCTCGTACACCGCGCGGCGCTCCCCGCGTGTGAATCCGTAGCCCAGGCGATACAGCCGTTCAAGCGACATCCCCACCGCGTACGTGCCCGCCCACGCGATCCCCGCTTTCGGAATCAGTCCTCCGCCAAAGGGAATTTTCCCCACCAGCTCGCGAGCCAGCGCGCGCCACCCGAAGGCTCCCGCGGCGATGGAGGCGATCTCGGACCGCTGCTCCCGGTACCCTGGCGTGCGGTCGCTCAAGCCCGCCAGCAGGAACGCCATGCGGATCTGGTTCACGGTGAGAAAGGCCGCGTCGGAGCCGAACTCGCCCACGGCCCACGGGACCCAGCCCAGGAAGGGAATCACGTCGGGAAGAGCCGTGGCCAGACAGAACAGCGCGTTTTCCTTGGCCACCGCGCGGATGACTTGCTGCGCGGCAGGTTTGCGAAACGGATAAAACTGGCGCGCCAGCGGCAGCAGCAGATCCTCGCGGCGGCGCAGAATCCGGCGCAGGCAATCCTCCGGGGCATCCAGGTCGAGAGAAAATCCTTGGGAGGGCCGCAGCAGGGACGCCTCGTAAATCACCACATCGCAATCCTCGGCGTGCCCGCGCTGGAGCATCTGCACCGCTTCCAGACGGCGCTGTGCCGAAAGATGCGAAGGGACCAGGTAGGCTTCCATCCGAGCCAGAGAATCCTGCGAAGCGGCCACCAGCCCCACCCGCACCGGCTTCATGGCGGAATCGCGGACGTCGCCCGGGTTCAAGTTCGCCAGCGCATTTTTTACCTGGTGGAGAACGGGGATCTGCATACAAGCGCCGGGCTTCGAAACATTACCCGAAGCTCCTGTCTCCATTCTATCCCTACCCCGATGCGCTCCACCTGGACCTCCCGGGAAAAGAAGCGCAACACGGTTTCGTTGGACGGATGAAAGTCCAGGGCCGGAGCCACCAGCAGCAAGCGGGGCGGATCGGCGCGCAGCTCCAGCCCCGGAAAATATCCGCGGCCCATGAACTCGCCTCGCTCCAGGTGCCACTTCACGCGCATCCAGTAATCCAGCGCCTGAAGCGGCAGGTGGATGTCCTGGGAGGCTTTCACCTCCACGATCGCCAGCCTTCCGCAGCGATCCGCAGCGAGAATGTCCAGCATCCCGCGTTCCCCGGCGGCAAATTGCGGCACCTGGCCATACAGCGGCTGCGGCAGCAGCGCCGCGTCCACGCGCTCGATGTCGCGTCGCACCTGCGCTTCCAGCCAGGCCTCCGGATGCCGTGCGTAGAGAGGATGAAGATGATCCTGGCGGGCGTCGCGCATTCCGGCGAGTCCCCGCGCCAGAGCCTCCATCTCAGCGAGGCAGCGTGTTGTCGAAGCCTCGATCTTGTGATCCAGGCCGAACATCATCCGTCCTCCCTCCGCCCGCGCAAACTCCAGGCCGTGCACCGCCAGGCTGACGGCGCCATCGGAGTGGTTGCGGCGCTCCACATTTTCGATTTGCGCAAGCCGCTCCACCCAATCGAGCAATTGAGCCTGACTCGCCGCCAGAGGCCTGCGGCAAGGCTCGATGCGCGTATCGAAATTGGTGTAGTCGCGGGGATCGACAGCCGCCTCTGTGCCGTCTGCAAAGTGCACGAACACCGCGCAGGCGACGACGCCCGAGTCCAGATAGCGGATGCGATGGCACGTTGTCGCCTCTTTTCCCGCAGGAACAAAAATCGCCAGTCCTTGAATGGGAACCCCCCGAATTTGCTGAAGCGCTTCGCGCTGCCGCAGATAGTCCAGCCAAATCAGCCCGAAGGTGAGCGCGCCGTCCACGTCGAGGGCGTCCTCGGCCGCGCCGATGGCCGCCAGCGCCGCGCCGCCTTTGCGCAGCAACGCCCGCGGATAGCTGGGAGACAGGCTGTGGTGCAAATCCGCCTCCGTGCTCAGCTCCGCGATGCGCCAGCTCGGAAATTGCCGCAGCAGTGAGCTGCGGAATCGCTCGCGGTACTTCAGCCGCGCTCCGCGGCGCGAGGTGTCGCGGCTGGCGGGATGCGCCAGATCCACCAGCGCCAGCCGTCCTGCGCGTCCGCCGAAGCGCTCCACCTCCAACTCCAGCCGGCCCCGATGCTCGGAATGCACCCTGCGCAGGCGGCGCACCAGGTTGCGCGTCTCGCTCCAGACCTCCAGCGTCGCCGTTTCACCCCGCCGCTCCAGCTTGAAGTTATCCGTGCCGATGGGAATCGGATCGTCGCCCGGATCGAGCACCGCGGGCTTTCGTGCGGCCTCGAGAAACCGCACCGTCGCCTCGTACGCCGTCACCGGAGCCTTCGCTGGTTTCGTGGAAGCCATTACAATTTAGGTGCGCGCCGGGGGCGAAAATATCAGGTGAGGATGATCAATCGTTATGACGGCTCAAACCTTCAAAACCACATGTTGCGTTGTTGGCGGCGGACCGGCTGGCATAATGCTCGGTTACCTGCTGGCCCGCGCCGGCGTTGCGGTCACCGTGCTCGAGAAGCACAACGACTTTTTGCGGGATTTCCGCGGCGATACGGTGCATCCTTCCACACTTGAGTTGATGTATGAACTCGGGCTTCTCGAAGACTTCCTGAAGCTGCCGCACCAGCAGCTGACGTCGGTCGGGGGCGTCTTCGGAGACTTCGCCTTCCAGACCGCGGATTTCCGCTACGTACCGGGACGCTGCAAGTTCGTCGCGCTGATGCCCCAATGGGATTTTTTGAACTTTCTTTCCGCGCGGGCCACGCGCTTCCCAACCTTCGATCTTCGGATGCAGCATCAGATGGTGGATCTCATTCGCGACCAGGGACGCGTCACGGGAGTGGAGGCGCGCACACCCGGGGGAACTGTCCGGATTCTCGCGGACCTGGTGGTCGGCTGCGACGGCCGCCACGCCACCACGCGCCTGTCTGCGCATCTGGAGGTGCTGGAGTTGGGAGTCCCGATTGACGTGCTGTGGTTCCGCGTCAGCCGGGAAACCACCGACCCGGAGCAACTCTTCGGAACCTTGAACTATGGGAAGGCTCTGATTCTCATCGACCGCGGCGACTATTTCCAGGGCGGCTTCATTATACGAAAGGGCTCCTTCGAGGAAATGAAGCGCAAGGGCCTGGACGCGTTCCGGGGAAGCCTTCTCGAAATGGCTCCTTATCTCGGCGATCGCGTCGAAGAGCTGCGGGACTGGGATCAGATCAAGCTCTTATCGGTACAGATTAACCGCCTGCGCCAGTGGCACCGGCCGGGCCTCCTGTGCATTGGCGACGCCGCCCACGCCATGTCGCCGGCAGGAGGAGTGGGGATCAATCTGGCCATTCAGGATGCGGTTGCAACGGCCAATCTGCTGGCTGGCCCGCTTCGCGAAGAACGCGTTACAGAAGCGCTGCTGGCCCGCGTGCAGAGGCGGCGGGAATTTCCCACCCGTGTGACACAACGCCTGCAAGTGAACGCGCACAAGGGACTCGAATACGTTTTTCGCCATCCCGGTCCGCTCCAGGCGCCCTGGCAATTGAAGGTCGTGATGCGCCTGCCGGGCCTGCAGCACATCGCCGCGCGGGTGATCGGGATCGGCGTTCGACCGGAACACATCCGCGACCCGGAAACCAGGCCGGCCGCCCCACGCTCGCTGAGGCGCATGGCCGTGTTCGCCGGCATCCTCGCGGGCGTTGTCGTTATCGCCGTGCGCGGCAGGCGCAACGCCCGGCGAGCCTAGCGGCTCTGCCACCTAAGCCCCGATCATAGGCAGTTGAAAATGAAGGTTTTTCGGACAAGGTGTGCCCTGTTGCAAAGCATACCAGCGCCCGATCCCGGATTGACAGAGTCCCGCGCGGGAACCCCTATTGTTGCGCCAGTTTGAGGTCTATCAAATCCCAATGGCCGTCGGAGGAGGTCTTCAGCTCACAGGTGTAGTTGAGACGCAAGTAGGTGCCGAGGGGGTTTCGCGAATCCACGTAGCCGCTGACCGTGTACGGCCCGTCACCGGACCCTTTGATAGTGCTGTCCGTAATCGGGCCGAATCGGGCTGTCGCCGGGGCTTTTAGTCTCTGGCTGACGAATTGTTTGGATGCGGCGAACGCCTCGTCCTCGGTTCGAGACGCCTGCGACTTCGTATAATCTTGGGCCTGCGCAAGCAGCCCGAGGACCGCGAGCAGCGAGATACCCAGCATGGTTTTGCGAGCCATGATACCCTCCCGCATTCAGCTTGGGCCGAGCGGGCTGCCGGAGCAATGGGCGAAACGTATCTGTACGTCCAGGGAAACATCTTAGTTTGACCAAGGAAACGGCAGGAACGCGAAGGAGGTGCGATGGTACTCGGACGAGATGGGCCGCGGACGCGGAGCAATAAGCTCCATCGTGGAAGGCGGCATCCACTTCAGAAGGCCTTCATCCGGGTGTCTTTCTCTTTCTGCTCAATGGCTGCCTCGAACTCTTTGCCGGTGTAAATGACCCCGACATTCACCTTGAAGTTTTCGCCAGTCGTAACCTGGACGATATTCGTCCGATCAGTCTCCCAACGGTTCCTGATAACCAAGTGCCCAGCAGAGATTGCGAGCCCATATTTCGACGGATCGCTTCGGAAGAGATCGTTTCGCCACTCGACCTCCGGCCTCGCTTGTCCATACTTCTCGGTCATGGCCTGGACGATGCGATCCGTCGCGACGACGTACAGGCTTGGCTCCGAATAAGTCTCCCTTAGATAGTAGCCTGCGCGCCCGAGTTGCTCACTGACAAACTGGTAAACGACCGCCACGCGCAGGCCAGAGACCGTGTCTAGCCCCGCGAGCACGTCGTTCGCGCCTGGTGACAGTTTGACTTGCTCGGCCGCGGTAACTTCGCGCTTGGACATTCCCCAGCGCGCTTGGCGGAAATCTGGTTGGCCCGGCCCCGCCGCGGGGCGAACGGGAACAGCCGCCGCGGAGCCAGCGATGCCCGACGCTGTCGGACCCTCCGGACTGAGCACGCAGTCAACATCAACGCTCGCGTCGCGATTGCTAATCTGAACGGTGCAAGATGTTCTGCCCTGAGATGCTCGAAAGGTCGAGAGGACTCCGTCGCCACCTTCACGGTACGTGACGCCAGCCTTGGCGAATACTTGGAGCACGTCTTCGTAGTGGCCGACGACAACTCCCGGAGATGCGCTCGTGTCATAGGAAATGTGCAGGTGATCTGCGACGGCGACGGTCTGCTTCTCACGCTCATGCGGGAACGGTGTGAGCCATGCGGGCAATGCCAGGGGTTCAGCGAACACGTGCTTACCCTGCACGACGGTGAGACCTCGCATGATCGTTTCAGGCGTTTGCCCACTCTTATTGTCAAAGCTGACGGAAAGCGAAATCGGCTGATTGTATTCGAGTTCAACCACGCTTCGCGAAAGCATCCAAACCGACAAGAACCTACTCTTGTCCGTGCCGCGAAGAGGCTCGCGATACTTACGTGTGAGTGCGTCCTCGATCTTCCTGAATTGCTCGACCGTTGGAGCTGAGTCGGGCGACTTGAGGCGAATCCCGTCCAGTTTGCCCGCACCATCGAATAGGAATAATGCCTGAAGTGGAACCCCTCCTACGGCGACATCATCTATCGCGATTGTTCCGGCGCGCCCGTCGAACTCCGAGCCTGACTGCGGACCCGCCAGTTTTCGCGCTGCCCCCTCGAACGCCCGAAGCACCTGCGGCTCCGTCATTCCCCATTTGGCTTGCGGCCATTCTTCAATTGATTGGCTGACGGCCGTCGATTTGTCGCCTGCAAACGCTGGCGCAAAAAGAATTAGCGCAAAGAGAGCGGAAGTCTTCATTGGAGTGAGCCTGTCCGAAATATCGCCCGTCCCGCCCAAAAACTTTATCATCCGTCTCGATAGATGTCGCCGGCAGGAGGAGTGGGGATCAATCTGGCGATTCAGGATGCGGTTGCGGCGGCGAATCTGCTGGCTGGTCCGCTCCGCGAAGGACGCGTTACAGAAGCGCTGCTCGAACGCGTCCAGCGGCGGCGGGAGTTTCCCACCCGTGTGACACAACGCCTGCAAGTGAACGCGCACAAGGGACTCGAATACGTTTTTCGCCACCCCGGTCCGCTCCAGGCGCCCTGGCAATTGAAGGTCGTGATGCGCCTGCCGGGCCTGCAGCACATCGCCGCGCGGGTGATCGGGATCGGCGTTCGACCGGAACACATCCGCGACCCGGAAACCAGGCCGGCCGCCCCACGCTCACTGAGGCGCATGGCCGTGTTCGCCGGCATCCTCGCGGGCGTTGTCGTTATCGCCGTGCGCGGCATGAGCAGTTCTCGGCGAACTTAGCAGCGGGTGGTTGCATCGAAATTTCCGGGCGCCGCTCCAAGAGCGTGGAAGAATTCTATGGCCGAAGCTGCCCAATTTATCCATCACAATTTTGAAGACCCCGCCACGCTGGAGGGTTCCGCACAGGAACGGCTCCCCGCGTTCCGCCGCCGGAGTTTCTCAAACCCCGTTGATCGGACATGGATCCTGGGTCGCTGGTCGAAGTGAGGAGTTTAGCGGACCTTGGCCTTACTCTTGGATTTTTTCGCAGCAGATGGTACCGACTTTGAGCCTGTTGTCGCCGATTTCGTCGATAGCGGAATAATCAACGGCGGGATGCTCATCCCCGCAGTTATGGAGGATACAAATTGTCGAGCGTATGGAACGAGGATCAATCGAAACTCGGACTTGACAAACCGCTCTACGAACGCTTTGGAGATCGGCTCGACCCCGTGAAGGTGGGCTTCAAATTCGCATTCGACCGAGAGCACAGGAGCGACGCTTAACGATTCCTGGACCTTGACGACGAACAATCCAGCCGCCTCAAAAAAACCAGATCCCACCTCGGTGAGCCTATAAGTATCACTGAAGGTTCGTGGGGGCCTTTTCTCCGACGACCACAGACGAGAGAGCCCGGCCCGATCCAGATGCGCCGAGCAGCCCCTTAGCCCGACGGATACGAGCTCCACCCCACGAAGGAATTCTTCATACCTGCCGTCATTTTGTTGCAAGCTGTTTATGGCTTTCTGCGTGCTCGTCGGCATAGAGATTGAAATTGTCGAGGAAGACGGGCTCGTCTGGAGAATTGAGACTCTTGATCCTAGAGAGCGTTTGAACCAGGTTGCCTGCTCGTATGTGCGTAGTAGACCATCGATCCGCCGCGTGCGAATGCAGCGCCGCCCCTCGCCACACAGCACCAAGACTGTCCCTTAGCAGATGAACCGGCTGGGGTGCACGAGAGAGAAAGGCTTCGAAAGCGTGCGTGCACGACCTCACCGCAAGCGCCTCGGACAACATTGAGGTCACGAGTTGATTCAGGCTGACCTTCTCCCGCAGCGCCAAGCGAACCAAATCTCTGTGAAGCTTTCTGGGCACCCGCTGGACCCATTTCCCGCTTGGTAGGGCGGCATCGTCTTCGGGCTCTGGGATAGCATCCCCTGAGCTCAGCGCATCCTCCAGCCAGAGCCTTTGCATCGAGCGGAGATGTTCAATTGCGGAAGCTTCGGTTTCGCCGTGAGCTATGCATCCGGGAAGCTCCTGTATTCTCGCTACGAAGTCACCGTCTTCGTCTTTGCGGACGACAATCGAGTAAGGGAGGGCCTCGTAGTAAGCGAGGTCCTTTGTCTTTTCAATCTTCATAGAGGCCAACATCCACCATCGCGTCCAGGAATTCCTTCACGTAGCACGCCTTGATCTGCTTGCCCCCAGGGTTATGATGGCAGATCCCGAACCGCCGACCGCTGACCCTGAAAATCGTGTTGTGGTCATTGCTTCTTTCCGACACGACATATCCGTTCGCTCCTAGCTGATTGACGACCCACTGGATATCCGACAACTCGACGTTTTTCTGGCGCTGGGCCAGTTCGCCGATTCGAGCCCTGATCTTCCTGATGTCTGCCATGGGGCCATGAGCGTCGGTAAAAACCAGCATGACGCAGAAGCAAGCATTGATTCAACCCCGACTCAATGATACTATCCGTAGTATCAAAGTCAATAGATCTGTGGTAATATGGAAATCGACGGATAGGGTCTCCCATCGGCAGTGCTTCTCTTCGGGATACCCCAAGCCATTGGGGGAGGCACGAAGGCCGGCCTCGGCGAGATCCGAGAATACAAGGTGACCGCACAAGAACCGCACAAGAGAAGAAAGGGGAAGAGCATGCAACAACCAACGATCAAGCTTCCAGTCCAGGGGCTCCAGCAGTTCCTCCAGCAGCAACAGCAAAAGGCCCCGGAAACCGTTTACATCAACTTCTCGGCCGAGATCATCCCAAGCACGACTGAGACTCTGATCGCTACTGTTGGGAACGCGGTGAATCAGGGCGTCAAGACGGTGTATCTCATGCTGTCTACACCGGGCGGCCAGGTCATGAATGGACTCAACATCTACAACGTTCTGCGCGGCTTTCCGATAGAACTCATCACCCACAACGTCGGGAACGTGGACTCGATAGGAAACACCATCTTCATGGCTGGGTCGAAGCGCTACGCTTGCCCGCACTCGACCTTTATGTTTCACGGGGTCTCCGCTCAAGCTCAGGCGACCGTGAGCACCAATACGGGGCCATTGGCCGTATTAGGAGAGAAGGAATTGCGCGAGCGGCTTGGCGCTATTCAGGCCGACCAAAAGCGTATCGGGTCCATCATCAAAGATCGTACACGTCTCGACGAAGCGACAATTGACACTCTGTTCCTGGAAGCCCAGACCAAAGACGCGAATTGGGCTCTCGCCTCTGGGGTCATCGGCGAGATCCGCGATGTTAAGGTGCCTGCTGGCCATCCCATAGTCTCGCTGATATTCCAACGCTAGGGCGGTCGCCTTCATACTGGTAACAATCGTACCAAGCCCAATCGAACATTAGAACACGCCGGGCAGCACTTTGAAGCCGCCGGGTCACCCGCTCGCCCGGATGCCGCCCCCCAGAGCCCGGCGGCTTTGCCGTCCTGGAAGGTGAAGCGGGGCGCCGTCGTCGTGAAGGTCGGGCCCCTCCAGGGCGATCACAACGCTCCCGCAAATCTCTTTTCCCCTGCCGCTCAACCACTTCCCGCTTCCGTCCGTCCTCGCGCGCTCGCTCAGCCCGCATCATCGAGGCAGAAGGACGTGCACAGCCTGGCCAGGCAACGTCGTCTGTGGTGAATCCGGCTTGCCGTAAGAAGCAAGCCGGAGGGAGAATCGGTTCTCTTGAGAAGGAAATCTTGGCGGTGTCATCGGCCTCAAAAGCCGATGGAATCGTTTTAGAGGAACCTTTCCATCCGCGGTGGGTCTCGTTCGCGAATGAGGCCCGCCGCGTAGGCGATGTCAAAGCGCAAAGGGCGCGAAGCGCTCCGTTTTGCGCGGGTCGAATAGCCGTAGTGCGCCTATTCGCGCCCCGGCCTACCGGCCTTCGTCGTCGATCGCGATCTTCAACGCCCTCAGGAATTTTTGATCCTGGGATGTCAGCTTGATCTTACCCACTCGCCTTCGTCCGGTCTCCGGCGGCGATTCCAGTTCGATCACTTCGCCGTTCTCTTCTTCTTCGGCGTTCTCCTCGCGCTTGTTGAACCCGATGGTAGCTTCGAGCACCAGGAAGACGTCGTAACCCGCTCGCTTGATCTCGCCGATGGCGGCGGCGATACGGTCAGAGTCGGACAATGACTCATTGATCGCATTCCCCAACTCTTGCATGAGTTCCTTCAGTCGATCTTCCAAGGAATCCCCTTTTCTCCTGTAGCGGCTCCGGCAAGTTTCGAAGTCACCACCAGCATATCATCAGATGCTGCAAATGGGCCATCCGGTTCCGATGGCTTTGAGCCTTCCTGCCCTCTCTATCGGACGGCCGCGCCCGTTCCTGTAAGCCGACCGGCGCCGTTGGGCCAGGCTTGGACCGGGAGTCCCTTGCTAAGATGAAGGAAGCGCGCAAGATCGTGGCCAACATCGTCCGCCATTTCATGAATCACGTGGTCCCTGGGGTCGTCCGGCCCCTGCACGTTCTGTGGAACGAGATCATCGGCTTGTTCTTCCTGGTGTTCGCGGTCGCGTTCGGAGGCGCCGCGATCCGCGGTTTCCGCAATCTCGGCAAAGGCGGAAGCATGGGATTGGTGATTCTTTCCGCCTGCCTCGCTCTTCTGATGCTGTACTACGGCGTCACCTCCTTTCTGAAGGCCCGCAAAATCTCCCGCCGATGAGCGGCGCCCATGAACTGCCGGGCGAGTTCCCCTTCACACGGGGCATTCACCCGGACATGTACCGCTCCCGGCTCTGGACCATGCGCCAGTACGCCGGCTTCGGCACGGCCGAAGAAAGCAACCGGCGCTATCGCTATTTGCTGGCGCAGGGCGTGACCGGCCTCTCCGTGGCCTTCGATCTGCCCACGCAGATGGGCATGGATTCGGATCACGCTTTGGCCGTCGGCGAAGTCGGGCGCGTGGGCGTGGCCATTTGCTCGCTTGCCGACATGGAGCGGCTCCTGGATGGAATCGGACTTGGCGAGGTCACCACTTCGATGACCATCAATTCCACCGCGGCCATTCTGCTCGCGCTGTACGTGCTGGTGGCCCGCCGTCAGGGCGTCGATTTGCGCAAGCTCTCAGGCACGGTCCAGAACGACATTCTGAAGGAATACATCGCGCGAGGCACCTACATCTATCCGCCCAGGCCGGCCATGCGCATCGTCACCGACCTGTTCGCCTGGGCCTGCGCCGAGATTCCCGAATGGAACATCATCTCCATCAGCGGGTATCACATTCGCGAGGCCGGCTCCACTGCGACCCAGGAAGTGGCGTTCACGCTGGCGAACGCCATCGCCTATATCGACGCCGCCAAGCGCGCCGGCCTGGATGTGGATTTCTTCGCGCCGCGGCTTTCCTTCTTCTTCAACGCGCACAGCGATTTTTTTGAGGAGATCGCCAAATACCGCGCCGCCCGCCGCCTGTATGCGCACTTGATGAAGGAGCGTTTCGGTGCGAAGAACCCCAAGTCCATGATGCTGCGCTTCCACGCGCAAACGGCCGGATCGACGCTCACCGCGCAGCAACCCGGCGTAAACGTGGTTCGCGTGGCTCTTCAGGCGCTGGCCGCGGTGCTGGGCGGCGCACAATCGCTGCATACGAACGGCGCCGACGAAGCGCTGGGGCTGCCCACCGAAGAATCGGCTCGCGTGGCTCTGCGCACGCAGCAGGTCATTGCTTACGAAAGCGGCGTCACGAAGGAGCCCGACCCCTTGGGCGGAAGCTACTACGTGGAAAAGCTCACCAACGAGATCGAACGCGGCGCGCGCGAATATATCCAGCAGATCGACGCGTTGGGGGGCACTCTCGCGGCCATCGAGAAGGGATTCATTCAGGGCGAGATTCAAAATGCGGCCTACTCCTATCAACAATCGGTGGAGCGCGGCGAGACCGTGGTGGTCGGCGTAAATAAATTCCAGAGAGTGAACATCACGCGCCCCCTGTGTTTCGTCTGGACCCTGAGTCGGAGCGGCAGCAAGTGGAACGCCTGCGGGAGCTGCGCGCGTCTCGCAGCGCGGCGTTGGTCGAGCAGAGCTTGTGCGATCTGGAGCGAGCGGCCCGGGGCTCGGACAATCTGATGCCGCGGATTCTGGCTGCTTGCGAGGCGCTCGCCACGCTCGGCGAGATTTCGGACTGCCTCAAGAAAGTGTTCGGCGAATATCGTGAATGAAGTTCACATTATCGGCGGCGGCCTAGCAGGCTGCGAAGCGGCCTGGCAAGTGGCTCGCGCCGGAGTCCGCGCGGTGCTCTATGAAATGCGGCCGCATCTTCAGACGCCGGCGCACAAGACCGGAGCGCTGGCTGAGCTGGTGTGCAGCAATTCGCTCAAGAGCGAGCAGGAGAATACCGCGCCGTGGCTGCTCAAAGAAGAGCTGCGGCGATCGGAGTCGTTGTTAATGAATGTGGCTGCGCGCGCGCGTGTTCCTGCCGGCCACGCGCTGACGGTGGATCGCGAGATCTTCGCCGCCGAGGTGACCCGAGCGATGGAGAGCGAGCCGCTCATTGAAATCCGTCGTGAGGAAGTGACCACGTTAGATCCATCGAAAATCTGGATCGTCGCCAGCGGTCCTTTGACCTCCGATGCCCTGGCGGCCGAGATCGCGCGTCTTACCGGCTCCACGCGACTGTTCTTCTACGACAGCATCAGCCCCATCGTGGATGCCGAAACCATCGACACAACCATCGCGTTCGCGGCGTCGCGCTACGGGAAATCGATCGACGGCACCGACGACTATCTGAACTGCCCTTTCGACAAGCCGCAATACGAAGCGCTGGTCGATGCTCTGCTGGCCGCCTCGAGCGTACCCGCGCACATCGAAGGCGATCACGTCAGATACTTCGAGGCGTGCCTGCCGGTGGAGGAACTGGCTCGCCGCGGCCGCGAAACGCTGCGCTTCGGTCCCATGAAGCCGATGGGCTCGAAGATCCCCGCACCGGCCGCCGGCCCTACGCCGTGGTGCAACTGCGCAGCGAGGATCTCCGCTCCGGCAGTTATAACCTGGTGGGATTTCAAAACCACATGCGCTTCGGCGACCAGCAGCGCGTCCTGCGCATGATTCCAGGCCTGGAGCGCGCCGAGTTTCTGCGCTACGGGCAGGTGCATCGCAACACTTATATCAACGGTCCGGCGCTGCTCAATGACACGTTGCAGCTTCGGGCTGCCCCCAATATTTTTTTCGCCGGGCAGATATCCGGCGTTGAAGGCTACGTGGAATCCATCGCGACAGGGCTCATTGCCGGCCGCTCGGCGGCTGGTTTGGCTCTTGGCGAAGCGCCGCGTTCTTTTCCGCGCCAGACGGCCCTTGGATCGCTCTGCGCGTATGTCTCCGGCGCGGATCCGGCGAACTACCAACCCGCCAACATCACGTTCGATTTGCTGCCGAAGCTGGAACATCCGCCGCGCGACCGCCAACAGCGCCACACGCAGGTGTGCCAACAGGCGCTCGCATCGCTTGAGGAGTTTTTGTGTGCCCGCGTCTGAACTGAGATCTGAACTAAAAGACGCTATCGATCGATATCTGGCCGATTTGCGCCTGAAGAACGCCTCTCCGCACACGTTGCGCGCCTACGGCATCGATCTCGCGGACTTCGCCGACTATTTCTCGCCGCCCGGCGAGTCACATGAGACCGGCCCTCCCGCGCCCGGCTCGATCACCGCGCTGGAGCTGCGGGAATGGTTGGGGTCGCTATACGAGCGCGGTCTCGACCCGATCTCGACGCGCAGGAAGCTGGCCGTGGTGCGCTCGCTGTTTCGTTTTCTGGCGCGCGAAGGAACCATCGAGACCAACGTTGCGCGGCTGGTCCGTACACCCAAAGCTCCCAAGCGCATCCCCATCGTTCCCAGCGCGGAGCAGACCAACGGTCTCATCGACTCGGTGGCCACCGCCGATCTGGAGCGTACCCACCCGGAGCGCGATCTGCTGCTGTTCGAGCTTCTTTATGGTTGCGGGTTGCGCATCAGCGAATTGGTGGGGCTGAATCTCGACGACTTCGACCGCTCCGAACAATGGATTCGCGTACGCGGCAAGGGACGCAAGGAGCGCCAGGTGCCGTATGGCTCGAAAGCCGCGTCGGCGCTCGACCGCTATCTCCCCAGTCGAGCCGCCGCGAAGCCGGAGGAGACGGGCTCTGCTGTTGAGCCGCCGGGGCGTTCGATTGAGCGATCGCACCGCACGCGAGATCGTAAAGTTTTATGCCCGCATGCTGGCCGGCGACGGCTCGCTTCATCCACACAGTTTCCGCCACGCCTACGCGACTCATCTTCTGGCCGACGGCGCGGATCTGCGAGCCATTCAGGAACTGCTGGGGCACGCGCGTTTATCCACCACGCAGAAATACACCCAGGTCTCGCTGACGGATTTAATGGCCGTGTACGACCGCTCCCATCCGAAGGCGCATGGTTAGCGCTTAACGGAAGATCTCGCTGAGCGGAACTTCAAAGGTGGGATTTGCGGTCACCAGCACGCCGGTCTTCACTTCGCGCAACCCGTCGGCGGCCGTCGCGACATAGGCCTGCTTGGTCTGCGGATCGAGCACCCACACGTAAGGGACGCCCATTTCCAAATAGTCCTGGATGCGCGCTTCAATGCGGCTCATGCGATCTTCCGGAGAAAGAACCTCGATACAGAGCAGAGGAGGTTTTGTCAGAATTGGTTCGTCCGATTCCTCGGCGACGCAAATGTCGGGAACGCGGAAACGCGATGGCTTCACCTGCACCCGGACTTCCGGCAGGACCTCGGTCCCTTCCGGCGCTTGACCGTTCAGGATGATGGCCACCCTTAGTTGGAGCCTTCCATGTACTCGTTCACCCAAATTGCGCTCCTCGATGTGGCCATCCACATAATCGCAATCCGGATCGTACGACGACGCCAGATACTCCTCCACTGAGATCAACGGCCGCGAAACCAACGCGCGGGTGGACATGCTTCTACCGTATCACGCGCGTTCGAGGTACGCGGATTCGGAGGTCGAAACGCGAATTTTTTCGCCCTCAGTGATAAACGGCGGCACCTGCACCACCAGGCCGGTTTCGAGCTTGGCGGGCTTGGTGACGTTGGAAACAGTCGCGCCTTTGATGCCGGGCTCGGTCTCCACCACAGTAGATCCACCGAAGGCGGAAGCTCCACGCTGATCGGCTTGCCTTCATAGAACTCCACCGCGACTTTAAGGTTCGGAATCAGGAAATTGGTGGCATCGCCCAGCAGATCCTTCAGCAGATGGAGTCTGCTCAAAGGTCTCGATGTTCATGAAATAAAAATACTCGCCGTCGTCGTACAGATACTCCATGTCATGCTGTTCCAGGGCCGCCCGCTCCACCTTGTCTTCCGAGGAGAAGCGGTGCTCCATCATGGTGCCGGAGCTGAGCTTTCGCATCTTCACCTGGACGAAGCCGCGCAGGTTGCCCGGGGTGCGATGTTCCATCTTGAAGATCGAGCACAACTCCTTGTTGAACTTGATCACCATGCCCGGGCGCAATTGTGTTGCTGAAATCATAAACGGAGTTTTTTAAGTCTAGCAAAGATTCCCCTTGACAGTGATCTATAACACTAGTACACTAGACTTAGCGATGACAAGGACAGCCAAGGCACTTCCTCAATTCCGGCTGGATTCTCAGAGCGGCGTTCCGGCCTACCGCCAGATCATCGACCAGGTGCAGGGCGGGCTGGCTGCCGGCGCGCTGGCGGCGGGCGATCAGTTGCCCACGGTGCGGCAACTGGCAGTGGATCTGGCGATCAACCCCAACACGGTGCTGCGGGCCTATCGCGAGTTGGAGATTCGGGGCGTGCTGGATACGCAGCAGGGCACCGGCACGTTTATTGCGGATCGCAAGGTGAAGCAGGATGAGACCGGAGCGCGGCCGCAAGCTGGACCAACTGGTGGGTGAATTCGTGGCGCGGGCGGGAGCGGGCGGATTCACAGTGCAGGAACTGATCGAGCGGTTGTACGGATTAGACGACAGGAGGAAATAAGCAATGTATTCATTCAGCGGAGTCAGCAGTCCGGGCCTGGCTTTCTGGGCTGTTTGGATTCTCGCCGGCGTGCTGGGAACCTACTTTTCTCAGCGTCTGGAGCCGGCCGTTGCCGGAACAGCTATCGGGTTCTACGGTCTCTTCGCGATCAAAGTCGTCCGGCAATGGGAAAAGGTGGCTGTGCTGCGGTTCGGCCGCTACGTCAGACTGCAGGGGCCGGGGATGTTCTGGATCGTCCCGGTGGTCGATACGCTGACGGCCTACGTGGATCAGCGCATCCGTGTCACCAGCGTCAGCGCGGAATCGACGCTTACGCGCGACACCGTGCCGACCAACGTAGACGCCATCGTGTTCTGGCTGGTGTGGAACGCTGAGAAGTGCCTGCTGGAGGTAGCCGATTTCGAGAATTCCATCCTCATGAGCGCGCAGACGGCGCTGCGGGAAGCCATCGGACGGCACGGGTTATCGCAGATGATCGCGGAGCGCGAGACGCTGGGCCGGGAGCTCCAGCGCGCGCTGGACGAGAAAACCAATCCCTGGGGCATCACCGTGCAGTCGGTCGAGATTCGCGACGTGCGGATTCCGCAATTGCTCGAAGACGCGATGTCGCGCGAGGCTCAGGCCGACCGGGAGCGGCGGGCGCGCATCATTCTGGGCGAGGCCGAGACGCAGGTCTCCGACAAATTCGCCCAGGCCGCTTCGGTTTATCGCGACAATCCGGTCGCGCTGCATCTGCGCGCGATGAACATGCTGTATGAGGCCATCAAAGAGAAGGGCGCGATGGTGATCGTGCCGTCGTCCGCGGTGGAAACGATGGGGCTGGGCGGGATGCTGGCTACAGCGTCGCTGGCGAAAAATCAATAGCCAAGACAGATGGCAATGACGCGCGTATGCATCTTCGTCCTGGCGACCGTCCGTTCGCCAACACCAGGGATCGATCTACCGAACGGGGCCCTTACGGTTTCAAGCCCACTCATCGGGCTGGAAGGCTATACCGTTTTCGGGCTGGTCATGGACGCATATCGCTTGAGAGATGATCAGCTCGCGTTTGGAACCGTTGCCCGCCCGGATGATATTTATAACACCCAGATACGACATCGTCGCGCGATGCACCCGGCGACGGCGTGCCCAGCATGGACGACGCACGCGCCATGCTGCGGACTCTGCTGGCGGATCGATTCAAGTTCAGGGTGCACCACGAGACCAAAGAAATGCAGGTCTATGCTCTGGTGGTCGGAAAGCACGACCAAGCGAATGCTTGGTGCATGCCGCCACTGGCCGGCGACGGGCGGAACAGCGAGGTGACGTTCTCAAACTGCCCCGTAGAGCGACTCGCGGATTGATTGGCGCTCGAACCTGATTGTCGATCGCCTGGTCCTGGATCAGACCGGCCTCACGGAAATTGGTCCCCCAAAAAGCTCGGGTCGACATCCTTGCTGTCGATCACCTGGAGAAGCCCGACGAAAACTAAGAGGCGAGGGCGGTATGATCAAACTTAAGCCTCATGATCCCCGAAACGATCCCCGAAGGTCTCACGTTTGACGATATTTTATTGCTGCCGGCGCGCAGCGAGGTAGTCCCGGCCCAAACCGACACGCGGACCTGGTTGACGCGCAAGATCGGTTTGAACATTCCCGTGGTCAGCTCAGCCATGGACACGGTGACGGAATCGCACCTGGCGATCGCGCTGGCGCAGCAGGGCGGCATCGGCATCATTCACCGCAACATGCCCATCGAGCGGCAGGCCGAGGAAGTGGATCGCGTGAAGCGATCGGAGAGCGGCATGATCGTCGATCCGGTAACCATCGACCCGGAGCAGCGCATCTCCGACGCGCTGGACGTGATGAAGCGCTACCGCATCTCCGGCGTGCCCGTGACCAAGGAAGGCAAGCTGGTGGGCATCCTCACCAACCGCGACCTGCGTTTTGAGACTCGCTACGATCTTCCCATCTCGGCGGTGATGACCAAGGAGAATCTCATCACCGTGGGCGTGGGCACCACGCTCGAAGAAGCCGAGGCGATCCTGCACACGCATCGCGTGGAAAAACTGCTGGTGGTGGACGACCATTACAACCTGAAGGGCTTGATCACGGTCAAGGACATTCAGAAGAAATTGAAGTACCCCAACGCCGCCAAGGACGCACAGGGACGCTTGCGCGTGGGCGCCGCGCTGGGCTCCTCGGGCGATGTTTTGGAGCGCGCCCAGGAGCTGGTGGCCATGAAGGTGGACGTGCTGGCGGTGGATTCCGCGCACGGTCACAGCCGCGGAGTAATGGACGCCGTGGCGGCGGTGAAGCGCGCCTTTCCCGAAGTGCAGTTGATCGCCGGCAACGTGGCGACCTACGAGGGCGCGCGCGATCTTATCGCGCTGGGCGTGGACGGGGTCAAGGTCGGGATCGGGCCTGGGTCGATTTGCACCACGCGGGTGGTCAGCGGCGCGGGCGTTCCTCAAATCACCGCGATTGCCGAGTGCGCCAAGGCCACCGTCGGCACGGGCGTGCCCTTGATCGCCGACGGAGGCATCAAGTTTTCGGGCGACGTCACCAAGGCCATCGCCGCGGGAGCGGATTGCGTGATGATCGGCAGCCTGTTCGCGGGCACCGAGGAGAGCCCCGGCGAAACTATTCTGTATCAGG
The DNA here is from genome assembly GCA_963765185.1 of Bryobacterales bacterium. Classification (GTDB taxonomy): domain Bacteria; phylum Acidobacteriota; class Terriglobia; order Bryobacterales; family Bryobacteraceae; genus Palsa-187. The sequence continues at coordinate 88,423 of CAVXWB010000149.1, forward strand.
GGCGCACGTTCAAGAGCTATCGCGGCATGGGGTCGATGGGCGCGATGGCCGCGGGCTCGGACCGCTATCCGCAGGACACCAGCGGCAAGCTGGTGCCGGAGGGCATCGAGGGCCGCGTGCCGTACAAGGGCCTGCTGTCGGACCTGGTGTACCAGTTGGTGGGCGGCCTGCGCGCGGGCATGGGCTACTGCGGCTGCGCCACCATCGCCGAGCTGCATGAGCGCGCCAAGTTCGTACGCCTAACGGTGGCCGGCCTGCGCGAAAGCCACGTGCACGACGTGATCATTACCAAGGAAGCTCCGAACTACCGGTTGGAGTAGGGCGCGGCAACCTTCACGCACGCGCTCCCGGGGTGTTGCGTCAGGTGCCATGACGCGCTGCGTGAGGCCCGCCTATGATGGGGAGGCAAATGAGGACGTACACCGCGGTAGTTGAGCAGTGCCCAGACACCGGCCTATACTTGGGCTACGTACCTGGCTTCCCTGGAGCTCATAGCCAGGCTGAGACACTTGACGAGCTGAATCGAAACCTCCGAGAGGTTATTGAAATGCTGCTGGAGGATGGCGAGCCTCCGCTTGATGCGCAGTTCATCGGAACGCGGACCGTTACTGTTCCCTGAGCAGGGGCCGTCTTCCGGTTCTCAAGTCACGAGAGGTGATTTCGATCCTGGAGACACTCGGTTTCACCGAAGTTCGCCAGCGAGGCTCACATAAGCAATTTCGTCACTCGGACGGCCGTGGTAGGGCGGATGATCCGATCAAGGCGGATCGGCGGTGACCGGCCAGCCTACTTCCACGCGCCCAGCAGGCGGCGCACCAGCACCAGTTGTCCCAAGTGATAGGCGTTATGGTCGGCGATCAGCAGGGCCTCTCGCAAAACCGTCTGACCGTCCCCGTGCGGTATTCGCGCGTACAACTTCGTCGACGGGTCCTCCACCAGTTGGCACACGGCTTTGAGGCCGGCCTGGAAGGCTTTCACGCTCTTACTCCACGCCGTGCTGTTGGGCGGAGCCTGCGTTTTCGGCCAATACCCGACGGGCCAATCCGGCGAGACGTGCTTGGGATCCCGGCTGAACTCGAGAATGTCCCACTGCGCCAGCCGCAGGTGCTCGAGGATTTCCCAGGGCGAGTGTTCCGCGCCCTTCGGCCGCTTGCCCCGCAAGGCAACCGGCAGACCCTCGATCGCTTTATCGAAGCCCGCATGCGCTCCGCCGCCGTTGAGCAACGCGAGGAGATGCTCGCGCAGCGCTTTGTCCTTGTCTTTTTCTTTCGCAGGGGGCATCACCACCTCCCGGCGGAACCAAACAGCTTCCGCGGGTTATCCACCAGAATGCGTTTCAGAGAATCGCTGCTTCCGCCGGCGATTTCCCGGATCCAATGATTGAGCAATTTTCCGTCGTTGGGCATCTGTCCTTCTTTCATGTTGGGATGAGGCCAATCCGTGCCGGTGATGACGCGGGCGGGAAATTCTTCCGCAAGCGCGCGGGCGAACGGCAGGACCTTGCTCCAGTCCTCCGGTTTACCAGATCCCGTAAGACGTTCGGGGCAGGTCAGCTTGGCCCAACAATCCGGCTTGTCGCGAAAGAGCTGCAAGTATCGTTGGAATTCGGGATCGCTCACACCGCTCGCGATCACAGGCACAGCCATATGATCGAAGACAACCGGGATCGGAATTGTTTTAATGTGCGATTCCAGATCCTTGAGATCGGCCGCTTCGCAATACAAATCGATATGCCAGTCATGCTTCAACTGGCCCGAATCCCTCAGTCGCTTCAGCCGGTTCGCCATGGTCACCATCTCCTCCGGCGGAGGAGGATTGGTGAGGCGTTTCACGTAGCTGTAGCGCACGCCGCGCACGCCGGCTTTATCCAGCTCGATCAGCTCATCGTCGGATATTGTCTTCTCGACGAAAGCAACGCCCAAGGCCCGGCCCTGCGATTTTTTCAGAGCGTTGAGCATGTAGCTGTTGTCGGTGCCGTGACAGGTGGCTGCGACAATGACCTCGCCCGAAAAGCCCAGATGGTTATCCAGCTCTTCCAGCTTCCGCCAGGGCGCAAACGCCGGATCGTATTTGCGGTCGTCGGACCAGCGAAAAGGCGTCATGCCGTTGCTGTTCACGTGGCAATGCGTGTTGATGGCCCCGGGCGGCATGGCGAAGGCCGGCTTGTCCGGCGCCGGATCGGGCTCAAGATTCTTCGCCAGAGGCTTGGATCTCTTGCGAGGCTTGTCGTTATAATGATGCCGGTTCACCTCGCGAGTTTCCGAGACCATGGTGTACTCGCGGCCCTCTTCCATCTTGTATTTCTCTGCAAGATGGCTGACGATGACATCCTCCAGATCCAGGCCCAAGTCCTTGCGCAGCCGATCTCCCAGAGGCCCCTTGCGATCGGGCTTGTCGCCCAGCGCGAAGTTCACGGACACGCGTTTGCTGGGACCCTCCTCATCGCCGACAATGCAGAAGGTCCAGGGCGTGAGCGTAGTGGCGACGCGGTTTCGCAGAACCGTATTCTTCGGCTGTTCCGTCGCCGGGTCTAAGGATTGATGGTCTTTGAGGAGAGCGTGCATCTTTCGAAGAAGCTCCCCGTCATTTTCCAGAAAAAGGCTCTCCAGCTCCTTCGAACACTTCACTTCGAGATTGGGCATGAATCCGTCAGTGTAGCGCTAGCGCTTCGTCCGCGGTGTGGGCGCCCCGGCGCTTCTGTGGGCGCATGTGGCCTTGGAGCTTTTCCATGTAGAGATAAATCACGGGAGTAATGTAAAGCGTCAGCAGTTGCGAGACGACCAGTCCGCCGACCACGGCGAGACCCAGAGTCTGGCGCGCGTCGCCGCCCTCGCCATAGCCGAGCGCGATGGGCAGAGTGCCGAACAGCGCTGCCATGGTGGTCATCATGATGGGGCGGAAACGCATCAGACATCCGGCGTAGATGGCCTCGCGAGGGTTCTTGCCTTCGGTGCGCTGGGCTTCCAGAGCGAAGTCGATCATCATGATCGCGTTCTTCTTCACCACGCCCATCAGCATGATCAGGCCCACGAACGCGTACAGGTCCAGCTCCCTGTGGAAGATCACCAGCGTCAGCAGCGCGCCAAACAAGGCCGAGGGAAGTCCCGAAAGAATGGTGATGGGATGAATGAAGCTCTCATACAAAATTCCCAGGATGATGTAGATCACCACAATCGCGACGATCAGCAGAATAGAGAGGCCGCGGAAGGAGCGCTCAAATTCCCGCACCGTTCCCTGGAAACCCACGCTCAGAGTTTGCGGTATGTGCAGCTCCTGCACCACCGCGTTGAGCTTGTCGGCTGCCTGGCCCAGCGAAACTCCAGGCGCGAGATTGAAGGAAATGGTCACCGAGGGGAGCTGGCCGAAATGATTCACCGAAAGCGGCCCCACGCCGCGCGAGGTCTTGACCAACGTATCCAGCGGCACCAGCGGCCCCGCCGATGAACGCACGTACAGCTTCGAGAGAGCGTTGGGCGTGCGCTGGAACTCCGGCGCGATCTCCACGATCACGGCGTACTGATTGGCGGGCGTAAAGATGGTGGAGACCTGGCGTGTGCCGTAGGCGCTGTAGAGCGCGTCCTGGATCTGTTCGGCCGACACGCCGAGCGAAAGCGCGCGGTCGCGGTCGATGTCCAGGTTCACCTGCGGGCTCTGGATCTGAAGGTCGCTGGTGACGTCCAGAAATCCAGGCAGCCCGCGCATCTGGCCGAGCAGGCGCGGAACCCAATCGTAAATCTCCTGCAAATTCGCGCTCTGCAGCGTCATTTGGTAAGCGCTGTTGGTGTTCTGTCCGTTGATGGTGATGGGCGGCGGATTCTGCAAAAACACCATCACGCCGGGAACCGCGGACAGCCTGCCGCGCAGCTCCATCATCACTTGATCCACATTGAGCTTGCGGCCGGGCCGCGGCTTCATCATGGCGAACACGAAGCCCTGGTTGCTGTCGCCGGCGAAGGCGCCGATTTCCTGGACATTGGGATCGTGCTCCAGAATGTCGCCCACGGCGCGCTGATGCTTGGCCATGGATTCGAAGGAGATGTCCTGGCCCGCCAGGGTCGCCCCTTGAATGAAGCCCGTGTCCTGGCTGGGGATGAAGCCGGTGGGCATGGTGAGGAACAAATACACCGTGCCGCCCAGCATGGCGAACGCAAACACCACCGTCGCGAAGGGATGGCGCAAGACGCGTTGCAGGGTGACGTCGTAGACTCGCGTGACGCCGTTGAAGCCGCTTTCGAACGCGCGGAACAGGCGCCCGTGCCGCTCCGCCGGCTCATACTTGAGGAACCGGCTGCCCAGCATGGGAGTCAGCGTCAGCGAAACGAATCCGGAAATCAGAATGGCCACCGTGATGGTGACGGAAAACTCATGCAGCAGCCGGCCCACGATCCCGCCCATGAACAGCACGGGAATAAACACGGCCACCAGCGAAATGGTCATGGAAACGATGGTGAATCCGATTTCCTTCGACGCCCGCAGGGCCGCTTCCATGCGCGCATGGCCCATTTCCCGGTAGCGCACGATGTTTTCCAGCATCACGATGGCGTCGTCGACGACGAAGCCCACGGAAAGCGTCAGCGCCATCAGAGAAAGAATGTTGAGGCTGTAGCCCAGCAGGTACATCACGGCGAAGGTGCCGACGATGGAGAGAGGAACGGCGACGCCCGGGATTAGCGTCGCCGAAAGATTCCGCAGGAACAGGAAGATGACCATCACCACCAGGCAGATGGTCAGCACCAGCGTCAGCTTGACGTCGTTGATGGAATTGTCGATGGCCACCGAAGCGTCGTGCATGATGGACAGATTGAGCGCGGGAGGAATCTCCGCGCGGAACGCGGGGAGCAGCGCCCGGATGCCGCGAACCACATCCACGGTGTTGGTTCCCGGCTGGCGGCGGATGGCCAGGATCACGCCGCGCGTGTCGTTGATCCAGGCCACGGATTTGTCGGTTTCCACGCTGTCCAGCACCACCGCGATGTCTTCCAGACGGACCGGATTGTTATCGCGGTAGGCCACGATGATGGATTTGTACGCGGCGGCGTTGGTCAATTGCCCGTGCGATTGTACGGTGAAGGATTGTTTGGGTCCGTACAGCTTGCCCGTCGGCAGATTGACGTTGCTCTGCTGCACCGCGCGCATCACGTCGTCGATGCCGATTCCGCGAGAGGCCAGCTCATCCGGATTCACCTGCACGCGCACGGCATATTTCTGCGAGCCGTAGACGAAAACCTGAGACACGCCGCTGACCATGGAGATGCGCTGGGCCAGCAAAGTCTCGGCATATTCGTCGACGGTGTAGAGCGGCAGAGTGGGCGACGTCAGCGCCAGAAACAGCACCGGATTGTCGGACGGATTCACCTTCTGATAGGAAGGCGGCCGCGGCATCTCCGGCGGAAGCTGGCCTCCTGCCTCGGCGATGGCCGCCTGCACGTCCTGCGCCGCCGCGTCGATATTGCGGTCCAGCGCGAACTGGAGCGTGACGGTGGTGGTGGCCTGGGTATTGGCGGAGCTCATGGACTCGACTCCGGCGATGGTCGAAAATTGCCGTTCGAGCGGAGTGGCCACCGCCGACGCCATGGTTTCCGGATTGGCGCCGGGCAAGCTCGCGGTGACCTGGATGGTGGGGTAATCGACGCTGGGCAGCGCGGCCACGGGCAGCGCGCGATAGCCCACGATTCCGAACAGCAGAATCGCCACCATGACCAAAGCGGTCATCACCGGGCGTTCAATGAAGATGCGCGAAAAATGCATAGGCTACCGACCGGGTGGGCAGGCCCGACCAGGGGGCCGGGCCGCGGGCGAGGGCGCCCGCCCCACTCCATTTTCGATGATTACGCAGGACACCATATTAGAGCGTGTGCGAATCCACTTTGGATGCGGCCACGGGCTGAATATGCGCCCCGGGATAAAGGCGCAGCTGGCCGTCGGTGACCACGGTCTCGCCGGCCGCGACCCCGCTTTCGATCACGATCTGATTGCCGTGGATGGCGCCCGCGCGCACGTTGCGCGGCTCCACAGTTTGATCCGGCTTCACGATGTAAACCATCTGCCCCTGCTGGCCCGGCTGCACCGCTTCAGACGGCACCACGATGGCGCGGGCCTGCGTGTCCAGAGTCAGCGACACGTTGACGAACTGCCCCGGCCACAGCAGCCGCTTGGAATTTTCGAAGGTGGCCTTCAGACGGATGGTGCCCGTGGTTGAATCCACGCTGTTGTCGATCACGCTCAGCTCCCCGCGCACGGGCATGGGGCTGGAAGTGTCTTTAGGGATGGCCTGCACTTGCAGTTTGCGCCCGGCGCTGGAGCGTTGGACGGCGGCCAAGTGCTCCTCCGGAACGCCGAAGCTCACCCAGATCGGGTCCAGCTTGTTGATCACCACCAGGTTGGTGGTGTTGGCGGTGACGATGTTGCCTTCGTGCACCAGCAGATTGCCGGCGCGTCCGGTCACGCGGGAGCGGATCTGGCAATAGGTCAGGTCCAACTTGGCGCGGTCGATGGCGGAGCGGTCGCTTTCGATGGAGGCGCGGTCGCTCTCGATGGCGGCCTGATCCGCATTGATCGCGGCGCGGTTGGAATCCGCGGAGGCTCGCGACTGCTCGTCCAGGGTGCGCGAAACGATGCCTTCCTTGGCGAGCTGGGTGTTGCGCGACGCGTCGGCTTCGAGGCTGCGCGACTGGGCCACGTCCTTTTCGCGATTGGCTTCGGCCTGATGCAGATTGGCGGTGTCGCGATCGAAGGTGGACTGCGCCTGGCGCAGAGCGTCCTGATAGGGGCGGGCGTCGATCTCGAACAGGAGATCGCCTTCCTTCACATCGGCGCCCTCGGCGAACGCGACTTTGACCAGCTCACCCGAGATCTGCGATTTGACCTGGATCACGGCGGACGATTCCACCGTGCCCACGGCCTGGACTTCGGTGGGAACGGATTGCTCGGCCGCGACGGCGACGCTCACCGGAACCGGCGGGGGCGGTCCGGCGCTCTGCGTCTTCTGCGTCTGGCAACCGGCCAGTGCGAGGACAAATATGCCCGTCAGGATTCGAATTGGAGAAAAGCGTGGAGACACTTGGAGGTACCAGCCGGCTTCGTGGGGCCTAAATTCCAAGTTAACACAGCGACGGGAAGGCTAAGACCCGATCACGAACGGCATCGAGGCAAGCAGCGCGAGCAGGCTTCCGCAGATGGCCCAGCTCCAGTGGTTGCCCAGGTTGACGGTGAAGCCGATGCCGTCGCGCCGTTGCACGAACAGAGCGGCGTCGTTAGGATTGTCATAAATGATGCCGCCCCTCCAGCACTCGTTCGGGGTTGGGTCCGGATCGCGCGGCTTGTTGGATTCGTGGACCACATAGGCCGTCGCCGGAATCAACAAAGCCAGCGGGCCGAGGGCCATCACTGGAATGGGGATCGCGATAACACCGGTGAGTTTGAGTGAAATAGCGCCGAACAGCAGCGCAATCATCAACTCCGCCGCGAGCATCACCACCACCATCGGTTTGCGCATTGGCTCGGAGCGGCGCGATCCGTACCAACCCGCCAGCGCGAAGGCGAACAGCCACACTGCGAACTCGCCGCCCAGAATCAGGGGGCCGTAGACGCCGCGGACGGTGCGATCGGCCCATCGGTTCGGCGTTCCATCCAAGCCGAAGTGAACCGGATAGCGCGCCGGAATCTGGTTCCAATGCCAGTGCAGATACATTGCGGCGCCGGCCAGCAGCAGCAGCGGAAGAATTCCCAACCCGGTGAACCAGGGCAGACGCTCCGGCGGACCGAGCGTCGTCTGGCGCACCAAGGGCGGCTGAATCGCGAAGGGTTTCAACTTGCGGTTCTGCGCTACGAACGCGGCGATGCCAACGGCCACCGTTCCCAGCACGGCGCCGATGCCGGACAGCGGGCTAGGAAGAAGGACCATCGCGAGCAAACCCAGGGCAGCGGGAATCGCGATCAGCAGCCGGTAGGAGCGGAGCGCGCGGCGCCCGGCTTCGGTGGAACGAAATCCCTCCGGCACGGGGACGCCGAATAGGAACTCGCGCGGCGTTATGTGTGGTATCGAGAGCAGCGCCAGCGCCACGATCAGCTGGCAGAGTATTGCGATAAAGACGGCGAGAACGCGTGCGTTCATTCGATGTCCTCCACGATGGATTTCAGCTCCGCCGCGATCCGGGCGGGCGAGACGCCCTGCGCGCGCATCTGCGAAACCAGTTCGCGCAGGCGCTGGCGGTAACCGGAGAGCTCGCGCCGCGAGGGCGCGGGCGATGCCCGCTCCACCACCGTGGCTCCGCGTCCCTGGCGCAAATCCAGCCAGCCTTCCGAGGCCAACTGCCGGTACGCCTCAGCCACGGTGTTGAAGTGCACCGCCAGGTCGGTGGCTAACCGGCGAACCGGCGGCAACACCGTGCCGGGCTTGAGAGAACCCTCCACCAGGGGAATGCGCAATTGGTCCACAATCTGCCGCACCAGCGGTACAGCCGAGGCAGGGTCGATTCGCAGGACCGGTCCGGGCACATGTCTAGTGTATATGTACACTATACAATTGTCAATCCCCGGTAAGCGCGGCCCTGCCAAGCGCGCTGCGATCGCTTGATCAAACAAGCCAAGCGACATATGCGGTACTACGACTGTTACTTACGCCATTCGCATTCCGCTGAAGTCCGCCGATGAGTAGCATTGCCGGGAGGCGACCGGATCCCCACGAGGTGCGCCGCGTTGTCGAGTGCGCCCGTGCTGGCGCTCTCCCGGCAAATTCAATCCCTTTGGAAGCGCTCCTTCATTTGATCGGTAGGGTGCAAGCACTCGATTATGGGAGTAGGGTAAGCCGAACTATGCTATAACGGCTTCGAGAGACCGCATGACCGAGCAGGAAATTATCTTAGCCAATCAGCAGTTTTTGTTCCCTTCCGTATTCCATTTTTTCAAGGAGCCGCTGGTGGTGGCGCGCGCCAAGGACCAATTTGTATGGGACGCGCGCGGCAACCAGTATCTGGATTTCTTCGGCGGCATTGTCACCATCAGCGTGGGGCACTGCAACGAAACCGTGAACCGCAAGGTAGCGGCACAGATGGAGACCCTGCAACATGTCTCCACCGTCTTTGCGAACGAACCGCAAGCGGCGTTGGCCAAGCGCGTGGCCGGACTCACGCCGGGCGGCAAGCTCACCAAGAGCTTCTTCACCAACAGCGGGACGGAGGCGAACGAAACCGCGATTCTTGCCGCGCGCTGCTATACCGGCTCGCATCGAAGTGGTGGCGCTGCGCCACAGCTATCACGGACGTTCGGCGCTGGCGATGGCCGCCACCGGGCAAGGGGTCCTGGCGTCTGGGAGGCGCTCCCGCGGCCGGCTTCACGCACGCGCTGAACGCGTATTGTTACCGCTGCCCGCTGGGCGCTGACCTATCCGAGCTGCAACGTGCGCTGCGCGCGCGATATGGAGGAGATGATCCGAACCTCCACCTCCGGACGCCTGGCGGCGTTTATCGCGGAGCCGATTCAAGGCGTAGGCGGCTTCATCACGCCTCCCAAAGAGTACTTCGAGATCGTGCACCGGCATCGTCAAGAAGTTCGGCGGCCTGTTCATCAGCGACGAAGTGCAGACCGCATGGGGCCGCACCGGCGGCAAATGGTTCGGCATTGAGCAGTATGGCGTGACGCCGGATATCATCACCAGCGCCAAGGGTCTGGGCAACGGGACTCCGGTGGGGTTGACGGTGGCCCGCCCGGAGGTCGCCGATGGACTCAAGGGCGCTACCATCTCCACCTTCGGCGGAAATCCCGTCGACCGCGACCGCCGCCAAGGCCGTGATCGATTTCATCGACGACAACAACCTGCTGATCAACGCCGCGGAGACCGGCGCGCATTTGCGCGCCCGCCTGGAGGAGCTGCAGGCCAAGCATGCGCTGATCGGCGACGTGCGCGGCATGGGCCTGATGCAGGCGATCGAGCTGGTGGAGGATCGCGATTCGCGCGCGCCCGCGCCGGAAGCCACCGCCGCGCTGATGGAAGCCGCGCGGGAGAATCGTCTGCTGATCGGCAAGGGCGGCTTGTACGGCAACGTCATCCGCATCTCGCCGCCGCTCAATATTTCCAAAAGCGACGTCGACGATTTCGCGATGCGGCTGGACGCCAGCCTGGAGCGAGTGGGCCGGGAGCGCATGGCAGCAGCGAATCGCTAGACTACAAGGCATGCGGCGTTTCTTCGCCTTGCGCTTGTATTGTCTTCGACTGCGATGTCACAACATAATATTTCCTACGACGGTTTGAAAGAGGGGCAGATCCTCAACGGCTTCCGCGCAACGGCCGTGTATCTGGACGATGCCGGCCACGCCATCGGCGCGCGCTTGCACCATGAGCGCACCGAATTTCACGCTGGACCTGCTTCAGATTCAGTCCGCTCCGCAGGCCTTCATCTGGGTCACGACCTTCCCCACCTCCAACATGGGCGAGCCGCATACGCAGGAGCATCTGCTGCTGGGCAAGGGCAACAAGGGCCGGGACCTGGGCAGCCTGGGAACCATGTCGCTGGCCAGCTCCACTGCCTTCACCATGCAATGGCGCACCTGCTACACGTTCTATACTTCCGCCGGGCCGGACGTGTTCTTCCAGAATTTCGACCGTACCATGGACGCGCTGCTTTACCCGGATTACTCGGACGAGGAAATCCGCCGCGAAGTGCGCAACTTCGGAATTGGCGAGGACCCCAAGGACGGCTCGCTGCACCTGGAGGAACAGGGCACGGTCTACAACGAAATGGTGACGTCCATGGATCAGGCCAATCGCCGGCTGTATCAGGCGTCGCTGCTCTCGCTGTACGGTGCCGGACATCCCTTGTCGTATCTCGGCGGGCGGGCTGCCGGCGGATCTTCGCGTGATCCAACCCTCCGACATTCGGCGCTTCCACGACCAGCATTATTTCCTGGCCAACATGGGCGCGATCGTCTCGCTGCCCAAGGAAGTTTCACTGGGCGCGGCTCTGGGGCGCCTTGACGCGGTGTTGAACGAATCGGAACGAAGGTCCAACGGCGCGGCGCGGCCGGCGGTGATGACGGAGGCGCAACTGCCGTCGCCCCAAGCGGCTCCCGCGGGGCGCATCGAATACGTGGAGTATCCGCTCCAGAACGACCAGCAGCCGGGAAGCGTGTACCTGGTTTGGCCCGCGAATCGAAAGCTGGCGCTGCGCGATAAATTCCTGATCGGCCTGTTCATGGACAACGTCGCGGGGGAGGCGGATACGAACCTCTACAAGCGGCTGATCGACAGCAAGACGCAGGGAAGCGGACATCGGCGCCAAGGGCGTGGATGGATACGTCGACGACGGACAAGGCAATCCCGTGATGGTGACCTTCCGCGACATGCCTGTTTCCAAGATGAATGATGCCAACCTGAGCGCGCTACGCAAAAAGGTACTGGACGAGTTCGCAAAAATCGCGGCGTATCCGGACGGCTCGCCGGAGCTGGCGCAATTCCAGAAGCGTCTGAGGAGCCGCATCGCGGAGCAGCGGCGGGCGCTGGCGAAGCTGGTGAACTCGCCTCCAGGCTTCGGTTTTCGCGGAGGCGATTCGGCTTGGCTCGATCGTCTGTACGAGCTGAACAAGGAGCCGGGCTTCCGCAAGACCGTGACTTCGAAAGACGATCTGGCGGAGATCGAGAAGCTGATTTCGGGATCGCACAACATCTGGCATGATTTGCTGACCGAGTGGGAAATCCTGGGGACGGTGCCGTACATCGAGGCGGCGAAACCCAATCCAGCGCTGATGCGCCAGGCCGGCGAAGAGCGCGCGGCGCGAGCGGCGGCGGAAACGGCGCGGCTTCGTCAACACTACGGCGCGGCCAGCGATCAACAGGCGCTGGAGCACTATCGCGCGGATTACGACGCGGCCACGAAAGTGATCGAAGAGGCCGGGAAAAAGGCCGCATCGGCCAAGTTCGTGGAGCATCCTCCGATGACGCTCGACGATTCGCTGGAGTTCAAGTCGTCGAAGCTGGCTCACGGGGTGCCGCTGGTTTCGTCGGTATTCGAAAGCATGACCAGCGCCACCACGGGCATCGCTCTGCGCCTGGATAGCGTGCCGGAGGACCGGCTGGTGTACGTTTCGCTGCTGCCGGATCTGTTGATGAACAGCGGGGTGATCGACAACGGCAAAGTGGTGTCTTACGAGGACATGAGGCAGCGCTTGCGCAACGAGATTCTGAGCCTGGATGCGGGCTTCAGCGTGAACGCCGCGACGGATCGGGATGAGCTGGTGGTGCGCGGCGCGGGCAACAATGCGGCCGAATCCAGGCGAGCGATCGAATGGATGGAACTGGCGCTGTACCATCCCAACTGGCGCGTGGAAAATTTGCCGCGCCTGCGCGATTACGTCGATCAGGCTCTGGGCCGCATGCGCCGCACCATGCAGGGCGCGGAGGAAAACTGGGTGCGTAATCCGGAGACGGCGTATCGCAAGCAGACCAATCCGCTGCTGCTGGCCACTTCTTCGTTTCTGACGCGCATGCACAACGCGCAGCGGCTGCGCTGGATGCTGAAGGACGGCGGGTCGGAAGCGGTGTACGCATTCCTGGCCGCAACTGGGCGATATTTCCGGATCGAGGGAGCAGCGCAAAGCGATCCTGGCGGCGATTCGCGACGGAAAATACGCCGGTCTCAGCGAAACTTTCCGAGGAGGACCGCGGCGTGGCGGTGGAAGCCGCGCGCGATCTGGAAGCGGCCTTGGGCGATATTCCGGATTCGACCTGGCGGCGGATTGGCGCTATCTTTGCAGCCAGATGTCGCGCGACCTGCGGCAGGGGCCGGAGCGAACTCTGGCGATTCTGGAGGAGGTGCGGCGGTCGATTCTGGTCACAGGCGGCGCACGAATGTTCGTGATCGGGTCCGGCGCCACTCAGGCGCAGCTCGGCCCGGGAGTTCAGAAATTGACGGCCGGTTTAGAGAACGCTCCTTTCAAGAAAGCCGAGTATCGTCCGGTCCGGAGGATCGATGCCAGGCTGCTCAGCCGTGAGGCGGGCGCGGGCGCACCGTTGTTTGTCGGACTGCTCAACGCGAATTCGCAGGGCGGAGTGTTCGAGAATTCGGCGCCGCTGACGAGTTATCACGATACCAGCCGCGACGAGCTGCTGGATTACCTGGCGGTGAATCTATACGGCGGCGGCGGCGCGCACAGCGTGTTCATGAAGACCATCGGCGCGGGACTGGCGTACAGCAACGGAATCAGCGTGTCGCTCAGCAGCGGGCGCATTGGCTACTACGCCGAGCGCACTCCGGAGCTGCCGCAGACCTTGAAGTTCGTGATCGGAGTGCTGAAATCGGCGCAGCCGGACGCGGCACTGGCGGAGTATGCGATCGCCGGCGCATTTCAGGCCACGCGCGTGGCGTCGTCCTACGAAGCCCGCGGCGAGTCGATGGCGGCGGATCTGACGGATGGCCTCACGCCCGAGGTGGTGAAGCGCTTTCACCAGGCGATTCTGGATTTGAAGAAGTCGCCGGATCTCGCGGCGGAGCTGTTCCGGCGCACCAGCCTGGTGGACGCGAAGGTTCTTCCCGGGATGGGAACCAAGGCCAAGGACGTCGCGGGCGCGGTGTATTTCGTCATCGGGCCGGAGAAGCAGCTGGCGGTCTGGGAAGAGTACCTGAAGCGCGAGGACTCGGCTGAAGCGCGGGTATGGAGATTATACCCCCGCGATTTCTGGCTCACCGCGGAATAGGCCCCAAACTTTTTCTTGCGAGAGATCTTGACAAGCGAACTGTCCGCGGATATATTTAACCCAGTGGTTATTTAACCTACTGGTTTAGAGATCCGATATGGTTCAGTCCATGCAGGCCGATCAACTTAGCGCGACGTTCGGGGCTTTGGCCGACCCCACGCGGCGCGCGATCCTGGCGCGTCTCGCCTCGGGCGAGGCTTCGGTTACGCAGTTGGCGCAGCCTTTCGAGATGAGCATGCCGGCCATTTCCAAGCACCTCAAAGTATTGGAGCGTGCGGGCCTGATCGCGCGAGGGCGCGAGGCCCAATGGAGGCCCTGCCGCCTGGAAGCCGCTCCGCTGAAAGACGCCGCCGATTGGGTGGAAGAGTACCGCCGTTTCTGGGAGCAGAGCTTCGATCGCCTGGATGACTATTTGCGCGAATTGAAAAAAAAGGAGAAGAAGCATGACCGCAAGCACCGCAAAAAATAATCCCGTGTTTACGCTGACGACGCCGTCGGACCGGGAGATCGTCCTGACGCGCGTCTTCGATGCGCCGCGCCATCTGGTGTTCGAGGCCTGGACCAAGCCTGAGCATGTGGAGTCCTGGTGGGGCTGGCGCGGCTCGACTCTGCCCGTCTGCGAGCTCAACCTTCGCCCCGGCGGCGCCTGGCGCTTTGTCCTGCGCATGCCTGACGGGAAAGAACACGCGTTTAAGGGCGTGTATCGCGAAGTCGCCACGCCTGAGCGGCTGGTTTATACCGAATGCTTCGACGACGCCAGTGTCGGGAGCCCGGAATGGCTCACCACCGTCACCTTCGAAGAGCAGGACGGCAAGACCAGGCTGACGATAACGGCTCTCCACAAGTCGAAAGAGGCTCGCGACGGGCATCTCAAGGCGGGAATGGAGGCGGGCGCGGCGCAAACGCTGGACCGGCTCGCCGAGTATCTGAATACGCAGTCGCGGGAGATTGTCATCACGCGCGTCTTCGATGCTCCGCGTGAAGTGGTGTTCGAAATGTGGACCGATCCCAAACACCTGGTGCACTGGTGGGGCCCACGCGGGTTCACGACCACGATTCAGGAGATGGACGTGAGGCCGGGAGGCCGTTGGACGATGATCATGCACGGCCCCGACGGCGCCAATTACCCCAACCACAGCGTTTTTACCGAGGTGGTGAAACCGGAGCGGCTGGTGTATTCGCATGGCGGCGGCAAGGAAGGCGGTCCCAGCGCGGAGTTCCAGCAGACTGTGATTTTCGAGCAGCAAGGCGCCAAGACCAGGATCACGATGCGGCTGCTGTTTCCGTCGGCGGCGGATCGTGACAGGGTGGTTAAGCAGTTCAATGCGATTGAGGGCGGAAACCAGACGTTGGATCGTCTGGGAGAAAGGCTGGCTCAGATGGCTACAGATCGCGAGCTCACGATTACGCGCATCTTCGATGCGCCGCGCGGAGTGGTATTCAAGGCGTGGACGGAGGTGGAGCGGCTGAAGCGCTGGTGGGGTCCCAAGAACTTCACCAATCCGGTCTGCGAAGTGGATGTGCGGCCGGGCGGCGCGATGCGGATTCATATGCGCGGCCCGGACGGCAACGTCTATCCGATGACGGGCGTCTTTCACGAAATTACCGAGCCGGAGCGGCTGGTCTTCACCGCCTCCGCCTTGGACAGGATGGGCAATCCGCTCTTCGAACAACTGACCACAGTGACGTTCGAGGATCATGGCGGCAAGACCAAGCTGACGGTGCATGCGAACTTCTCGAAGATCAGGCCGGAGGCGGCGCCGCACCTGGCGGGTGCGGAGATGGGATGGAATATGTCACTCGATCGTTTGGCCGATGAGACAGGACGCGGGCTGATCATCACGAGAGTCTTCGATGCGCCGCGTGACCTGGTATGGAAAGCGGTTACCGAAGCCGAGAGCCTGATGCACTGGTGGGGGCCGAAGGGAATCACCCCGCTGACGTGCGAGGTGGACCTCCGGCCCGGTGGTACATTTCGCTACTCCATGCGAGCTCCGAATGGCAGCGTAATGTGGGGCAAGTGGGTGTATGGCGAAATCGTCGCGCCGGAATCGCTGGTCAGCGTGGTTTCGGCGACGGATGAAGAAGGCAATCCGATACGGAATCCGATGAGCCTGGGCCACCCGCTCGAAGTGCTCTTTAAAATGACTCTCTCCGAGCGCGACGGGAAAACCACGATGAGCATTTCCGGAACGCCGTACCACGCGACGGAAGAGGAGCGGAAGGCTTTCGAGGCTGGCCTCGACTTCATGGAGCAGGGCTTTGATGGAACCCTGGGCAAGCTGGTTGCGTATCTTGCGAAGGCCCAGGCAGGAGACCAATGATTCGTTTCCCGGTCCACACTTACGCGCTCAATGGATTCTTCTTCCTCCGAAAACTGTGATCGGAGAACCGTCCGCGATGAACGCAGAGTCGGGGCGGCGTTGAATAACTTTTGCGAGCTCGACTCCATAAACACGGCTGGCATCGCCTTCAAAGCCAGCCGCCGCGCTCACCCAAACATTCCAGGGTACATGCGAAACATGGTATTCCAGGGTGCCTCTATCTCTACTAAGGAACTCGCGCAAAACGGAGTGCGGCGCGAAATAGTCTCGACTCGGTTGGTGGTGCGCGCCGCACCCTTTGCGCTGCTGAAAAACTCGCGCAAAACGGAGCGCGGCGCGATCGGTTCCTGGATTGACTTGGGGGTGCGCGCCGCACCCTTTGCGCTTTGGGCGGAATAGCCCCAGTAGTGCTCGGTAATGAATTGTTCTAAACTCCCCTCGTTCGCCGGCGCGGGCGCTACCGACGACTGTGCGTGGAGCTTGCACCAGGCGCCGTTGAGCTGGAATTTATATTCGACTGCATTCGAAGCCCCATTCGTATGGATAGAGTGCTGCATCGGAAGCCTGACGTAATTCTCTCCATAGGCCGCTCGAGCCAGTTGGGCGACCGCCCACTTGGGAACGATCTCGGCAATGAAGACGACACCTCTGCGGCTCTCCTCACCTTCCTTGCGGCGAACGTAGAGCCGCAGGTTCACCTCATCAAAGTCAGCATGAAAGGGGATAGGAAGAAAGCCAAAAAGTTTCGTGCGGCGAAACCGGAAGCCCACTAAGCTGATATAGGTTCTTCCGTGAAACGAATCGAGGACGGTGCCCGGCGGGACATAGCCGCTCAAGAGTTTGGGATCAACTTCGTAATTCAACATCACCAGGTCCCGCCATTCAGCGGAAAGAAATATGTGTTGTCCTTGAGCCATCTATTTCGAGTATTACTTATTACCTCAGGCCCCGAACGAATCAGAAAACCTACTGCCAATAATTCCGATCCAGGCTCCGGTATTGGACGGCTTCCGCGAGATGCTTTGAGGACACCATTTCGGCGCGATCAAGATCGGCGACGGTGCGGGCGACTTTGAGGATGCGGTCGTGCGCGCGGGCGGAGAGACCGAGGCGGCGCACGGCCATCTCCAGCGTCCGTTCCCCGGCTTCGTCCAGCGCGCACAGCTTGCGCAGGGCGTTGGGCGGAATGTGGGCGTTGTAGAATCCGCGCTGGTGCTGGAGCTGGCGCGCGGCGCAAACGCGGGCGCGCATCTCCGCGGACGATGCGCCCGGATCGCGCCCGCGAAGCTCCTTGTAGGGCACCGCCGGGACTTCGATGTGCAGATCGATGCGGTCGAGCAGCGGTCCGCTCAGCTTGCCCAGATAGCGCTGGATCATCGCGCCGGTGCATCGGCATTCCTTGTGTGGAGTCGCCCGAGAAAGCCGCAAGGACACGGGTTTAAGCGCTGCCACAAGCACGACTCTTGGCCGGGAAGACCAGCGTCATCACCGAGCGCGCAAGGGTCACCGAATGATCCTCCAGCGGCTGCCGCAGCAGCTCCAGGACGTTGCGGGCGAACTCGGGCAGCTCATCCAGGAAGAGCACGCCGTTGTGCGCCAGGCTGACTTCGCCCGGGCGGGGCACGCCGGAGCCTCCGCCCAGCAAGCCGGCATCGGAGATGGTGTGGTGCGGCGCGCGGAAGGGCCGCTGCCGCAGCAGCCCGACGCCTTTTGGAAGCAAGCCTGCCACGCTGTGGATCTGCGTGGTTTGAAGCGCCTCCTCGAAGGTCAGCGGCGGCAGGATGCCGGGAAATCGCTTCGCCAGCATCGTCTTCCCCGATCCCGGCGGCCCGATCATGATGATGTTGTGATTGCCCGCGGCGGCGACTTCCAGCGCCCGCTTGGCCGTGGTTTGGCCGCGCACGTCGGCAAAATCCAACGACGCGCCGTTCTCCTTCACGGAAGTTTCGATGGCCGGCGCTCGGCACG
This sequence comes from Bryobacterales bacterium, assembly GCA_963765185.1. GTDB lineage: Bacteria > Acidobacteriota > Terriglobia > Bryobacterales > Bryobacteraceae > Palsa-187. The sequence goes on from CAVXWB010000149.1 coordinate 106,402, forward strand.
GTTGGTTGAAAGGCATCCGGCTGGTTGAGCAGCTTGACGACATCCGCCAGGTGCCGCAGTCCGAACACTCGCACGCCTTCCGCCACGCAGGCCTCGGCCGCATTGTCCGCCGGCACGATCAGATTCCGCAAAGCCAGCCGTTGCGCCGCGACCGCGATCGACAAGGCTCCACGCACCGGCCGTAAGCTTCCGTCGAGCGAAAGCTCTCCCACGAACAGATAGTCGTCCGACGCACCGACCGCGCCGCTCGCTCCCAGAATCCCCACGGCCATCGGCAAGATCGAATCCGGCGCCCTCCTTGCGAACGTTCGCCGGAGCCAGGTTGATGGTCACGGACTTGTTCGGGTAGCCGAAACCGGAGTTCAGCAGGGCGCTCTTGATCCGCTCCCGGCTTTCCCGAACGGCCGTATCCGGCATCCCCACGGTGATGAAGTCGCGGTTAGCCCCCGGATACATGTCCACCTCGACATCAATAAGATGGGCTTCGATCCCGTACACGGCGGCCGAGCGAGTGCGAAAAAGCGCCACTGGCAAGGATAGTGCGTCGGCCCCAACCTATTTCTCTCGGAGTCTTCTGGACCGGGCACAGGATCGGTAAACTCACGGTGGACTGTCTACCGAAATGCCGAGCGAATCTCAAAATCGCGTCGAGCTGCTGCCAGGCACGCTCGACATGCTCGTCTTACGCACCCTGCTGCCGGGCCCCGCTCACGGGCACCAAATTGCCAAGCACATCCAGCGCACCACCGAAGATGTATTGCAGGTAGAGCATGGATCGCTCTACCCGGCGCTGCATCGGCTGGAGCGCAAGGGCTGACTGGCGTCGAAATGGGAAGCCAAGGACGGCAAGCGCGAGCTGAAATACTATCGCCTCACCCCCTCCGGCAAAAAGCAGCTTGCGGCCGAGGAATCGAAGTGGAAGCAGATGGCCGCCGCGATTGCGCGAGTGATGTGGCCGGTGAAGGACGCGTGACATGTTTCGCCGCCGCAAACAGCGCGAGCAGGATCTCGAGCGCGAGCTGCGGCAGGACCGCCGCGCGGCCCAGCGCTCGCTGGGAAATCTCGCCTTGATCAAGGAGGATACACGCGCCATGCGCTCGACGTTGTACGGTATCGCGCCTAACGATGGCTTGGTCGGCGCGGCCGCGGCGTGGATTCCGGCTCGGCGAGCCGCACACGTGGATCCGCTGGTGGCTCTGCGGAACGAATGATAGTCCGGCCTCATTGGTTGCGATGCTTTTGCAAGGTGGGGCCGTCCGCCCCACGAAGCGCGTTTGAATCGACCGCTCCGGCCCGTTGCTCACCGGCATCCATCCGCCGCCCGCCGATAGGAGCTGGGAAACGCAGCCGCTCTGGCGTTAGGATCGATTGCGAAAGGAATTTTGTTATGGACCGTATTGCCCCAGAGGCTCTCTCTCAAAACGCTGTCCCCAAAAAGGCTTTCAAGGGTCTGGGCATGGAAGGCTTCACCGCGAAATGGTACGCCTCCCTGACTCGCAAATCGATGGAGGACTTCAAGGCGCTGGCGCGGCGTGTCTCTCAAACCCTGCCGCCCGGCGGACGGGTGCTCGAAGTGGCTCCTGGCCCGGGCTACTTCGCCATTGAACTGGCCAAGAGTGGCGCGGCCGGGCCCGACGGCTATCGAGTGACAGGGCTCGACATCAGCCGCACCTTTGTCGAGATCGCCCGGCGAAACGCATCGGAGGCTGGGGTCGCGGTCGATTTCCGGCGAGGCAACGCCGCCGACATTCCGTTTCCGAAAAACTCGTTCGACTTCGTGCTGTGCCGCGCGGCATTCAAGAATTTCACGGAGCCATTGCGCGCGCTCCGGGAAATATACCGCGTGCTGGACTTCGGGGGTCGTGCGCTGATCATCGATCTGCGCGGAGACGCCTCGGTGGAATCGATTAACCGAGCCGTCGGCGACATGCGCGTGGGCGCGGTCAACGCGCTCATAACCAGGCTCACATTCCGGTTCATGCTGCTCAAGCGCGCCTACACCAGGCGCGACTTTGAGCAGTTCCTGGAACAGACCAAGTTCGCACCCGTCGAAATTCAGGAAGATCTCATCGGCCTGGAGCTCATGCTGCATAAGAGCGCCTGAGCATTCGCTCTCACTCCAGCACCCTGGCTTCGAAGCCGGTCACTGCGCCGTCCTCCACTTCATAGCGCAGCTCGATCGGATGGCAGCACACCTCGCAATCCTCGACGTAGATTTGGCTTCGCACGGAGGTATCCAGCACCATGGAAATCTCCTCCCAGCAGTAGGGGCAAGTGAAGAAGTACTCCATGCCTCAGTGCGCATCGGCGTAAATGCGCTGCGCCAGGCCCGCGACATTCATGCTGGGCCAATCCGGGTATTTGGCCTTGAATTCCGCGCCGAGTTGTTTGGCGGCGTCCTGGGCCGAAACGCCCTGCCGCTTGAGCGCCAACGTGCGCGTCTGAAAATCGTCGATGAAATTCCGCTCGGAAGCAACCAGCGAACCGTCGCCTGGCGGGCTGTGATCCGGCAGAACATGCAGCGCGTTTAGCGGCGCGATCTTGTCGAGGACGGCGATCCAGCTGGACATCGTTCCTCCCTCCTGGTAGATGCTGGGGACCACCTTATTCTGCACGAGGTCGCCGGAGACCAGCGTCCGATCGGGTTCCACGAAGGTCAGCTCATCGCCTTTGGTGTGGCCTTCGCCGAGCCACAGCAGCCTTGCCGTGACGCCTCCCAGATCCAGCTTGGCTTCGTTCTCGAAAAGAATGTCGGGAGTGCGAAGCGTGCCGACCCCTTGCAGCAATTCCGCGCTCTGCGCGGACATCTTGCGGAACTGGTCCAGCAGTTCGACGCCATACTGCTCCATTTCCTTCTGTTGGACGGTATTGCGAATCAGGATGGTTCCGGGAGGAAATCCCGGCTCGCCGGCGGCGTGCTCGGGATGAAAATGCGTGGTGGTGAGGAACAGCTTGGGACCCTTGGAAAGCCTGGCGGCAACGCGCGCCACGGTGGCTCCGTTGCGCGGCCCCATGCCGGTGTCGACAACCAGCGTGGCGCGATCGCCCACAACGATGGCGATGTTGGGAAATCCCATGATGGCCCAGACGTGATCGGATATTTTGACCGTATCTTCCGTCAGGGGAAGTTGCTGCATTTGGGCCGCGGCGGATGCGGCGAACACGATCCCGAGCGCAAGAAAAACAGGGAAGAATTTTTTTCGAGAGGACACGGTGTTTCCTCCTCTGACAATAGCCGAGTGTAATTCAGTGTGACAACTCGCGCGGCCTACGGCCCGGCCGCGATCACGGTCAAGTTCACCGGTGCAGCGGCGACGCCGCCCACCGTCACGATCACCTGTTGCGGTCCCGCCGGAGCTCCCGTGGGCACCGTGAAATCGATCTGCGTCGCGCCCGCCAGTCCGTTGGGAATGGCTTGAAAGAGCACTTGCGCCGGGACTCCGCCCACGGTCACCGTCACCGGCAAACGCGGCTTCGGATACGCGGAGGGTTGCGAATTGAATGCGGGAGTCGCTCCCGTCGCCAGAGTAGGCGTCACGTCGCCGTCGCCGGTCATGAACAACAACAGCACGTTCCCCGGCGCAGCGGATTGAACCGGGCTTCCGGTGGTGTTGTCGATCGCGGAGGGATACAGGCCGGGCGCGGTCACCGCCACGGGAAAGGCAAAGGTGGCGATCTGGCCGTTGTTGTCGATCGCGAGAACCGCCGTTCCGGCGCCGGTTTCATACGGAATCTGGAGGTCGATCTGGGTGGGCGACACGTAGTAAAGCGGCGCGGCCACGCCGTTGACGGTCGCCGAGACGCCGCCCAGGGTCAAAGACAGAGGGAGCCCGGGAGCGAGGAGCACCGTTCCCGCGGGCGCCATCTGAGTCCCGTATACCGCTGTCATCATGCCCGGAGCGGCGGCGGTCCCTCCCGAGAAATTGTTGCCCAGGCCGGCGATCGACACGCTGGTGGAAGCCCCCACGGTAAGCGTCACGCTCACGTTGACCACTTCCGGTTGCGCGTTCACGGCCGCGATGGATACGACCGCGGTATACGCACCCGGCGAAAGGCCCGCCGGCGACGCGGCGACGGTAATGGAACCCGCGCCGCTTCCCGACTGCGGCGAAATCGCCAGCCATGCGGTGGCGCGATTCGCCGGCGATGCCGAAGCCGTCCATGGCACCGAGGCTCCGCTGAAGTTCACCGGAATCGCGGCGGGAGCGACCGTTCCCGATGAATCCGCGACGCTCAGACTCACGGTGGTTCCGGTTGAGGGCGACGAGAACGCGACTGGCGCGGAGGGAGCAGCTTCGAAGACTGAGGTCGCGGTGGCCGAAACAAAGGCGCCGAACTCTCCGCTGTCGGTGGAGCCGATCAGTTGGACAAGCTCCGTCGTCGGCGGGGTCACTTCGCTGAAGCAGACATTGCCCTGCAACAGCCCGTACGGAGCCAGCCTGGTGGTGCCGAAGATGGTCTGAATCTGAGACGACATATCGACGCCGTTCGCCGTCAAAATGTCCAGCAGCGTCAGATACCCGCCCTGCTCCTGGACGCTGAGCTGCTGCGACCACTGGCAGGAGGCATCGGCTTGGAGATTCTGAGGAACCGTGGGCGTCGCCGTCGTGAGGCTGATCGCGGGCGCTACAACCGTGCCGGAGCCGCTCAGGAAAGGAACCGCGATCTGCTGGGTCCAGGCTTTACCGCCGGCGTCCATGCCGTTGAAGACGAAAACCCGGTTCAGGGGAGCGGCAAGCCCCGAGCCCGTCAGGTTCGCATAAATGGTTCCATCGGCCGGAAGCTTGGTGCTGGACCAGTAGTTCAGATCCTGAGCCTGGCCGTCGATGGTGAAGCCGGTGAGCGTGGTGGCCACACCGGCCACTTCCCTCAGCCCCACGGAATAGGGCCACACTCCGTCTCCGTTCTCGGAAACCGGGTTGGGGGAAATCAGCGGAACAACCACGGAGTTCGAAGAGAGAGGAATGTTGATGGTCACCTGGGCCGATCCCGTGGACCCCTGAAAAACTTCATCCCCGCTATACAGCGCGCGGATGGTGCCGTTTCCAATGGCAAGTTGACTGCCGCTGGCGCTGGCCGTCGCGCTGCCCGCGGTCAAGGTGACGGTTGCCAGGGTTAGGTCGTCGAAAGCTCCCACGCCATCGAGGAGAAAAGAGATCGAGCCGGTGGGCACGGTGGGCGCAGGACTCGTCACCGTCGCGATCAACTGAACCGTGTCATTCAAGCCGGCGACCGCGGGAGCGGCCGTCAGGCTGGTCATCGTAGTGGCCCCGCTGTTCCAGTTTTTGGCCAGATTCCAGGCGTCCAAAGATCCGAGACCTGTCGCCAGATCGTAGCCGGGTCCGGCGCTATATCCAACCACGCCGTTGACGCAGCCGGCGCTGCTTTGCACGCAAGGCACCGCGTTGTTGCCCGAAATGACGTCGTGAAAGGCGCTGGGGCTGGCCTGAGCCATTTGGTAGAGAGCCGGATTGATATTTCCGAGGCCGGGCGCGGTCAAGGTTTTTTGCGACACCAGATATTGGTTCAGTAACGTGACGATCCCGGCGAACGACGGAGTCGCCGCTGAAGTACCGCCGATCAGGTAAATCTCCGCCATATACTCGATCAGGTAGGGATCGTGCGCGGCCGAGGCCGTGAAGGCAACGTCGGGAACATCGCGGGCGTTGTCGTTGGGCACGCCCGGACCCGCTTGCCAGGAGGGTTTGGAAAATAAAACGCTGGCTCCGCCTCCGCCTGCCTCCAGCGTGTTGGTGGCGATCGCGTCGTTCCAGGCAGTTTCCGGGATGTACGACAACGCGGAGGCTCCGCTCGAATTGTTCCGTGTCGACCAGTACGTCCCGCGGCTCTCGTTAAACTCGGTGCCTCCCACCGCGGTGATTTCCGGAAAGTCCGACGGGAAGCTCACAGCGGGACCGGTGGACGCTTCGGGCGTCGGATTGTAGAAATCGCAACCCGCCGCGCCGGCATCGCCCGCGCCGGCAAGCACCGTGATGCCTTGCGCGTTCGCCTGCTGAGCAACCGACTCGAAGGCGGTCGACTCATACAGCTCGCAACTGGCATAGCTCACGCTCATCACCTGGCCCAGGTTCTGGTCCACCGCGTACTGCAAGGAGAGGTACGCGTTGCCGGAATAGGCGTAAACGATGGTTGCGTTGGGCGCAATCGCCCCGGCCCACTCCAGGTCCAGGTCGGCTTCATACACATCGTTCGTGGTCACTCCCGGGTCGGGGCCAAACAACATCAGCTTGGGAGGGTTGACGGAAAGGCCGAAAAACGTCCGGAAACCCGCGATATCGCTGAGCACGATATCGGTCTGCCCCACGATCACGATGGTTTGGCCGGTGCCGTCGATCCCGGCGTTGTAGAGCGGGGTGATGTCGTAAATCGTGGCGAAATCCCCGGGAGCGAGCCAGTGGGTGGTCCCGAAGGTGAACTCGGGCGACGGCGGGAGCAAGGAGAGCGGCGATTTAATCAGCAGGGATTCGGGCGCGAAGTCGTTGAGTCCGCGAAATCCGGCCACGACGCCTTGGAACGCCTCCGGTATCGACGGCTCCGACGAATTGGCCACGTGCATCTTACCGCCGGCCAAATAGCGATGAATCTCCGTATGCAGCGCGCGGCCGATCTGGCCGGCCGTGCCGCTGAATGTAATCCAATGCCGGCCGCGAGCGACATCGTTTACACGCAGACCCTGCGAACCCAGCCATGCGGTAATCTTGCCGATATCGCCCTGGCTCAGGCCGAAACGATCGGCGAATTGTTCCGGCGCCAGCCAGCGCCTATAGTTGGGAGAAGAGGGCGTCCGCTGTTCGGCGAGAAAGGTTTCGACCGTGGAGGCGGGGCGCAACAGCAGCGTAACATAGCTTAATTCCGTCGCTGGATCGGCCAGTCCCCGATCGTAGCGCGCTTGCGCCATGGGGTGAATCTGGCCCGTCAGGACCGTGGTGCGATCGGGATCAACCGTTTCATTTATGCGGTCCGGAGCGGCGTATAAAAAACCCGCCGCCGCCCACGCGAGCACTCCTATTCCCCCCCGCCGCAGCAAATTCATTCTTCCTCCCCGAGCGAATATAGGGGTTTATTCTACACCAAAAGATTCGAAACCCGACCTGCTATTTGTGTGCTATTCTCTGCGCACCGCCCATTCCTGGTACGCGGGCATCCGATCGGGTAAACTTAGCTGAAACATTCCCTATTGGAGAGGCGCGCCAATGCAAGAGTTGAAGCCCGTGGACGTCGTGATTGCCGGCGGCGGTTTTGTCGGATTGACCCTGGCCAAGGAAATCACGGCGCGCACATCGCTCTCGGTGGTGGTGCTGGAGCGAGGCCAGCCGCGCAAGCTTGCCGACTACGCCACCGGCATGGACGAGCTGGATTACTCGCTCCGCTTCCGCATGATGCAAAACCTGGCGGAGGAGACGGCCACGCACCGCCACTCCTCCCGCGCGAGCGCCGTTCCCATCCGCCAATACGGCTCCTTCAATCCCGGTACCGGAGTGGGAGGCGCGGGCGAGCACTGGGGCGGCATTTCCTACCGCTTTTATCCGGAAGCGTTCCATTTGGCCACGTACCTCAAGGAAAAATTCGGAGCATCGCCCGCAGCGCGCCCGCCGCGACTCTCCGAGGATCTCGCCGTTCAGGACTGGGGCGTCACCTATGAAGACCTGGAACCTTATTACTGGCGTGCCGAGCAATTGATCGGCGTCGGCGGCAAGGCCGGCAACTTGCAAGGGAAGCACATCGACGGCGGCAACGTGTTCGAAGGCCCGCGATCCCACGAATATCCCAATCCGCCGCACAAGACCACCTACGCCACCACGTTATTTGAGAAGGCCGCGCTTGATCTGGGTTATCATCCCTATCCTGTCCCTACGGCGACCTTGAGCCGCGCCTACACCAATCCCGACGGCGTATCGCGCCCCGCCTGCGCGTATTGCGGCTACTGCACGCGCTATGGATGCATGATCGGCGCCAAGGCGCAGCCCACCAATGTATTAATGCCGGTTCTGCAAAAGCACAAGAACTTTACGCTGCGCACCGGCTGTTCCGTGCGCAGGGTGGTGCATCGCGATGGCAAAGCCGAGGGCCTCACGTATTTGGATGCGTCCGGCACGGAAACACTTCAGCCCGCCTCGATCGTGATCGTGGCTTCGTGGACTTTGAACAACGCTCGTCTGTTGCTGCTCTCGAAAGTGGGACAACCCTACGATGCCGCCAGCGGCAAGGGAACCGTCGGCAGGAATCTGACTCATCAGGTCTCCCAGGCGACCCGCGTCTTTCTGGATAAACCGCTGAACGCTTTTATGGGCGCCGGCGGACTGGGGGTCGGCATCAGCGATTTCGATGGCAAGGAGGGCCTGGAAGCCTCGCCCGGCGTTCTCCGCGGAGGCAACATCCGGCTGATGAGCACCGGCGAAGGTCCCATCGCTTCCTTCGGCATGCTCCCGCCCGGCGAAACTCCGGCGGACTGGGGCGCGGATTTCAAGAAAGCGGCGCTTGCCTGGCATGACCGCGTCGCCTCCATCACCACCGAAGCCGAGCACATGGCCTACCGGCAGAACTTCATGGACCTGGATCCCACCTACACCGACAAGTACGGCGACCCCCTGATGCGCTTGACTCTGGATTGGACCCAGCATGAACGTGCGCAGGGCGCCATGCTCACCAAGATCCACGCCCAGATCGCCAAAGCGATGAACGGGCGCGCCGCGCCGCCCAATTCGCGCCAACTGGAGCGCTACACCGTCACCCAGTATCAGAGCACCCACGTCAACGGCGGCGCCATCATGGGCAACTCGCCCGATCGAAGCGTCGTCAACCCCTGGTTGCAGCACTGGCAGGTGCCTAACCTGTGGGTCGCGGGAGGCTCCGCCTTTCCTCAAAACGGTTCCGGAAATCCCACGCTCACCATTCTGGCGCTGACGCTCCGCGCCGCCGACGGACTCATCGATCGTTATCTGAAGCATCCTGGAGGTTTGGCATGAAACGCCGCGAATTCCTCACTCTGCCGGTCCAAAGTCTGGGCGGCGTCCTGTTCTACACCTTGGCCGGCGAGCCGGTCCGCTTGCAGGCGCAAGATCCATCCCAGAATAAGGCCCAATCCGGCGAGATCCGCGTCCCGTTGCGATTCTTCACCGCCGCTGAAGCTCGCGTAGTGCAGGCAGCCTGCGAACGCGTCATCCCGAAAGATGCGAGCGGTCCCGGCGCCACCGAAGCCGGCGTGGTGATCTACATCGACCGCCAGCTCGCCGGCCCTTATGGAAGCGACAAGTATCGCTTTACACAACCGCCCTTCGTCGATTCCGTGCCCGAGCACGGCTATCAAGGCAAGCGGACTCCCCGGCAGATTTATCGGGAAGGCGTGCGGCAGCTCACCAACTTCGTGGATCTGCGCCCGGAGCAGCAAGACCAGCGGCTGCGCGCGATCGAGAGCTCCATGTTCTTCCGGCTGCTGCGCCAGCACACCATCGAAGGCATGTTCAGCGACCCCATGCACGGCGGCAACGCCGGCCTGATCGGCTGGCAACTGATCGGATATCCCGGGCCGTTGATGAGCTACCGCGATGAGATCGACAAAGTCCACGGCCAGGCCTGGCGCCGCAAACCCGTCAGTCTGGCCCAGGTGGTGGGCCGTCCTGTCTCCGGCTGGGAGGATGAAAAGGGCTAACGAAATGAAAACGGCGGCAGCAGTCCTCATCGTGATTGTCAACGCGCCGCTCGTTTTTGCCGCTCAGCAAGCGCGTCCGAATCCGAATGCCGAACCCGACCCTTCTGCCACGCGCTGCTGCGTGAGGAGCCAGCGAATTTACTTCCCGCTGCTCACGGGAACGATCTTGGCGCCCTCCTGGGCGCTCTCCCCGGGGGCAGCGAGAATGGTTGTCCCCTCCGTCACACCCTGGGCGATCTCGACGCGGTCCCCGTAGTCCCGGCCAATCGCAACTTTTTGAAGATGGACGATTCCGTCCTCCCGCACGACGGCGACCTGCGCGCCATCCGTGCGGACGATCAGCGCCTGGGCGGGAACCAGAAGAGGCGGATTTATGGCTGCGCTGCCCAAGTCGACTTGCGCATACATGCCGGGGAACAGAACACCGTCGCTGTTGGGCACGTCGACTTCGACCAGCATCGTTCGGCTGGCCGGATCCAGCGCGTTGGCCAGATGCGCCACCTTGCCGAGAAAATGCCGGCCGGGAAAATTCGAGAGCGTCAATCGGGCGCTCTGGCCCAGGTGGACCGAATTGGCGCTGTCTTGCGGGACGTTCACGTACGTGCGAAGCGTCTCGGTTTGCGCGATGCGATACAGCAGAGTGCTGCCGGTGGTCACCAGCGCGCCCAGATCCACGTTGCGCAAAATGATCACGCCATCGAAGGGAGCCTTCACCACGCGGTAGCCCTGCACTTCCTCGAGACGAGCAAGGTTGGCTTTGCCGGCAGCCACATTGCTGCGCTGCGCCACAACCGCTTTTTCGAGCGCCTGCACATTAGCATTCTGCGAAACCAGTTGCGCCTGATACTGGTCGTTGTCCTGGCGCGAGACGACTCCCTGCGCGGTGAGAGCCTGCCACCGCTCGGCCGTGACTTGAGCCAGGCCGCGGCTCGATTTTCCCTGCTCCAGGCTGGCCTGCGCCTGCTCCAGCGAGGCTTGGGCCTGGTCCACCGCGGCCTCAGCCTGGCGGACCTGCTGATCCAGCTCCGGCGCATCGATCTCCGCCAGCGGCTGCCCCGCCTTCACGCGATCGCCGAGGTCCACAAACCGGCTCTTCAGATAGCCGTCGGCGCGCGCCAGAATGGGGGCTTCCGTTACTGCCTGCAAAGTCCCGGGAAGCGATAACTCGCTTTGGATGGAGGAGCGGCCCACGCGCATCACCTCCATTCGCGGGAGCTCTTTGTCATGTTCCTGAGCTTCCGCCCGGACCAACGAATCACGCCTTTGAAGCGGGATATACCCGGCGAAAAATGCTCCGATCAGAAGCACCGCCAGTCCCAACAGCAGCACGGAAATCGTGATGGCGGACGGCTTCCATCGCTCCGCCAACGGGCCGTGCGGCGCCGGAACGGGGTGCACCTCCTGCCGCTCGCGAAGCTGCCGCTCTAAGTCTTCCACCCGCCGGCGCAGTTGTTGTTCGGCCGATTCGCTGCTCATCGTGAGAACGCCACGCCTTCCTGTGCTTCCGTATGCTCTTCCATCTCCAGGCGCCGCTCGCGATCCACCGGAGCCTTCGTGCGCAGGTAGGTATAAAAGATCGGCACCACGAACAGCGTGGTCACGGTCGCACCGAGAAGGCCGCCGATCACCGCGCGGCCAAGCGGCGCATTTTGCTCGCCGCCCTCGCCCAGACCCAGCGCCATCGGGAGCATGCCCAGAATCATGGCCGAAGCCGTCATCAGCACGGGACGGAGACGCGCATAACCGGCCGAGAGCATAGCGTCGCCGGCCAGGGGGACCATGGCGCGCTCGTCGTTGGCGAAGGTGACCAGCAGAATACTGTTGGCCGTGGCCACGCCGACGCACATGATGGAGCCCATCAGCGACGGAACACTGAGCGTGGTTCCGGTGACAAACAGGATCCACAAAATTCCCGCTAGCGCCCCTGGCAGCGCCGTCAGAATGATGAACGGGTCCAGCCAGGACTGGAAGTTTACCGCCATCAGCAGATACACCAGCACCACCGCGAACCCCATCCCCAGCCCGAGCCGGACGAAAGACTCCTGCATGGTCTGGTACTCGCCCCGCAAGCTGAACGTCGACCCGCGCGGCAAGCTCGTCTGCTCTTCTTTGACGATGCGTTCCACGTCGCGGCCGACACTCCCTAAATCGCGGCGATCGACGTTGGCGTAAACATCGAAGACCGGGGCCACATTGTAGTGATTCACAATGACAGGTCCGTAGCTGCGTTCCACGTCCACCAGATTCGAGAGCAGCTGCGTTCCGTTTGCCATGGCTCCCGGATTCCCGTAGGCCTGCGATGCTCCGCTCGGCGACGCGCCCACGGAAGCGTCCCCGGCGGCGGCCAAGCCCGCAAGCGACCCCGGCGTCGTCATATTGACCGCGCTGGTTCCCGCGGTGATGGGCGTACGCAGCAGCTCATCCAGCGAATCGACGCGATATTGCGAGGTCTGCACGCCCACATTGTAGGTGACGCCGTTGACCGGGTTCATCCAAAAGTTGGGAGACACCTGATTGGTGCCGCTGAGCGAGATCAGCATGCTGCTGCTGACGTCGTGCTGGGTCAACCCCAACTGTCCGGCCTTGACCCGGTCTACGTTCAGATTCAATTGGGGTTGACGAAACACCTGGTGGATATGAACGTCGGCCGCGCCGGGAATGCTGGCGATCCGGTCCCGGAGCTTGCGCGCGAGCTTGTAGTTATTTTGGATGTCCCGTCCCACCACTTGCAGGTCGATGGGCGCGGGCAGCCCGAAATTCAGAATCTGGTTGGTGATGTTGGCGGGTTCAAAGAAGAACGCGATGTCCGGGAAGCGTTCATTGAGGCGCTTGCGAAGCAGCACTTCGTAATCCCGCACCGGCCCGTGGTTTTCGCGATTCAAAGAAATCAGAATCTCTCCATCGGTGGCCGCGATGTTCGGCACATCGCCCTGCGCCAGGCTGGCCCAGGCGTTGGGAATGCCGATGTTATCGAGGATGGTGTCGATTTCCCCGGCGGGAAGCGTGTTGCGGATTTCCTGCTCCACATCGGCGAAGCGAACTTCCGTCTGTTCGATTCGCGTGCCCGGAGCGGTGCGGGCGTGGAGCCGCAACTGGCCTGCGTCCACGTCGGGAAAAAAGTCCTCACCCACCATTCGCACCAGCCACAGGGAACCGAAAGAGACCGTTAGAAAGAGAAGCAGCACCGGCGCGCGATGGCGCAGCGAGAAATCGAGCAATCCGAGATAGCGGTAGCGCAGACGCTCGAACAAAGCGTTCACGCCGCGATGAACGCTCCACAGAATCCCTTTGCCTCCGTGGCCTCCCTGCTGATAGATCGTAGCTTCCGTTCCCAGCAGGTGGTGAACCATCGTGGGAATCAGGGTTCGCGATAGCAAATAAGAAGCCAGCATCGCGAACACCACCGCCATGGCCAGCGGTCCGAATAAGAACCTGGCCGTGCCCACCAGCAGCAGCACCGGCACGAACACGATGCAAATGGATAACGTCGAGACCAGGGTAGGAACGGCGATCTGCGACGCGCCGTCCAGAACCGCCCGGACCAAGGGCTTTTTCATGCCCAGGTTGCGATGCGTGTTTTCGATCTCCACCGTCGCATCATCCACCAGGATGCCGACAGCCAAAGCCAGGCCTCCCAGGGTCATCACGTTGATGGTCTGCCCCAGCAGGCTGAGGATGCAGATGGAAGTCAGAATCGAAAGCGGAATGGAGATACAAACAATCAGCGTGCTGCGCCAACTGCCGAGGAATAGAAGGATGACGGTGCCGGTGAGAAGCGCCGCAATCAGCGTCTCGCGCACCACGCCCCCGACGGCTGCTCGCACAAACAGGGATTGATCCCCGAACACCGACATTTTCAGCTCCGGAGGAATCGCGGCCATCACCTTGGGAAGCGCGTCTTTCACCGCGTTGACGATGCCCAGCGTTGAAGTCTTGCCGGTGCGCATCACGGTCAGCAAGACGCCGCGCGAGCCGTTGGTGCGGACGATGTTTTGCTGGGGCGAAAACCCGTCGTGGACGGTGGCCACGTCCTTCATATAGATGGTTGCGCCGTTCACCGTTTTGATGGGCAGGTTGTTGAAGTCGGATACAATCGACGGACTGCCGTTCACACAGAATCGGATACTCGGTCTTGGCGAATTTCGCGGTGCCCGCCGGCAGGATGAGGTTCTGAAGGCTCAGCGCGTTCGAAACGTCGTTGGGCGAAAGCTGTTTCGCGTACAGCTCCTGCGTGTTCAAATCCACCATGATCTGGCGGTTCTTCCCGCCGAAGGGATAGGAAACCGCGGCGCCCTGGACCGTGGCAAGCGGGGTCCGGATGAAGTTTTGCGCCAGGTCGGAGATTTGCTCTTCCTGCAGTGTCTTGCTGCTCAGCCCGAGCTCCAGGATCGGAACGCTGGCTGCGTCGTATTTGAGAACCTGCGGCGGAAACGTCCCAGGCGGCATATTGCGCACCTGCACCTGGCACTGCGTCACAATCTGAGCCAGCGCCAGATCCACCTGTACGTTCTGGTGAAAATAGACCCGGATCGCGGAAACGCTCTGGTAGGACTGCGATTCGATATGTTCGATATCGTTGACGTTGGAGGTGAGCGCGCGCTCAAAATTGGTGACGATGCGGTTCTCCATCTCCTCCGGCGACAGCCCGCTGTACTGCCACACAATGCTGACGATGGGAATATCGATGTACGGGAAGATGTCGACAGGCGTGGTCGCGATGGCGAACCCGCCAAGAATGGCGATCAGCACCGCCATCACCGCGAACGTGTAGGGACGCCTTAGCGCTAACCTTACAATCCACATAGAAGTCCCTGTCTTTTGTTAGTTCCTATTTGCCGAACGGCACAAAGAAACCATCGTAACATCCCGCCGTAAGGGTGCCGCAGGGCCAGCCCGATGACTTAGCCGATAACGTCGGCGAAAACAAAGCCGTCGCGCTCAACCACCTCACCGACTCGGACGTCAATGGGCGCGCTGAAAACCGGAGCCTCGTAGACGAAGCTGTGGAACTCACCGTTTTCTCCACACGGATCAATCTGCTCCGGAAGGTCCTGGAGCAATTCCAAATCAAAGTCGCGGCCGGCAAAGGATCGATCCAGCTTGGAAGGATCGACACACGTGAGTTTCGCCTTCACACCCGCCGCGATCATATCCAACGCCAGTTGCCTGGTAGGAATCTTCCACACCGGAAACAGCAGTTCCAGGCCCGTGCCCTCCAGTTGCCGCTCGCGGTAAGCCCGAACATCTTCGAGAAACAAATCGCCGAAGGCCACGGCCTCAATCCCTTCGGCCACGGCGCGTTCCGTGACTTTACGCATGATCTCTTCGTACGCGGCGTTGGAGCAAGGCCACGGCAATTCCACAGGCCACAGCGGCACGCCGATTCGTTCCGCCTGCGCCACCACCAGTGAACGGCGGACGGCGTGCATCGCCACGCGATCGGCGGCGCTGTTGAAGGTTGTGAGCAGCCCGGCGATTCGCACGTCGTTCCGCTGCGACAGCAGGTGCAGCGCCCACGCGCTGTCCTTGCCGCTGCTCCAAGAAAGCAGAACGTTCCTCATCCTCTTAATACTATGACCTGAAGTACGATGGGGCGATGCCGAACTTCGAAAGCACGCTGCTGGAATATCAGGACAAGTTGCAAGGTCTGCAGGCGGGTCTTGCCCAGGCCCATGCAAAACAATCCGGAGCGCTCGCGCTGCTGGTGATGGTGCTGGCCGTTTTTCTGCTCCTATGCGTCGCCGCGTACTCTTCCCGGCGAATAGCGCCCGCTTGGCTTCCTCCCTTGACTCTGACCGCAGCGGCGTTGCCCTGTCGAAACTTCTTGCAGAGCCGCCGCGAGGCTTCGAAGGCCTTGCGCTTGCGCCGATTCTATCAATCCGGCGTGGATCGGCTGCAAGGGGACTGGGCCGGCAAGGGCGTCTCCGGCGACGAGTTCAGTCCAACGGCCCATCTTTACGAACGGGATCTCAATCTCTTCGGCGCGGGGTCCATGTTCGAATTGCTGTGCACCACACGCTCGCAGCTGGGCCAGCGGCGGCTCGCATCCTACCTGCTGGATCTGCCCGAAAGGAACGAAACCGTGGCGCGGCAGGAAGCCGTGAAGGAGCTTCAACCCCGATCCACTCTGCGCGAGCAAATCTGCCTGCTCGGCAAGTACAGTTTTCAAGGCTGCGATTGGGAGCCGTTTCGCGATTGGCTGGTTTCGCCTCTGGTTGCGGTGTCGCGCTCGATTCCGTGGATTCTGCCGGCCCTCGGTTGTGCGCTTGTGTTTATGGTTCTGATGCAGTTGCTGGCGCGGCCCGGCGCGGGGTTGGCGGCCCGGATCGCTCCGCTGCTCCTGCCGGCAGTAGCCGCGCAAATCGGGCTCGCGTTCCTGTTGCGCGGCAGAGTTCGGCCCGTGCTGGACCGGAGCCGCAGTGTCGGCCACGAGATCACGCTGTTCCGGCAGGGGCTGAATCTTCTGGAGGCGCAATCCTTCCATTCGGTCAAGCTGAAGGAGCTGGCCGAACGCGTGAAAGGCGCGGGCGCCGCTGTGCGTAAGCTTGACTGGCTGATTCGAGCCGTGAACGAATGCAATCAGGACTGGTTCTACCTTCCCTCGCGCGCGCTGCTTGTGGATACTCAGCTCGCGCTGGCCATCGAACGATGGAAGGCCACGCACGGAGAGCATCTCGAAAAGTGGTTGGACGCCTGGGCCGAGTTCGAGGCCTTGAACGCGCTGGCCTGTTACGCGCATGAGCATCCGGAAGATGTTTTTCCCGAGATGCTGGAAGGCCCGGCCGAGTTCGAGGCCGCCGGGCTGGGCCATCCTCTCTTGAAGGAAAGCGCGTGCGTTCGCAACGACGTTCATCTCGGCGTCGCCGCCGCGCGCAAGTTCTACCTTGTCAGCGGTTCCAACATGGCGGGCAAAAGCACCTTCCTGCGTGCGATCGGCATCAACGCGGTTCTGGGGTCGGCGGGAGCGCCTGTACGCGCGCGCCGCGCCCGGCAATCCTCCTTCGCTGTCTGCGCATCGGTGTCGATCGTCGATTCCCTGGGCGAGGGCAAATCCAAGTTCATGGCTGAGGTGGAGCGCCTCCGCGATACCTTGCGCGCCGCCGCTTCCGGGCCCAAGCCGGTGCTCTTCGTGATCGATGAGATTTTGAGCGGAACCAATTCACGCGACCGGCGCGTCGCGGCCGAATCGTTCCTGCGCGCCCTGATCGGCACTGAGAGCGCAATCGGCGCGCTCTCCACGCACGACCTGGCGCTGGCTGAGATCGCCGAGGACCGGGAGTTGGGAGGGTCGAACGTCCACATGGAGAGCCGCGATCCTGCGGACCCGTTCGCGTTCGACTATCTCCTGAAGCCTGGCGTTAGCACCCACTCGAACGCTCTGGCGATTGCCCGCATGGCCGGCGTGGCGGTGTAGCAGCTACTCCTGCCGGATCATCGTCCCCCGGCAGCTTTTCGCGCCGCACCGGCAGGGAGCCTGGTCCACATCTTTCGAAAAATTATAGTTGACCGTGAGCTCTTCGCCGGCCTTGATCGCGCGAAGACTCATATACAGAATGTGGCCCTTCATCACGCGCGTAATGAGGTTAGGCTCGCAGCTATGATTGATGATCTCCGCGCCGCTGCCGCCGATGGACCCGTCCAGAGTCCAATAACGGTCCAGCCCAAACAGGTAGGTATACTTGCCCCAATCGCGCTTGTTGGCTTCGCGGTTGCTGATGCGCTGCCCGGTGTACTCGATCACTTTTCGATTGGCGGGAATGCGCTGGCCCGCGTACACGCCGAAACGGTGGATCACGGATGGTTTGATCACAAGCTGGAAGCATGCAAAACGGGGATCGATGCGAGGAGATTGGACTAGCTTTCCCATATACGCGTTTTTCGTATTGTAGCGGACTCCTGAAATTGACTTCGTTCGCGGCCCGCGGGTAGAATACGTTGGCAAGAAGCATGACCAAGAAACTGGTTCTCTCAATTGTCGGCGCTGTGTTGGTTGCGGGGCCTCTGCTGGCCCACCACTCCTTCTCGGCGGAGTTCGACTCCAACGCGAAGATCACCCTGCACGGCGTGGTGACCAAGATGGATTGGCGCAATCCTCACAGCTGGTTCTACATCGACGTGAAGGACGACAGGGGCAACATCACGCACTGGCAGTGCGAAACCGGAGCTCCCAATGAACTGGTGCGGAAAGGCTGGAGGAAGGATTCTTTAAAGGAAGGCCAGGAGGTCACCGTGAACGGGTTCCGCGCCAAGGACGGCACCAACACCGCCAACGCGCGCGAAGTAATCCTGCCCAGCGGCTTGCAAGTTTTCAGCGGCTCCTCCGACGACGGCGGACCCCAGCCCCGCCAGCAAGGCCGCGGCGGCCAGTAGACTCTCCACGTTTACCTCCCGCTGGGCGGCACGCATTCATGTGTCCCTCTCGGCGGCGGCTTGGGGCGTGCCAGGACGGCAGGGGGCCAAGCTCTCAGTAACCCCGGTCCGAAAAGAATTTGCGCGTCGATTATTGAGCGCCAGAATCGCACGATTCGCACGCAAATGCGCCGTCTGAGCCGGCTCCCGAACGCCCTCCGCGAGAGTCTAGAGCCTCTGGCTGGCGCACCGCCCGCATTCCTCATGGTACAATTCCGCCGGGTACACAAACGTTGCGGGCGACCCCTGCCTTGGGAGCCGGGATCGCAGGCCAAGTTTGGGCCGCTCAGGAACTTTTGGCGTAGAAACGCACCGCCTGTGGGTGTAGTGAGCACCCTCAGCCAGCTTCACGGCCTGCTCGATTGAAGCACGAGGAGGTGACCAAGTGAGGTGCGTCCTAGGCTCTGATTCAGCTGACATGGCTAAATTAAGCGACGAGAACTGGAGCGAGATTGATCAAAGGATCAAGGCCGCCACCAGTGCGCGCTGGCTCCACGGTCTCAAAAACTGGGGAGCGGCAGGCGCATTTATAACCGCCTGCGTTGCGGTGGCAATCTTCGTGGCTACGCAGATCAATGGAAACTCTAAATTCCAGGGAGCCACCGAAGAGCACTTTAAGGGAATCGAATTGCAGCTGATTTCTCTAAGAGCGCTGACATCTTCGAATCAGCCGCTCAGGAAAGCAAATCAGGATGCCGCAAAGGAGCTGCTCGCCGAGGCGAGACAAAAGGATGCGACTCCGATTCCGCTCCCAGTGCTGGAGCAATCCGGTAGGAGCTTTATTGAGGCGTCTGCGGAGGACGCTGGAGCACTGGCCGTGGCCAATGATTTTCTAGCGTATCGCACTTCGTTGAATGCGAGGGAGTTTCCACGCTCCGAACAAGCTGAGTACAAGTCGTTGCCTCCCGACGAAAAGGGCTCTCTCTACGAGTGGGGCCACGTCCCTGGCAAGGAGAATCCCGAACAATCCGCATCGGGTCCGGTTCCATTTGACGATAGCGCTAGGGCAGAGCGTATCGGCCACCAACTCAACGCAGGCCACGCAGCCGGCAACGGGTCGATACTGTTCGTTGGCGGCGCTATGCGGATTGACGGAATGCTCATCCGCCACGCAGTTCTCGTGAACGTTGAGGTCTATTATTCCGGCGCCCCGCTTATCACGGAAGACGTCCTGTTCGTCAACTGTAGCTTCGTTTTCGATGGTACCCCCAACGCGCGAACCCTCGGCGAACAGATCCTTGCGCAAACCAAGGTTACCGCGACCATGGGTTGAGCAGCGCACTATTAGGACACACCATCCGCGTCCTGACGGGCCGCTCCTGACATAGAATGGATACGGTCCATTCATGCCAGCCCCTCGCAAAATCAACATCGCCGACCTGATCGACTCGAGAAAACTCAGCTCATTTCAGATCGGCCTGTTCATCCTCTGCGGCGTTTGCCTCATGCTGGACGGCTTCGACGTCCAGGCCATGGGCTACGCCGGCCCGGCCCTCAAGCCCGAATGGCACATCTCCGATCCCGCCTTCGGACGCTTGCTTAGCGCCGCGCTGAAGGGAGTGCTGGTCGGGTCCATTTTCCTGAGCATGCTGGCCGATAAGATCGGCCGCCGCCCCATCCTCATCGGCTCCTGCCTGTTTTTTTCCCTCACCACAATCGCCACGGCGCGGGCTGCAAATCTCGATCAGCTCCTGATCATCCGCTTTATCGCCGGCATCGGCTTGGGAGCCATCATGCCCAACTCCATGGCGCTGGTCAGCGAATACACGCCGCGTCATCTGCGAGTGGTGACCATGATGATCGTCTCCAACGGATTCACTTTGGGCGCGGCGCTGGGAGGGTTCCTCTCCAGTTGGATGATTCCGCATTTCGGCTGGCGATCCATCTTCTATTTCGGCGGCGCGCTGCCCTTGATCGGCGGCGTGGTCATGATTTTCAAGCTTCCCGAATCGCTCCAGTTTCTGGTGCTCAAAGGAAGGCGCCCCGATCGAATCGCGGCCTGGCTCAGACGCATCGATCCCGAGGCCGTCGCCATCCAGCCTGGCGAATCCCCCGTCGAGTTTATCGTTCCGGAGCAGAGCAAGCCCGGATTCAGCTTCTGGAAGCTGTTCCGCGATGGCCGCGCCACCGGAACTCTGCTCATCTGGCTGGCCTACTTCATGAACCTGCTCAACCTGTACTTCCTGCAAGGCTGGCTGCCGACCATCGCCAAGACCGCCGGCTTTTCCACCTCCACTGCCGTGCTGATCGGCACCATGAACCAGGTGGGCGGCTTCGTGGGAGCGCTGGTGCTGGGCTGGTTCGTGCGCAGATCCGGGTTCGCTCCGGTGCTGGCCACGTGTTTTGCGGTAGCGTCCGTGAGTATCCTGCTGATCGGATATCCCGGCTTGCCCGCGGCTCTGCTCTTCGTGATGGTCTTCATCTCCGGCTTCGGCGTCACCGGAGGGCAGGCCGGCGTGAACGCTCTCACCGGAACTTACTATCCCACGGAGCTGCGTTCCACCGGCCTCGGCGCAGGATTGGGAGTGGGACGCGTCGGCTCCATCGTCGGGCCGGAGCTGGCCGGCGATTTGCTCGGCAGGCATTGGTCCAATCAACAGTTGTTCTTCGCCGCCGCGCTGCCCGCGTTGACTGCATCCGGCGTGATGATCGCCATGCGCTGGGTGCTTCAGCCCAACAAGCGGGGCTCGGTCGAGGCACCGGACCTGCGCGCCGACGAAGTCGCTACTTAACTCCGAAGCCTTTATTTAACGTGGTGCTCGTCGACTTCCTTGTTGTTCTCCGTGCACACGTACTCCATGATTTCCTGCCCCGGCTTCATCTGCGTAAACACTCTGGAGTTGGTCCACGGCCTCGCGTAATACTTCGGATCGTCCACCGTCACTTCGTACGATAGATGCTCCGCGTCCAGGCGCTTGAAACGCTCGGTCAGGTGCAGATCCTCGCTCATGGGATGGCCCGCCGTATCCAAAAGCATTTTTGGCGAGCCGAAAAACGGCCCCACCGTGTCCACCACCAGAGTGTCGCCCTCCCACTTGCCCGTAGAGTGGCCGTACCAGGTGGTTTGAAAAGCTTCTTCCTTGGTCGGGTGCTTGCGTCCGTCCATATACACCACATGGAAGGCGAACATGGATTCATGCAGGAACACAATCACGTCCGATCGCTGCACGATCTGCGTAGGGACCGGCGCGTTCATCGACCGCGTATAGCCCATCGGATTGCAGTGCGCGGTGGCGTCGAAATTCGCGGGATCGTAGTGCTTGTAAAAATCCTCGCCCAGCGGAGTCATCGGAATGGTGCCGCCTTCGGGCCCCGTCATTTTGCAGCCGTTCATCTCGGCTCCACAGGCGTCGCCGCGCCCGCCGGCGGCCATGTTCATCGCGAAGGGGTGGTCCCAGACGCCGCTCAGATCGGGATGGCCGTCGGGCGCGCGGGGAACCTGCGCCCACGCGCACGCCGGAACACACGCCACAAGAAGGAGAGCGAACCAATTCTTCACGCAAACATTCTATGGAGGCCCGTGCGAAACTGTCAACCGTTGGCAGTCTAGAATAAATTGAAATGAATCGCCGCGAGTTCCTGGGCGCTCTTGGCGCGGCCGCGATCGTCAAGGGTCAATCCGCCTGCCCGCAAGACGGCTCAAAACCCGATTACACCCTCACCATCGCGCCCATCAGCGTCGAGATCGCGCCCAAGAAAATCGTCAAGACCATCGGCTATAACGGCACCGCGCCCGGACCGCTCCTGCGTCTGCGCGAAGGCCGGCCCGTGACCATCGACGTGATTAATCAGACCGGTTCCGAAGAGCTGGTGCATTGGCACGGCCTGCGCATCCCTTCCATTGTCGACGGCTCCATGGAAGAGGGCACGCCCATGATTCCGGGTAAAGCTTGCCGGCGCTACACCTTCACGCCCACGCCCAGCGGCACGCGCTGGTATCACAGTCATGTTTCCGCGGGCCGGAATCTGAACCGAGCCACCTACACCGGACAATTCGGTTTTCTCTACATCGAGCCCGCGAGCGATCCTGGCCGCTATGACCAGGAAGTGTTTCTGGCGCTACGCGAATGGGACCCGTTCATGAGTAGCAGCGAGGACGCTGGGATTGAGGTGGCGTACAAGCAGTTCTCGATCAATGATCGCTCGCTCGGCGCGGGCGAGCCCATCCGCGTCCGCCCAGGCCAGCGCGTGCTGTTTCGCATTCTCAATGCCAGCGCCACCATGCACCGCCGCATCGGATTCGCCGGGCACCAGTTTCAAGTCACGGCTCTCGACGGCAACGCTCTCGCCGCTCCCAAGACAGTGGAGGCGCTGGAGCTCGGCCCCGCCGAGCGTATCGATGCCGTGGTCGAAATGAACAATCCCGGCGTGTGGATTCTCGGCGCCGACAATGACCATGACCGCCGCGCCGGACTCGGAATCGTGGTCGAATACGCCGGACAAAGCGGAGAGCCGCGCTGGATTCGTCCGGAAGGGAAATGGGACTACACCGTTTTCGGCGCGGGCGAAGCCGCCGGACCTTCCGTCGAAGCCGAACGCGTGCCTCTGGTCATCCAGAAGAAATTCGCGGGCACCCGCTGGGTCGATAACTGGACCATCAACGGAAAATCGTTTCCCAAGACCGATCCCATTCTGGTGCAGGCCAACCACCGCTATCGCCTCATCTTCGACAACCGCAGCGACGAAGCGCACCCGCTCCATTTGCATCGCCATACCTTCGAGTTGAAGAGCGTCGCCGGCGTGGCGACTTCCGGAGTCCGCAAGGATGTCGTGGTGGTCCAACCCATGAGCCAGACCGAAGTGGAGCTGGTCGCCGATAATCCGGGCCTCACCCTGTTCCACTGCCATCAGCAGATGCACATGGATTACGGCTTCATGATGTTAATGAAGTACGTGTGATAGAGACTTTAGTGGCCTTCGGCTTCTAAGAACCGCTCCACTTCGATCGCCGCCATGCAGCCTGCGCCCGCCGCGGTGATGGCCTGGCGATACACGCGATCCTGGACGTCGCCGGCGTGGAACACGCCTGTGATATTGGTCCGCGCGCCGCCCTTCGAGAGAATGTAGCCGTCCGGGTCGAGGTCGATCTGCCCCACAAACGCCTTGGTATTGGGAATGTGGCCGATGGCCAGAAAGAAGCCGCTGACGTCTTGCTCCCACACGCCGTTGGTGGAAACATCGCGCAGCTTCACGCCGGTCACCGTGTTCTTGCTGACGTCGTAGATATCCTCCACCACGGTATTCGGCAGGAATTTGATCTTGGGATTGGCCCGCGCGCGATCCAGCATGATCTTGGAAGCCCGGAAGTTCTCGCTGCGATGCACCAGGCTGATCTCCGCGCCGAAGCGCGTCAGGAAATTCGCTTCCTCCATGGCCGAATCGCCGCCGCCCACCACCATGATCTTGCCGCCCTTGTGAAACGCCCCGTCGCAGGTGGCGCAGGAGCTGACGCCGTGGCCGATCAGCTTCTGCTCATTGGGCAGCCCCAGCCAGCGCGCCGAAGCTCCGGTGGCGATGATCACGGTGCGGGCCTCTTGCCATTCGCCGTCCACGTTGACGCGGAACGGACGCTTCGACAGGTCGGCTTCGTGGACCGTGCCCCACATGTACTCCGCGCCAAACCGCTCCGCCTGCTTCTTCATGTTCTCGACCAGCTCCGGGCCGAAGATGCCTTCCGGGAAGCCGGGAAAATTCTCTACCTCGGTGGTGACGGAAAGCTGCCCGCCCGGTTCATGCCCAACCACCACCAGCGGATTCAGCCCAGCCCGCGCCGTATAGACCGCGGCCGTGTTCCCGGCGCACCCCGAGCCCAGAATGATTACGTTTCGCACGATTTTCATGGTAGCAGGAGCCTAGGAATTAGATGAACGTCCCGCAATATCCGTCGCAACGCCGTCTTACAGAGATTTTGGCGGCAACGGCATTTCGATGAAGTCATAACTTCCCGGTGTTGCCGCATCGACTTTGGCCGCTATCGCCAGTCCGTGATCGCGCACCACGGGCCAGATGTTGGACCCAAGCACGACCAGGGCGAGTTTACGGCCCGTCAGGTTTTGTTGATACCTGATGTTCTGATCGGATCGCACGAACACATCGAACCCCGTCGCTTCCGCCGCGTCGAGAAGGTCTCCGTTTTCAAGCTGTGGATGCCACTGCATTTCGACGAAGGTGCGCACCTCATGTTTCACCAGGAAGCGCCGCACACCGACCGGCACGTTTTTATCAAAGACGATGCGCAATGCGGTGACTCTTGGCGTAAGTCAAAATCGCCTCGACCCGATCCGGCGGGATTTCAAACTGTTCCGCGATTTCGGCGGCGCTCACGCCATAGTCGAAGTTATCGACGATCGCGTTGACCGGCATCCGCGTACCGCGCAGGACGGGAGCGCCGCTCTGCACTCCCGGCTTGATTTCGACAAGCGGACATTCCGACCAGTCGACTTTTTCGTTCGTAGCCATAGCGACCTCCGGGCCACCATCATTCCATGTTTTCACTTCGAAGGCCAGCACGGACGGTTCAGTGGAAATGACCAGATCCTGAAACCAGAAATCATGCTCCACGCGCTTGGCGAAGCTCGACTACTTCTCCTCCTCCGCCCGCTTCGCGAAGGAACAACAGGACCCTCTCAAAATCGAAAATAAATTCCCACGCTGCTGCGTGGTCAGGCCGCACGTAGACTTCGCCCGGGCCTAAAAAGCGGTCATTGATGATGAGAAGCCAGACTTCGGGAGTTGCACGACGATAGTCCGCGACATGCTGATTCTTATCCGCAATGCGAGATTCGAGAAGCCCCTTAGTTTCAATAGCCGTGTCAAAAGCTGTTACGCTATGCCAGCATTCTCCCGGCACGCGAGGCGCATAAACTCCGATCGAGGTAGCCCTCAGGCAGCGATCTCCCGCTGAACTGGATCCCTTGCTGCTTCGGTGAGCGTAAACAAACTCGGCAAGTGAATACGTCAGCTTGTCTAAGCTGACTTTTTGTGCGTGCCGCGGCGAAAACGCTATGCTCCCGCCCACGTCCTCAGCGTTCGCCCAACTATCATAGATTGCTTTCGCCCTGTCAGGCGCCTTCGCCAGCCTCCCGGCTTCGGCTCTTGGTTCTTCGCGGCACAGTTCGGTGACTTCAATTCCGATGGTCGCTTCATCGCCGTGAAGCAGAAAATCGGGCCTCTCTTGGGCGACAAGCTCACCACGCGGAAATATCGACGAGGATCGACGAGCCTCCTCTACGTAGCACCTCTCCGCTAGCTTTTTCCTGCTGAGTGACTGCGTGCTCATCTGTTGCCTTAAGCGGCTTCGTTAATTCGCGACTGAACCACCCACCTGTTTAACGACATCACAAACGGTGCGCACTATCTCTGTCGGACTTCCATGGCCGATCGTTGTCCTGTGGTCGGCACGATGGAACACCATCCAGTCTTGTAAGGGATCGTCGGGCTGAAAATTAAGTTTCAACTCCCAGTCCGCCTTGGAGTTGACGGCAGCAGCCGCCTGCGAGGCGGCGGAACCAGACCCTCCGAAACTTGTCAAAAAAACCTCGTGGCAGGCTGGATCACTGGCGAACGAGGTGCGTAACTGAGCTTCAAAATCGCGTAGCGCTTCAACCGGATCACCTACACACGGTGGGGAACCGTTACGGGCAGCAGGTTCGCAGCTGTTCTTGACGAAATCTACGTTCCACCAATCGTTTATGGCCACCATGGGTTCCCTTTTCGTGCAGCCAGAGGACAGCGCGAAGATGATGGGAAGTAAAAAGCCCCAAGTTTTAGGAAGACCCATCAAACTCCAATCTTCTCGACTCCGCCGAGGCTCGCGTCATCGCTGCGCCGATCATTGCGATCCGTGGCTTCAACCCCCCCCCTTTCACGACAACAGCTTGTTAGCCGCAAACGCGCACACGTAGGCCAGTCCGGTCATGTAAGCGAACTGCACCGCGGGCCACTTCCATCCGCCGGTTTCGCGGCGCACCACCGCCACCGTGGACATGCATTGCAGCGCGAAGGCGAAGAACACCAGCAGCGCGAACGCTCCGCCGGGAGTCAGATCGTTCCGCAGAGCCTGCTGCAAGCCCGCGGAATGCTCGCCCCCATCCCCTTCCACTCCGTAGATCGTTCCCAGCGTGCTCACGATGGTTTCCCGCGCCGCCAGCGACGTCAGCAGTCCAATCCCGATCTTCCAGTTGAATCCCAGCGGACGAATCACCGGCTCAATGGCGTGGCCGAAATGCCCGGCAAAGCTGTCGGCGATATTCGCGGGCGGCTTTCCATGGGAAAGCGGCAGATAAGTCAGCGCCCAGATGATAATCGCGACTCCTAAAATCACCGTACCGGCGCGCCGCAGGAAGACTTTCGAGCGGTCGATCAACCGCAGTCCCAGCGAAGACAAGGTAGGCCAGCGGTAGGGAGGCATCTCCAGAATGAAGGAGGAGCGCTTGCTCTTCAGCACCGTCGACTTGAGCAGGCGCGCCGTCGCGATCGCCGCCACAAAGCCCAGGATGTACAACCCCAGCATCGCCGCCGTGCGCGTTCCCAGGAAGAAGCCCAGCAGCGGACGGTCCGGAACGAACGCCCGATCAGCAGCAGATAGACCGGAAGCCGCGCCGAACAGGTCATGAACGGCGCAATCAGAATGGTGGCGATGCGGTCGCGCTTGTTCTCGATGGTGCGCGTCGCCATGATGGCCGGCACCGCGCAGGCATAAGCGGAAAGCAGCGGGATGAAGCTCTTGCCTTGCAGGCCGATGCGGGCCATGGTGCGATCCGCGATCACCGCCGCGCGCGCGAGATAGCCGGAATCCTCCAGAGCGCCGATAAACAGGAACAGCAACAGAATCTGCGGCAGGAACACCACCACCGACCCCACGCCGGCCCAAAGCCCTTCTCCACCAGCGAGCGCAGCGCCGCATTCGGAAGCATGGATCCGAGCCAGTGGCCGGAGCGGTCGATCAGAATTTGCATCAGCGTCCATGATGCGGCTGTGCGCCTGAAAAAATAGTTTGAAAGACGCCGATCACTACTAGCGCGAACACCAGCGGGCCAATCACCGGGTGCAGAAAAATCCGATCCAGACGCCGCGTCCACAGCGGCGGAGCGGGCGCATGATACTTGGATTGGCTGCCCACCTTCGCAGCCCAGGCCCGGCACTTCGGGAATGTTCTGGATCACCGGCAGCTCCACGCGCGGCGGCTTGTGCGGCGTCGCTCGTTGCGCCCTCCAGAAATTGAAACACCTTGTCGAGACCGGTGCCCTTGGACGCGCTCACCATCGCCACCGGCGTGCCCAGTTGTTCGGCCAGCTCCACTGCGTCCGCTCCTCCGCCGCGCCGCGCCAGATCGTCCGCCATGTTCAGGATCACCAGCGTCGGCAACCCCAGGCTCAGCACCGGAGCGGCCAGCACCAGGTGCCGGCTCAGATTCGTCGAATCCAGAATCAGCAGGATCGCTTCCGGCCTGGGCATATCCTTCATCTTGCCCAGCAGCACGTCGTGCGTGACCCGCTCGTCTTCGGTGCGCGGAGTCAGGCTATAGACGCCGGGAAGATCCACCACAAAAACTTCGCGCCCGGGGTCGAGCTTCACTTTGCCCATGCGGTGCTCCACCGTCACGCCGGGAAAGTTCGCCACTTTCTGGCGCAGGCCGGTGAGCCGGTTGAACAAGGTCGATTTCCCGGAGTTGGGCGGACCGATAATCGCCACGATGCGCTGCTTGATGAACGGAGGCGCGGGGACCAGCGTGGTCCCGGCCGAACAATCGTGGCAATCGCTCATACTTTACTTGTCCGGCTCCGAATTGGAACGGAGGATCAGTCTGATTGCGGTCTCACGCCGCAGCGCCACTTCCGACCCGTCCACGCGAAACACCCTCGGGTCGCCTCCAGGCGCGGCATGCGCCGGTGTGATCGTGTGTCCCGGCAAAAATCCCATTTCCATCAGCCTCCGCGCATCCTCTTCCGGCAGATCGATGCGCTCCAGCACGCCTTGCTGCCCGCGCTTCAACTCCGTCAGATTCCGGGCGTTTGCGCCCGCTGCACTGCGGAGGATCTTTTTGACACCGGATTGCATATTGAACCGAAATAGAAACCGGAAAGCTGTGGTCTCAACTTTTTGGGCTATCATGACTGTGCCACCCAGTTGCATCTGGAAGTCCAAACCAGTCCTTTTCCGTAACAACCATTCTTAGCATACACCATCTCGGACCAGTGTGGTCCTATTTCCACCGAAGCTGCGTCAAGTGGCGCTGAACGGCGAATCCGACCTCGCCATTTGCCCCAGCCATACCATAATGGATTCAAGGATGCTCCTGACGATTCCACCTTCGCTCCAAGCCATCCTCCGGGATCTGGATCACGCCGGATTCCGCGCCCTGCTCGTCGGCGGAGCCGTCCGCGACGCGCTGCTCGGCATCGAACACAAGGACTTCGATATCGAAGTCTATGGAACCTCCTATGATGGCCTGGCCGGCTTTCTATCCCGTTATGGCCGGGTCGACCTGGTGGGCAAGAGCTTCGGTGTGGTGAAGCTCTTGGGCTTCGACTTCTCGATTCCCCGCCGGGAAAGTAAAATTGGCCCGCACCATCGCGGTTTCCATGCCACTTTCGACGGGGCCATCACTCCTCGTGAAGCGGCGTCTCGGCGAGACTTCACGATAAATGCCATCGCCTACGATCCCCTCCGCGGCGAGATTCTGGATCTGTTCGGAGGCCGCGAAGATCTGCAGAATCGCGTCTTGCGCGCCACCAGCCCCGCATTCAGTGAAGACCCCTTGCGCGTGCTGCGCGGGATGCAGTTTGCCTGCCGCTTCGATCTGACCCTGGACCCAGCCACCGCGGAGATGTGCCGGGCCATCGCCGGAGAGTATTCCACCCTGGCCCGCGAGCGCATCGCCGAAGAGTTCATGAAATGGACCGCCAGCAGCCACCCCGGCAGGATCTCCGCATACCTTACCGCGACCGGCTGGATCGTCCATTTCCCGGAAATCGGCGCGCTCGCCGGCGTTCCGCAGGATCCTTCGTGGCACCCCGAAGGCGACGTCGGCACGCACACCATGCTGGTGGTGGACGCGGCTGCCCGTATCGCCAAGCGTGAGGGACTCGAGGGCGACGATCGCGCCGTGCTGCTGTTCTCCGCGCTATGCCACGATTTCGCCAAGCCCGCCACCACTCAGCTTCGCGATCGGGAAGGAACCATGCGCTGGACCAGTTGGGGGCATGAGGCTGCCGGCGGCCCCATGGCGCGCGCGTTTCTGGAGCGCATCGGAATCAAGAGCGCCATCGTCGACCAGGTGATTCCCATCGTCGAGCATCACCTCATCCATTCCAGCATTGGCCGCGATCCCACCCCGCGCGCCGTCCGCCGCCTGGCCATGCACCTGGCTCCTGCCAGCATTCTGCAGCTGCTGTATGTGGTCGAAGCCGATCATTCCGGCCGCCCTCCCTTGCCTACCGGACTGCCCCCGGGCGCAATCCGCATTCGTGAAATGGCCGTGGAGCAAGCCGTGGAACACGAGCCCCAACCCCCGCTCATTCTCGGCCGCCACGTGTTGCCGTATTTCGATAACCGGCCCGGCAAGCATATCGGCGAAGTCACTGCGGCCGCGCTGGAGGCCCAGGCCGACGGCGCATTTTCGACCCAGGAAGAAGCGCTCGCATGGCTGGAGCGGTATCTAACCGTCGAAAAGCGACAACTGTGAATCCTTGGGCCACAACTCCGGCTCCGCCATCTGGGCTCTCTCATGCCGGGCCATCTGGTCGAAGCCGTAGCGCCGCCGGATGCGCGCGATCCGCTCCTTGATCCGTTCCGGATAATCGCCGCGCAGATACGCCGACCGTTCGAAGCGCTCCCTGTAGCGCCGCACCAGCGCCGGAAACTTTTCTTCGAGAAACGGAAAGAACATCTGCCGCGCGCACGGTTTCAGAAAGACCACGTTGCCGCCGAAGCCTTGCGCCCCCGCCTTCCGCGCCGCCCGCGCCACCGCGTCCAGGCTGGCGTCGTTGTCGTTGAGCAGGGGAAGAACCGGCGAGCTGAAAACGCTCGCGCGAATCCCGTTGCTGGTCAGCTTCCGCACGGCTTTGATACGCAGGTCGGGATGCGGAGCCATCGGCTCCAGCGCTCTCGCCAGCTCTGCGTCCATGGTCGTCACCGTCATCGAGACCGTCAGGAAATGCCGCCGGGTTATTTCTTGCAGGACATCAATGTCCCGGGTTACCAGTTGCGATTTGGTGGTAATTCCCAGGCAGAAGCCGGAGGTCTTCGCGAACGCCTCCAGGATCGCCCGCGTCACTCTGTACCGCCGCTCCGCCGGTTGATACGGATCGGTGGCCGTGCCCAAAGCGATCGATTGGCCCGGCGCCAGCCTGCGCAGTTCCTTCTGAAAGGATTCCGCCTCGAATTGCTTCACGAAGATGCGCTGTTCGAAGTCCAGCGGATTTCGCAACTCCATGAATTCGTGGGCATAGCGAGCGTAGCAATACTTGCAGCCGAATTCGCAGCCACGGTACGGATTGATGGTCCAGCCGAACGGCAGCCGAGCGCTGTTGCACTTGGTCAGGAAGCTGCGCGCCGGCAAATCGAAGTAATCCACGCGCCTTTTGGCGCCCAAACGCGGGCTCTCGGCAGCCATCCGAGCGATGCCGACCAAATTCGCCACGCTCAATATTCGCCTTTTGTTCTCCTCTTGTCAAGGGCTCGCTCGCCGGTCATTCAAGGTATGCTGTAAACAGCCGGGGGCGCTCGCACGTCCTACCCTTACGAAGCGAAATGAGTTTCACGCCCACCAGACGCGATCTTTTTCGAGTGGCCGCAGCCGTTGTTCCGGCAATCGGCCCCGCGCAACGCCTGCTGGCTTGGCAGGACTCGCCGCCCGATGCCAAATACTCCTCCGATGTGAACGTAGTCAACGTCCTGGCCAGCGTCCATGATAAGGACGGCAAAGTTGTATCCAATCTCGACAAGGACGATTTCAGCATTGAAGAGGATGGCCGCCCGGAGACGATTCGCTATTTCGCCCGGCAATCCGACCTGCCTCTGACGCTGGGGCTGCTGGTGGATACAAGCGGCAGTGAGCGCAACAATATCGAGGCTGAGCGCCGCGCCAGCTACAAATTTTTCGACCAGGTGGTGCGCGAGGACAAAGACAAAGCCTTCCTGATTCACTTCGACCGCGAAGTGGAGCTGTTGCAGGATCTGACCTCTTCGAAGACGCAACTGGACAAGGGGCTCGACGGCCTCACTGGCGATCAGGGCAACCGCCGCAACTCCGGCGGCGGAGGCCAAGGCCAAGGCCAGGGCCAAGGCGGAGCACGAGGGGGCGGCACGGAGCTGTATGACGCGGTTCTGCTGGCCTCCGACGAGCTGATGGCGAAGCAGCAAGGACGCAAAGCCGTGGTGCTGTTCTCCGACGGCGACGACAACGGCAGCAAGGTGACGCTTTCAAGAGCCATTGAGAGCGCGCAGCGCGCCAACACTCTGGTGTACTCGGTCCGCTTCTATGATCGGAACGCCGGCGCTCCCCTCAACCCCGGCTTCGGAGGACGGCGTCGCGGCGGAGGGTTCCCGGGCGGCGGTGGTGGATATCCGGGAGGCTATCCGAACTCGAGCAGCTCCAACGGCAAGAAAGTTCTGGAACAGATTTCGAGCGAAACCGGAGGGGCATATTTCGAAGTCTCCGGCGGCATGACGCTCGAAAAAATCTACGCCCGGATTGAAGACGACCTGCGCAATCAGTACAGTCTCGGTTACACCTCCGACCAATCCGGCGCGGGATATCGCAAGATCAAGGTCACCGCCAAGGGAAAAAATCTCGTCGTGCAGGCTCGCGAAGGCTACTACGCGCGCTGAAAGGTGGGGAGGGTCCCGGGGGTGTCCCATGAGACCCGCGCGCGACCCCCTGGTCGCGCTTTGGGCGCTCGGAGCCCGGCCAGGGGACCCGACTCATTGAATGATCGCGGACGAGGGTGCCCGCCCCACACCACCAAGTAAAACGCCGTCAAGCCCCCGGCACCGGCGCGACGATAATCGGCTGCGTTGTCGGCGCAGGCGAGCCCGCTTCCGGCTCAACCGACACGGCCACGGCGTAAAGCGGATCGATCGGCCCCGGCAAAATGTTGATCGCCGAGCCCTGCTCGGGCTGGAACAATCCGGCGGGACGCGGAGAACTGGTGGCAGTCGGGATCACCCACATTTCGTAAGTCCGCCCGGCCGGAAGCACGGGCAGATTGGAGGCGATCAAAAGCACCCCCAGCTTGGAGTGGACAAAAATGTTCCCGCGCGGAGGCGCCGGCTTGCCTTCGCCAAAATTCACCCGTTTTGTTTCGGGCTGGTCCAGGATCTGGAAAGCCTGAAAGAGCCGGTCGCGTTCCGCACGCGCCTGGATGGCATCGCGGCGAGCCTCGGCCAATTCATTTTCGCGCCTCCGCTCCTGCACGCTCAGCCACAGCGCCACCACCAGCATCAGGGCCGCGGCGAAAGCCCCCAGCCATCCCCAGCCGGGACGCTCGATTCCGAACCCGGCCAGAATCCTGCGGCGTAATCTCGCCGGAGGAGCCGTCTGCGGAGCCGAGGCCAGGATCACGGCGTTCACCGCCAGAGCCTCCTTCAAGCGCTTCCGGCAAGTCTCGCAGCCGCGCGCCAGATGCGCCTCCACCTCGCTCTTCTCCGCGCCCTCCAGCAGCGCCAGAGAGTAGAGCTCGAACAGGTCCTGCAACTCTTCGCAGGTCATTCGTTCTTCCATCATGCGATGGCCGCCTCCGAAAGCTGCTCCCGCAGCACTTTGAGCGCGGTCCGCACCCACGTTTTCACCGTGCCCAGCGGCTGCTTCAGCCGGTCCGCCATCTCCGATTGCGAGAGCCCCTCATAGTAGGCCAGCTCGATCACTTCCTTTTGCGCCGGCGTGAGCTTGGTGAACGCATCCTTCAGGCGTCGAGCCCGGTCGATGGTCAACGCCCGGTCTTCGAAATGCGTAAACAAAGCCGGATTCTCGATGCGGTCCAACTCCAGGGCGCCCGCGGCCATCCGCCCTTCCGCCGAGCGCAGATGATCGATGGCGCGGTTGCGCGCCACGGTCAGGATCCAAGGCCCCAGCGCTCCGCGCTCCGCGTCAAAAGATTGAGCGCGATTCCACACCCGCAGGAACGTCTCCTGCACCAGGTCCTCCGCCACGCCAGCGTCGCGAACCACGCGATAGATCAGCGAGTACGCCGCCCGGCCATAGCGGTCGTACAACTTGGGCATGACGTGCGGATCGCGGGCGCGCAGGCGGCGAGCCAGGTCGCTGTCGTCCTTGAAGCGCAACGCGGCCTGCAGGATCGCGAAGGCTAGAACCGCCGGCAGTAGTTTCCGCATCGTCTATAAAGGATACGCGACGCGATCTTCATTGGATCGCGTTCCGAGCCCGCAAAGGGCCGGTCGCGGCCCTCAATTCCCGAGAGCAACAGCCTGGCTCCGGGTCGCGACCAAGCTCCGTTTTGCGCGAGTTCCTCAGAAGGTCGCACTTCGGGATTATAACCCACCACCCCGCCGATCTGGGATAATGGGTTCCGGTGTCGCGCTTCAAAGAGTTGGAATCCCGCCTGGAAGATACTGAGCGTCAGCTCCGTCTGCTCCAGAAAATCAGCCGCTTCATGGCCCGCGAAACCGGCTTGGCCGGCGCGCTGGAGGGCGTCGTATCCATGGTGGTGGAGTTCATGGCGTGCGATTCCTGCCTGCTCTATCTTCTCCAGGACCGTGAATTGGTGCTATGCGCTTCCAACAATCCGCGCCCGGCTAGCCTGGGGCAGGTGCGCCTGAAACTGGGCGAAGGGCTCACCGGTTGGGTCGCGCGCGAGCGCCGCTTGCTTTCCATCTCCCGCGAAGCGTATCTCGATCCGCGTTTCAAACTGTTCACCGATCTGCCGGAAGACACGTTTGAAGCGTTTCTCTCCGCTCCCGTCATCGTGCGCGGCCGCGTAGCGGGCGTCATCAACGTGCAGCACAGGGAGCCGCATTTTCACAGCGGCGGCGAAATGGAGCTGCTCACCACCGTGGGAGAGCAGGTCGGCACGCTGGCCGCCCTGGCGCTCAACGATCTCTCCAAATTCGATCCGGCGGCCGCGCTGGAGCTGGTGATGCCGCCGGCGGCAGCCCCGAGGAGCTAAGAGAGCGGTGTCTCTGATGCGCGCACTCGCGGTACTGGCTGTTCTTACGCCGGCGCTCTTCGCCGAACGCTGGAGCATCCAATATTTCTACGATGAGCGCAGCTCCAAGCTGGAGCTCGTCGACCTGGCCTTTCCAACCGCTCAGCGCGGAATCGCGGTGGGTTGGATCGGAGATACGACCTCGGACCGGAAGGTCAAGCCCACCGCGCTCCTCACCAACGACGGTGGGGCGCACTGGACGTTCGAGCCGCTTAAGGATGAGCCGCGCTCCATCTTCTTCCTGAACGAAACCTCGGGCTGGATGGTCACTGAGACCGGCATCTGGTTCACCAACGAAGCCGGTCTGAACTGGCGCAAATTGTGCGATCAGCCCAAGCCCAATCCCAAGATCGGCCCGGTTCCCCCGGGCGGCCTGATTCTGCGCCTGTGGTTTGTCGATGAGCAGCACGGCTTCGCCGTGGGCTATCAGAAAACGGTGCTCAAAACCAGCGACGGGGGACACACCTGGACCTCGCTTCGGGAAGCCGCTACGCCCACCGGCAATCCCGCTTTCACCGCATACTCCCGCATCGTCTTCGATGGAAACCACGGAATCATCATCGGCTCCGCCGTGCCTCCGCGCCGCGATCTCGGCCGTTTCCCTTCCTGGATGGAGCCGGAGCGCGCCACCAAGACGCGTGCGGCGCCGACGGTCACGCTGCTGCTGGAGACGCACGACCAGGGCGGCAATTGGGGTGCGTCCAACTCGTCCCTGATCGGCTTGGTCACCACCCTTCGATTGTCCGGAAACCTGGGCATCGACGTGTTTGGTTTCCCGGAGTCCTTCGACTGGCCTTCCGAGGTCTATAGCCTGGATTTTTCCACCGGCAAAAGCGCGAGTATCTTTCGCGACAAGGCCCGCCGCGTTTTCGATGTTGCGCTGTTCCACGGCCCCTTCGTGGTTCTGGGCGCCATCGAGCCGCCGGGCCGTCTCAACACCGTCCCCATCCCCGGGAAGGTAAAGATGCTCTCGAGCGTCGACCTGCTGGAGTGGAAGGAAATGGAGGTGGACTATCGCGCGGTCGCGACCACTCTGGTGCTCGCCGGACCCGATCCCGACCATCTCTGGGCCGCCACCGACACAGGCATGATCCTGCATCTCGTGAAGTAGCGCAAGCGATGCGGCTTCCGGAAGTTTCTTCTCCATCCCGGTAGAAGATTCCGCTCGCCAGCTCAAGCCGCGCAAGGAATCAATGTCATACAAAATGGCCCGTCGCATGCACTTCGTCCCGGCCTATGTGGGGAAAAACCAATGAACCGGCCTTCAGGCCTCTTGTCGCTGCGGAGCCTCCGGCCTCGAACCCTCCCGAACGCGTGCAGACCTCGGCGCCCCCGCGCGTGACGGCATTCATCGGCAAGACGACGCGTCTGCGAGGCGAAATCTACAGTGAAGAAGAGCTATACCTCGATGGTGAAGTGGAAGGCTCCCTTGAAGTGCGTCATCTTCTGACCATCGGTCCCAACGGCAAGGTGAAGGCCAACGTCAAGGCCAGGGAGCTGGTGGTGCGGGGATCGATTCAGGGCAACGTCGAAGCCAGCGACCGCATCTCCATCATGAATGGCGCCAGCATTGTCGGCGACGTCAAGACCGCTGGAATCGTTATAGAGGACGGCGCGTACTTCAAAGGCGGCATCGACATCCTCCGCCCCGACGCGAAGAAGCAGGAATCGCAGAAGCCGGAATCCCAGAAGCTGGAATCCCAGAAGCTGGAATCAAAGAAGCCGGAGTCGGCGGCACCGACATCGATATCCTCCGCAAGAGCCGCGGGCGGGTGACAATTCCCTCCCCTGTGCTACAAAAGAGGACATGACAATCTGGTTGACCGGACTTCCTTGTTCCGGCAAAACCACTCTCGGTCTGGTTGTGACCGAGCGCCTCAAAGCTGCGGGACGGAAGGCCGAATTTCTGGACGGCGACGTGGTTCGCCGCGAGCTGTGGCGCGAGCTCGCCTTCAGCAAAGCGGACCGCGAGGAGAACGTTCGCCGCTTCGGATTTCTCGCCGGGTTGCTTTCGCGCCACGGCATCGTCGCCGTGGTCTCAGCCGTGTCTCCTTACCGGACTTCCCGCGATCTGGTCCGCGGCGATTCCACCCAGTTCCTGGAAGTCTACGTGAACGCACCGCTGGATGTTTGCGAGCAGCGCGACGTGAAGGGCATGTACCGCAAGGCCCGCGCCGGTGAGCTCCACGGCTTCACCGGCGTCGCCGATCCCTACGAACCCCCGCTCCATCCCGAGGTCGAGTGCCGCACCGATCTCGAAACCATCGAGGAAAGCGTCGCCAAGATCATGCAGACCATCGATGCGGCCTTCGGCAAGCGGCAATCCGCGACATCCGCGAAGCTGTGAAGCGCAAAGGGTGCGGCGCGCACCCCGAATCAATCCAGGAACGGATCGCGCCCGCACTCCGTTGTGCGGCGAGTTCCTCGGAAGCGCAAAGGGTGCGGCGCGCACCGCCGGTCCGATCAAGAACGATTTCGCACCGCACTCCGTTTTGCGCGAGTTCCTCAGAAGCTCAAAGGGTGCGGCGCGCACCGCCAAACCAGCCAGGAACGGATCGCGTCGGAAGCGGAAGCGATCAAAACGCGAACTCCACGCCCAGCTGAAGCAGCAGCGGAGCCGCTGCGTTCATTCCGCATCCCGCTGAGGGTCTGGCCGGCGCTCTGCCTTTTTACTGCTTCCACATCCGAACGCCGCCCTTGAACGCATTCTCGTTATTGCCTTGCCGGGCGCCCTTCGGCAGGTCTTTCAGCAGCTTGGCATTGCCGCCGCCGAGCACGACATAATCCGCTTCCATGGCGCTTTTCAACTGCTCCGTCACGTCGAACACGTATCGCCGCCACTTCTTTTTACCCAGCCGCTCCAGGCCGGCCTCTCCGATGTAATCCTCATAGGTGCGGCCGCGCCTGTACGGAAGATGCGCCAACTCCATCGGCTCCAGCACGCCGTCGACAATCATTGCCGAGCCCAGCCCCGTGCCCAATCCCAGAAACAGCATGCGTCCGCCTTCGTAACTACCGATGGCCTGCATGGCGGCGTCATTGACGATCTTGACGGGACGGCCCAACGCCTTTTCGTAATCGAATCCCACCCAGCCGCTTGCCCCAGATTGTGAGGCTCCGCGAGCGGCTTGCCGTGCAGGACCGGGCCGGGGTATCCGATCGAAATCGCGGAATATTTCCAACCGGCTGCGGCCTCAAGCACGGCTGCAACCATCCGCTCCGCGGTCATTATGCGGGCCAGAATCGATTTTGACGGGAGCTTTGTGGTGCTGATCCGAAACTTTGACGTGGGTGCCTCCCACGTCAATCACCAGAATGTTGGATGCGGATGAGGGCATTCTAGCGGCGCGTTCTAGACGAAACCAATGGCGCGCCCGCACACGGCCACGCCGAACCACAACCCCAGGGACACCAGCGCCATCAACCTTCCCCAGATGGGAATGTGAGACTGCATGGAGCGCACCCGCGGATACAGGGTGTATTGAAAAATGATCGCCAAAGCCAGCAGAATCATCTTCGGTCCAAAGGCTGCGCTGTCGAACAGCTTGCGCGGCTCCGCGGTGAACAGAATCGCTCCCGTGATCAGAATGATCACGATACTCCAGTTGATGAAGGAATGGACCTGTTCCACGATCTGCGCCGGCGACCACCGGCGGACGGCGATGCCCAGCAGCCGCAAATCGATCAGGAAGAGAGATCCCAGCAGCATCGCCAGCGCCATAATGTGAATTGTCTCCACCAGCGGAAACACCCACGTGGTGCTCTTGATGTAGGTGCTGACGCGGTCCCATCCATCCAGCTGAAGAACGGGAACCAGGAGGGGAACTGCGCGAAGGCAAACCGGGCCGGGCCTTCGTCGCCGGCTCCGGCGGTGTCGGCGGCCCATGAGCCCATGCAGCAGGAGCAGTGGAATCAAGGCAAGCATTGCGGAACCCTTACAAATTATACGCGGTATAACGGCCCGCGAAAATTACGGCGTCCACAGCGTCAGCGATAAGATGCCCGCCATCCGCGCCCGGAAAGGCGGCGGCGAGGCCGTGTCCCATTGCGCGGTGGTGCGGTCGATGGTGGAATGGAACACCGTGGCGTTCAGCCCGGCCAGGATCAGCGCCGCTACTTTAATGCGGAAGTATGCGCTGTTGTAGCACTTCACCGGCTCGGACCAAAGCAGCAGCACGCCGGTCGTGACCATCAGCACGAAGCCGAAGAAGGTGATCGGCAAAAAACTCCACTTGACCTCGAAACCGGATCGTTCTTCCAGCTGACCCCGATCAGCCGGAAATCGTACATCATCACCGGCGCCATCATCAGCGCCATCCCCAGCAGGTGCGATGCCTTCCAGAACCGGCCACACCGTGACGGACTCACGCAGCGACGTGCTGATAGGAGTATTTTGCAGCCACTGGCACAATTCGAGGAACAGACATGCATCCGGCCTTTCAGCGTGAACAATTACCTGGAAGTATTTACCACGGATATGTGGGAAGCGGCCGGTAAACCGGACGGTTCAAGGACTTTTCAATATCCCACATGGGGTCACCAGCGTCAAGGCTTCGAATCGGGCTACAACCGGGTCGCGGAGTCTCGCTCAGATTGAGCGACAACAAAAGGGTGGAACAGGCGATCGTCAGGACCCGGAGACGATGCACGGCCACTCCCGTGTTCCGAGGGACTGCTGGTCTCGATGTCCTCATCCCCCGTCGACCAAAGCATTCCCGATCAACAGAACTTGGCCGGCCGGAACCTTCCGCGGTTTCCGCGCTCCGATCCATCGGGCGCGCGCGGAGGGCTCGAGACAAAGCTCCACGGCTTCTTTGATATTCCGCCGTGCTTCTTCCTTGGTGTCGCCTGCCGATGCGCACCCAGGCAGTTCGGGACAAACGGCCGAGAACGCCTCCGCCTCTGCGTCGTATTCGACTGGCGCAATCTGGAAGGATCTCCACCTCAAGCAACCCCTTCACTGGCCGGCGATCGTTGCGCCCCACTCTTCAGGGCTCACGTCCCGAGCGTGGCGCGAAAAGAGCCAGTG
Organism: Bryobacterales bacterium; assembly: GCA_963765185.1. Lineage (GTDB taxonomy): Bacteria > Acidobacteriota > Terriglobia > Bryobacterales > Bryobacteraceae > Palsa-187. The sequence continues at coordinate 145,676 of CAVXWB010000149.1, forward strand.
ATGGCCTTCGAGGTCCTCGGCTCCGTACTGCCGTTCGCCATAGGCGGTCTCGTTCAGCTCCTCCACGATCTTGGCGCCTGCCGACTTGGCTCTATCGAAGTGCGCATCGACATCTTCGACGAATACCGTCAGGCTCTGAGTCAGGCGCCCGGCCTCCGCGGGACTGGCGCGTCCTGGCCGCGCGCTATTGAGCATAATCCAGGCATCGCCCAGACGCATCTGCGCGCCGCTGACCCGCCCTTCGGACTCGCCGTAACGGTAATGCTCCGTGAACCCGAATGCTTTCGTGAGCCAAACCAGCGCATCCGCGACGTTCTCGTATGTAATGTGCGGCAGGATGACATCTGCCGGTACGGAGCGGTTTTTTAACATGAAACTCCCCGTACAGGTTACTCCCGCAGCGCCTTCACCGTCTCCGAGGCCTTATCGAACAGGAACAAAGCGTCGCCGCCGGTGCTCAGGAAGCGCATGCCGCGGTCGCGCCAAAACTTCGCGAGATGCAGAAAGCGGATGTGGATGCCGGGGGCGACGTGATATTTCCGGCAGCTTTCGATAATCCTTTCGATCGCCTCAATAAGCTTGGGATGCTCAAATTGGCCGGGGATGCCCAGGGAAATGGAAAGATCGGCGGGGCCGACCATCACGGCATCGACTCCCGGGACCGAGATGAGCTCGTCGCGGCGGTCAAGCGCGGCCTGGGTCTCGATCTGGAAAACCAGCATGGTGTTGTCGTTGGTGTGCTGGATGATTTGAGGCATCGTCACCGGCTCATAATCGACATTGTGCTGCGTGAAGCCGTAGCCGCGGATGCCCACCGGCGGAAAGAAAGTCCAGCTTGCGGCGCGGGCCAGAACCTCTGGCGATTCGACGCGCGGCAGCAGGATGCCCATGGCTCCGCAATCGAGCGAACGCGCGATCAGGTGATACTGAACGTCGGCTACGCGCACGATGGGCGCCATTCCGGCGGCGATCGAGGCCCGGCACAGGTCTTGCAGCATGCCGAAATCGAAGGGGCCGTGTTCGGCGTCCAGATAGCACCAATTGAGGCCGGCCTTGCCCAGAATCGTCGCCACCGCGGGTAAGCGCAGTTGCGCGAAGGAACATCCCAATTGCAGCTTGCCCTCTCTCAGGGCCTTCTTCACGTGGTTTACATGCATGATTTAGACGGTGAGCACGCGATGATCCGGACAATCCAGCATCACGCTCTCTTGCAACTGCTCCACCAGATCCAAGCCGTGCTTGGCCAGAAAGGGCAGGATCGAATAGAACCGCTCCTGCAAATGGCGATGCGGAAACAGCAGAGTGGTGAGATGCTGTGCGTCGGAAACCGCGCGTCCGTCGCGGCGAAGGATTTCGCGGGCGGTCTTGCGGCGCGCCTTTTCGAGCTGGTAGAGCATCTTGGCGCGGCTCTTCAAAAGCGACGCAGCCAGCGTATGATCGAAGCGTTCCAGCTCTTCGCCCAGGCGGCTGAGGCGGCGCTCGATCTCGCCGGCTAACGTCGACAAAAGAGCGCTCGATGTTCTCGGGAACCAGCGCGGCGGCCAGACGTTCCCTCAGCGCCTCCTCGGGAACCAGCGCCTCCGGCACCGTGATTTTATAACGCGCCAGCAGTTTGGCCGCGCGCGCATCCAGAAGCGTGAACGCGCTGCGCGCCAGAACCACGGGCATGCGGCCCAGCAGGCGATCGTAGATCACGCTCGACTGCGCCAGATACGCCAGCTCAGCCGGACCGCCGATGTAGGCAGCGGTCGGCAGCAGATAATCCTGCATCACCGGGCGAAGCAGAGCGTTGGGCGAAACCTCCGCGGCGCGATCGCGCAGCGAGCCGAATTCGGAATCCTTAAGGCGCAGCGGCGTCCGTTCGCCATCCTTGAGCAGGAAGAAGAGCGAGGTCTTGGGCTCCACCAGCACCTGAGCGTGATAGCCGGCCTCGGTCAGCTCGCGATTGCGCTCCAGTAGGCGGGCCTTGAGCTCGGGCGCGGCCGAGAGAGCTTCGGCCATCAGCGGCGCCGCAATGGCGCGAATGTGAGGGTCGAGAGGATCCAATGTCAGCAGGCCCGCCGTGGGCAGGGCCTTATCGATTACGGCGCCCAGCAGAGCGCGGAACCCCTGCGTCATGGTGACGCCCGGCGGATAGGCGGCCTCGACCAGAGCGGCAATTTCTTCCCCATGCGGAAAGCCGGCGATGGAACGGCGAAGCTCGTCCAGGGGAGGGTTCTCGATGCACAGGTTTCCGACTGGCCGCGCGGCACTTTGATGTGAAGCGCTCGCCCCAGCCGGGGCCTCGATATGCAGACGCACGGGCTGATCGGCGGGGTTGAAGCTGAAGGTAGAGCTGACTTCCGGAAAATCATGGTCCTCGGAAGCCAGCCAAAAGATGGGAACCGCGGGAATGCCTCGCGCGGTGAGGTCGCGAGCCAGGCGGACAGCCGTCAGCGCCTTGTAAATGGTGTAAGCCGGGCCGCCGAACAAGCCCACCTGCTGGCCGGTGACGATGGCCACCGAGCCGGGCTGGGCCAGGAGCGCGAGAGCATCGCCGGCGCCGTTCTGAGAGGCCGGGTTTTGAGAAGCGAGCGCACTGACCAGTGCCGCGCGGCGGGAATCGGGGTACTGGATTTCACGGGCAACGGCGGCGAAAGAGGCCGGATTGTGGGGATCGTGGCGGTAAAAGCGCGCCACGCGGTCAAAATGATAGCTGAAATCGGCAAACAGCTTGGAGGTTCCGGGGAGCTCGGTGTGGCGGATACAGGCCGCCTCTATGAAAGATGACTCCATCGGAATGGTCGCCAGCGGTTAGAGTAACAGATGCGCCGCGCGGGAGGAAAGTGGCAGGAAAATCAGGGGCGGAATTCCCGCCCCTCCGTCGTCTCGAAAATCTACTTGTCGTTCAGCGCCCGCAGGCCTTGCGTAACCTCGATGTATGCGCCGTTCGGGTCGGTGATGAAGCCGATCTTCAGCCCGATTTGCTGGGTCATATCGCGCGCGGCCATATTGACCATAACCCCGTCGTCCGTAAATCGCTTGAACGCGGCTTCTTCATCCGTGACGTCGAATCCGATATGATCCAGAGCGCGGCCCTTGGTACCCGCGGGCGGGGCAGCCGCGGCGCCGCCACGGCCTCCGGCTTTGAGGAAGTCGACCTCGCCAATGGTGAACATCGCCGCGGGAGAGTTGCGGCGCGAGCCGTCGCCCGCTCCGAATTCCTTCATGTACCATTCCTGGGCGGCCTTCTGATCGGCCACCATCATGTGGATGTGGTGGAACTGCGCCTGCCCCTTGAGATCCTTGTTAGCCATGATTTCGAGGATGACGTCGTCGGGCATGGTCAGGAACGCCTGGCTGCCGGCGGTGACCTCCTGCCACGGCATGCCGGCGGCCATCGCCTTAGCCTTGAAGCCGTCGTAATCCTTCACCTCGAAGCCGATATGGTCCACCACGGAGCCCTTGGTTCCCAGCGGCTTGGCGGGCGGCTCGCCGGCGCGGCCGCCGCGAGCTCCGCTCACGATGACATAGATTCCGGGGATCCTGAGCGGCGTCAAAGTCCCAGCCTTGGTCGGCACAGCGCCGAACATATCCACCCAGGCTTTGGTCATGACATCGGCGTCGGGCACCACGAAATGGAGGTGTCCCGGCGTAACGCCCATGGCGTTCGGGGCCGGAAGCTGAGCGAATACAAAAGCGGCAAACGTCGCGAATACACAGAGCCAGCGCATGGGGCTAAAGCTATCACAGTTTCCGGCTCAGGTAAAGAGCGCGGGCAGTCATCCATACGCCCGCCCGCCCGCTTCTAAGCGCTGTTCACTGCCGTTCTATCCCCGTTCAGGCCAGACATGCTTTGGTAATGACCCTGTTAGCATACAATGTCGTGTATACTAGTCAGTCATCGCTCTAAAAAAGGACAACTTCCCATGATCTCTCGCAAGCTACTTTGGGGCCTATGCATCGGCCTCGTCGAGACGGATTCTCAGGAAAAGATGGTCCCTCGTGAAACGATCCTATCTCTTGCTGCTTTTGTGGCTTGCGATGGGGGCGTTCCCGGCGTTGGCCCAAACGGGAGCGAGCCTTTCCGGAGTGGTGACGGACCAAGCCGGCGCAGCGGTTCCCAATGTCGCGGTGACAATCAGGAACGTCGACACAGGTGCAACGCGCACGATCGCAACTGACGGCGCGGGGCACTATCAGGTGTCCGGTCTGCCTCCGGGGAACTTCGACATTCGAGCGGCAAAACCAGGGTTCGCCGATGAAACGCGCACGGGAATCAGCTTGGCGGCTGGCCAGAACGCCACGGTCGACATTAGGACGCAGCTGAGCATCCCCGATGTCTGCGCGAGCGGCCACGAGTTCGTCACCACCGATTGCGCGCTGACCTGGCACGGCATCACGCTGTACGGTGCGTACGACGTCGGCGCCGGCTGGGTCAGCCACGGCTTACCGGAAAACGCCTCTAACTTTGAAGGCGAATCTCTGGTGAACCGAAACGGCTATCAACATCGATTCCTCATCGCACCGAACAACCTGCAACAGACGGGTCTGGGCATCCGGGGCAGGGAAGAGTTTGTGCATGGCTGGTCCGTTGTGTTCAACGCTTCGACAGGCATCAATCCGCAGTCCGGCCAGCTCGCCAACGCGTCGGTCACCGACATCGCCAACAACGGCCTTCCCAGGAGCAGCTATTCGATAGCCATCGACGGCTCGCGCGCGGGCCAACTCATCAATGACGAATTCTATGCCGGTATATCGTCCACGAATCTCGGCACGCTGACCTTCGGCCGGCAGCGCGCTCTCGGCACCGATGCGATGCTCCTTTACGATCCGGCTGGCGGCGGCTATGCCTTTTCCTACATCGGGTATAACGGCACGATGGCCGGCGGCGGCGACACCGAGGACGCCCGTTGGGACGACGCCGTGAAGTATCGCCTCACCTATGGCCCGGTCCATTTCGGCGCGATGTATAAATTCGCCGATGGTTCCGGCGGCTGCTACTCGGCCTCCGCAACCTGGACTGCCGCCACCTGTACGCCGGAAGCGGCGCATAACAACGCCTATGGATTCGACTTCGGCGGAGACGTCGGCCACTTCTCCGCCGACGTCGTCTACCAACATTACAACCAGGCGATCAGCGTATTGAACCCCTTGCTGGGCGCTCAGAGTCCAACGCAGGGATATCAGTCGACCACCGACAGCATCAATACAAACCCCATCAACGGGGCCAATCTGATCTCAACGACCAACACCTTAGATGGCATCGTGACCGACAACCGCGCCATTATGTTCGCTGCCAAGTATACTTGGGACCCGTTCAAGTTGTTTGCCGGCTACGAATACATCCGGCAGGATAATCCGGAGAACCCGTTGGGCGTTGGCGCCTTGGACCAGGGCGGTTATCTCTTGAGCAGCGTCGAAGACAACAATCTTGATTCTCCCAAGCACGTGCAGATCTGGTGGACGGGCTTGAAATACGCCCTCGGCAGCAAAACCGACATCACTCTGTCCTGGTATCATCAGCTCCAGAACGACTTCCGTGTTCCGACAACCTGCTCGCCCGAAGCCGGGTTCCGCGCTTCCTGCGCGGGCACCCTCAACGAGGAGTCGCTCTATCTGGATCGTCACTTCACCAAGCGTCTCGACGCTTTTGCCGGAATTGCGTATTCCTACGTGAGCGGCGGTCTGGCCATCGCCATTCCTCATGGCCCCGGCGTTCCCTATGACTACGACAACAACCTGGCTCCGACAATTGGTACTCGTTTCGTCTTCTGATCGTTTCCGCGGCGTGCGGTATTCTCAGATTCGTGAGCGAAACGATCCTCCCGATGGAAACCACCCCGCAAGACGTCCAGCGCCGCATCGACGCCGGGGAGCCGCTGGCACTGATTGATGTTCGCGAGCCGGAGGAATTCGCCATCACACGCATCGAAGGCGCAACCTTGATCCCCATGCGCAACATCCCGGCCAGCTTCGAGCAACTGCAAGCCAAGGCCGGCGAAACCATGTTGATCGTCTTCTGTCACCACGGAGTGCGCAGCTTGAAGGTGGTCGACTGGTTGCGGGAACAAGGCATGTCCGCCTGCCAGAGCATGGCCGGAGGCATCGATGCCTGGAGCGCCCTTGTCGACCAGTCGGTGCCGCGGTACTAATGCACATTTCTCACAAGCATTTGGGCAGCGATGTGGCGCGCCCACAATTGGTGTCGAGAGGGTCTCGACACGGCACGCGTGAGCGCGTGCGCCACATCGCGTTGTCAACGAAACACGTGAATCAGCTCGATCACCAGAATCGCCACCACCATCACTTCCAGGACGAATCCCCGCGCCTGGTGAAACTCGTTGACCATAAATTGGTAAAGATCCCCGGCGATGCGCAGCTTCTGCTCCACCAGGTTGCGGTAATCCGCCACGCCCACGCGTGAAGAAGCCATGCGGTAGGCGCGCGCGTAATACATATCGCTTAGGAACTTGATGGCGTTGTCGGTCCGCTCCGTCAGCTCGATGATATCGAGGCGCATGGCGTTCAACCGCTCGGCCTGGCGCGCCATCCGCCAATGCCGCATCAGCGGAACACCCTTGTGCTCCAGCATTTCATACACGTTCTTCAGCACCCGCGTGAGCAGCTCGTCATAGTGGCGGTACTCGAGCAGCTGGGAATTGGCGTATTCCAGCAGATCCACAATGGCGGCGGCGCTTTCGGGCGTGTCATAGACCAGCGCGGCCACCCATCCAGCTACCAGCAGGTCGTTGGGGTAATAAGAGATTCGCGCGGTCAGCGCCTCGTCGCGTTCGGATTCCGAGAGCGCGACGGATTCTCCGCGCACGATCCGCGCGATGTGCTCTCCGCGGCCCTGGAGCATCGCGGCGGCGGAGAGAGGATCGCCGCTGTCCGCGGCCGCATTCGTGATGTGAATCACGTAGTAGTCTTCGCTGAGCCAGCTATCGTAGGGCTGCACCAGCGCGGCCTTCACGCGGCGCAATTGGGCTTGCGCCAGCTCCAGCGTGCGGGCCTCGATCTCCGGCGCCGACGTCAGCCGGCTGGATAAGCGCGTGAGCTCTTCCCAGTTGGCCGTAAAGGGCAGCTCCAGTTCCACGCACACCACGCCATAGTCGAAATACTTGATGCGGCTGTCGAAGGGATCGCCGCCGGCGGCGGTGATTGAGCCTGTGTATTCCACCACCGGGGCGGGCTCGAAGCGCACGTAATCCGGCGCTCGATGCTTGAAGCTCGGCTCGCGCCTTGGAGCCTCCGCGCCGATGATCTTGCGAAGCCGGTCGAGCTGGATCTGCTCCGCCACGTCATAAAGAACCAGGACGTAGAAGGACCCCTTTAGCGCCGTCACTGAATTTGCGCCTCGAATTCGAAATAGCCCTCGTTACCGCTCACGGAGCCACTCACCGAGAACCACGTTCGCCCCTCCGCCGTGCGCTGGATCAACGCTCCTGGGCCCAGACAGCCGGCCGCGCCCAGCGACTCGACGTCATGGCATACGCGGCCGCTGGCGTTGGCGACGATCACCGGACGCCCCTCCGGATTGGGAATGCTCGCGCCCCATTCCAGATTCCCGGGCAGGACGATATGAAATGCGCCGGAGGCGCTCTCCTCAATCACCGCGTGCTCCGGCGTGCAGAGATTGCGCCCCGGGAGACACTCGGCTCTCGGAAACAAGAGCCCCGGGAACGAAAGGATGGACGAGACCGCCGACATGCTGGCGTCGGCGTCCGGCCGCGAAAAAGTCCAGCTCAGGATGTCGTGATCCTCATAGCCCGCTCCGGTGGAGGCGGTGAAGCCGGTCCAAGCCGCGCCGCCGGGGCCGGTCACCGTCGACAAATCGACTGTCGAGACCAGCACCCGCGCATCGTCGAGATAAACCGCGAGCACCGGAGGTTGATACGAGATCCGCGCCGTGTGTATCTTGCGATCTTTCAGATTGACGGCCAGCTTCTTGGTCGAAGCCAGGCGCGCCGGAGGCCAACGCATTTCCTTGGGAGTGCCGGCGGTGCAGATGGTGATGAAATTGTTAGAAGGGTCGCCGATCTCTGCGTTCCGGAAGGTGTCGAAGAAGACCGCGATGCTTTGAGGAATGCCCTGGCTTGTTCCAGGAGCCGCGTCGCCCTCGAGCGCGCCTTCGCCGAGCGCAAACCCGCCTCCGGAGCCGAGTCCACCCAGCGCCGACGGGCCGCTGTTCTGGCAGCACGAAAGCGAAGCCGTCGGCGCCGCGCCCCAGGCCGCCTTGTTCCGTAAGCCGGAATTGGAAAACGCTCTCGAACCCGCCGCTCACCGGCTGTTTGTCGCGGAACCAAGCCGCGCCGGCCACATCGTGCTGCGACGGAGTGAGCCGCAGCACACGGCCTTCCTGGCTCGCCGATCCAACCAGGCTGAGTTGCGTCAAGGACCCAAAATCCGGAAACTCGATCGCCGCCGGCCAAGCCAAGGCAGGCAACAACAAAGCCGAGCACACGCCCGCGCATAAGCAAAGCCGCGCCATCCCCATGCTACGGTCATCATCGCAGATCCTTTTGCGCGAGAATGGGGCTCAAGCGCCGCCAGGGAATTCGAATGCGCAGGACTCGCTCCCGCTTCCGCTCTTCATCCAGAGCCCGCACGCGGGCGTGCAGCAAATCGTTCAGCGAGATCAGCCCCAGCAGCTTTCTGGAATCGGCGGGATCCACCACGGGAAGCCGCGTCTTTCCGGTTTCGGCCATGCGATACACAACCGCTCGGAGCGGCTCGTCGGGATAGGCCACCACGGGATCGCGCGCCACCACCGGCGTGGTTGGGTTGCCGTCCTGGCCGAAGGCCTTGGAATCCAGAAACTCCTTCAGATGATGTCCCGTGATCACGCCGGTAAGGTGCAGGTCCTCGTCGACGACGGGGTATAAAATCTGGCCGCGATGATGATTCTTCGAAATGCGGCGGACAGGCCGCCGCTCTGGATATTCTCCGGAATCGCCACCACATTGGTGCGCATGACCTCGCGCACGAACAGAATCTCCAATGGATCGGTGGCATATTCACGCGTCAGATGGTATCCGCGCCGGCTGATCTTTTCCGTCAAAATAGACCGGCGCAACACCAGCACGGTGAATGCGTGCGCCACCACAACCGCTGTCAGCAGAGGAAGAACCATATTCACGTCGTGCGTCAGCTCGATCATGAACACCACTCCCGTGAACGGGGAGCGCATCGTGCCGCCCAGAATCGCTCCCATCGCCACCAGCGGCCAGAAACCCACGCCTTCCGCCGGAAGGATCGGCGTCAGCATCGCACCCAGCGCGCCGCCCATCATCAGCAATGGCGCCAGCACGCCGCCTGAGGTTCCCGATCCCAGCGAGATCGCCCACATGGCGGACTTCACCAGCAGGATTCCGGCGATCATTCGCACCGGAAGCGGTTGCTGAAGCAGCGTCCGATCATGTCGTAGCCGACGCCCAGCGCCTCGGGAAAATCAATCCGCCCAGGCCGATCGCCAGTCCGCCGATCGCCGGCCACCACATCCAGTGGATCGGCAGCTTGGCGAAAGCGTCTTCGGAGGCGTAGACTGCGCCCGTCAGAAGCGCCGAAAGGCCTCCCGCCAACACGCCCACCAGCAGACAGCCGAGCAACCCCTCCGGCCCGATAAAGAGCGGGTGCGCCGGCATCGGGAACAACGGCCCCAGACCCAATAGATATCGCCGCGCGGCAGCGGCCGTCACGCAAGCGAGCGCGGTCGGAATCAAGCTTCTCGGCTTCCATTCGAACAACAGCAGCTCCACCGCCAACAGGACCGACGCCAGCGGAGCGGCAAACGTGGCCGCCATCCCCGCCGCCGCTCCCGCCACCAGCAGCGTCTTGCGCTCCGAGCTGGTCAGGTGGAAAAATTGCGCCACAATCGAGCCGACTGCGCCGCCGGTCATGATGATCGGCCCTTCCGCGCCAAACGGGCCGCCCGAGCCGATCGAGATCGCCGAGGAAAGCGGCTTCAAAATCGCCACTCGCGGCTCCACCCGGCTGCCTTTCATCAGAATGGCCTCGATCGCTTCCGGGATTCCGTGCCCTCGAATGCGTTCCGAGCCGTAGCGCGCCATCAGGCCGATGATCAACGCACCGGCGACCGGCACCAGCACCGCCCAGCCTCCCATGTGATTTTGGGCCGGAGAAACCAAGTCGGTCCGCCAGCGCTGATAGTAAAACAAGTTGGTGAACAGGCCGATCAACCGGAGCAGCCCCAGCGCTACGTAGGAGCTGATCACTCCAATGCCGATCGCCAGCAAGGAAACCCACAGCACCCGCGGCGTCGTGGTGAAGTCGCCCAGCTTCTCGCTATGCGCCTTTCGCATGTTTTGGCTCCGTCCCGTGGAGGATGCAGGTGAGGCTCTCGATCAGCGCCGGCGCGGCGGATCTGAGCTCCTCCCGATGATGCTGGGAAAGCTCGCGCAGGACTCTGGCTCCTTTCGGCGTCAGAAGGATGTTCGCGCTGCGGCGATCCGCCGCGGAGCGCGCTCTGCGGACCATTCCGCTCTGCTCCAGCCGGTCCACCAGGCCTACCGCGCTGTGGTGGCGCAGCAAAAGACGCTCCGCAAGATAGCGGATGCTGGCCGGTTCCGGCTCCATCGCTTTGATCGCCAGCATCAATTGATGTTGCTGCGGTTCCACTCCCGCGCTCCTGGCCGCTTCTTCGCTGAAGTGCAGGAACTCGCGGATTTGGTGGCGAAACTCAGCCAGGGCGCGAATCTGGTGCTGCGAGACCTCCACCTGAAATATATCGTAACACGATATGATGCGCCGCGCACGACGGCTTACCATAGCGCCGCGCACGGCGGCTTACGATAAGGAGATCCGTGCGCCTCGGAATCCACACCTCCATCGCCGGCTCGCTGGAACGCTCCGCGCTCAAGGCTGCCGAGCTCGGAGCCAACACGTTCCAGATCTTCTCCTCCAGCCCGCGCCAATGGAGGGCCTCCGTCCCTTCCACGCCCTCCATCGCTCTGTTCGAAAAGGGCGCGCGAGCGCCACGATCTCACGCCGCTGGTGATCCACGACAACTACCTGATCAATCTCGCCTCGGCTCACGAAGGACGCGCGCGCTCTCCATCCAGGCCTTTCGCGGCGAGCTGGAGCGTGCCATCGCCATCGGCGCCGAGTACCTGGTGGCGCATCCCGGCAATTATAAGGGTCAAACCGTCGAGCAGGGCATTCTCCACGTTCCTCGAAAGCGTCGCCGCCGCGGCGCAGGGCCTGCATTTCGGCAAGCTCATGCTGCTGATCGAGAACACCGTCGGGGCCGGCTCGCAGCTCGGCAGCCGTTTTGAAGAGCTGCACGTGATGCGCGAATACGCGGGCAAACATGACCGATCTCCCCATCGGCTTTTGCCTCGACACCTGCCATCTCCTGGCCGCCGGCTTCGACGTCGCAACCGCGGCCGGCTTGCGCCAAACCGTCGCCGAGGCCGACCGTCTGCTGGGCCTCGATAACGTCCGCGTGATTCACGCCAACGATTCCAAGACTCCGCTCGGCTCGCATGTGGACCGGCACGAGAACATTGGCGTTGGGTATATTGGTGTTGACGGGTTTCGCCGCATTCTTGCCCACCCCGGTCTCCGCAACAAAGCCTTTATTCTTGAAACGCCGGTGGAGCAAGACGGCGACGACAAGCGCAATCTGGATACCCTGAAACTCTTATGGCGGAAACGGTCTACGACCACAAACAAGTCGAGCTGAAATGGTTTGAGCGTTGGAAGAACGACCCCGGTCTGTATAAGGCCGATCCGGATTCCACTCGCCCGAAGATACTACGTGCTCGAAATGCTGCCCTATCCCAGCGGCAGCCTGCACATCGGGCACGTCCGCAACTACGCCATCGGCGACGCTCTGGCGCTTCGTCACGAAACCACTGGTTTTTCCCTTGACGGTGGGGAATGTCCCAAGGAAAGCCGACACAATGGGAAAATCCAGCGAGTAAGTGTATCCCGCGATGTATGCCGCTCCCTGGCTGTCCACGGCGATTCCCTGGCCAAAATCATTGGTGCTGCCGCCCACATAGGTGGAGTAAACCAACGTGGTGCCATCCTGTGAAAACTTAGTGACGAATGCGTTGCTGGCCCCTTTCCGAGTTCCCTGGTAGGGCACAACGGTGGGGAAGTTGGCCGAATAGGTAAACCCTGTCACATACGCGGAACCGGCGCCATCAAGTGCTATCGCCTCGCCGCGATCCTGGCCGCTTCCACCCAGGTAGGTCGAATAATTCAGTGAAATGACGGGATCGATGCGCAACTCACGCCGGCGGTCGTAGGGCCCCAACGCGAAGCGGACACGATTGCCGGTCAACACATATCTCGACGCCACCTCTACGCGATTTCCGCCGGCTTCCTGGTATACCCTTGGCCGCTGCTGTACCACCTCGCCCAGCCGTGTCGACAGCACCAGATCGCCGTCCGCGTTCAGCCGCAGTGAGTCCGCGCCTTCCCAGACCAAACGCACCTGATTCGGGTCCGAGCCGGGCGCTACCGTTAAGTCGTATTCCAACTCGCTGCCATGCCTATGCCAGATCCAGTCGATGCCGGGGTAAACTCCACGCGCCTCCACGGCCCCATAGTTGGGAACGTTGGCACGCCACTTCCGCGGATCGTTGCCCAGGAAATAATTGCTAGTGCCGGGCTGCCTGTCGAGCGAGTCCCAGGTAA
>CAVXWB010000150.1:0-28676 GCA_963765185.1 Bryobacterales bacterium
GTAAGCGACAGCTTCGATCCGGCCGAGAATATCGAGGCCGGGGTGAAGTATTTGAAGTACCTGCAGGATCTGTTCAAGGACGACCGGCTGGCGCTGGCCGCCTACAACGCGGGACCCGCCGCGGTGGACAGGTTCAAACAGATTCCTCCGTATCCGGAAACGCAAAAGTACGTGGAGAAGGTGGGGAAGAAGTACGGCGAGGCGCGCACCGCGGCTGCCCAGAAAGCGGCTCAGGACGCGGCCGCGCCGAGGGTTGAGGCAGCGCCGGCGCCCGCGCAACCCGCCCTTCAAACCCTGGTTCAGGACGAAGAGGAGAAGCACCCCAAGCTGGAGCAGTTTGTCGACGCAGATGGCAGATTGCATCTCAGAACGTCGCAGTAACTTACGCCTGGGGGCTGCGGCCGCAACCCTGGCGCTGCTGACGGGAGTGGTGTCGGGCGCGGGGAGCTCCACTGCTTCGAGCAAGACCACTTCAAGTAAAACCGGCGCCGCGAAAAACAGCGCCGAGAAGACCAGTGAGAGCAAGGTCACCTCGGTGCGCTTCTGGTCGCTGGGCGGCGTGACGCGCATCTCCATCGAAGTTTCCTCGGAGTTCAAATACCATTGGGACCGGCTGCCCGATCCCGACCGCCTGTTTTTCGATATTCAAGGCGCTCGTCCGGCCCTGACCCAAAAGGGCATGCACGTGATCCCCGTGGGCGACGCTCTGCTGAAGCAGATTCGCGTTGCGCAGACGCAGCCGGGCGTGACGCGCGTGGTGCTGGACCTGGAAGCGCACGATCCGCGGGTGGAGTTCACGGCTTCCCAGCTTTCGAACCCGGAGCGTCTCATGGTGGAGCTGCGGCTGGCCGGTTCAGACAAGGACAAGCCGGCTCCTCCGCCGGCGACGGGAAGCGTCAGCGGCGGCGCCAAGATACTTTCGCAGGCCCCGATGAGCACGCTCGCGCCCGATCTTGAAACATCCCCCGCGACGACAGCCGCCGCAAAACCCGCACCGCGCAAATTCCGGCCGCCTCCGGAAGATTTTTTCATCGCCGCTCCCAAGCCGGCGCAGGAGGCGCCGAAGCTGGCGGTTCTGACGCCACCCGCGTTGGGAATGGCGGCCACGGTCAAGCCGGCTCCGGCTGCGCCAGCCAGCCGCGTGGTCTTTCCTCCTCCGCCCGCGCCTCCGCCTGTGGCGCCGCAGGCGTCTCTTTACGCAGCCGCTCCCGCAGTCTCTCCCGCAGCGTCGCAGCCCCCTGTTCCTTTGGATTTAGAGACGGCGTTCCCTCCGTCGACGCCGGTGCAGCCTCACAAGGAGCCTTTACCGGCGAGGGCCAACGCGAACGGCGACCAGTCCATGACGCGCGCGCTGGGACTGAAACTGGGGCGCGTGGTCATCGACGCGGGCCATGGCGGCAATGACGCGGGCACGCGCGGACCCTCGGGATTGTTGGAGAAGGACGTGGTGCTGGACGTGGCCATGAAGCTGGGCGTGCTGCTGCAGGAGCGGTTGGGAACCGAGATCGTCTACACGCGCAGCGACGACACCTACATCCCTCTCGAAGAGCGCACGCGGATCGCCAACGATCACAAGGCCGACCTGTTTCTCTCCATTCACGCCAATTCCTCGCCCTATCGCACGGTGGGCGGCGTGGAGACGTACTACCTGAATTTCACCACCTCCAAAGCCGCGCTGGATCTGGCGGCGAAGGAGAATGCCAGCGCCCAAAGCTCGATCTTCGATTTGAAAGACGTCCTGGCCAAGATCGCCATGAAGGAGAAGATCGACGAATCGCGCGAGTTCGCCTCCACCGTGCAAACTTCTCTGTTCGCGTTCTCCAGCAAGAACAATGTCGCGGCCAAGAACCGCGGAATCAAGAAGGCTCCTTTCGTGGTGCTGATCGGAGCGTCGATGCCCAGCGTGCTGGCCGAGATCGGGTTCCTGACCAATGCCACCGACGAAGCGCTGCTGAAGAAGCCGGAGCAGCGCGAGAAAATCGCCGAGGCGCTGTACAAAGGCATCGCCTCCTACGCCGACAGCCTGAGCCATTTCCAGGTGGCCAAGCGCGAGTAGCCCGGTTTGAACAGCCAAGCGCCAAAAGGCCGCCGTTTCGTGCGACTGGCGTGCGTTCCTTGCCCCACCCCCTCGCCGGAGCTAGAATGAGGGTGCCACTTTAATGCCGGCTCAATTCGATCTCTCCAAACTCAGTGTCCGTCAATTCGCGGAGCGCTTCCGCGGCGAAATGATTCCCCTGAGCACTACGTTTTCCTATTTCTGCGCCTCGGTTCCGATGTCGGAAGAGGACTTGAAGGAATATCTGGAGGAACCAGTCGCGGCGCTTCCGCCGCTGATCGCCGCGGCTCTGCCCAAGATCTCGATTCTACTGGTGCCGTATCTGGAGCGAATCAATTCCAAAAACGGGGGCAAGGAGCCCGGCGCCAAAGATCATAAAGAGCGCGGAGGAGATTCAAAGCGCGCCTCCGGCGCCGAGTACGTCTCCATCGAGAAGCCGCCCGAAGGCCGCATCTCCAACGCGACCCAGCTCAAGCTGGGCGACGAGACGGTGCTGGCATTCGCGCTCAAAGGTCAGGAAGTGGCGGAGTATCATTACCGCTTTTACCATCTGCTGGCCAGCGTTCTGGGCGAACGCTGGAGCGAAGAGATCGAGACCCGCTATAGCCGCATCGTCCGGGAAGAACTCAGCGCCGATGCGCATGGCGAAGTGGATGAGCCGAGCTGGCGACTGAAACAGGGTCTGCGCCGATCCAAAAACGGAGCCACCGGAAACGCGACCGGAGCAACCGCGGCCAAGACGTTTCGCGCCTACGCGCGGCAATCCTTCATCGATACACTCACCCTGTATCTGCACGGGATCTGTTGCGACATCGA
This sequence comes from Bryobacterales bacterium, assembly GCA_963765185.1. Classification (GTDB taxonomy): domain Bacteria; phylum Acidobacteriota; class Terriglobia; order Bryobacterales; family Bryobacteraceae; genus Palsa-187. The sequence continues at coordinate 2,873 of CAVXWB010000150.1, forward strand.
CGTCGATACAGGTCCGCGGCAATTGCCCAGCCGGTTCCTGCGCAAGCGGCTGATGGCCCTGGAAGAGCTGTTCCCGCCGCCTTCCGGTTACGCGGTGTTCCCCGAACAGCTGGAGCCGTAGCCCACCGAGTGGGGCCCTCAAAAGGTTTACCTCACGCTCATTTAAATTGTTTGCAAAGCTCCTTGAGTGCTGGTATTCTTGCTCACAGGTATATGCCAAATGGCGGGGATGCCTAAAGCAGCATCTTGGGAGGAGGGCATCCCCGGTCGAGGCGCATCATTGAGGTGCACATCGGGCCCCGCCTTCATCCGCGCCATCCTGAGCGGCATGCTAATCTCAGTTGACCCCTGTGGACGAGCCGCGAAATGCGCATCACCATTGACGCGACATCCACGCTGGTTCGCAGCGCCGGCGTCAAGAACTACACCTATCATTGGATTGCTCATCTGCGGCGTCAGACGGCCGCGGGCGAGGAGATCGCGGCCTATCCTTTTCTCCGCGATTTCGGGCAACTGAATCACGAGGCCCGGGCGCTTTCCCTGCCGGCCGCCACGCTGCGCCTCGCTCTGCTGCACGCCGTGAATCGGCTGGGGCCGGCGGCGCTCGACCGGATCATCGCCGGCTCGGACATTTTCCACGCATCGAATCTGTCGCATCAGGCTCCGCGGCGCGCGCGGCTGACCGCAACCGTGCACGATCTCACGACATTGCTGATGCCGGAGCTGCACGCTGCGGCCAACATCCGCGCCGACCGCGTCTTCTTCGAGCAAATCCTGCGCCGCGCCGCCGGCCTGATCGCGGTTTCTGAAAATACGCGCCAGGATGCCATTCGAGTGCTGGGCATTCCACCGGAACGCGTCACGACAATTTATTCCGGCGTGGCGCAGGAATATTTCGACGCCGCGCCAGCCCGCCGGGCTCGGCCATACGCCCTGTATGTCGGGGCCATCGAGCCGCGCAAGAACCTGGAGACTTTGCTGGACGCGTGGCGGCAGCTGAAACCGGATCTGCGCGAGGCCTTCGATCTGGTGATTGCGGGGCCGATGGCCTGGGCTCCCAAGGCGACTCGCGAGCGAATTCGCGCCGAAGCCACGTATCTCGGCTACGTTCCCGAAGCCGATTTACCAGGACTGATCGCGGGTGCGGCGCTGTTCGTTTACCCTTCGCTCTACGAAGGCTTCGGATTTCCCGTGGCGCAGGCCATGGCGGCGGGCGCGCCGGTGGTGACCTCGAATACCAGCTGCCTTCCGGAAATCACGGGGGACGCCGCGGCGCTGGTGGACCCGCGCAGCGCGGGAGAAATTGCGGCCGCGCTGACACGGTTGCTCGAGTCCGAAGCGCAGCGGGCGGAGTTGAGTGAGCGCGGCCGGCAACGCGCCCGGCGCTATCGCTGGGAGAGCTGCGCCGCGCAATCGCTCGAATTCTTCCGCGGCATCGCCAGTTCCTAATAGGATGCGGAAAAGCTCCCTAAGACCAAGGGCCGCCGATCAACGCCGATCAACGCGGATTGAAAACGAAATGCTTATCGGTGTGAATCTGCGTGTATCCGCGGCCGATTACGGGAACAAATTCCCGCGGCCCAGGAGCCATTGCGGATCGAAGCGGAGTTTCACGGCGCGCATGGCTTCAATGGCATCGGGCGCGTATTGGACCGGCAGCAGATGCGCCTTGCGCTTCCCCAGACCATGCTCGGCTCCCACCGTGCCGCCCAGCTCCACCACGGGCTTGGCCAGATCCTCGAGCACGGCTTTGGCGCGCTCGAATTCCTGTTTCGACGCGGGGAAGGTATTGATGTGCAGATGCGCGTCGCCGACGTGGCCGTAGATCACGTAGGGCAGCCGCAAATCGCGATCGAGAGCCTGGCGATAAATGCGAATGATTTCGCGGCCTTGGTCGCGAGGGACGGCGTAATCCGTGCCCAGTTTCATGAAGCCGCCGCGATGAATGCGTTCGTTAACGCGCTCTCCCAAGGCGTGGCGAAAGCGGCGGAAGCGCTCGCGATCCGAGGGCGAAGTGCCGAACCAGGAATCGTCTTCGAGCGCGCCGGCCATGTCCAGATCGATCTCGCCCTCCTGCTCCACCATTACCGCCGCGGCGTGCGGCTCGCCCATGATTTCGAGCGAGCCTCGGTCCAGATACTCGAGCATGCGCAACCCGGCGACGGGACGCCAGCGGTCCACGGCGTCGAGCGCGGCGTCTTCGGAGGGAAAGAAGACCACGCCGCCCATGATCTCCCTGGGCGCCGGCAGCAGTTGAAGCTCGGCTTCAGTGACCACGCCGAGCGTGCCCTCGCTGCCGATGAACAGATCGGCGAAGTCCATGCCCGGCGCGAGGCGGTAGCCGGCCGAGTGCTTGGTGCTGCGCGGAAGCGGAATCCTGGGAACGTCGAAATCGACAGCCTGGCCGCGGCGGTATTCGACCACGCGGCCGGGTGCCAGGACGACGCGCAAGGCGAGCACGTGCGCTCGCGTAGCGCCATAGAGAAAACTGCGCGAGCCGCTGGAGTTGGCGGCGATGTTGCCGCCGATGGAGGAAGTGTTCTCGGTGGGGTCGGGCGCGTAGAACTGGCCGGCTGCGGCCGCGGCCGCCTGCACTTCCCGGAGCAGCGTTCCCGCGCCGACTCTGGCGCTCCCGGGCGAAATATCCAAACGCCGGAACCGGGTCATGGAGACGCCCCAGCCGCCCTGCGGCGCGGCTCCGCCGGCGAGCCCGGTCATTGCGCCCATCACGGTAACGGGCACGGCCTCGTTCGATGCGCGAGCAAGGATCGCCGCCAGCTCCTCTTCATCGCGCGGGGAAAAGATTTGGTCGGCGTGGCCGGGGTAGCCGGAGACGTCGGAGATGTCCACGTCCCTCTCTACTTCCGTCTCCGCTCCAGGTCGGAGATACGCTCTTCGGCCAGCGCCAGACGCTCATCGAACCCCGTTGTCATCCCCGACACTCCGCGGACGCGAATTTCCATTGCTCGCGCCCAGCCGTGGAACGCGGTGAGCAGGTTCGTTTCGGCCTTTTCGACGCGGGCGTTGAGACGCTCTTCAATCCCTTCGGCCGTCCCTCCGATGCGGGCGTTGAGGCGTTCTTCCATCTCCTCAAGATACTGCCTTAGTTCGTTGTCCATCATTTCGTCAACCTAAGCTGCTTCATGATATCAAGATTCCCCGGCGAAAATCCCTCCGTCTTTACTGAGGGGTTCCCGCTGGTGCGCTGTGGTAGAGCCTTACTTCAGCGCGGCGAAGAACTGCTTTTTGCCTACGCCGGCAATTCGGATGATGCTGGCAAGCGTGCCTCTCGGGAGTATCCTCGATCCGTGCACGGGAACCGGAATTGCGTAAGGGTGCCCATCTTTCGTCAGGATATGATGACTTCCCTCAATTCTGTCGACCCGAAATCCGAACTTCCGTAGGATTCGGATCGCATCCTTGCCCGAGACGGCCGGGTCCGTCGACATCAATCCATTCCGACGAGCCCCTTCAGCTCCGCCAGCCTCGCAGCCGTGAGGGGTATTTTCTTTCCGTTGGCTTCCATCGAATGGATGTAGCCGCGAATCATTTCTGCGGTGTTATCCAGGGCAGCCTGCTCGGTTTCGCCAAAGGTAGAAATTCCATGCAGCTCCTTGACGTGGGTGACGAACGCTTCCGCGTCGTCGTCATACTCCATGTCGATGGTGACTGCCTTCGACGACGCAAGAGGGTGACGTTGGTAGGCGTGCAGATCCGGCTTCTTGAGGAATTTCTCGGTGGCGATCCGTTCGGCTAATGTGCGGGAGCGACTGTAGACCACGATCTCAGGCGCTTCGACGACCGACGCGACGAAGGAGCCGTCCTTCTGGCGGAGGCTCAAAATCTGAAACTGCCTACCGGTTTGCGGCTCGATCCTCAATTTGAGCGGGAATTGAGGGTCAAGGCGCTGGAGTGGCGCGTGATGAGCCAGACGCCCTGAAACCGGGTTTTTCAATCGCAAACGTAACACCTGCCATCATCATAGCTCCGCTGGCCGCGCCCGCGTGACAGAAGGCCCGTCGCGGAAACTACTCGCCGTCGATCGCCAGCACGTCGAGATCGAAGGCGTGCAGCAGCTCCTCGCGCTTGGTATACGGTCCCGGAGTGTAGGCGCGCGAGGAGATGCCGGCTTGCGAAAGCTCCGCGACGTGCCAGTCCTCGCGGTTGATCATGTCCCAGAATCCGGTGACGTCCTCGGCCTCAAAATCCGGCCGGGCCATTTCCTCGGGAGGGAAGTGCAGCTCGCACACGATTTCGGTGCGGTCCGGGGCCTTGGGCCAGAGCGTGTGGGTGAGCAGATAATCCGGATGCGGAGCCAGCAACAGGTTGGGATAAATAGCGTAGAACGCCGCCCAGGTGCGCTGTTCCGCGGTCAGGCCGGGAAGATAGGCGCGTCCGCGCCGCCCGCCTTCGAAGCTCATGGTCTCGGCGCCGTTGCGGAGAAACATGACGCCTCCGATATAGGCCGGATTGGGCTCTTCGTTATCGGCGCCCAGGTAATCGGTCAGAGGGGTCAGGGCGGGGTGCACGAAGGGGCAGTGCAGGCACTCATTGTAATTGAGGACGATCAGCTTCCAGTTGGCTTTGACGTCGTAGACGATGCGCCGGTGGAGGCGCAGGCCGGACATGCGCCAGTTCGCGAATTTTCGCGCGACCGGTGCGAGCAGTTTCGCGACGGATTCCCGCGGCGAACCGAAGTGCAGGAATACGTTGCCTTCCCAGATCTCGGTGTGGACGGAATGGAGGGGATAGTCGGCGCGCGAAAAGCCGGGGCGCTCGGCGTGGGGCGCGCCCAGCAGCGTGCCGTCGAGTCCATAGGACCAGGCGTGATACGGGCAGGTGATGCGGCCGGGAAACGAGCCTTGAGGAACGTCGCACAGGCGTGTGCCGCGATGGCGGCAGACGTTGTAAAACGCGCGCACGTCGCCGGAGGGGTCTCGTGTAACAATGACGCTTTCCCCGGCCAGCTCGCAGAGGAAATAATCACCCGGGTTGGGGATGGCGCTCTCGCGGCCGGCGCAGATCCACCGGCCGAAGTAAAAGCGTTCAATCTCTTTGCGAAAGATTCCCGGATCGGTATAATACCGCGCCGGCAAGGTCATCGGAAGAGATGCTGTGCTCATGCTTTCAATTATCAAAAACCCGGGACAGTATACTCAATTCCCGATTTCCGCCGCCCAGTCACCGGAAATCGGGAATTGAGTATACTGTCCCGGGTTTTTAGAGCGGGTGGTCGGGCATGGCGCGCCGGATCATAATGGATGATCCGGCATAGCAATGGAGCGCCACATGTGCGCGACCGGACTGCCGTCGAAGCCCAGGCCTTCCTTGGGCTGTTTGAAATTGCGCCCGATGATGTCGGTGAATTGCTCCAGCGTCGGATTCACGCCTGGCTCGAAGGCGTACAGATCGTTCACCGTGACCAGGCGGGGCTCCATGTACCACTTATGATTGCGGACCATTTTATAGGTCGCGTCGATGTAGGGCTCGGGCTTGTAGTCCTCGCCGAACATGTTGCGGTAGAGATCCGGATACTCGTAGCCGGCGGCCTTGTCTTCGTAAAAGCGCAGGGCCTGGTGGTAGCGGATGGCGAAAGTGACCTTCTCAGATACGTACGGTTCGTAGAGCTGCGCGCCCCACCAGCCGTGGTCCACCTTGATCAGCTCCTGGACGGTGTCGTGGAGCAGGCAGGCCAGAACGATCTCCTCGGACATGTGGTTCTTCACCGCGAGATTGGCGCTTTGCAGTACGTGATTGGAGGTCGCCTTGAAGCGCAGATTGAAGAAGTCGGCCAGAGTCGGTTTTTCCGGCATGGGCGGTAGCTTCTTGACGTGGCCGGTGCTCGACAGGAACAGATTGCCGACGCCCCGGCGGTTGCCGCGGGTTTCGATTTGCGCGTCGACCTCGGCTACGGTGGGAAATTTTTTCGCCTTGGCCTGGTTGAGTTGGAACGCCATATAGTGTTCCAGCGCGTCGGCCTTGGCCTCGTGAGACATCCCTGCAACCGCCGCCGGGCCGCCGAGAAAAGCGATGAATGCTCGCCGATCGAATTCCATGGAGGACTCCCTTCGGTTTGAGTATACAGCTACGAAAATGTCCGGCGCAGGAGTTGCCAGGCCATGATCAGCGACGTCACACTGAGCCACGCTCCTCCGGCGAGCAGCGCCAGAATCACGATGTCCCACGCGGGACGATACCTATAGAGCCACGGCAGGTCGAGCGAGTGCAGGCCGTGATACAGCCAGCGGTTCCAGCGCGAGGCGGAATCGTAAGCCTCGACGATGCGGGCCGTGCGCGGATCGATGTAAAACATGGAGCCCTGCATATCGTTCAGGCGGAGGAACAGCGCCGGAAGAGGATGCTGTTGATGGCGGTCGAGATAATAGGCTTCGTACTCGGTGACCGTGCGAGATTCCGAAATCGTTTCCGGCTCCACGGCCTTGCGCACGGCGCTGAGGATGCGGCCGGGATCGCCGGCGAGCGCTCTGAAATCCAGTTCTTTCGCGTCAGGGCCGGCTTCGGCCAGGGCCTGTTCCAGGGACTTGAAGCCTCCGCTGTGGAGGGCTTGATCGATGCGCTCCCCGATTTCCTGGGGTCCCGCGCTGAACGAAAACGGCTCCATCGAAAGCATTCCGCTGAAGGCCCAGGTGCAGGCGAACGCGCCGAAGATCAGGCCCAGCAGAGCGTGCCAGCGCTTTTGGCCGGCGTAGGGAATGCGCTTCGACGGCAGATGAAACCCACACTCCGGCGACCAATCCCAGCAGAGCCGTCACCGCGCCGATGCCGGATGCCCAGATGACGATCCTGCTCCACAAGCGCCCGTTCTCACGTAATGGTAAAAAGTAGAGCCAATGCGGAATCGCGCCGAAATAAGCGCCCAGGCGCGAGGCGCGGGTGGTGTACTGCACCACTTCGCCGGTAGTTTCAGAGACGTAGACTGCCGCGCCATCGGGCCAGGAATATTTCGCCAGGGGCCGGAGCGCGCCGAATTCTCCGCCGACGGTCCACTGATCGGGGCCGTCGAGCACGGTCAGAGCCGCAGTAGCCGAAGGCTGCCGACTCCATGCGGACGCGATGCGCAGAGTCAGCTCCGGCGGAAAATCCCGCTGCGGCTTGCCGTCGTCGGCGTAGACCAGCGTGTTGTCGAACCGGTACGCCGGGCGCCCATCGAACATAAGCATGCGCGCGTCGCTGGGTGGAGCGTCAAGATTCAAGCTCGCATAGGCCTGGTCCGGGCGAACGGCGACGCGCGATAGATCGATGACCTCAGCATGGGCCAGACGATCGCGATCGCTGATTCCCGGGTAGTCCCAATACGCCAGCACCATGCCGGACAAAAACCACATGGCGAAAAGCGCGCAAAAGAAGAGACCCAGCCAGCGGTGCATGAAAATGGCAAGCTTGCGCAAGCGTCGGGCCACAGGCCATGATAACGCCCGATTGAAGGCTCATGGGCTGGGCGCATGGGTTAAACTCAAATTTCCATGCCTGCGCTGGCAGCATCCGTTTCCGATCTGGCTCGCTCCGCCAGGGTGCGGGCTTGTCTCGAATGGTTTCGCAAGGAGCGCGCGTGGATCAACGAACAGCATCTCAAGCTGTGCCGGGTTCCGGCGCCGACGTTTTTCGAACAGAAGCGCGCGGATTACATGGCGGAGCGGTTCCGCTCCCTGGGCTGGGAATCGAAGCTGGACCGGGCGGGCAACGTGATCGCATGGCTGGCGGGCAAGCGTGAAAACGCGCCGGCAGTGGCGGTGACGGCGCATCTGGACACGGTGCTGGCGCCGAGGGTACCCGAAGATATAAAGGTTGTCGGCGATGGCCGGCTGCTGGGACCGGGGGTTTCAGATAACGGTGCGGGGTTGACGGCGTTGCTGGCTTTGGCGGCGGCGTGGACCGCGGGACCTCCGCTTGAAGATGCGCCGCTGACTCCGGTGCTGGTGGCGAATGTGGGCGAAGAGGGCGAGGGCAACCTGTGCGGGATGCGCTATCTATGCCGCACGGCGTCTCCTGGAAGTACAGCGGGTCAAAGCGCAGCGGGGGCAAGCCGCTACCGGGCGTTCCTGGTGCTGGACGGTCCCAATACCGATCACATCACCTGCCAGGCGCTGGCGAGCCGCCGTTTCGAGGTCACCTTCACGGGCCCGGGAGGGCATAGCTGGAGCGATCACGGAGCCGCGAATCCGGTGCATGCGTTGAGCCGGGCGATTACCCGCTTCATCAATGAAGCGCCCGTAGGCGAGCCGCGCTGCTCCTTTAACTTCGGCGTGATCGAGGGGGGCACCAGCATCAACGCGATTCCCAGCGAGGCTCGGGCGAAGGTGGATTTGCGCTCGGAGAGCGCGCGGAGAATCGACGAGATGGCGGCGCAACTGACGGCCGGGGTGGAGAAGACTCTCGAAGAGGAAAACGCGCGGGCGTCCCACGCTGCCGCGCGGGCGGCCGGATGGCGGCGCGGGTGAAAGAGATCGGCTCGCGGCCGGGAGGGGGGCTGCGGGCGGGTTCGCCGATTCTGGAGTACCTGCTGGCCGTGGACGCGCACCTGGGGATCCGCAACGGGCTCGATTGTTCCTCGACCGATGCCAATATTCCTCTGGCCCTGGGGCTTCCGGCGGTGTCGATCGGGGCCGGCGGGCAAGGCGGCGGCGCGCACACCACGTCGGAATGGTTTCTGCCGGAGGGGCGGGAACTGGGGCTGCGGCGCATCCTGCTGGCGCTGTGCCTGCTGCTGGCGGGCGAGGCATAGCGATGTGCGCCGAGGTAACGTTTTTTCGAGCGGGGCGTCTAAAACCGCAGGTGCGCGCGACAGGTCTTCTCGCCTCGCTCCCGCCACAAAGGGTGTCTGTATCATGCCTGCCGTGATGCCCTTATAATAGTGGAGGAGCCGCTTCGCGCGACCAAGAGGAAAGAACTATGAATCTGTTTGACAAAATGCGCCAGCAGAAGCTAATGTCCGTTACCCTGATGGTTTTCACTCTCTCGGTAGGGATTCTGATCGGAACTCTGGTCAACACCCAGGTCCATGCAGCCAAGGGCCAGCCGGTGGCTCCCGACGCCACTCCATTGACGATCCCCAAGGCGGTCGAGATCGGCAGCGACTTCACCAAGCTGGCCAAGAAGCTTCAACCCAGCGTGGTGAACATCGTGGTGGAAGTGCCGGCGAAGGCGGTCAGCGGCCGCTCGCGGGCACACTCGAGCCAGGAAGACGAAGGCGACGACCCGCTTGAGCAGTTCCGCGGCCTCCTCGGCCCCAACGCTCCGCAGATGGTTCCGCCCGAGGACCAGAGGCATGAGCAATCCGGCACCGGGTTTATCGTCGATAAGAACGGCTACATCGTCACCAACAACCACGTGGTGGAACACGGCGACAAGATCATGGTGAAGCTGCACGACGATTCGACCGAGTACCGTGCCAGAGTGATCGGAACCGATGTGGAGACCGATCTTGCGGTGATCAAGATCGACGCGCGCAGGCTGCTGGAGCCGGTGAGCATGGGCAACTCCGACAGCGTGCAGGTGGGCGACTGGGCGGTGGCGATCGGGTCGCCGTTCACCCTGGAAGAATCGGTGACGGCGGGAATCGTGAGCGCGCTGGGACGGGAGATCGTTCCGCAGCATGGATTCCAGCGATTCATCCAGACCGACGCGGCCATCAATCCCGGCAACAGCGGCGGTCCGCTGGTGAACATGCGCAGCGAAGTGATCGGAGTCAACACCATGATCGCCACCAGCCGGGGCGGATCGGAAGGCGTGGGTTTCGCGCTGCCCAGCAACATGGTGGTGCGGGTGTATAACGACATTATTCGCGACGGCTCCGTGTCGCGCGGATCGATCGGCATCCGCTTCAACGACACCAAGCCGGAGACGCTGGAAGGGCTGGGCGTCAATCACGGCGTGCTGGTGCGCGACGTGCTTCCCAAGGACGGACCGTCGGCCAAGGCCGGACTGAAGGCCAACGACATTATCACTTCGATCAACGGGCAGGCGGTCAAGGACGGCGACGATCTGTTGACGCACGTGGCCGACGCCCCCGTGGGCAGCCAATTGACGCTGGGGGTCGACCGCGACGGAAAGGCCATGGACTTCAAGGTGACCGTGCAGGATCGTAAGATTCTGTACGCGGATAATCAGGACATCGTGGGCGAGACCTTCGGTGGAGCGGATCCGGTTACCAAGGCCGACCCGGCGGCGGGAGTCAAGTTCGGGATCACGGTGCGCGAGCTTACCGAAGAGGAGCGCACCCTGACGCCGGACAAGCACGGCGTTTTTGTGACCAGCGTTCCGGAAAATTCCTTCGGCGAGGATATCGAAATGGAGAAGGGCGATATCATCCTGGCGATCAACCGGCATCCGGTGAGCTCGATCGACGACTTGCGGAAAATCACGGCGTCGCTGAAGTCGGGCGACGCGGTGGCGGTGCTGATCGTGCGTCCTGCCGAGGAGCGCGTGGCGCAGCAGATTCAGGGCGGGGCCCGCGCCGGCCGTCGCGGAGCCACCAGCGCGCCCGCGGCTGCCGCTCCGCAAGAGATGCCGGAACCCACGTATCTGTCCGGCAGACTCCCGTAAACGAACTACGTCCCCGTTTTGGGGCGCTTTGCCGTGCGCTTAAGAAAGTCGGAGAGGCGCACCGCCCGATTGGGAGCGTCCCCACCGGGAGCGTGGCCGCTGACCTCAGTGGTGCGGCCCACCGAGCAGCGGAAGGTGGAGTTTGCGAAGACGTCAAGACGAGGAATCGCAGGGTTTCTCGGCCCTTGTGTTACTTCAGGGCAGCGGTAGAGGGGCTGCGCGCCCGAGGTTAAGCACTGCAAACAGTTAGCGCTGTAAGCGGGGTGCCGCCGGCTCGATTCTAACGGGCATCTGGAGCTTAGTAGGCGGCTGCTACTTTCGATTGAGCTACGGCGGCTATCGAGAGCACGGGCCGCTGTTCCGCTGGCCTTTTGCGTTCATACCCAGGCTGAAAATTCTTGCGTTTCAGGATTTCCTGAAGTATGATGACTGTGTGGACGTTCTACGACTTCTTGGAGGAGAGGGGCGTCAACCCAATCAGGCAATGGCTCGACGGCTTACCGGCCAAAGCCCGGGCAAAGATCAACACCAGAATCCTGTTTCTCATGGCGCAGCCCATTTGGCCAGAACAGTATGTCAGCGCCTTAACCGGCTGGCCGGAATTCGTGGAACTTCGGGTAGTTCACGCGAATGTTTAATACCGCCCGCTGGGATTTTACGGGCCGGAGCGGCGCGAGTTTACCTTCGTTTTGGGGACTATAGAAAAGGGCTCCCTGCCGAATCGAGTCTTGGAGGCAGCAGATGCTAACCGGAAGGTCATCCTTGCAACCGGCAGAGCTAGGATCGATGAGCATCGGTTCGATAAAGTACCAGATGCTTGAAGAGCTGGCGGCTAGCAAAGAGTATCGACATGCCTTCATTGAGGAGTCTATCCGCTCGCGGATCACGGCGCAGATCAACGCACTTCGTAAGGAGCGGGGCTGGGACCCAAAGGCCTTTGCGGAAGAGATTGGCAAAAAAGTCTCGTGGGTCTATCGCTTAGAGGATCCCAATGCGGCTGCACCTACCGTTCCCAGCCTCCTGGAAGTCGCGGAAGCCTTCGACGTTGGACTAGACGTTCGCTTTCGTCCGTTTTCCGAGCTACTTGATGATGTGACAACGCTCAAACCTGCATCGTTTATAGTTCCGTCGTTTGATTCGGAGCTGAAGGCCGGTGCATTCAGTGGGCGGCGTAAAAGGGCTCGTAGGCAACATCTGAGGCTTGTTAAGAAATCGACGGGCAAGATTCACCGCTCCCCCGCGGCGGGGGCTATGGATCGGCCCCCAGCCTCCAAAGCCACCATCTCAGCGGGGAGAGCAGAGATGGGACGCGAACAACAGTTAGCTGTGTAAGAATATATGAGATCCGAACCTACTAAGACAACCAGCCTAGAGGCGGCATCAACCCTTGATCTTAAAAGAGCCCCGCTCGAGGAGCCGGAGGAAGGTGTCTTTAGCGCCTACTCCAATTTCGTCAACCTGAACTGGACTCTTACTGATGTTCGACTCCGCTTCACCGAATTGATTCATGTACCTGATGACGATATGCCAACCTGGGAGAATCAACACGGCATACTCCTTGAGCGAGCTGCGATTACGATCCCGTGGCAACAAGCCAGGGTGTTGAGAGATATGCTCGACGGTTTAGTTAGGAACTACGAAGAGATCAACGGTGAGTTGAAAACGCCAAAATTGCCAGCCGGGCCATCGCCGGTACTGTAGTCATTGGTATCTGGCTGCCTCATCTCCACGCTAAGCAACTGCCGAATCTCCGGACTGGCGCCTTCCTGTTATGCTTGAGGCATCGTGCGCACTCTCATTGCTCTGGTTCTTACTCTCATTCCGGCTTCCAGCTGCGCCTTCGCGCAGAGTCCGCTCACCAAGATTCTGCAGGATGAGTTGACCCGCAACTTCACCATCCTGAAGCAAAAGGGCGATCCGCCGCCGTACTTCATGGGCTACGCGGTGACCGAAACCGAGGCCGACGTGGTGGAGGCGAGCGGGGGTTCGATCGACTCGCAAAATCACGGGGATTCGCGCGAGTTGGACGTCACTGTCCGGACCGGCGATCCCTCCTTCGACAATTACCGCCGGGTGGGCGGAACCCCGCCGCGTTTCACCACCGGATCGTCGCTGGCGCTGGACGACAATCCGGCGGCCATCAAACAGACGGTGTGGTTGAGCACGGACAAGGTGTACCGGGGCGCTTCGCAGTGGCTGATCCGGCTGAAGTCCGACGACAAGCTGCGCGCGGCTCCGCAGGATGCCTCGGGCGACTTTTCCGCGACGCAGCCGCAGGTTCATTTCAGCGCCGCGCCGAAGCTGAAATTCAACATGCAGGAGTGGGAGGCGCGGCTGCGCAAGCTTTCCGCCGAATTCAATAAGTATCCGGGCGCGATCAACGCCAACGTGGTGGTGGAGTCGCAGCGCGTCTCCAAAACGCTGGTGAATACGGAGGGCACCCAGATCGAGCAGGGGCGGCTGTTCTCGCGCCTGATGATCACCGCCAACGGCAAGGCCGCAGACGGCATGGACCTGTCGACGCTGGAGACTTTTGAAGCCGACGATCCCGCCCAGCTTCCCAAGGATGCGCAGATTCTGGCGGCGGTGCAGAAGTCCGGCGCGCTGCTGCAGGATTTGCTGAAGGCTCCGCCGGCCGACCCCTTCGTGGGTCCTGCGATTCTTTCCGGCCGCGCCGCGGGCGTGTTCTTCCACGAAATCTTCGGGCATCGCGTGGAAGGCCACCGCCAGAAGGACGAGAACGAAGGCCAGACCTTCACCAAGAGCGTGGGAATGCCGGTGCTGCCGGAGTTCCTGTCGGTGATTTTCGATCCGACCATCAACGAATTCCAAGGCATTCCGCTCAACGGCTCCTATGAATATGACGACGAAGGCGTGAAGGCGCAGCGGCTGACGGTGGTGGACAAGGGGATTCTGAAGACCTTCCTGATGTCGCGTTCGCCCATCAACGGCTTCCCGGAATCGAACGGGCACGGCCGGCGCGCGCCGGGCTATGAGATCGTGTCGCGGCAATCCAATTTGTTCGTCGAATCCACCAATAAAGTGAGCGACGCGGACCTGCGCAAGATGCTGATCGAAGAGGTCAAGCGCCAGGGCAAGCCGTACGGCCTGTACTTCGATCAGGTGACCTCCGGCTACACCACCACGGCGCGCGCCGGCCTGCAAGCGTTCACGGTGGTTCCGCTGACAGTGTACCGGGTGTACGCGGACGGGCGGCCGGACGAGCTGATTCGCGGCGTGGACATCGTGGGAACGCCGCTGGCGAGCTTCGCCAAGATCATGGCCACCTCGGACAGGATGGAAGTCTTCAACGGCTACTGCGGCGCCGAATCGGGTTACGTGCCGGTGGCCGCCATCGCGCCGGCTCTGCTGGTGCGGGAAATCGAGATCCAGCGCAAGGAGCGTTCGCAGGACCGTCCGCCGTATCTGTCGCGGCCGACCCTGGATGTCCGGATCGCACAGACCGGCGCAGATGGAGTGAAGCCGTGACGCGTCGCGCGCTGGTGTTGGCCGGGGGAGCGGCGGCGGGAGCGCTGCTGCTGCTTTCAGAAGCCGGGCTGGCTCAAAACGGAGCCCAAAATGGGGCTCAGAATGCGGGCGCTCAAAGCGGGCTTCAGGACGGCGCGCAAATTCTCGCCAACCTTCCGGTGGACGACGATGTGGTGCTCAAAGCCATGCGCGACGAGATGGCGCGCTCCCGCCAGCTGCGCGTGGCGGGAGGCGGGGACGCACCCTATTTCTTCAGCTACGATCTGACCGATTCGGACGACTTCCGCGTGGTGGCTACGCTGGGTTCGCCCGTGTCGGTAACGCGGCGGCATGGGCGCATTCCCGGAGCGGAAGTGCGCGTGGGCAGTTACGACTTCGACAATACCGGCCACGTTTACACGGGGCGGTACAACGGTTCGCGCTACGACGGAAACTGGCCCATGGACGACAACTACGGGTTGCTGCGGGAGGGCTACTGGCTGCTGACGGACAGGATGTTTAAAGCCGCGGAGGAATCCATCGGGCGCAAGCGGGCGTCGCTCAAAAATACGACGTCCACCGCGGAGCAGATTCCGGACTTTTCCAAGGCCGATGCGGTGGTGAGCTTGCCCAAGGCGGCGCACAAGAAAATGGACGACGCGGCGTGGACGCAGCGGATCGCCAAGCTCTCGGCGGTGTTCGGCGCTTATCCCGACGTGCTCTCCTCCAGCGTAGAGCTGCAAGTCATCGACGGGGTTACCGATCTACTCAACTCCGAAGGCACGGCCATCCGGTACGGGGACCGGCTGGACTGGGTGACCGCGCGGGCGGAGGGTCAGGCCGCGGACGGGATGCTGCTGCGCGACGCTTTCTCGACTCCATCCCTCGATCTGGACAAACTGCCGGGCGACGCGGATCTGCGCAAGATGGTCTCGGACGTGGCCGAACATATCCGCGACCTGGCCAAGGCGCCGGTGGGCGAATCGTTCACCGGTCCGGTGCTGTTTGAGCCGGAGGCCGCGGCGCAGCTGCTGGCGCAGATGGTCGGCGACAATCTTTACGTGCCGCGCAAGCCTCTGGCCGATCCGGGCGGCAGGGGGGTGAATTTCCTGCCCAGCGAATTCGAGACCAAGATTGGCTCGCGAGTGCTGCCGGAGTGGATGGACGTGACCGACGATCCGTCCCAGACCACCTGGAACGGCAAGCCTCTGTCGGGCTACTATCTGTTCGACTTGGAGGGCGTGCCGCCGAAGCCGGTGGCGGTGATCCAAAAGGGAATCCTCAAGAGCTTCCTGATGACGCGCCAGCCGGTGAAGGGATTTTCGAGCTCCAACGGCCACGCGCGGCTGGGGGGGAGTTATGGAGCCGAACCGGGCGGCCATCGGCAATCTGTTCGTGAAGACGAGCCAGTCCACGCCGCTGGCGGATCTGAAAAAGAGCACTGATCCAGATGGCGCAGGAGCGGAGCAAGCCGTACGGCTTGCTGGTGCGGAAGCTGAATTATCCGTATGCCGGGACGGTGAGAGGACTTGCAGGCGCTGGCGCAGGCCAGCCGGCAATCCGGCGGCTCGACCGAGCCGCTGAGCCCGCCGGTGCTGATCTACCGGGTCTATCCGGACGGCCGCGAGGAACTGGTGCGCGGCCTGCGATTCCGCGGCGTCTCCACGCGCACGCTGCGCGATATTGTGGCGGCATCGCAGGAAACGGCTTTGTTCGAGTTCGTCAATAACAGTCTCCCGCTGGCGTATTTGGGCGGAGGGGGATATGTCGCCGCCACCTCAGTGGTCGCGCCGGGGCTGTTGTTCGAAGAGATGGAGCTGGAGCTTCCGCAGGAGCAGTTGCAGAAGCGCGCCATCGTGCCGCCGCCGGGTACGCCCGGCCAGTAGCACTTGCCAGCGCCGATAGCAGGACATTTCTATGCGCTTGTTGAGCCGCACCATCTTCCGGGAGAATTTTTCGAACGCCGCCCTGGGAGTGGTGCTGTTCACCCTGGTGCTGTTTCTGCCGCTGGCCCAGGGCCTGTTCGAATACCTGGTGCGCAGCTCAGGTCCGACCGCGGAGGTGGCTGTATTTGTTCGCGCTGGTGCTGCCGCAAGCCCTGCCGTTCTCCATACCTCTGGGCGTGCTGGTGGGAACGCTGCTGACGCTGAGCCGCATGTCGGCCGACGGCGAGATCACGGCCATGCGGGCGGCGGGAGTTCCGGGGCGGAGGGTCGCGCCACCGATCCTGATGGTGGGATTCGTGGCCATGCTGGTGACCGCGGCGGCGTCGCTTATGGCTGACGCCATGGTCCATCGGGGAGCGCTTCCGCATCGCCAGCCAACTGGCCGCAAGCCAGCTTACCGCGGATGTGCAGGAGCGCGTGTTTGCCGAGCAGTTTCCCAATCAGATCCTGTACATAGAGAGCGTCAGTAATCCGGGCGGCGGCGCGGTCAGCCGCTGGCTGCGCGTGTTCGTGGCGGATGTCACGCCTGTCGAGGACCGCAAGCCGGGACAAACCGAGCGCGGCGACTCGCCCCTGGTGACGCTGGCTCCGGACGCCCTGGCCGTGGCGGACGTGCCCAATAACCGCATCCAGCTGGCCTTGCACAACTGGACCAGCTACGAGGTGGGCAAGGACAACACTTACAACATCACCGGCTCGCCGTTTAACAGCGAGGGATTGCAGGCGCAGAGGCCCGAAGAGAGAAGCCCGTCCCGGACCACCAGTGAATTGCCCACGTTCCCGCTGTACCGCCTGGCCTACCGCAGCCACGGCGAGGATCCGGCCAAGGTGCTGGAGGCTCGCGTGGAGCTGCAACAGCGTCTGGCGTTTCCTTTGGCGTGCCTGCTGCTGACGCTCGCCGGCATCCCGTTGGGGATCACGTCGAAGCGGGGCGGCAAGTCCTCCGCGGTGGTCCTGACCTTTGCCATTTTCTTCGTGTATTACATCGGCATGTTGAGCCTAAGCAAGATGGCGCGGCAGGGCTCGGTTCCGGCGGAGATCGCGGTGTGGATTCCCAATCTGGCGTTCATGCTGCTGGGACTGGCGATGATGGCGCGGCTGGAGTCGCCCGGCGACCGCGATTATCTGGGACGCCTGGGGGCCTTTGTGCGGCGGACCACACGGGGACGGCAACAATCTGCCGCGCGCGGGATGGGCAGGTTGAAACAGCGCTCCTGGTCCCTGCGCATTCCGGTGCTGGTGCAGATCATCGACACCTATATTCTGGCCGGGTTTTTGTTCTATTTCGTGCTGCTGCTGGCGTGCTTCGTGCTCATGTACCAGTTTTTCCAGTTTTTCACGCTGCTCAGCGACATGATCAAGAACAAGATCCCGATGAGCCACATGCTGAGTTACCACTTCTTCCTGACGCCCCGGCTGGTCTACGAGTTTGCGCCGGTGGCGGTGCTGGCGGCGGTGCTGGTGGTGTTCGGGGTGATGGCCAAGAACAACGAAGTGACCGCGTTCAAGGCCTGCGGCATCAGCCTGTACCGGCTGGCCGCGCCGGTGTTGACCGGAGGATTGTTGCTGAGCGGCAGCCTGTTCGCCTTCGATCACTACTGGCTGCCGGCGGCGGACCGGCGCCAGGACCAGCTCTACAACGAGATCAAGAACAAGGCTCCGCAAACCTACCAGCGGGCCGACCGCAAATGGGTCTACGGGCTGCATGACCGCGTGTTTTATTACAAATATTTCGTTCAGGCCGAGAACGCGATGCTGGGAGTAGAGGTGTATGAGATCGATCCGGTGCATTTCCGGCTGACCCGGCACATCTCCGCGGAGAAGGCGCGCTGGGAGCCCAACCTGAATAAGTGGGTGTTCGAGAATGGCTGGAGCCGCGACTTCAAGGGCGATCGGGTAGGGGCGTTCGACCCCTTCCCCGGCGGCACGCGCACCTTCGACGAACTGGAGGAGAAGCCGGATTATTTCATGAAGGAAAAAACGCAGCCGCTGCAAATGAACTTCCAGGAGCTGGAAGCGGAAATCGCGGATTTGAAGCAAAGCGGTTTCCCCACCATCGCGCTGCAAGTCCAGTTGCAGAAGAAATTCGCGGTGCCGCTGTCGGCGCTGATTCTGGCCATCGTGTCGGTGCCGTTCGCGTTCAAGGGCGGCAACCGCGGCGCGATGGCGGGCGTCGGCATCAGCTTCCTGATCTTGCTTGCGTACCGGAGCGCGGACCGGATTTTCGAACAAGTGGGCAATCTGAACCAGTTGTCTCCGGCGGTAGCAGCGTGGTCCCCGGATGTGGTGTTCTCGCTGGTGGGGCTGTACTTCATTGCCCGCATGCGGACGTGAAGATCCCCGCGCGGCTGGCGGAGAGTTGCCGCGGTACGCCGGAGCGCGCAGCGTGGCTGGAAGGGTTGCCCGGCGCGCTGACCCGCCTGGCGGCGATCGCAACAGCGACCCGATCGCCGGTAAGATGAAAGAATGCATCGCTTCCTTCTTTATAACGGCGAGATCCGCGATACCGCCGAGCGCTTCCTTTCTCCCGGCCAGACCGGCCTGGTAAACGGGTGGGGCGTGTTTTCCACGCTACGCGTGTATGACGGCGTGCCCTTCTGTTGGGAGCGGCATTGGCCTCGCATGCGGCACGATGCCGCGCGCATGCGCGTCCCCATGCCCCCGGACGGGGAAGCTGTGGCGGCGGACCTGCGCCGGTTGATCGAGGCCAATGGGGCCTGGAACGGGGTGCTGCGGCTGATGGTGGTGCGCAATCGCGGCGGCATGTTCGAAGGCCCCGCCGTCACCAACGACTTCGATGTGATCGCGTTCAGCACCGATGTTCCGCCGTGGGGCAGCGCCTTGAAGCTGGGTGTGGTTCCGAACGGCCGTTACGCCGCCAGCGAGTTCGCCGGCGCGAAGATCCTCTCCTGGTCGGAGAACCTGACCCGCTATGAACGGGCGCGCGCGCAGGGCCTGGATGAAGTGGTGCTGCTCAACGAACGCGGCGAGGTGTCGGAGTGCACTTCCGCCAATATCTTCGCCGTATTCGAAGGCGCGGGGCAGGGAGGACGAATTCTGACTCCGCCGTTGAGCGCGGGCTGCCTGCCGGGCGTCACGCGGGCGGTGCTGCTCGAGGAGATTCGCGTTTCCGGGTTCACGGTGGGGGAGCGGGTGCTGTTTCCGCCGGATCTGGAATCGGCGGACGAGGTTTTTCTCGCGTCCACTACGCGTGAACTGCTGCCGGTGGTCTCGATTGAAGGCCTGCGAATCAGCCCGGGGTCGGTGGTGCGCGACCGTTTGCAGCGGGCCTTCAGCGCGTATGTCGAATCGTACGTGGCGACGCGCAGAGGTCCGGTTGCCGCGGCGTAACCGCGCCGTCATATAATAAATCGTCGAAGACGCGTCGTCGTAATAGAACTGGGGAAATGCAACTTTCTTGCCCGAAATGCGGTAGCCGCGAGGCGCGTGTGTCGCACCGGCGAAGCGTCTCGGAGGTGCTCCGCAGCCTCTTCGGTATTTATCCCCTGCGTTGCCGCCGTTGCCGCCATCGCTGGGAGACCAGCGTGTGGGCGGAAGGCGGATGGAGGTATGCACGCTGCCCCCGCTGCTACCGCCAGGAGCTGACCACGTGGAGCGAGCAATATTATCATCCGCCGCGCTGGATCGTGTTCCTGCTGCGCATGGGCGCAACTCCCTACCGCTGCGCGGCATGCCGCTGCAATTTCGCCAGCTTCCGGCGGTGCAAGGAGCGCTTCAGTTGGCGTCACAAGACTCGGGTGGAGGCTCCCACGCAGGCCGATGGCGGCGCGGCGGGACCGGCGCAACCGGTAGCCGGAGACGCTCCGGACGCTCTGAAGTAGAAAGCCCCGGGCTCAAGTGAGAACACCCGGGGCGGAAATAGAAAATGGTTCCAAGTGACCCGATAAATCAGCTTGTTCCCCGCCGGCATGCACGGCCAGAACCTGGCATTCGGAATGGCGTGACGTAGGCCCATTACTCCCCGCAGCCGGTTTTGGCCGACTGCGGATCAGTGCGCTGGTGCGCGTCCGCAAGTCCATTTCCGATAGAAGCCCGCTCCTCGATGCAGCCTTTCACTCTCCGGCGGCGAGGGCCAGCCTTGCGACTGGTTCCCGCAACCGGGTCGACGCTCCCGGCCTACATCTTCGAAGCGATCCTGAAGCTTCCCCCAAGCCCGTTCGGTTTCAAACTCCCGTTCCCGTCCAGCCTTTTTGTGGCCTAACGAGAGACGATCAACGCCTGAAACCCGTTGCCGGGGTTAATTTCCGGACTCCCCGCCTGTCTTCGAGCCGCCACTCCCCTCCAGGACATTTCTATCCTTCGGGATCAAAGCCCTCAGCCCGACTCCATTCGGGAATGCTTGCCTTTACGAGTCGCCCGATCTTCCTTCGCTCCCCGTCTCGCGAAAATTTTTAACGATCACCGCGCGACGGATCAGTGTTCCGGATCCGCTACTTCCCGTCAAGCTCGCTGTTCCTCGAAACCTCTTGGAACCAACTTCATGATGCACCCGGTCCGGGGTTGGCGTCAATATGAAAATTACGTTTCCAACAGACAATATTTGCTTTTGAAACTAGTACTTGCGGGTGGGTATCTGTGGACGAGTTGTGTATAAAACAGGTGTTGGCGATCGTGTTTTGGTATCATTTCGGAATGAAAATCGCGGTGCTTCCCGGAGATGGGATCGGAAAAGAAGTGACAGCGCAGGGAGTTAAGGCGCTGAAGGCGGCGCTGGACGGATCGATTTCTACGCCTTACGAGCTGGTGGAAGCGCCGATCGGGGGCGCGGGCTACGAAGCCGTGGGCGATCCCCTGCCGCCCGAGACCCTCGAACTATGCCGCGGGTGCGACGCCATTCTGCACGGCGCGGCGGGCGTTCCCGAGGATGAGCACAGACCGCCCCAGCGGCAAGCCGGCTTCGCGTTACTGCGGCTGCGCAAGGATCTGAACCTGTTCGCGAACTTTCGCCCGGTGTTCCTGTTTCCCGAGCTGCTGGGGGCTTCCACGCTTAAGCCGGAGGTGGTGGAAGGGCTGGACCTGATCATCGTGCGCGAGCTGAACGGCGGAATTTATTATGGCGAACCGCGCGGGATCGAGGTCGGCGAATCGGGAGAACGACGCGGCTTCAACACCATGAGCTACACCGAATCCGAAGTGGAGCGGATCGGCCGCGCGGCCTTTCAGGCGGCGCGCAAGCGGCGTAAACGCGTCTGCTCCGTGGATAAATCGAATGTACTGGAGGTCAGCGCGCTGTGGCGCGAGGTGATCATCCGGGTGGGCCGCGAGTATCCCGACGTCGATCTCACGCATCTGCTTGTAGACGCGGCGGCGATGACGCTGGTGCGCAATCCGCGCCAGTTCGACGTCATGGTCATGGGCAACATGTTCGGCGACATTCTTTCGGATGAGGCGGCCATGCTGACGGGCTCGATCGGGATGCTGCCTTCCTCGTCGATGGGGCATGGGAAGAAGGGCCTGTATGAGCCGGTGCACGGCTCCGCGCCGGATATCGCGGGGAAGGACATGGCCAATCCGCTGGCGTCGATTCTATCGGCGGCGATGATGCTGCGCGATTCTTTCGATCTGGAAGAGCCGGCGGCCAAAATCGAACGGGCGGTTCGCGCGGTGCTGCGGGAGGGTTATCGCACGCCCGATATTTTCGAGCCGGGAGCGCGTCGCGTGGGCACCCGGGAAATGGGCGAGCGGGTAGCGCAGGCGATCCGCGATAACATACACTGAACCGATGTCCATGAGCCCAACTTGTGGCGCACGCACTCCCGCGTGCCGCGCCGGCACTTTCCAGAAGACGCGCACAACGGAACGCCGCAGCAGCGTCTTCTGCCAACAGGGAGGACGCCGCGGCGTCCTGTGCGCTCCTGCCGACGCTGGTTTCCGGCGCCGGCGATGGTGTCGAGATGAGTCTCGACACGGCACGCAGGAGTGCGTGCGCCACCATGCCGTCTAGCGAGGGCCGGATCGCGGCGCGGCTGGACCGGCTGCCTTTCTCGCGATCCCTTTGGAAGCTGGTGCTGCTGATTTCGCTGGGTGGCGCGTTCGAGCTCTACGACATCTTCCTCAGCACGTATATTACGCCCGGGCTGGTGGCCAGCGGGATATTTAGCACCAGCGCACCCGGATTCTTCTCCATCAACTCGGTGGGCTTCTTCATCTCCTGCAATTTCGCGGGCATGTTTTTGGGATGCGTGGGATTCGGGTACGTGGCGGACCGGCTGGGCAGGCGGTCGATTTTCGTTTTCTCGCTGCTGTGGTATTCGATCTGCACCGCGATTATGGCGTTCCAGGGCAGCGCCGGGGGCGTGGATTTCTGGCGCTTCATCGCGGGCATCGGAGTCGGCCTGGAACAAGTGACCATCGACACCTTCCTGCCGGAGATCGTTCCGCCGCAGGGCCGAGGGAAGGCCTTCGCGTTTTATCAATTCATCGAGTTTTGCGCCGTGCCGGTGGTGGCGCTGTTCGGGTGGTTATTGGTACGGAAGCAAGTGTACGGTTTGGATGGATGGCGCGTGGTGACTCTGATCGGGTCGCTGGGCGCGATTGTGGCGTGGTGGCTGCGACTCGGGATTCCGGAAAGCCCGCGCTGGCTGGCGGTGCACGGGCGCGAGGCAGAAGCGGAGCGGGTAATGGCGGATCTGGAGGCTCGCGTGGCGCGCGATATCGGCGGGCCGCTGCCGGAGCCGGGTCCCGCGGCCGAGGTGGGCGCGGGCGAAGGGGCGTTTCGAGAAATTTTCCAGCCGCCCTACGGCAAGCGCACGCTGGTGCTCTCCATCTTCAATCTGATGCAGACCGTCGCGTTCTACGGCTTCGGTTCCTGGGTGCCGGTGCTGTTGATCGCCAAGGGCATCCTGGTCACCACCAGCCAGAAATACGCGTTCATCATCGCCATCGCCAATCCGGTGGGGCCGCTGCTGGGGATGCTGGTGGCGGACCGCATGGAACGGAAGTGGCAGATCGTATCGGCCGGCGTGGGCATCGGCGTGTTCACGCTGCTGTTCGCGAATCAAGCCAACGCCGCGCTGGTGATTGCGTTTGGCGTGGCGGTGACGCTGTGCAACAACTGGATGTCCTTCGCCTTCCACAACTATCAGGGCGAGCTGTTCCCGACGCGCATTCGCGCCCGCGCGGTGGGATTCGTGTATAGCTGGAGCCGGGTGAGCGCGGCCTGCGCCAGTTTGGTGATCAACGCGCTGCTGGCCAGGGGCGGAACTCCGGCGGTGGCGTCGTTCATCGCCGCGGCGATGGTGGTGATGACGGTGACGATCGGTGGATTCGGACCCAAAACCAGGCGGCTGGCGCTCGAAGAAATTTCGCACTGACCGGTAAGAGCCCGCAAGGGGTGCGGCGCGGGCTGTTACTTAGTCGGTCACTTCAGAAGTACACCAACGTATTTCCGTTTGTGGGGCGGACGCCGTCGTCCGCGCGGGACGCCGTCTTAACGAAAAATGCGCCGCACAAGCCGGCCGGGGGGCCGGCTGCGGTCCAGGGGGACCGCCCCACCTTGCAAAGCTCGGCACCCGATTCGTTGGCGTATTTGCGAACGGGAGTACTCAGTAGCGCAAAGGGTGCGGCGCGCACCCCGAATCAATCCAGGAACCGATTGCGCCGCACTCCGTTTTGCGCGAGTTCCTCAGTAGAGGCGCGGTACAATGAGACTGCAATGACGGCGCGCGCACGCATCCCTGGGTTGATCGCGGGAGTGCTGGTGTGCGCGGCGGCCATGCTGGCGCAGTTCGGCGGAGGCGGCGGCTTCGGACGCGGCGAGAGCTTCGTCGCGGAGTTCCCCAAGGACGGCGACTTCCATTTCATCCGCACCGAATACACCGACCTGCCGCAGTACCAACGCGGCTTCAATCGATTCGTATCGCGCAGCGGACGAGCCAGCGGCTGGTGGGCGCAGGATTGGCCCGACGCCGATAATCATTTTTCCTTTGGGCTCCAGCGCCTGACGCGGCTGCAAGTGGGCGAACCGCGGCACGTGGGCCTGACCGACGATCGGCTGTTCGATTACCCGTGGATCTACGCCACCCAGACCGGTTACTGGGATTTGAGCGACGCGGAGGTTCTGAAACTGCGCGAATATCTGACTCGCGGCGGGTTTCTGATGGTCGACGATTTCTGGGGGCCAGGAGCGGCGGAATGGAACGTGTTTCAGGAGACCATGGAGCGGGTGCTGCCGGGCCATCCCATCACTTCGATCAAGCTGACCGATTCGGTCATGCACGTACTTTACGACATCGAGCAGAAGGATCTGACGTATATCCCCGGCACTCGCCACCTTTATAGAGGGCAGCCTCGCCGGGACCTCGCCGCAGTGGGACGCCATCAATGACGACAAGGATCGCATGGTGGTGGCGGTCAATTACAACACCGACATCGGCGACGCCTGGGAATACGCGGACGCGCCGGAGTATCCCGCGGACATGACCACGCTGGCGTACCGCTATGGGATCAACTACATCATGTACTCAATGACGCATTAGCGCAGTCCGCAAAAGCCTGGGACAGTATACTCATTTCCGCCGGGCGCGAGTGTCGCCTGATGTCAATCGGCTGGGCCGGCGGAAATGAGAATACTGTCCCGGTTTTTGCGCCGGGTTCTGCGCTAGGGGCGGACGCGGTAGAGCATCTCTCCGGCGTGCGGGACGACGAACCATCCTTCCTTCGCCCACTCCTGCGGATCGACCGTAGCGGGGTCGCGGTAGCCGAGATTCAAGCGGCGGCAACGCTCTTCCGGAATGCCGGTTGCGAGCGTGACTTGAATGCGCGGAGTCTCGACGCCGCGGCTGGCATCGTAGACGCCCTTGCCTTTGAGGTGCGTGGAATGCGCCAGAATGCCTCCGGGATAGCCGCCGAAGCGATCCCACTGCGCCAGGAAATAATCGCGGCAATGGTATCCGATTTCGTCAATGAGGCGCCCGTGCACGTAGCTGACTTCACGGATGTGCGGCGCGTAGACCACCACTTCCCCTCCATCGGCGATCAACGGTTCGGTTTTGTACATGCCTTTCGCGCCGGTCCAGAGATCGTCATACATGGGCGGCACCACTGCCAGAACGCGATCCACGGGCGGGTCCAGCCACACGATGTGGCGGCGCGAAGAGAGCGCTGCGGCCTCGCCCCAGGTTTCGACGGTGGGCCCGCAAAAGATGCCGGCGACGCCATCCTGCGTCACCACGGGAGCGATCAGCGAATGCGGAGCGGGAATGAATTCCGCGGCGCGATGGATTACGGCCCGCACGCAGGTGTCGCGCGTGCCGATGATTTCGTAGCTGGTCAGCAGCGCCCCCAGCCAATGCGTCAGGTTGATCAGCTCCGCTCCGCCGATGCCGGGGAAGAAATATTTGGCTCCTCCGGAAAATCCCACCACTTCGTGCGGAAATACGGGACCGCAGATCAGGATGTGGTCGTAGTCGAGAATCAGGCGATTGAGGTTCACGGGAACGGCCTCGTGGAGCAGGCCTCCGGTAAGAGACTCGATCTCATCCGCGGAGATTTCCCCGAGCTTCGTAAACGTCGAAGGCGAGTCCCAGCGATGATTGAAGATGCGGTGTTTGCCGCACTGCCCGTCCGTCACGTCGCGGCCGATCAGCCGCGAGAGTTGAGCGTCGCTCATGGATGGATGGGTGCCCAGAGCCACAAGGAAGTCGAGGGCTTGGACGCGAGGCCCGAGCTGACGCTCCAGGATGCCGAATAACAGCGGCATCGGCATGGTGCGGGTGCCGTCCGGAATCAGGACCAGAACGCGGAGCCCGTCTACGGCAAGCTCAGCGAGACCGCCGGCGGCGATGGCGCGGATCTGCTCTTCCGAC
>CAVXWB010000151.1:0-14297 GCA_963765185.1 Bryobacterales bacterium
CGTTTGGCGGCCTTGGCGCGGGGATCGTCGGCGGGGGCTTCGCGGCGCCGCGCCTCCGCGGTAAATCCGGCTTCCTCATTGCGGCTGATGCGCCGGTGCGCATACAAACCTTCCAGAATGAACTCGGCTGCGCCGGCCCGCACGGCGTCGGGCTCGCTCGCGCTTAAGCCCAGCTTCCTGGTCTTTTCGAGCAGCCCTTGAATCTTCCCGAGCTCAGCCACCATCTTGGCCGCTGGAACGCTTTCGTCCAAGCGCAGCGATCCGCCCAGATCGAAAAACTGGACCACCGCGTTCAGGTTGTCGCCGTCGAAAAATTTGGTGAACACCTTGCCGACGCTCAGCCGGATCAGATCGCGCGCCACGGAATCGCCGCCCTTCAGTTCCCCTTCGTACTCCAGCTCCAGCTTGCCGGTGATGGAAGGAAGCGCGGCGTAGATATCCAGCACGCGCGGCACGGCCACGGTTTCGCCCGAGACCAGCGCGCGGCGCTCCGCGTTTGAAACCACGTTCTCGATGGCCGAAATGGGCAGGCGCTGGCTGACGCCGCTGCGCTTATCCACCTTCTTATCTTCGCGAGCCGAGAACGCCAACTGTTCGATAATTTCGCGGATGTAAGGGGGCACGCGCACATCCACGGGCGTGCGCCGCTTGAGCCAGGCTTCCTGCTCCGTAATGGCCATGCCATGATCCAGCGTGGCGGGATAGTGAGTGCGGATTTCGCTGCCGATGCGGTCCTTGAGCGGCGTGATGATCTTGCCTCGCGCGGTGTAATCTTCCGGGTTGGCGGTGAACACCAGCATCAGGTCCAGAGGCAGGCGCACGGGATAGCCCTTAATCTGGACGTCGCCTTCCTGCATGATGTTGAACAAGCCCACCTGAATCTTTCCGGCCAGGTCGGGCAGTTCATTGATGGCGAAAATACCGCGGTTGGCGCGCGGGAGCAGCCCGTAGTGAACGGTCAGCTCGTCGGAGATGTTGTGGCCTTTGCGCGCGGCCTTGATGGGATCGATATCGCCGATCATGTCGGCGATGGTCACATCCGGCGTGGCCAGTTTTTCGACGTAACGCTCCTCGCGCGAAAGCCAGGCGATGGGCGTGTCGTCGCCTTTTTCGCGCACCAGCTCACGGCACGCTTTGCAGATGGGCGCGAAGGGATTGTCGCGGATCTCGCAGCCGGCGATGTAAGGCATGTGCTCGTCGAGCAGCGTCACCAGCATGCGGATCAGCCTGGTCTTGGCCTGGCCGCGCAGGCCCAGCAGGATGAAGTTGTGCCGCGACAGGACGGCGTTCACCACTTGCGGCACCACCGTATCCTGGTACCCGACGATGCCCGAGAACAAAGGCTCCCGGCGTTCCAGCTTGCAGATCAGATTTTCGCGAAGCTCGTCCTTGACGGTGCGCGAGTGCCGGCGCGGTATCCCCGTATTTCTTATGCGCGCGAAGGGAACCGAGAGAGTCCGGAAGGCCAGAGGCGGGTTTCATAGTCACGCGGATGCTCCTACGGCGATTGTAACAACATCGGCAGGTTGTAGCGTCCGGCAATTTCCGCGAGAAATGTTTCCCAGGTGGAATAAACCTCCGCTTCGAGACCCACGGCGCGCGCGCCCTCCACGTTTTCGGGCTTGTCGTCGAGAAATAATGCCTCCGCTGGCGCGACGCGGAGGCCGCGGACGGCGTCGTGGTAAATCGCCGCCTCCGGCTTGACGATTTTAAGCTCGTAGGAAAAAGTCACATGATCGAAAGGATCGAGGAAGCCGGGAGTAGCGCGCAGCGCTTCGCCGAGCACTCGCGGAAGATTGGAGAGGATGGCGGTGCGGATTCCGCCGGAGCGCAGGTGCGCGGCCCAACGCAGGATGCGCTGATCGTAGTTGTTCCAGAGCTCGATTTCGTACCTGACCAGCGTGGAGAGCAACGCGTCGTCGATGGGCCGTCCGGCGGTTTCCGCGATCTGGGTCCAATAGGCGCGTGAATCGACCAGGCCGGCATCGTAGGCGACGCGGTGCGCCCAGAAAAGGCGCAGAAGATCGGGCGTTGAAATTCCGAAAAGATCGGCGAGGCGGGTGAAGCGGTCTTCGGAAGGATGGAAGCACAGCACGCCTCCGAAGTCGAAGATGACCGCGCGAACGGCCATCAGCCGGTTTTCTGCCAGTCCCTCTGGCTTTGTGGCGCACGCACTCGTGCGTGCCGTGTCGAGACTCATCTCGACACCAGCGTCGGCAAAGTGCCGGCGCGGCACGCAGGTGTGCGTGCGCCACAGCGCGCCATCCTAGCTCCGCGAGCCGCCGGCGGCCTTTTCCTCGCGCCGGGTGCGGATTTCGCGCACGGCGTAGATGCGGCGTCCCTGGCTCTCGAAATACGTGCGGGTGAGGACCTCGCCCAGCAGACCGGTGGAAAAAAGAATCACGCCGTTGACCAGCGCCAGCGCGCCGACGATAATAAGCGGGCCGTGTTCGGCGATAAGGTCGGCGCGGGTCCACAGCTTCCAGGCGGCCAGCCACGCGAGCAGGCCTCCGCCCAATGCTCCGCTGATCAAGCCCCACTTGCCGAAGAAATGCATGGGCCGCGTGAAATACTTGAGCAGAAACCAGAGCGTGAAAATATCGAACATCACGCGGAAGGTTCGGCCGAGCCCGTAATGCGATCCGCCGCTGGAGCGCGGACTGTTGCGGATGGGCACCTCCGCGATGCGCGCGCCGTAGAACGACGCCAGCGCCGGGATGAAGCGGTGCAGCTCCCCGTAGAGATTGATGTCCTTGAGAATTTCCGCGCGGTAGGCCTTGAAGGTGGTGCCGAAATCGCGCAGCTCCACGTGCGACGCCTTGGCCATCAGCCAATTGGCGATGCGCGAGGGCAGCTTGCGCGTGACCGCGTTATCCAGGCGGTTCTTGCGCCAGCCGCTGGCGATGTCGTAGCCTTCCTCGATCTTTTCGAGCAGCGCGGGAATGTCTTCGGGAGCGTGCTGAAGATCGCCGTCGAGCGAGATGACGACGCTGCCCTGGGACTCGTCGAATCCGGCGGCCAGCGCCGCGGTCTGGCCGAAGTTGCGCCGCAGGCGGATCACCTTGAGGCGCGAATCGGTCTCGACCAGGTTGGCCAGCAGATCGAAGCTGCGGTCGGTGGAGGCGTCGTCGATGAAAATGATTTCGTAGGGCTTGCGCAGGCGCTCCAGCACGGCCGTGAGCCGGTCGTAGAGGGGCAGGATGGAGGGTTCTTCGTTATGGATGGGAATGACGATGGAGAGGCCTGCCACTGTGATCTAAGGATAGCATCGGCGGGGAAGGGGGCCGATTCACGCCCCCGCTTTTGCCGCCAGCGTATCCGCGACCGCGATGTTCTGGAGGAGCTCTTGCGGCAGATGATGCCGGGTCTGAAGGTACGCGGGGCTGTTGAAAGAGATCCAGACTGCTCCGTTGTCTGCCGTCTTCCCAAATTAGGATCTTGAGCGGCAGGTCGAGCGCGATGCTGGGCGAGGCGAGCATGAGCGGAGTTCCCGCCTTCGGATTGCCGAAGATCAAAAGCTTGGTGGGCCGCATCTGCATTCCGATTTTTTCCGCTTCACCGCTGTGATCCACCAAGGCGAACAGTTTGATTCCCTTGGCTTCCAGGATTTCCTTCAGATTTTCAACGGTCCGGTCGACCGAATGGCGACTGGGCACGCTGACAATTCCGTTGTCTGAATTCGATGTCATTGCTTAGGTCCTCCAACCGAAATCAGGTAAATCGCCATCGCCAATCCAACCGCCGCCAGAATTAGAGCGACGACGATGGCGAGCGAGGACGGGCGATTGAAGCCGGTTCCGCCTTCACGCAGATCCTGAACCAGACGCACGTGATGCCTCGCGGAAAAAACGTTCACGATCACTCCCAGAAGGATAAGCGTGGTGCCGAACCAGAACGAGAGCCCGTAGGATTGGACCGGCAGGTTTGGCTGACCTGCCTGGAGCGCCCGCAGAAACAGGCCGAAGCGGGCCACGACGAAACCGAATCCCATGAGCGCCAGGCCCGTTCGAATCCATGCGAGAAAGGTTCTCTCCGCTGCAAGATAATCGCTGGGGCCGCTGGCCATGCTAAGCCGCGTCCCGGACTTCCACCGTCATCTGCTTGCCCAAGACCGCCAAGGCAGCCTGGATCTTCTCCGTTCTTGTAGCGTGGCGCGGGTCCAGCATGCGGCGAACGACCCGTTCATGGACACCCAGGCGGCGAGCCAATTCCGAGTTGTTCACCTGTTGATCCCGCATCGCCAGGTACAGAGCCAGTTTTGGCGCCAGCCACAGCGGCACAGGCACCATACGATGGCCGCGTTTGGGCGCCGAGGGTGCGGGAATCTCCTCACGGCGGGAAAGGCGGATTGAAAGATCGGACCCGAGCGCGTCCATCGCCTCTTCGAACGCCTCGCGTTTGTCTTTTCCATCCGTCGCGAGGCGTGGAAAATCGACAAATTCAGCCAGGGTTCGGCCATCGCAACCGGCCTTCAGCTTAACGGGATATTCGAAAGCAGCGGGTTTCAAAAAGAGCGCCCCCCTTATTTGTCGGTCTCAAACAAGGCCCTGGGCAGATCGGATTGCCGGACGATGCTCGCCAACGTACCACGTCGAACCGGATCATGAAGAGGAACCGGGATGGTTACGGTCGTTCCCTCCACTCGCTTTTGCATGATCCGATGGCTGCCTCGCTGACGGATCGCGACAAATCCATGGTGCTCAAGAATCCGGCAAATCTCCAAGCCCGAAAGGACTCGAAGCTTACCCAACCGGCACCTCGACCTGCGTCACAAAGACTTCGCTACGGAACCGCCGGCTCACTTCCGACGGCGCCGCGGTCTCAAAGAACAGAGTAAGCGCCTCGATCAGGTTTGTTCGGGCCTCCTCGATCGATGATCCCTGGCTCGCGATATCGAGCTCCGGGCATAGAGCCGTAAAGCCATCGTCTTCCCGTTCGATGATTGCGGTCAGGCGCTGTGATCGGATCATGGTCCGAGTCTACCGCAACTCGCTTGGACCTATCGCCGGCAGTAGAATGCAGGGATGCGCAACGAGTTCACAGCAATCGTCGAGCGAGAGGGCCCATGGTTCATCGGATACTGCGCCGTGCCCGGAGCGAATGGTCAGGGCAAGACGCGGGAGGAATGTTTGAAGAACCTGCGCGAGGCGATAGCCCTCATTCTTGAGTACAGGCGCGAGGAATCTTTGCGCGCACTGCCTCCAGATGCCGTCAAAGAGGTGGTCGCGATTGGATGAAGCGCAACTGGCTCCTCGAGTATCTCCGCAATGGCGTGGCCCTCGTGGCTGTGATGCGCCGACAGATCTCAGCGCACAAGAGGTGGCTATGGCTGCTGATTCCAGCGGGGATTCTCGGCAGCCCTTTCCTTCTAATGGCGATGCTGGTAGGCAGTCGGTTGGTGTCAGCTCTGGTTGGTCCCGTCAATGTTTGGAACATAACCAAGCATGTCCCGCCTGTCGCCGATCTCGCTGGAGAGTACGGTCCGCCGGGCCGGGCGGGCCGAGGCCAACAGCGTGACCTATTCTCGGACCGTATTGAATTTAGACTAGGCCCCGACCATCGGGCGGAAGTGTTCGACTTGCCCGCATATGACGGGTCTGGGACGCCCCTTGAGTGCGCGTATCGAGGCAGGGGGGACTGGATGGTTTGGGAAGCTGGGGACGTCACCATATCAATCGACATCAAGGAGGTGGCCCCGGCACCTCTGGGAGCTAAGCCAACCTGCCGTCCGACGAGCCTGGGTTTGTTTCAACTCCTCGGCCATTCATCTCCCTACAAGCTTTGGTATTACATAGGAGACCCGGACGAAGGCACAGGGCTAACGTTTGTGCGGCGCGGCTCGTGAGACGTGTGGAGTCGAGGGCATCTTAGAACGCTTCGGACAAGATTTGAATCCCTATGGGGCGACGGTTAGGCTGAGAAATCCCTACGGCCGCTCGGAGGTTTGCACGGCGGTCGAGTTCGTCAGCTTCTTCAGCAGAGCCACGGTGCTGTCGTGCGGGGAGCGCACGCCGCCGACGTCGGCTCCGACGCCCATCGTCCAGCGCGGTGCGGCCCTTCTTGTCCTTGGCCCTAGCGGACTGCTTCACAATTTCATCAAAAATTGATTGCAGGATAGTATACTTACCTGTTACGCCATGGCAACCGCACAAATCGACACATCGAAACCCAGTTCCGTTTCGAGCCGCTGGCTCATCCCGCTGGGAGCCGTTCTGGTGCACATCTGCATCGGCTCGGTTTACGCCTGGAGCAATTTCAACCGCCCCATCGACGCGCTCTTCCCGAACGCGCCCGCCTGGCTGCACACGCCCTACATCGCTTTTGAACCCAACATCGTACTGCTGGGCCTGAGCGCGGCATTCGGCGGACCCTGGGTGGAGCGGCGAGGGCCTCGCGTGGCCGCCATCGCCGCCGCGATTTTCTTCGGCGCCGGTCTGCTGATTGGAGGCGTGGGTCTCGCAACGAAGCAGCCTCTCGTGGTCCTTCTGGGCATGGGTTTCGTGGCGGGAATCGGCTGCGGGCTGGGCTATATCGCTCCCGTCAGCACCCTGGTGAAATGGTTCCCGGACCGCCGCGGCATGGCCACGGGCATGGCGATTATGGGTTTCGGGGGCGGAGCCGCCGTGGCCAGCAAGCTGGACGTCTATTTCGTCGCGCAATACGGCGTGGCCAACACGATGTTCCTATTCGGCGCGGCCTACTTCATCATCATGCTGATCGGCGCGTCGATCCTGAAGCGTCCGCCGCTGGGATGGAAGCCCGAGGGCTGGACGCCGCCGGTCAAGGTCGACAAGATGATCACCGACCGCAGCATCAGCCGCAACACCGCCCTCGCTACGCCGCAGTTCTACCTGCTATGGGGCATCCTGTTCATCAATGTGACGGCCGGGATTGGGATCCTGTCGCAAACCGCTCCGATGCTCCAGGACATGTTCCACAAGACTGCCGTGGAAGCCGGAACAATCGTGTTCATCATCAGTCTTTTTAACGCGGGCGGGCGATTCCTGTGGGCCTCCGGCTCGGATTACATCGGCCGCAGAAATACGTACACTCTGTTCTTCGTGGTGCAAGTCGCGCTGTTCCTGCTGATTCCGGTCATGGCCGCGCAAGGAAGCTGGGGACTCTTCCTGACCAGCCTCTTCATCGTGTTCACCATGTACGGAGGAGGATTCGCAACCATCCCGGCCTTCCTGGCGGATATTTTCGGCCAGGAGAATGTCGGCGCGATTCATGGCGCGGTACTGACTGCCTGGAGCGCCGCGGCGGTGGTGGGCCCGACCATTATCACCAGCCTCTCCAATAGCGCGAAGGCCGCGCTAGCCCCGGGCGCAAGCCGCGTGCATATTTACGATTTGCCGCTCCAAGTGCTCGCGGCGGGTTTGGCGGTGGGATTCGTGCTGACGCTGCTGGTCCGGCCGCTGGTCCATCGCTCCAAGCCGGCGTAACTACGCGACCCGCAAAACGATCTTGCCGCGCACGTGGCCGGTTTCGCTCAACTCCTGCGCCTTGCAGGCTTCCGCGAGCGGAAACACGGCGTCGAGAAACACCTTGAGCTTGCCCGAATCCACCAGCATGGCGATTTCGGTCAGCTGAGCCGCGCTCGGCTTGACCATGACGCCGGCCCCGCGAACGCCGCGTGCCGCGCCCTCTTCCACCGGAGGCTGCCCCAGCAGGGTCACCAGTATGCCGCCGGGTTTCAGCGTTTGCCAGGACCGCTCACGCGTCTCTCCGGCCATCGCATCGATCACCACATCCACTTCGCGCACCACGTCCTCGAAGCGGGTGGTCTCGTAGTTCACCGGCTGATCGACGCCCAGGTCGCGCAAAAACTCTTGATTGCGGCCCGACGCCGTGCCCGCTACCCAGGCTCCCTTCCATTTGGCGAGCTGCACGGCGAAGGCGCCCACTCCTCCGGCCGCCGCGTGAATCAGAATCCTTTGCCCCGCGCGCAGATCCGCGGTGTCGAACAGCGCCTGCCATGCGGTCAACCCGCACAGAGGGATCGCCGCGGCGTGTACGTGATCGATGGATTTGGGCTTGAACGCGATTTCGGAAGCACGCACCGCGATATATTCCGCGTAAGCGCCGTCGCGGGCGATCTCCGGCCGGCCGTACACTTCATCACCCTGTTTCCACGGCCCGGCGTCCGGACCCACGGCTTCGACCACTCCCGAAAAGTCCCAACCCGGAATCATGGGCAGGTTGTACCGAAGCCAGTTCTTCACGTAGCCGGCTCGAATCTTCCAATCCAGCGGATTGAGAGCCGCCGCGTGGACCCGCACCAACACCTCTCCAGCGCCCGGAATGGGACGCGGTGCGTCTTCGTAACGTAAAACCTCGGGACCGCCGTACTCATGAACCCGTACGGCTTTCATCGACTGCGCCACTGCCGCCATAACTTATAAGCATACTCTGGTCCAGAATCTGTATGATTTGCCGGGCCTCCGCACTCGACAACGGAAATGGCGGAAGCAGCCGCAGAACCGTATCGTGCGTGCAGTTCACAAGGAGGCCGCGGGCGCGCGCCTGCTGCACCACGGGCGCACCCGAGCGATCGAGTTGAATTCCGATCATCGTGGCCGGTCTTACGCGTCGCGATGCACCGTATCCGGAGAAAACGCCGGCACGCAGACGGCCACGTATTCCGCGCCTTCCGGCGTGCTGTATCGCACCCACTCGCCCTTAGCCGTCTCGATGGCTTGTCCGGCCCGAACCTCGATGACGCCGGAGGCGTGCTCGACGCGCATCCATCCGCTGAGCACCAGGGTGAACTCGTCGAACTCCGGCGTCTGTCCAGGCTCCGACCAACCAGGAGGGCTGTGCATGTGCGCGATGCTCACACCCGTGTGGCCGGAGTTGACCCAGCCGATGTATTCCTCAATGAGTTTATTCCCAGGCACCGGAATTCGCTTGGGCGCTGCAATCAATTTGGGCATAATTCTCTCTATTCGTAACGCAAAGCTACTCATAACGTAAAGCTTCGACCGGCGCAATGCGAGTCGCGTTGCGAGCCGGATACAGCGTCGCCAGAAGACTGACGGCCATGGCCGCGGCGGCGATCCACAGGCCGTCGATCCAATGCGACTCGAACGGAACAAAGGAGAGCCCATAAATCTGAGCGTCCAGGTGCAGCCAGCGATAGCGGTCGGCGAAGTAGCACAGCGTGTAGCCGACGATCAATCCGATACTTGTGCCGGCCGCGCCGATCAGCGCCCCCTCGAACATGAAGATGCGCCGGATCTGTTGCACGCGCGTTCCCATGGACATCAGAATGGCGATGTCGCGGTGCTTTTCCATCACCATCATGATCAGGGCGATCAAAATATTGAGCGCGCCCACCAATTGAATCAGGCCGATGGTCAAAATGGTCACGATGCGCTCCATTTTGAAGGCGTGCAGCAGCGGGCTGTTCAGCTCCTCCCAGGAACGCGCGGTGAGCTTGGGGCCGATGATGGCATCGGCGGCCGCGGCCACCTCGGGCGCCTTGTCGATATCGTCGAGGGTCAGCTCAATGCTGTTCACCACGTCGTCCAAGCCGAACACGGTCTGCGTATCGTGAAGCGACATGAAGGCCCAGTGGGCGTCCACGTCGTAGAAGCCGGATTCGAACGTGCCCACCACGCGCACAGGCTCCAGACAGGACTCGACGCCGATGGGCGTGACCCTGCATTCGGGAACCAGGACCTTGATCCCGGATTTCCCCACCACCGCGCCGATCTTCTCGGCCAGAATCGAGCCGACGATGATCCCGGGCAGCTTGCCGGGGCTAGGGCGCAAGCCTTCGAACGTTCCCGATTTTAGATGCGTAAGCGAGGGAGGAATGGGCGCGCCGGGAGCGATGGCGATGCCCTTGATCTCGGCGCCCTCGCTCGAGGAACCGGTCAACAGGCCGTCTTCGTAGAGCCCTGGAGCGGCCGATTGTACGTGCGGAAGACGCGCGACCTTCGCGGAAATCTGCTCCCACTCTTCGATTCCGCCGCTGGGCACGCGCTCCTCAATCCTGACCTCGGCCGTGGCGTTCAACAGGTTGTGCTCCAGCGTCTCGCGGAACCCGCTGTTGATGGCCAGGGCGATCACCAGCGCCATCACTCCGGCCGCTACTCCGATCACCGAAATCACCGTGATCACGGAGATCACCGCCTGCTTGCGCTTGGCCTTGAGGTAGCGGATGGCGATGGTCAGCTCGAACATATCTTAGAGACGTTGAGGCTAATCGAAGGGACGTCCAAAGTAGCAGAGCGTCGAGAGCACAATCAGGGCCATGCTCAGGAGCGACTGGGCACCTGCGACGGTTCGCATCCAGCCGTCGGCCTTGAGAATGGTCTCATGGGGCAGGAGCATCCGGACCCAGCTCCTGGTTTGGAAGTCTCCGAATTCGACGTTAAAGACATTCATGAGGCTGAACAGCATTGCCTTCCCCAACGATCCCCACCTAGGGGTGGTTCGGTTCCCAGTGGTGTGGACGGAGAGTTTGCCCTTCCCGCTCCCCAATCCAGCCCAATAGACTACCGAGCATGCTAAGCAGAGCCACATGACGATGCAGAGCGGCCGCATCGGATTGGCACCCCATCCGCATGTCCAGTCGAAGAGAACTTGCTGAATCCAATGATGGTTAACGTCCTGGTCAACGCGGTGTATCGCGGCGGTCACTTCTCGGGCGGCATCGTGGAAGCCCTGGTCTTCAAAGGTGCTCCGCAGCCTAAAGATCGCCGAGGAGTTCCAATAGAAAGTCATCCGGTCCAGATTCTTGGCACGAGCAATGAGATAGGCGGGCGGGTCGTCGTCTGGCTCATACCGCGATTTGTAAAGGTTGGAGCTGTTAAAGCGCGCATCGCGCAGGTCTGCACTGGTGAGGACTGCACTGCTGAGGTCCGCACAGCTAAGGACCGCATTGTGGAGGATCGCGCCGCGTAGGTTCGCGTGGCGGAGGATCGCGCCGCCGGTTTTCGCGCAGGTGGATTCCTCGCAAGCAGGCCACACGCCGTGGATGTCCTGACCATTGGCGTCCGCGCAACTGAGGTTCGCGCCACTGAGGTCGGCATAACTGAGGTCTGCGTGACTGAGGTCCGCGCCGCTGAGGTCCGCGCCGCTGAGGTCCGCGCCGCTGAGGTCCGCGCCGCTGAGGTTCCACCCCCGGATGCATGCTCCCTCAAGGACCGCCTTCTCGAAAGGCGCTGGTGTTCCTGCGGCGTGGGCCTTTTTCAGAATTTGCTCGAATTCAAGGACCGTCCTCGTTTGTCCACCGCTGTCCTTCCAACTCCAAATGTGAGGGTCGCACTCCTGTCGCTCCTGTGCGTGGACCACTCCCGCAGCGCAGAGTAGCACCGCGATCCATCTCCACATAGGCTTGAAGAGCATCGCGCTAGAGAAACAAAAAGACGGTGCGTCTGGGGAAGTGGCGCGTCGAGTCATTGTTGCTCCCGCCCCTGAAGTTTTTCGGCGATGCCGATCTCTCCCTCCGGCCGGAGCAACGGGAACAGGATCACGTCGCGAATCGATTTCGAATCGGTCAGCAGCATGGCCAGACGGTCGATGCCGATGCCTTCGCCGCCGGTCGGAGGCATGCCGTAAGACATGGCTCGCAGGTAGTCTTCGTCCATGGGCTGGGCTTCTTCGTCGCCGGCCGCCCGCAGGGCGCGCTGAAGCTCGAAGCGGCGATATTGCTCCTGCGGATCGTTGAGCTCGGTGTAAGCGTTGCCCAGTTCGATCCCGCCGGCGTAGATCTCGAAACGCTCGACGAAAGCCGGATCTTCGAGCTTGTTTTTCGAGAGCGGCGAGACTTCGACGGGATAGTCGTAGATGAGCGTCGGCTGGATCAGCGTGGGCTCGACGCGGGCCTCGAAGGCTTCCATCAGCGCGTGTCCGGTGAGCGAGGCGTCGCCCACGGCTTCCCGCATGGTCATGCGGCGCATTTGGGAGAAATCGAGCGTTTCCCCCTGATACGTCACCACGGCCGAGCCGGTGACGTCGATGGCGGTCTGCTTGAGCAGCTCCGCGGTGAAGTCCATGAGGCCGTGGTAATCGGTGTAGGCCTGATAAAACTCGAGCATCGTGAACTCGGGATTGTGGCGCACGGAGACGCCTTCGTTGCGAAAATTGCGGTTGATCTCGTAAACCCGCTCCATGCCGCCGACGATGAGCCGCTTCAAGTACAGCTCCGGTGCGATGCGCAGGTACAAATCCATGTCCAGCGTGTTGTGATGGGTGACGAAGGGCCGCGCCGCCGCGCCGCCGTACAAGGGCTGCATCATGGGCGTTTCCACTTCGATGAAGCCGCGTTCTTCGAGCTGCCTTCGAAGTGACGAGATCATGCGCGCGCGGGCGCGGAAAACGCGCTGCGAATCGGGATTGGCGATCAGGTCCAGGTAGCGCTGGCGGTAGCGCAGTTCGACGTCTTCAATGCCGTGCCATTTTTCGGGCATCGAAAGCAGCGTCTTCGAAAGGAACGTCAGCTTCTCCGCATGCACGCTGAGCTCGCCGGTGCGGGTGCGGAACAGATACCCCTCCACGCCCAGGATGTCGCCCAAATCGAGCATTTCGTAGAGCGAATAGTCGCGCTCAGAAACGGCGTCCTTGCGCACGTACACCTGTAAACGCTCGCCCGCTTGCATCAGGTGCAGGAACCCGGCCTTGCCCATGCGGCGCATGGTCTGGATGCGTCCGGCAATCGCCACGCGCGGCTTGTCGATTGCAAGTTCCTCTAGAGAACTCGCCCGCACAACGGAGCCTGGCTCGGCGGGACTCTCCGGAGTTCCAGACGGTTCGGAGGGCCGAGCCGGCCCTGTGCGTGCGCCGGCCGCCCCTCCGTGCCCGGCCAGGATTTCCGGGATGGTGTGCGTGAATTCAAAGCGCTGCCCGTAAGGCCGGAAGCCCAGCGCCTGAATCTGGCGCGTACGGCTGAGACGTTGTTCGAACAGAGTATCTTCAAGAGACATTATTTTGGGAGGGACATGGATTTTAGTCCGATTTACCGGCGGACGATCACTTCCCGGAGATGGTCGCGGGTCAGGAAGAACTTCACCGACTGAAAATCCTGAAACAGCTTTTCGAGGCTCCGATTGTTGAAGAATTGGGCGGGCTGACGCCGTCCGCGGGAAGCCAGCTCGATGGTGCGGTGACCGTGAATGCGGAAGGAGTAAGACGGCACGGTTTCGGCGCGCTCCTCGTTATGAAAGACGGCCAGCAGGCTGGAGCCGGGCCGCAGCATGGCGCGCAGCCGCTGCACCACCATCGCCAACAGCGCCGGAGAAAGATACTCGAGGACGTCCCATACCAGAGCGCCGTCGAAGGCCTCGTCGGGAAAATCGAGCGCGGTGCGGAGAAAGGTTTCGATCGCGCGCGGATTGGTCTGGTTTTCGTAAAAATCTCCCTGGCCAAAACAGTGGTCCAGTTGGAGCAGGAAATCGTCGGAATAGAGACGATGCCCGTAGTTGGTGATGAAGCTGACCGTGCTTTGGTTGGCGCCGGCCAGATCCAGAATGGCCATGCCGGAACGCTCTTGCAGCGCCGAGCAGAATTGGTCGAGGCCGTTACTGTTGCGAGTCTCCAACACGCTGCGCGGCGATTCCCATTACCTCTTGGCCTCGCCGCCTCCAGCGGCCAGCGCGGCGCCGGCGGAAGAGGCTCCCGAGGAAGGAGCCGCGGAGGAGGAAGACGTCGCGGTGGCGACGGCTTGAGGCTTGGGCTGCGGCGCAGCCGCGCGCGGGGCCTCGGCGCGTACGATATCGATGTTGCCCTTGAAATAGGCGCCGTCTTCGATCACGATGCGGGCCGTCTTGATGTCGCCCACCAGCTTGGCTTCCTTGCGGATGTCGATTTTATCCGTGGTCTCGACGTTGCCGTGGATGGTTCCCAGCACCACCAGCTCGCGAGCCTTGACGCTGGCGCGGACCTTTCCATTGGGTCCGATGGTCAGGCGATGCTCCTGGAGCTCCACCGTGCCTTCGACTTCGCCGTCAATGGTGAGGTCTTCGCGGCTGAAGATCTGCCCTTTGACGATCACGGACTTACCGAGCACGGCCGTGCGCGCGGGTTCATGGTGCGATTCGCTGCTGCGGCCTGGAAGCGTCGACATGGGGATTCCCTCCTTGGCAAGTTCGGACGGGGCCGGCGGACCGGTCAGCGGCCGGGTTGTGAACTCTTCTTCTTTGCGGCGGTTCCAGACGGACATGGGCACGCCTCCTTATGAATTAGTCCCGAACTTTACTATCCTACTATGGATGTGGGATAGCGTGGCGGCTGGGCGCAAACCGATCCTCTACTTCTGCATCGCACTAATTCTGCTTGCGGC
Organism: Bryobacterales bacterium; assembly: GCA_963765185.1. Lineage (GTDB taxonomy): Bacteria > Acidobacteriota > Terriglobia > Bryobacterales > Bryobacteraceae > Palsa-187. The sequence continues at coordinate 14,291 of CAVXWB010000151.1, forward strand.
TTTCATC
>CAVXWB010000152.1:0-9351 GCA_963765185.1 Bryobacterales bacterium
AGCACCATATTGCCGGAGAACCTGCTGCTCTCTTATGGCGTTGACCGGGAGCGGATCAAGTTATCGATGAACATGGGCGCTCTCAAATTAAGCGTGGACCAAGCCATTCCCGCCGGTTTGATTCGGCGAATTGATTACCAACGCCATCAAGTATGCGTTCCCGGACCAACGCCGCGGGCGCATACGGATCGAAGGCGGCCGGATGGAAGACGAGACCGCGGGGAGCGCATCGAACTGGCGCTGCGCGACGACGGGGTGGGGATTCCCAAGACGGCGCCGCTCATGGATTCAACCCTCGGGTCGCGCGGGTCGCGCGGGTCGCGCGGGCTACAGATCGTAACTATTTTGTGCGGCCAATTGCATGCGACCTTAGAGCGGACTCACGCAACGGGCGATGCGGGTCCCGGCACGGTCTTCGAATTCCTTCCCCGCCGCGAAGTAAGGCGGGCCCCGCCCTTAAAAGCGCAAAGGGTGCGGCGCGCGCCCCCGAATCAATCAGGAACTGATCGCGCCGCGCTCCGTTTTGCGCGAGCACCTCAAAAGCGCAAAGGGTGCGGCGCGCGCCCCCGAATCAATCCAGGAACTGATCGCGCCGCGCTCCGTTTTGCGCGAGACCTCAAAAGAAAGCTGCAACGCGGAAGCTCGGCGATCCCGTTCGGGTGGGATCATCCCGGAAGCAAAATGGCTGGACGCCAGTGGCGCAGCTCATCGGGTGCGGTGCGCAGGGCCCGAGGTTGAATCTTCGGTTCGTAGGTTCCCGCTAAGAGCCGGACCGGCGGCCACCTCCCCCGAGACTGACACACCAATCCGGTCCCTCGCAGAAACTCACATGGTTGTACCAGGACGGCGGGGGTACTGCAATTGCCGCGGCCCGTTTTCCTCAGGATTTTCCGCCTTTCTTCCGCTCACTTACAGACGGTGTATTGTGGGTATGTTGTGTATAAACCAGGACTCCCATGATTTGTAAAGGACAGGATGTTTTCTCCGGTGAAACCATCGAGTTAGAGTTCGACCGAGCGATTTTGGGCGCGACCGCAGCTGCGGGACGCCCGCGGCGGCGGCACCTATCTGGCCCCTGGATTCATAGACCTGCAAGTGAACGGTTGTGCCGGAGTGGATTACAACTCGCCGACAACCACTGCGGATGAGATCGCGCGATTCGATCGAGCAAATGCATTCGACCGGGGTCACGGCGCTTCTTTCCGACGGTGATCACCGGAGCGCCGGAGGCGATGGTGGGGGCGCTGCGGAACCTGGCTCGGGCCAAGGAGACCTTGGGAGATGCCGCGGCCTCGATCGCAGGGTTTCATGTGGAGGGTCCGCACATCTCGCCGGAGGACGGTCCGCGCGGAGCGCACCCGGCGCGTGGGTGCGGCCGCCCGGATGTGGACGAGTTTCGCGCGCTGGCAGGAGGCGGCGCAGCGGCAAGGTGCGGCTGGTGACGCTTTCGCCGGAGTGGCCGGAGGCGCCGCGATATATAGAGAGGCTTGCCGCGAGGGCGTGACGGTGAGCATCGGCCACACCAAGGCGACCGGCAGCAGATTCAAGACGCGGTGAGCGCGGGCGCGACGCTTTCGACGCACCTGGGCAACGGAGCCCACGCTACCCTGCCCCGGCATCCCAACTATATCTGGGAGCAGCTCGCCGAGGACCGGTTGGCGGCGAGCTTCATCGTCGACGGGCATCATCTGCCGGAATCTTTCTGTGAAAGTGGCTGTGCGGGCCAAGGGCGTCGAGCGCAGCATGCTGGTGACCGACGCAGTGGCGCCGGCCATGTGCGCCGCCGGGCGAGTACCGGCTGGGCGAGGTCGAGATCGAACTGCGGGCAGGATGGGCGCGTGGTCGATGCGCGGGGGCGAGAGGCTGGCGGGATCGAGCCTGCGCATGGATCGCGCCATCGGCAACGTGATGCGGATGGCGGGCGTAACGCTGGCGCGAAGCGGTGACGCATGGCGACGCGGAATCCGGCGCGGGTGGGACGTTCGGCGGGCGGCTGCGGGGTTGGAGCCGGGGGCTCGCGCCGATCTGGTGCGATTCGTCGTGGAGGACGGCCGGCTTGCGCGTGATGGAAACTTTCGTGAACGGGCGGCGAGTTTACCCCGGTGCGGGTTAGAATCGTAAGGACCCAATGAATATCTCAGTGAAGAGCGAGTACGCTCTTCTGGCTCTTTTCGATCTCGCGATGCAGCCCGCGGGCGAACCGGTCAAGATCGCCGACATCGCGCGCCGCCAGCAGATTCCGCAGAAATTTCTGGAGCTGATTCTGGCCAGCCTGAAGCAAGGCGGCTTCGTCGGAATCGCGGCGCGGAGCCGAAGGCGGCTACCGGCTGGCTAGGCCGGCGGATCAGATCACCGTGGGCCAGGCGCTGCGTTACATGGAAGAAGACAAGACCGTCGAAGCGCGGCGCGCACGCAGGCTTCGCGGATCTGTGGAAGCGAGTGGACGCGGCTGTCTCCGCGATGCTGGATCAGACCACCTTCGCGGAGATGGCGCGGCGCTGGAAGGAATCGCAGGCGCGCTACGTGCGCGAACTGGGATATTTGATGCCGGTTTACTCCGACAATTCCTTCAGTATCGGGCGCACTCCGCTGGTGCGGTTGAACCGTGTGACCGGCGGGTTGCCGGTGACGGTGCTGGCCAAGATCGAAGGGCGCAATCCGGCGTATTCGGTGAAGTGCCGCATCGGCGCGTCGATGATCTGGGACGCGGAAAAGCGCGGGGTGCTGACGCCGGGTAAGGAACTGATCGAGCCCACCAGCGGCAACACGGGCATCGCGCTGGCGTTCGTGGCCGCGGCGCGCGGCTACAAGGTGACGCTGCTGATGCCCGAGACCATGTCGCTGGAGCGGCGAAAGGTGCTGCGCGCGCTGGGAGCGCAAGCTGATCCTGACCGAGGGCGCGGAGGGCATGAAAGCCTCCATCGTGCGCGCCGAGGAAATGGTGGCGGCCGAGCCGGATCGCTATGTCCTGCTGCAACAATTTCGGAATCCGGCCAATCCGCAGATTCACTTCACTACCACGGGGCCCGAGATCTGGGACGATACGCGAGGCAACGTGGATGTTCTGGTGTCGGGCGTGGGCACGGGCGGAACGATCACGGGAATCTCGCGCTACTTCAAGCTGGAAAAAAAGAAGCCGCTGATTTCGATCGCCGTGGAGCCGTCCGGCAGTCCGGTGATTACGCAGACTCTGGCGGGAGAGCCGGTTAGGCCGGGCCCGCACGGGATTCAGGGAATCGGCGCGGGGTTCATTCCGCAGACGCTGGATCTGAAGATGGTGGATCGCGTCGAACAGACCACCGACGAAGAGGCCATCGACATGGCGCGGCGGCTGGCGCGCGAGGAAGGGATTCTCTCCGGAATCTCCTGCGGAGCGGCGGTAGCGGCAGCGGTGCGCGTGGCCCGCGAGCCGGCAATGAAGGACAAGACGCTGGTGGTGATTCTGCCGGATACGCGGAGAGCGCTATCTGAGCTCGGCGCTATTTGACGGGGTGTTGGAGTAGGTCCTGCCGTCCGTAATTCCGGAGACGTATTTCCGTTTGTGGGGCGGACGCCCTCGTCCGCGCGCGACCCCGCCGTTCTAATGAAAAATGCGGCGCCCAAGCCTGGCCGGGGGCCAGGCTGCGGTCCAGGGGGACCGCCCCACCTTGCCAAAGCTCAGCGCCCGCAAAACGGATTGCGGCTCGGTGTGATAAACTAGCTCAGCGGATTTTTTTTCGAGGGGATAGCGGGCGCTTCTTTATTGGGTGAAAAGGGGTGAGAGCGCCCGCTGTCGTAACGGGGATTAGTTATCTGTATAACGACGGTGGCACCCCCATGGTTACCGGCCACGGAAAAATTTGTTTCTTTTTTCCACCTTTTTAAAGATGCCGGTAGACTGGTAGTCGATGCCGCCCCGCCGGTTGGTGAAATCCGCCTCAAATGGCCGGCTTCTTGAGGCGGCGCGGTCCTTTCTCAAACAATATCCTGAAACTTTGGCGTTGATTCCTGGCCGTTTGGCAGGGGAGGATCTCTCCGCGGGCGGAGCTGGGATGGCGGGTGTGCGCCGCTCCGGCGTCATTCCTTTGGCCGCGTCACTGGCGAGGCCGGGGATGGCCGAGCGGGGCTTGGCGCCGCTGGGCTCGCTTGGTCTGGAGGCTCTGGCCGCGAGGGTCGCGCACGAAGCGAGGCAGGATGGGGCGCTCAAATATTTCAATCCGGTTGCCGCGCTGCCGGGGTTTGCGGCGGCGCTGGCGAGAACGCTTTCGGAGCTGCGTCTGGCCGGCACGGGCGCGGAGGAACTGGCGTCGCCGGGAGCGGGGCGCGGACCGGCGGGCGCCGATCTGGCGCTGTTGTTAACCCGATACGTGCGGGAACTTTCGGCGAGCTCGCTGGCGGACCTGGCGATGATTTTCGAGCTGGCCGGCGATCCCGCGGAACGGATGGGCTTGCCTCTGCTGCTGCTGGATGCCCCGCTCGACACGCGAGCGCACAGGGTTTTTTTCGCACGGCTAGCCGCGGGAGCTCCGGCGGTGCTGGCGGCGATCCTCAATACGGGACCTGCGACGGGGACCTCGGCGGTTGGGCTCGAGGAAATTTTCGCGGGAGATGCTTGGCGAAGCTGAGGATCTGGACAGAGACGTTCCCTCGACTCCGATAGAACATTTGCGCCGCTTCGTGTTTTCGCCGGCTCCAGAGGCTTCGGCCACACAGGCAGGGTTCGAAATGTTTTCGGCTCCAGGCGAGGGACTGGAGGCGGCCGAGATCGTGCGGCGGATTCTGGCGCTGGCGGACGCGAGCAAGGGCGCAGGCATCGCCTTCGACCAGATGGCGATTCTTCTGCGCAGCCCGGAGCGATATCAACCGGTGACCGAAGACGCGCTGCGGCGGGCCGGGATTCCGGCTTATTTCAGCCGCGGAACGGCCCGTCCCGATCCGGCGGGTCGCGCGTTCCTGGCGCTGCTTCAGTGCGCGGCCGAGGACTGCTCCGCATCGAGCTTCGCGGAGTATTTGTCGCTGGGGCAAGTGCCGGAGTTGGAGAGTCCGGCGGAGTGGGTGGCGGCGGCGGATGAAATCCTGACGGCCTCCAGCGCCGAAGGTGACCCGGCCGCACAGCCGGCTCCGGAGCGCGCGGTGCATGCTCCCGGAGGCTGGGAACGGCTGCTGGTGGATGCGGCGGTGATCGGCGGGCGCGAGCGCTGGGCTCGGCGTCTGCGAGGTTTGGAACGCGAGTTCGAATTGCGGCTGGAATCGCTGGCCGGTGAAGATGAGGCGCAGCGCAGCCATGTGAACGGGCAATTGGAGCGGCTGCGCAATCTGGCCGGGTTCGCGCTGCCGTTGATCGAAGCCTTGGACGAGCTGCCGGAGGGAGCGATCTGGAAGGACTGGCTGACTTCCCTGGCCCGGCTGGCGCGCCAGGCCCTGCGGAGTCCGGACGGCGTGCTGGCGGTGCTGGCCGAGTTCGAGCCGATGGGCGCGGTGGGACCGGTGACGGTGGAAGAAGTGGCGCACGTGCTGAGCGAGCGCTTGCGCTTCCTGCGGCCGGAGCCCAAGCAACGGCGGTGGGGGCGAGTGTTCGTGGGCTCGATCGACGAGGCGCGGGGATGCGAATTCCGCGTGGTTTTTCTGCCGGGCCTGGCGGAGGGTTTATTCCCTCGGCGCGCGCTCGAAGATCCGCTGCTGCTCGACGATGCGCGCAAGGAATTGAGTCACCCGCTGCCGCTGCGCGCCGACCGCAACCATGAGGAGCGTCAAAAACTCCGCCTGGCGGTGGCCGCGGCAAGCGAACGCTTCATCGCGTCGTACCCGAGAATGGATGCGGCCGAGGCGCGGGCCAGGGTTCCGTCGTTCTACGCGCTGGAATTGCCTCGGGCGCTTCAGGGGGCTCTGCCGAAGCTGAAGGAGTTCGGGGACGAGACGCGAAACGCCGCCTCGGCCAGATTGAATTGGCCGGCTCCGCGTGAGGCCGCGGAAGCCATCGACGACGCCGAGTACGACCTGGCGACGCTGGGGACGTCGATTGGCAGAGGAACCGGGAAGGCCGCGGGCGCGCGATATTTGATGGAGACCAATACGCACCTGGCGCGCGGCTTGCGCGCGCGGTATTCGCGATGGCGGCCTTCGTGGGGCGCAGCGGACGGTCTGATTACGCAGAATGCCGAGGCGCTGGAGGCGCTGGCGTCGCAACGGCCGGCGGCGCGGGCGTGGTCGCCGTCGGCGCTGGAACAGTTCGCGACATGCCCGTACAAATTCGCGCTGAACGGGATTCACCGGCTGCGGCCTCGCGAGGATGCGGCTCCGCTGGAGGAGCTGGATCCGTTGACGCGCGGGGCGCTGTTTCACGAAGTGCAGTTCACGCTGTTGAGCGCACTGAAGGCGGCGGGGCTTTTGCCGCTGGATGAAGAGCGTCTCAAGACCGCGATCGAGGCCGCGGATCGAACTCTGGATCGGATCGCGGCGCAATACGAGGACGACCTGGCGCCGGCGGTTCCGAGGGTCTGGAAGACGGGAATCGAGGATCTGCGAACGGATCTGCGCGGGTGGCTGCAACAGGTGGCGCAGAACGACGGCGATTGGGAACCGGCGCATTTCGAATTCGCCTTCGGACTGGAGACTCGCGCGGGCCACGATCCGCAGAGCATGCGGGAAGAGGCGCTGTTAGACCAAGGCGTCCGGCTGCGCGGATCGATCGACCTGGTGGAGAAGCACGTTCCGAGCGGCGTCCTGCGCGTGACGGATCACAAGACGGGGAAAGCTCCGGAGAGGATTCCGGCGTATACGGGAGGGGGTCGCGTGCTGCAACCGCTGTTGTACGCGCTGGCGGCGGAGCGGCTGTTTGGCGTGGGCGTGGAATCGGGACGCTTGTTCTACGCGACGCAACGCGGCGGCTACAAACAAATCGGAATCACGGTGAATGCCAGCGCGCGCCGGTTCATGCAACGGCTGCTGCACAACATTGACGACGCCATCGCGACGGGATTTCTGCCGCCGGTTCCAGAGAAAGACGCGTGCGGCATCTGCGATTACCGCGTGGTGTGCGGTCCTTACGAAGAGCATCGGGCGGCGCGCGCGAAGAATCGCCAGGATGAGCGGCTGGACGGGCTGCACGAGATCCGGGGGTTCCTGTGAGGGCGGCGCGCGCGTTCTCCGATGCCGAGGCAAGAGCGCACATCCTGGAATCGCTGGATGAGAGCCTGATTGTGGAGGCATCGGCGGGTACCGGAAAAACCACGGTGCTCGTAAAAAGATTGGTGGAGGTGCTGGCGTCGGGGCGGGCGTCGATTGAGCGCATCGCCGCGGTGACGTTCACGCACAAGGCCGCGGGCGAGATGAAGCTGCGTCTGCGCCAGGAGCTGGATGAGCAGAGGCAGGCAGCGGAGGGTTCGCGCAGGGCGGCTTTGGAAAAGGCTCTGGAACATTTGGAGGAGGCTTCCATCGGGACCATCCACAGTTTCTGCGCGCAGATTCTGCGGGAGCGGCCGGTGGAGGCGGGCGTCGATCCTGGATTTGAGGAATTGAGCGAACAGGAGGCGGGCCGGCTGTACCGGCGGGCGTTTCGCGCGTGGCTGGAGAAACGGCTGGACGAGGATTCGCCCGGTTTACGGCGCGCGTTCGCGAGGCTTTCTTGGCGGGATGGCTGGGAGGATTCGACGGCGCTCGATCAATTGCAGAGGGCCGGATGGAAGCTGGTGGAGTGGCGCGACTACCCTGCCCCGTGGCGTCGCGATGCGTTTGCTCGCGAGTCGGAGATCGATACATTGGCGCGGATGACTCGGGATGTGGCGGCGCTGAGCTCACGCCCGCGCCGCGTGACCGACGATTTGTATCGCGGGCTGGAGCCGGCTCGGGCGCTGGCGGCTTGGATTGCGCAGGCAGAGGCCCTCCTTGGGCAAACGGCGGGGCCTCGGGATTACGATGCGCTGGAGGGGCGGCTGCTGAAGCTCGGACGGGAACTGAAAGGGTCGAGGAAGAAGGGTTCGGGCGAATACGGCGGGGGCGTGGCTCGCGAGGAGCTGCTGGCGCAGCGCGATGAATTGGTGCGGTGGATCGACGAATTCCGGGTGAGGGCGGATGCGGATCTGGCGGCGATGCTGCGTTCAGAGATGCAAGGATTACTTGAAGAATACGAGCAGCGCAAGCGGCGTCTGGGCAAGCTGGATTTTGTGGACCTGCTGTGCCGCGTTCGCGATCTGCTTCGGGATCAGCCGGATGTGCGGCATTATCTGCAAAATCACTTCACCCACCTTTTTGTGGACGAATTTCAGGATACCGATCCGTTGCAGGTGGAAATCCTGATGCTGCTGGCGGAGGACGACCGCGGCGGGAAGCTGTTTCTGGTGGGCGATCCCAAGCAGTCGATTTACAAGTTCCGGCGGGCTGATCTGGTGGAGTACCAGCGAGTGAGAAGGAGCGACTGGAGGGGCGCGGCGTCGGATTTCGGCCCCTCTACGCGGAAATGCATCGTCTGGTTTGAAACATAACAAATTCGTGAATGCCGCGTTGAAATAACTAACGGCAGCGTGGAGGAAGGGCACTGCTTGGGCTAAGTCTTTGGGAACGCATTCAGAAGGAGATGGCGGATGGGCCGAGCGCGATCGGTGCTGCCGGTTCCGAAAAAAGCTGCAACAAGACGCGGCTGGCGAATAAGTCTGGCGCAGTCGTTACCGGAAGCCATATCGCCGGCGTTCATCGCCTGGATGCTCAGCCACCAATGCCAATGGACATCCGCGAAAGGGATATCGCCGTGTTGTTCCGCAAGCGCAACTACGGCAGGACCGGATCTGACGTGGAGGTGGTGCGGGCGCTGGAGGCGGGGGTGGCGCATCTGCTGGCCGGATCGAAATCGTTTCATCGCAGGGAGGAAGTGGAGTATATGCTGCGGGTGGCTCTGACGGCTATTGAATGGCCGGACAATCTCACCAGCTGAACGTCTTCGCGACGCTGAAAGGCTCGCTGTTCGCGATTCCGGACGAGATGCTGTTGCTGTACCGGCAAACGGCGCGCTGGCGGTGGCATCCGCTGCGCGCGGTAGATTGAAGTACGCGGAGATCGTCGACGAGGCGCTGGGGTTGCTGAGGAAGCTGGCATCCAGGGCGCAATTATGGCCGTTCGCGGCCACGGGCGCACCGAAGCTGCTGGAAGCCGACTGGGCGCATGCCGGTTTCCTGCCGCGCCCCGGCGGACAGGAGACTGTGAACGTAGCCCTCATCGCTGACCTTGCGAGAACTTATGTACGTCGGGTGGGATTTCGTTCCGAGGCTTTGTGGAGGAGCTGGCCGCGCAAGCGGGAACAGCACGTAAGAGGCCGCGCAGCCCCGCGCCGGAGGAAGACTAGCAATACGCGTTCACCCAGTACGTTATACATAAACATAA
>CAVXWB010000153.1:0-42026 GCA_963765185.1 Bryobacterales bacterium
AGTGGGCAATGATTGCCCATGGCGCTTCATGCAAAGACGTGGTGTTTTCCGATCACCGCACTTCCGTTCATGGAGCGCCTATCCGAGTAAGAAACAGGTTCGTCGGGATCTTGCTATCGTGGACGAAATAGATGGCCTTCGCCGTTCTCATCGGATCTATTCCCGAGACCCAGCTCGTTGAGTTCCGGGCCGGTGAGCGTGAACGGCTTGACGCCTCCAAGGTTGTGCGTTGTTCGCATATCCTTGCTTCGTGGGTCACAGTAGCGCCGCTCAATCGCGTATTGCAGGAAGCAATCGACGGAGGCGAGTTGATGAGGGCGGGACCTATGGCATCCATTTCGAGTGCCGGTGTTTCACGGCAACGCGGCTGTCCGCCGCCTACATGAAGAACTGATTGATGCTCTTGATCGGGCAGTTCAGGAAAAAGGAAATCCTCCGGCGAATGACTGGTATGCAGTGGAAATCGGCAAGGTTGTAGAAGTCTTCGCCCACGCGGCCACCCGCGGCGAGGCTATAGTGCGTTTCCTGGAGCCGCCGCAGGACGAAGAACGAGCCAGAAGGGTCTCAATCCCAATCTGCGAAGTGCCGGTCTAAGCACAACGGATACCCGGCTCTCGCGTGCGTCTTATTTACTTGGGGACTCTGTCCCCAAACCCCTGGGATTTATCGCCTCCAAGCAGGCATTAACGCGAAAGGACGGCCAAGGTTGGCCGCCCTCATGCCCGCACCTGAGTCGGCGCTCGGGTTCCATCCCTGGAGAGCCCTGTCTTCCGCCCAGACTCCACTAGCTAGTATAAGTCCGGATTGAATAGATCACCGAAAGAAATGCTTTGCAAAAACCGGCTCCGGCAGGGTATAAATACAGTGTCCTGGTTCCGCTCCGTTGGCCGGTTTTGAAGTGTCCCTGTATGGCCGGTTTTCAGGTGTCCACCGAGGGTTACCGAGGGCGGTCGAATCCGCTTCTAAGCCGGTCTCCTCTTTTGGTTAGGTGCACATGAACCGGGTTCTTCGCGAGAGCCGTGGTTAGCGGAACGACACCGATCAGAGGAGACTTGCTCTGGTTGTAGGGGTCGGCGGAAATGATCACTACGGGACGGCGCGCGCCTTGTTCGTGACCGGGCTTCGGCTCGCCCCGCTTAATTTTGGTCCAGAGCGGCTCGGAATCCGTCCGATAAGGTGGAGTCCCAGAGCTCTTTTTCGGCTCGGAGTTCGTCCGATTCCTGGCTGGCTGCGAAGGCGTGCTGGACTTCGGTCCAGAACATCCGGTCGTCCCAATCGCGAAGCGTGTCGATGCCCTCCATAACTACAAGATAGCATGGGTGTGTCTTGGCTTGGATGTAGAATCTGCTAATATGTAAAGAAGGAACATGGCTCTCAATATTAAGAATCCCGAGGCTGACGAACTTGCCCGGCAGCTTGCGGAAAGATCTGGCCGGTCTATCACGGAAGTCGTGGTGAAGGCGCTGCGGGAATCTCTTGCGCGCGAGATGGGGCGCGCCCGGCCTCGATCTTTGGGAGATGAATTGCGCGAGATCGGCCGGCGTTGTGCGGCTCTGCCGGACCAGGACCAGCGGAGCGCTGAAGAGATCCTGGGGTTCGATGAGATGGGCGTGCCGCGCTGATGGTGATCGACACGTCCGCTCTGCTTGCGATTCTGCTGGGTGAAGCGGAGGGTGACCAGATGGTCGCCGCGATCGATCGGGACCAACGCCGGATGCTATCCGCCGTGCAACTGCTGGAGGCCGCAGTGGTCATCGAGGCGAAGAAGGGCGCGGCCGGCGGGCGCGAGCTGGACCTGCTGCTGCACCGGGCGCAGGTGCAGATTGTGAATTTCACCGCGGAACTGGCGGAGGGCGCTCGCGAAGCGTGGCGGCGGTGGGGGAAGGGGAGGCATCCCGCAGCCCTGAATTTCTGCGATTGTTGTGCCTACGCGCTGGCACAGCAGCTCGGCGAGCCATTGCTGTTTAAGGGCGAGGATTTCCGGCGTACCGATGTTCGAATTGCGGCGTGATTAAGGCGCGCGGGGATGGCCGCGGAGCGGCCGGTTGACGTGTATGCATCAGGCATGCATACTGGTGCATATGCGGACGACGTTGATCATCGACGAGAAGCTGGTGGAGCGGGCTCGGGAACTGACCGGCATTCAGGAGAAGACGGCGTTGGTGCGCGAGGGATTGGCGGCGCTGATTGCGCGTGAATCCGCGAAGCGGCTCGCGGCGCTGGGCGGGACGCAGCCCAAACTGTCCAGCATTCCGCGGCGACGTCCTGCGTGATGGTGTTGGTCGATTCCTCGGTCTGGATCGAACATTTTCGCCATGGACAGGCGGGGTTGGCCGGCCGCTTGGCCGAAGGACTTGTCCTGATGCATCCTTTTGTCGCCGGTGAGTTGGCGTGCGGCAATCTAAAAAACCGCTCCGCAGTGCTCGCCCTTTTAAATTCCCTGCCGGCGGCGAAGGTGGCAACGCACAGCGAAGTGCTGCAGTTCCTGGATCAGCATGGGATGTGGGGGCGCGGACTGGGTTGGATCGACGTGCACCTCCTCGCTTCCGCGAGGCTTTCCAACTGCCTGTTGTGGACGTTGGACAAGGCTCTGGCGCGCGCGGCGGACGGGTTTACCGAGTAACTCGCGCAAAACGGAGTGCGGCGCGATCGGTTCCAGGATTGATTCGGGGTGCGCGCCGCACCCTTTGCGCTACTGAGTAACTCGCGCAAAACGGAGTGCGGCGCGATCGGTTCCTGGATTGATTCGGGGTGCGCGCCGCACCCTTTGCGCTACTGAGTAACTCGCGCAAAACGGAGTGCGGCGCGATCGGTTCCAGGATTGATTTGGGGTGCGCGCCGCACCCTTTGCGCTACTGAGTAACTCGCGCAAAACGGAGTGCGGCGCAATCGGTTCCTGGATTGATTCGGGTGCGCGCCGCACCCTTTGCGCTATTTGGTGACCGGGAGCAGCGTGGTCTTGTCGGCTTCGATGGTGAACTGACGGCGGATGTCGCCGTAGGTGCTGGAGTCGATGGAGAGCTCATAGGAGCCGGGATTCAAAAGAATGCCGGAGGTTATGGTCTTCAATTCGTCCACATATCCGTAGTATTTGCCGTTAATATAGACGGCGCCGTCTCCGGCGGCGGAGGGCGCGTAGGATTCCTGATCGGTCCCGGTCAGCCGCAACGCGCCATAGGGCGGCTTGATGGGGTCGACGAAAGTGAGCTTGTAGTGAATGTGCGTGGTTTTCCCCGGCGCAATGGACACCTTGGTGGTGTAATCCTGGCAGCGCGGATCACGGATGGTCACCTCGATGTTGCCGAGGGGGAGTTCGTATTTCTCGGGCACGGTGTATCGCGACGCCGGCCCGACAAACTTGCCGTTGATGAAAACAGCGGCGTCCTCGGGACTGCCGGAGGCCTTGACATAGCCGTTGTTCGAGGCGGCGAAGACGTTGGCGGCAAGAAGGCCGGCAGAAGAAGACTCGCGGCCCGGATCATAGAGTTGTAGGAATGTTTGATCACTTTTAATAAGATATCGAAGCGGGCGCCTTGCGGCAATCCCGCCTCAACAGGATGGAAAGCAGTTTCTTTACTTGCGGAAGGAACGGAGGGATCGGGCGTAGAGCATGAGGTCGGCGGCGGGAGCGGTGCCCATGGCGCGGAGACGCTCGATGAGGCGGATGATGAAGAAGATCAGGGACTCGTTTTTGTGACTGATGCGCAGGGAGCGGGAGCGCTCAAAGGCTCCGTGTTCGAGGCAGCAGCCGAGGTCGAGAGGGCCGTCGATGGAAGAGAGGGCTCGGCGAAGGTTGGGGGCGAAGGTTGAGGGGTTCCAGACCGAGCCGGTGGCGAGCAGGCCGGCGAGAATCGGCCGGGGACGAATGGCCGAGCGCCGGGCTCCTCCGGCGATGACGGGAACGGAAGTGCGGTGGAGGCAGCGAACGGAGGCGGCTTTGTCGGCGGCGTCCTGGAGCCACTGGCGCGAAAAAGTGGGCTTGACCTCAAAGACCGCGTAGACGCTTTCCGCGGGAATGTGGAAGCCGGAGGCGTGCGGGAACAGGAGGGGCGAGTAGAGATTGTCGAAGATGGCGATATCGACCTGGCGGGAGCGGGAGCCGGCCGAGTCGATGACGAAGGCGGGCGTGGCCCGGTAGCGCTTGGGAAGATAGCGATCAAACAATTCGAGCCAATGATGTTCGGTGGCGGCTCCGGCGGCGGAGGCGTGCTCGAAGAGGCGGCCGACGGCGAGCTGGGCGAGCATCTCCTGCTGGACGCGGTGGAAAACTTCGGTGAGGTCGATCTGGCCGGAGTCGGGTCGGCGGGGCATTGGCTGGTCCTCTGAGGAAGTCGGCGACCCTGTGCGGGCTTCTAAAGACTTCAGCCAAGAGTAGAACGGGCGACCTCCGGCAAGAGGCTCCGCCGAACGCGATGTGCTTGAGGGTTCGAAAGATGGGAGCCTTTGCCGGAGTGGGTATTCAGGCGGTCAGACGGCTCTGCGTCCTTGAAACAGTTGGATGACCAGCACAACCAACGCGAAGACCAGCAAGATGTGAATAAAGCCGCCGAAGGTATAGGATGTGACCAGGCCCAGCAGCCACAGGACCAACAGCACAACAAAGATTGTCCAAAGCATATTCATTCTCCTTTAAAAGAGCTTTCTTCATTGATCTACCTTGCACACGGGAGTCCAAAGCGGGCGTCAGAGAGCGAGGCGGGAAATCCCCAGCCTGCGCATCAAGGCGTTCAAGGTTGTGCGCGGCAGCCCCAAGTGGGAGGCTGCGGCGCTGACCACGCCGCCGGTTTGGCTGAGAACGCGGATGATATATTCGCGTTCCATGGCGGCGAGCGTGCCGCCGCAAGGTTCGGCTGGATCGGCCCGTAGTTCCGCCAGCGGGACACGGAGCTCAGAGCCGCGCGAAAGGATGACGGATCGTTCAATGAGGTTTTCGAGCTCACGCACATTCCCGGGCCAGGGCCAGTTCACCAGAGCTTGCATGGTGGCCGGCGGAATGGTTTCCACTTGCCGGTTCATTTCGAGAGCATACTTGCGGGTGAAGTGGCGGGCGAGGACGGGAATGTCCTCGGGGCGATCGCGCAAGGGAGGCGTGGTAATCGGAAAAACTTTCAGTCGATAGTAAAGATCGCTTCGAAAGAGTTTGTCGCCCATCATCTGCTCCAGATTGCGATTGGTGGCCGCGACCAGGCGGACATCGATGGGGATGGTTCGGACGCCGCCCAATCTTTCGAAGGCCTTCTCCTGCAAGGCTCGCAACAGTTTGGGTTGCAGATCCAGCGGGATGTCGCCCACTTCATCCAGAAACAGGGTGCCTCCATTGGCCAACTCGAAGCGGCCGATCTTTTGCCCCAGGGCGCCGGTGAAGGCGCCTTTCTCATAGCCGAACAACTCACTTTCGAGAAGGCCGGTGGGGATGGCAGCACAGTTTAATGTGATGAAGGGATGATGCTTGCGAGCACTGGTCCGGTGAATGCCACGTGCGATCAACTCCTTTCCCGTGCCGGTTTCTCCCAGGATCAGGACGGTGGCGTCGGTGGGCGCGACGGTTTCAACCTGTTCTAAAACACGCTGCATGGCCGCGCCTCTGCCAACGATCTCCTCAAAATTGTCGAAACGGGCCTGGATCAGGCCGCTTTCTGGCAGCTGCCGGCTGCATTGGGTTGCCGCGCTGTGCATAATTTGTTCTCCTCTTGTTCGCGAAGTTAGAATCCTGGGCTCATAATGGCATGGAGTCAGATGACCGCATGTGGTCAATCGATGTCAGTGTTGCAAGCGGTGTTCCAAAGCAAGGCTGGTTTGGCGGTGCAAACATTGCTTCGGCATTATCGGTTGGGGATCGAGGCTGGGTTGAAAGGCCGTTTGAGACAGGTGCTTGCGCCAAAAAACTCAATCGGCGCCTTAGCTCGCCTTCGAATTGGGTATGGTGTGACCGTATTGGGTCAGTGGTGCTCAAACTGCTGAATCAGTGATGGAGGTAGAAATCAATGAAACCGAGTTCGAAGGATCAGATCCAAGGCGCTTTTCACGAGCTGAAAGGGAAAGCCAAGGAGACGGCAGGAAAGGTCACGAACGACCCGGATCTTGAGGTGGAAGGACAAGCCGAGAAGATCGTTGGCAAGGTTCAGAAGAAAGTCGGGCAAATTGAGAAGGTACTTGAGCAATAAATAGGCGTGTAAAGGGAGGCTGCTATGAGTAAAACACTTGGAATAATTCTGATTGTGCTTGGCCTTGCCGGCCTGGCGTGGGGTGGTTTTACATATACGACGCGGGAAAAGGTGGTCGATATCGGACCGATTCACGCGACTCGCGACAAGACGCACAACGTACCGGTGGCGCCCATCGCGGGGGTGTTGGCGCTGATCGGCGGCATCGTGCTTGTGGTCGCGCCAGGGAAGGTTTAACGGCGGCCAGGCCGCCGGGTGATGACTCGAATTCCGTTCAAGGAGATTGGCCGTCTCATTCAAGTCGCCGTCCAGAACTGGACGGACGATAGAGCGCCGCGAATGGGGGCGGCGCTGGCCTACTATATTGCCCTTTCGCTGGCGCCGACGGTGTTGATCCTGCTGGCGGTGGCGGGTTGGGCCTTCGGCGCGCAAGCCGCGGAAGGCCGCCTGGTGGCTCAGATCCAAGACTTCGTGGGATACGAGGGAGCCAAGGCAATTCAGTCGATGATCGAGGGGGTGCGCCCGTCGACGAAGGGCATTGCGGCTACCGTGCTGGGGGTGGTGACGGTATTTTTCGCGGCTTCGGCGGTGGTCAGCGAACTACGGGACGCGATGAACACCATCTGGAAGGTTCCCGAAGACACGACTTCGAGCACGGCGCGGAGCATCTTCAATCTGGTGCGGGACCGGCTGGTTTCTTTCGCTCTGGTGCTGGCCGGCGGCTCGCTTCTGGTGCTGTCGCTGATTGTGAATGCGTGGATTTCCGCGGCGAGCCGGTATCTTAGCTTAAGCGCGGCGGCCTTAAGCGCGGCGGGGTCGCTGATTCAAGGCGTCGATTGGGTGGTCTCCTTCGGCGCCATCACGGTTGTGTTCGCCTTCATATTTAAAGTCCTGCCGCAGGCGACTGTACGCTGGGGCGATGTCGCGCTGGGCGCGGTGGTCACGGCGCTGCTGTTCACTGCCGGAAAGGTCTTGCTGGGGGTGTATCTGGGCAGGACGGACTTCACGGATACGTATGGAGCGGCCGGCTCACTGGTTATTGTGCTGGTATGGGTCTATTATTCGGCGCAGGTGCTCTATCTGGGCGCGGAATTCACGCGGGCTTACGCCTGCCGCTTCGGCTCCATGGGCGCGGATAAGAAAGGACACCTCGGCGCTGGAAGCTACTGAGGAACTCGCGCAAAACGGAGCGCGGCGCGATTGGTTCCTGGATTGATTGGGGTGCGCGCCGCACCCTTTGCGCTACTGAGGAACTCGCGCAAAACGGAGCGCGGCGCGATTGGTTCCTGGATTGATTCGGGGTGCGCGCCGCACCCTTTGCGCTACTGAGGAACTCGCGCAAAACGGAGCGCGGCGCGATTGGTTCCTGGATTGATTCGGGGTGCGCGCCGCACCCTTTGCGCTACTGAGGAACTCGCGCAAAACGGAGCGCGGCGCGATTGGTTCCTGGATTGATTCGGGGTGCGCGCCGCACCCTTTGCGCTACTGAGGAACTCGCGCAAAACGGAGCGCGGCGCGATTGGTTCCTGGATTGATTCGGGGTGCGCGCCGCACCCTTTGCGCTACTGAGGAACTCGCGCAAAACGGAGTGCGGCGCGATTGGTTCCTGGATTGATTCGGGGTGCGCGCCGCACCCTTTGCGCTACTGAGGAACTCGCGCAAAATGGAGCGCGGCGCGATTGGCTCCTGGATTGATTCGGGGTGCGCGCCGCACCCTTTGCGGGCCTAGACTAGCAGCCCGTGGCGGAAGGGGCCGAATCGCAAAAGCCTGGGACAGTCACCATATTTCGCCACAGAGGCGCATTGATTCGATGGAGGCTTCCCGGTGGGCGAAATACGGTGGCTGTCCCGGTTTTTGCGCCAGACGATTTTCGCCACGGCTGCTAGAGGGTCGAATCTCTGTGGATCTTTCCGTCGTGCTTTTCCTGGTCTTCCAGGCAGTATGGCGTCCAGGGAACAGCTTCCAGGCGCGAGGCGTCAATCCGGCGTCCGCACAGAGTGCAGGTACCATAGCTGCCGTCCTCGATTCGGTGCAGCGCGTCGCGCACCTGTTCGAGCGTCTGGGACACCAATGCACCCTCCTCAAGAGATTCAGAGGTCTCTTCCGAGGAACTGGCGTCGTCCGTAGTGTCTCTGACTTCGGCTGCTCCCGAAGCGCGTGCATCGCCTTCTAATCCGGCGAGACTGGATTGAAGTTCCCGCTCCTTGTCGCGCAGCCGCTTTTCGAAATGTTCGGTATTCATAAGTTACTTGATGTGGCCCTCCGTAAAGTCTCGATTGTTTTCCTCGCAGGAGTATTCGATCAGTTCCTGGCCGGGCTTCATGCGCGTGAAGACCCGGGTATTCTTCCACGGCCTGGTGTACGCCTTGGGATCGTCGATGGTCATTTCGTAGGCGATGTGTTGAGGATCGGTGAGCTGGTAGCGTTCCGTTAGATGCAGGGCGTCCGTGTGCGGATGGCCGAGGGTGTCGAGCCTGGTCTTCCCATTGAACCCGATCGTATCGACCACGAATGTATCTCCGTCCCATTTCCCAAAGGAGGTCCCGAACCAAGTGGGCTCCAGATCCTTGGGACGAGGACGCCCGTCGGCGTAGATCACGTGAAACCAGGTATTCTGCTCGAAGAGCAGCGCTACATACTGGTCGTTCTGCATGATCTGGATGGGATAGCCACCTACATTGATGGAGCGCATCAAACCGAATGGCAGGCAATGCCCAGTGTAGTCGAATTTGGCCGGGTCGTAGGTTTTGAAATCATTGGCGCCCCAGGGTGTATAGGGAAGCTCTCCGGCTCCCTTCTGGTCCTTACCGTCCTTGCTCATGTCCGGAACGTAGGGATGCTGCCAGACTCCGTTCAGGTTGGGCTTGCCATCCGGCATGCGCGGGATTGACTGGGCATGACTCAAACTTGCGAGCGCGATGGCCGCGCAGATCGCCAGCAGCCGTCGAGTCGCGAAAAACCTGGGACAGTCACCACATTTCGCCCCCGAGATACGCTGCTTCGAGGGAACTTCCCGGTGGGCGAAATATAATGACTGTCCCGGTGTTTTCGCTAGGTGTTCTTTCATGCTAAATCTCCTTTAATGTGTGTCGTTACTTTATGTCGGCGTAGACGACTTTTCCGTCGACGATAGTGAGTGCCGCTTTCAGGCGCTTGATCTCTTCATCCGGCACTTTCCGGGGGTCGAAATAGTCGGCGGTGAGCGCGACTAAATCGCCCAGTTTGCCGGGCTCGATGGTTCCCAGTTTCTCCTCTTCGTGCAAGAACCAGCCGTTATTCGCAGTATAGAGCCGGATGGCTTCCATGCGGGTAAGCTGTTGCTTATCGTTGATCAACTCTCCGGCGGCGTTCTTGCCGGTGACCATGTAGTAGATCTCCAGCCATGGATCGAAGACGGAGACGGCGGCTGCGTCGGAGCCTGCGCCGGCGTGGATCCCGCTATCGACGATGGTGCGGTAGGGAGGGCCGCCATTGGCGGGAGTGCCCGACAGATAGAGCCAGCCATGCACCGCGACGCCGGCTCCGATGGCCTTCAGGCGATTGAGTGTCGGCAAGTCAATCTTGGGTACGTGGGCGATGGACCAGCGCAGGTCTCGAATGGGTGTCACGGCATTCACTTTTTCGAATGTAGCGGTAGTGAACTGGTCTTCCTTCAGCGATAACGTGTGCTGCTGGAAGGCCCATCCGTGCTTGGCCACCAGTTGCAAGGCGGTCTCATAGTTGGCTGGAGTTGTCCCGCCTTGAAAACGCCAGGCCGCGGCGAATTCGCCGACGCCGGTGAGGCGAAGCATATCGTCGCCGAAGCCGGGGAAGGCGTTATTCATGCGCTCCTTCAAGAGAGGGACATCCGGCGCCGTGTCCTGAGAAAGGAAGAAGATGCGCAGGCGGTGGGTCATTTTGTTGTCACGATGCAGCGCCAGGAAGGCATCGTACATGGTCCATGGATTCAGGCTTTCGACGCCGTCGCTGACCTGCGCGGATTGCATGTCGGGCGTGCCGGGAATGGTAAAAGCTCCCATGTCCACGCTGGTGGTGAGGCCGTAGGAGACCAGATAGGCCATGGCGTCGAGCGTGCCTTGTTTCTTATCGTCGAAAGTCTGCACCGCGCGCAACGCATTCAATGCGGCGTTCAGGCCGGGGCCGGCAATCACGCCGGCGGGGCTGACCGTGACGCCTTTGCTTTCGAAGAACGCTTTGCCGAGAGTGTTGGTGATGGTTCCGCTGCCGTTCATGATATAGGGATTGTTGGGCAGAGCCTGGTCCAACTCAGCCAGCGTGGGCGCTCGCTTCTCGGCGAATTGCTTGGCGTTCCAATCGCCCAAGGTGGTGATGAAGGCCCCGGGCGGCACGGTTTTGGCGCGGGCTTTGAGCGTGGCCTGGACGTCCGCGATGGAAGCGGCGGTCTCAATGCGCACGTCGTGGCCGGGGCGCATGCCGAACAGGACGATGTGATTGTGATTGTCGATGAGACCGGGGACTACGGTGCGTCCACGCAGGTTGACGAGCTGGGTGCACGGGCTGAGCTTGAGATTCCCCACCGGACCCACGGCGGCGAAGCGTCCATTCTGGATGGTTACTTCGGAGACGATGGAGTTCTTCTGGTCCATGGTGACGATTTTGCCGTTGATGAGCCTGAGGTCGCGGGAGCCTTCGCAGGAGCCGGCGGCAAAGGCGGGGGTTGCCGCGAGCAGCGCGGCGGCGATCAACAAGCTGGAATGCATTCGCAGGGTCATTGGGTGTTCGCGATCCGTCGCTGATTATACACCCGCGATTGGAGGGCGGCGACAGGCGGCATTTGACTTCCGTGCTCAGGCGGAGTAGCATCTCCAAAAGGTATGGATTTAGGAGGGCAGCGATGCGCCTGAAGATTGCCAGCGCTTTTGTGCTGGGGTTGTTGCTGGGTGCGATACCGGGATCGGCGCACCACTCCTTCGCCATGTTCGACTCGACGAAGAAGACGACGCTTTCGGGCACGGTGACGGAGTTTCAGTGGACCAATCCGCATTCCTACATCGAACTCGACGTGGCGGACGAAGCCGGAGCGGTGAAGCACTGGAGCATTGAGATGGGCAGCCCCAGCATTCTCCAGCCGGGCGGCTGGAAACACAATACGCTGAAAGCCGGCGACAAGATCACGGTGATCCTGAGTCCGCTGAAGAACGGCGACCCGGGCGGATTACTGGTTCAGGCGAATTTGCCGGATGGCCGGAAGCTGGGCAACGGGCCGGGCCGAGGTCCCAAGTAAAGTGTTGCGGAAAACGGCCGCGCTGCTGCTGTTGACGGGCATGTATGGGGCGGGGCAAACGGCACCCGACCTGTCAGGGGTTTGGAGTCCTTCGAGGGCTAACGGGCCGGGTGCGCCGGCTCCCGCGACGCCGCTGCTGTTGAAGCCCGGTTATAAGGAGCCCTACGATGCTCGCCGCGCCAAGGAGCGTGAGGCGAGCGCGCGCGGAGAGCAACTGGCCGCGCCCGGTTCGCTGTGCAGCCCTTATGGTATGCCCACCATGATGCAAGTGGCGGTGTACCCGACGGAGGTGATTCAGACGCCCAAGCAGGTGACCATCATCGCGGAAGCCTTCAGTGAAGTGCGGCGGATCTATATCGGCAAGCCGCAGGAGTCGTGGGACGATGTATCGCCGGGTTACTACGGACACTCCGTGGGGCATTGGGAAGGCGATACGCTGGTGGTGGACACGATCGGCATCAACCCGTCGGTGAAGGGCTACCAAGGGATGCCGCACAGCGAGCAGATGCACATCACGGAGCGCTTGCGGCGGCCCGCACCCAACACGCTGCACGACCAGATCACGATTGAAGACCCGGTGGTGCTGGAGAAGCCGGTCACCTACACGCTGGTCTACAAGCTGGTTCCTAATTACGAGATGGTGGAGTTCGTGTGTGAGAATAATCGCGAATACGTGGATGAAAAAGGCGTGGTCCGGATGCGCCTGGGCGCCGGCAAATAGAGAATGAGGACGACAGTATGAAGCAAGCATTTCCATGGACTGCCGCGGCAGTCGCGGCCGCGAGCCTGGTGGCGGCGACGGGTCTAACGGCTCAGTCGCTGGCGCCCCTGAACGACAAAGGCGTCGCGGTGGGCGCGCTGGCGCCGTCGGCGATCGCCAAGGATCGACCCAAGCCGGCGTTCGACATCACCGGAACCTGGCTGCATGGAGGCGGGCAGAACAACCCGTGGCAGTTCGCTCCTCCGCCAGGCGCCAAGCTTACGGCATCGGCGCAGGTCCAATACGACGCGTCGAAGAAAGCCGCCGCGGAAGGCAAAGCGTATCACGACGACATCGGCCACTGCTGGCCCGCCGGGCTGCCGATCATCATGACGCGGGTGTGGCCCATCGCCATGATCCAGAAGCCCACCGTGATTTACATGATCAGCGGATTCATGAACAGCGTCCGCATCATTTACCTGGACGGGAGGAAGCACACCGATCCCGACATCGTCATCCCCAGCTTCAACGGTGAATCGATCGGGCACTGGGAAAACGATACGCTGGTGGTGGATACCACGGCTTTCGTGGACAATCATCACTGGATCGATACAGGAGTTCCGGCCAGCGACGAGTTACATGTGGTGGAACGGATGCGGCTGATCAATCAAGGGGCGACGCTCGAGATCGAGTACGCCATGACCGATCCCAAGAATTGGGAAGGCGAGTGGAAGTGGACCAAGCGCTGGCGCCGCGTGGACGATCAGGAGATCACCGAGGCCACTTGCCTGCCGGATCTGAATGAGAATCTGCTGAGCACAGGCCCCAAGCAGAACGTACGCTAGGTATCGGGCTATGAGAGGAAATTTCATGAGGGCGTTTATCATCGCGAGCACGCTGGCGGCGGGGATTTGGATGGGAACAACTCCCGCCGAAGCTCACCATTCGATGGCGGGGTTCGACCGGAAACAGAGGGTCACGCTGACGGGAACGGTGCAGGAGTTCCGGTGGGAGAATCCGCACTCCTCGATTGATATCGACGTGCCCGGCAAGGACGGAAAGGTGGTCACCTGGAAGATAGAGATGACCGCGCCGGCGTATCTGGTCCGCCAGGGTTTTAAGCGGACCACGGTGAAAAAGGGCGATATGGCGACCGTTGTTGGCAACCCGCTGATCAGCGGGGATCCGGGCGCGCTGTTTGTCTCGATCAAGCTGGCGGATGGGACGGTACTGCCGGCGCCCAGGCAGGCAGCCGCGAATAAGGATACGACCAAGTAAGCAGGCTTCAGCGTACGAGGCTGGGCTCGCCGTGCGCCAACGCCAGTTCTGTAATCCGCAGACCCGCGCTGGTCACCCTGGAAGGGAACATATCCTTTAAACGATCCTCGTGCACCGGAATGACGCGGGTGGAATCGCCGCCCGCCGATTTCACCATTGCGTGGCTGGCCATGATGAGATTGAACTGACTGCCGGTGGCGAGACCCACGGGAATGTATTGAGGATCGGCGGGATCGTCGCCGCGGAGGTTTTCGACCGTGTATGCGAGGTCACCGCAGAATACCCAGGTGTTTTGCGAATTGGTTTCGCCATCGTTGCGGACGGTCAGCCACATGGATCCCCAGGTGTGCGTGTCGAAGGCCGCATGAATATCGATTCCGGGGAGCACGTTCTCACGGTCTCCGTCGACACACACCAGCCGTCCCTGGCGCGCCAGGTCCACGGCGCGCAGGATGTCGCCCGGATCGATGCCCAGCATGAGCCAGCGAAAGCGGCGCTCGAGCGACATGGCCCAGACCCATTTGGATAGCTCGCGTTCCTGAATATAAAATGTTGCGTTGGGAAAATCCTCGATATTTCCCATGTGATCGAAGTGCGCGTGGGTGATAAAAATGCTGGAAACATCTTCGGGGGTGAGGCCGCATCCGGCCAGCACTTCCCTAGGCGGATGCCAGTTTCGCACGCCGTAGGTATTGGCCAGCACTTCTCCGTAGGCTTTGTGGTTGTAGCCGACATCCACCATGGCCACTTGGCCCTGTCCCTTGATGACGATGTAGCAGTAAGGCAGTCTTCGATATCCCTGATTGTGGGCACCGTAAATCAGGCCGCTCAAATGATAATTGGGCACGTGAGCGAACTCCATTACCCAGATTGAATAGCGATTCATATTTGATCGCATCGCGAAAACCTGGGACAGTCACCACATTTCGCCCCGGAGGGGCGCTGATCCGATGGGACTTCCCGGTGGGCGAAATATAATGACTGTCCCGGTTTTTGCGCCAGACGACTCTCACCACGGGCTGGTAGCGCGCAGCAGCCTTGCCCAAACGCGACCATTTCGAAGCCGGGTAAAGTGTCCGACGCGCGTTGCAGATGCGCGTAGGCGGCGCGAACCGGAAGCAGGATGGGATCGACTTCAATGCGATGGGAGGCCGCGAGGGCGATCGCAAGATCATCCGCTGCCTGCATCAGGGAATGGTGATGCGCACGCGCCCGCTCGGTAGGGCGGATGCGGCGCAGTTCATCGAAGGCGGTTCGATGAAGCTCGGCAGCGGCTGCAAGCATGGGATGATCGGGCGTCGCACTTTTTCCTCCGGCGGCTGCGAGAACCAGAACGCCGGCGATCTGGGCTGCCACCTGCCGCAGATCCTCGAAACACTTTCGGGTTTCGAGAATGTAGGTGGCTGTGGCGTCGTCTATTGATGGCTACGGTGCTGCATGGTAGCGCGCCAAGGAGGCTATCCAGAACGCTCATGTCTTCCATTGCTTCGAGGGCATCGACGGCGTGCTCGATGGCTTGCGCAGCCGAGACGCCGAGCACGTTCCCGCAGGCGGTCCGGAATCGCGCCCTGATATCGACATCAGTCGCCGGAATTAAGTCGTCCATGCGCCGCCGCAGCGTGGCGCCGTTGCGCAACCTCAGGCTGATTTCCGTTCCCTGAGCGCCGGGATAAGCAGCCGTGAAATCCGGACCTTCCTCGAGCGCGGTGACGCCGATTAAGCGCAGCACCTCAGGGTCCTTCAAGAGGCGGTAATTGGCTTCTTCGATGGCGCCTCGCACCAGGGTTGCCGCTACGCAATACTGAATGCTCATTTTGGCTTGCAGGATGCGCTCAAACGGGCCGGTTGCGTTACACCCGGGATACGCGAGCGCGGCTGCCGACGCCTTTACCGTAATGCTTTCAATCTGCCTGGCCTCGACCGCATCATCCAGCGCGAGCGAGCGCGCCACCTGGCACGCCGTCTGCGCATAGTTACAGGCGGGTGCGGGCTTGTGATACACCGAAAGAATCTCGAGCGGGCGACCGGGGGCAAAAGCCTTGACTTCGGAGACTCGCTCGCTTTTCCCAAGAGCTGCGAACAAGCCTGCCGCGCCGTCCAGCGCGGTTTCGGACGCATACGCGCCCAACTCGGCCAACTCCACGGAAGTCACGGCGTTTCTGGCGGCGAAGCCCGCGTGAAAGAACATTTCATCGGCGCCGGAGCTTGGCCACTCATTCAGACCCGCGGTGGTGTTGGCCGCTAGGCCTAGCGCGCTTATGGTGGCATCCTCAGTGAGACCCAGCAGCAGCGCTCCTCCGATGGCTGCGCCCAGCGGTCCGGTGATGCCGGTGGGACGAAAGCGGCGGACGGTCTCGCGATCCATCACCGCGCGGCCTATCGATGCGCCGGTTTCATAACCGCAGATCGCGGAGAGAATGAAGTCGCGGCCAGGGATTTTTTTTCGATGCGAGAGAGCCAGCAAGGTGGGGAAAATCACCACCCCCAGATGGCTGACCGATCCGGTGTGCATATCCTCGCGAACGAGCCCGTGGCTGAGCACGGCGTTTACAAACGCGGCTTCCGCAGGCGCGACGCGGAGTGAAGAGCCGATGACGCCGGCACAGCCGTTGCCGCGGCTCGCGATTTTCATCGCTTGGAGGCTGGGCGGAAGATCGAGCGATTCGTAGGCGCACGATAGCAGGTCTAAGAACGCGATCTTGACTTTGGTCACGGCTTCCAGGGGAAGGCGATCGAAACTGAGGGCGCGGGCGCGCCGCGCGAGGTCCCTTGAAAGAGTCTGGATCGAGAAAGCGGGCGCGGTCACGGTTTCGGACTCGCGTTGGCCGCGTTTCCGCGTCTGACCGCCATCACCGTATCCAGAGTGTCGTCGCGATCCGCGATTACGCCGACCCACGCGAAAATCATTTCGTCCCAGGTCTGATCGCCCCAGCGGACGGTGGCGCTGGGATCGGGATTATAGCGGTTATTCGCGGAATTGTCCCAATGGGCGCTGAGCGTGATACGGGTGCCCTTGGGCACCGGAATTGGTTTGTCCTCGTAATAGACCAGTTGCCAGCCGAAGTCGAAATGCGGCACGCTGACCAGCATGTCGGATTCGCCGGTGGGATAAATCAGGCGGATATCCATGTCCTTGCCGCGCAGATGCATGTGCGGTTGCGAATAGACCAACTCGACTGGCTTATCGAAAGTGGCGTCGGCGTGGCCGGCGTAGTTGGCATCGCCTGGAGGTATGGCAAAGTCCATATTCGCCACTGGAAGAGTCAGCAGCCGGCGCGCCGGCGGCTCCTTCGCCAGCACGAAGCCGACCTTGGTCAGATCCTCACCGGCGGTCTTGCCGTTGGGTGTGTAATGCATCTCGAAGACCAGATCGGAACCGGCGGGAATGAGTTTCGCGGCCCGGTGAGCGGGGTCATGGTGCACATCGAAATATTCGCCGTGCACTCCGGGGACGTAACCCAGCAGCCACTCATTGCTCATGTTGACGGGCTGGCCGTTCGCGTCTGTTGGCGGTTCACCGGGCGCGTTCTTGGGAGGAACATACGGTTCGCCAGGTTTCGCGTCCTTCAACCATTGCGATCCCGGCGGGCGGACGTGGACGCTGGCATGATGCACCACGGAACGGTTGCCCGGCCGCACTTCGCCGTCGAGAACCCAGGTGTCTTTCTTAAAGGGCGCGGGCACCACGAAGTACGTATACTCGATGACGCCGGTGGCGGGAACGGCGTAGGGCTTGGGCATTTCAATGACGACGTCGGGCTTGATATTCCAACCCTCGGTCCAGGTCATGGGCGCCGGCTTATCCTTGGCATCGCCTTCGGGCGCACCGGCGTCAACCCAGGCCGCGATTTTGGCGACGTCGGCGTCGCTGAGCCTGCGGTCGTTGGCGAAGTGGCCGTATCGAGGATCGGCGAACCAGGGCGGCATCTTTCCGGTGACCACTGCGTTCTTGATGGATTTCGCCCATGGGCGGGCGCCCGCATAGGTGAGCAGAGGCATCGGCCCGATCTCGCCAGGCCGATGACAGCTTTGGCAGTGCTGCTGGAGGATGGGCAGGACGTCCTTGTTAAACGTCACCGCGGGCTTGGTGTCGGCGGCCAGCGCCGCTGTCGCCAGGATCGGAAACGCGGCTAAGTATCGCGGGATCGGCATGTCAGAGAACCTCCACACTTGCGAGCGAATTATATCATTTTGAGAATCTCACCTGAAGCGATCGCAGCGCGAAAAGCCTGGGACAGTATACTCATTTCAGCCGGACGCGAGTGTCGTCTGATGTCGGTGCGCTGGTCCGGCGGAAATGAGTATACTGTCCCGGTTTTTCGCGCCCGACCTTTCGTGGCTATTTGCCGACGGAGTGAACGGAGTCTTTTTCGTTGTCGCAGACGTCCTCGATCATGTCGGTGTCGGCGAGGAATTCGAATTGCATCGGAAAGGACCAGATTTTGGTGTAGGCTTGCGGATCGTCAATGGTGACTTCGACGTCCATATGACCGAAGTCGCGGCGGCGGAAGCGCTCGATGGTGTGCAGGGCTTCGGTATGAGGGCGGCCGCTATCGTCGAGCCAACTCTTGTCGTTGAAGCCGCGGGTGTCGACCACGAACCAGTCGCCATCCCAGCTCCCCGTGGAATAGCCCAACCAGGCTGGATTCGCCACCGGCGGATGACTGCGGCCATCGGTGAAAATCTGCCGGAAGCGGGCGAATTCTTCATACAGAATGAGAGTCAGTCCCGGGTTTTGAATGATCTTCATAGGCACGCGAATGAGCATCTGGTCGGGGATGCCGTGCGGCAGACAGCGCGCGGAGGGCCGGTCCGCCATGTTATTGGCGAGGCGTTTTTGGTACAGCGCTTCGGCGGCAGGAAGCAAGGGCGGGATCTTTTCCCCGGGCCGCATGAAATCCTCCAGATTGGGGCCCACTGCCAGACCCGTGTTCACGCGCTGGTTGGGCCCGCGCATCCGCTGCCATAGCCCGGTGAGATCGGGCTTGCCATCCGCCGCCTTGGGAACCGGAGCGGCAAGGTTGGGTTTGCCGTCGGAGGTGCGCGGTATGTTGGGAGTGGGATAATCCAGCCACTGCGCCGTGGCAGAGACAGTCCATATCAAAACGGTGATACAAACTCGGCAAAGCATATCAGAGATCATAACTCTCCTGGCCTTGGCCGAGGCGGCCACCGGCGTTGACTTCGAAATCCCCTCATGTAGCATCGACACGATTCCAGAAGACTGGTAACAATATCGAACAGGCAACATTGAACGCGAAGGTCGAAGCCCCCTGTTAGCGGGCGAGATCCACCAGCACCACATCGGAGCGCTCCTGCACTCGTTCGAGGACAACTTCACGGCCGTCCGGGGAGATGTCGAAATCGCCGATGTTGAAATCGGGAGCCAGATTGGTCAACTGCCGCTCGACGCCGGTCTGAAGTTCAACTGTCCATAGATTCTTATGTTGAATGTCTCCGCGCAGGAACACCAGGGACCGTCCTTTATCCAGGAAGGTCATGTGTCGAGCCCCCCGAGTTAGCGTCAGCGCCGGCAGGGGTTGCTCCTGGGCCTCGCCCGTGACGGCCTTCACCGGGAATGTGGTACCGACATCCGGCCCTGAGTAGACCACGAAGTGGCCGTCGGGCGCCCAAGCGGGATCAACCGAGTACTCGCGAAGAAAAGGGACGGGCGGACGACCGTCCATGGTCACGCGAAACAGCCGTGGGACGCTCTGATCCTCCGCCGCCGTAGTGATCGAGTGGCCGTCGGGCTCCCACGCCGGAGAGCCCTGGAGATTGAGCGAGTCGGCGACAACCCGCGCGTTGGCGCCGTCGGCCTGCACTACATACAAGAAGGTCTGCCCGGTTCTGCGAACCGAGAATGCGATATTCCGGCCGTCGGGAGAAATCGCCGGCCCGCCGAAGATTTGCGCTCCCTGGCCGCTCCACAATTCCGTGCCGGTTCCGTTGGACAACTTCCAGAGACTCTGGCTCGATCCCGTCGCCGAAACATACACAAGAAAACTCGGACCCAGTCGAGGAGAGAACGCTGTGTGAGTACTCAGGGAGATTCGAGCGGCTTCGGACGCATCGGCGGGTGAATCGCCAATCGGCAAGCGCCACAGCGTTCTCTCCGGAGTTGCGCGGGTGACCACCAGGCGGCGGCCATCGGCACTCGCATCCAGCGACGTGTAACGGTCAGGGCCAGAGGTCAGCCGGTGGGGAATACGGCGCTCGACGTCTGTGCTATAAAGCTGCGGGCCCGAGCCATCAGGATCGCCCGCGAGGTACAGGAGCGTCCGCCGATTCAGCATCACCGGATGACTTACGATCCCATTATGCGACGTGATCCGCTGCGGGTGTCCGCCCGCGGGGGCGATTCGCCAGACGTCCAATTTGTCCGGGAGGGAACCCTGGACGAGGTAAATGAAGGCCCGGTCGGGCGACCATGCTGGAAAGTGACTGTGGAGACCGGTGGGCGCGGTAAAGATGGGCCGGTCGTCCGACCGCCGGCTGCCATCCGACACGAACAGCGGATCTCCGGGTCCGGGGGTGTGATACGCGAGCCGGGAACCATCGCTCGACCATTTGTACTCAGCCACACCTTCCAGGTATGGTTTCGGCTCACCGCCCAGGGTTGGCACGGCCCAGATGCCGATATCGCCGCTGGCGCTGCCTTTGCGAACCCAGAACGTCACGAAAGCGGAATCGGGTGAGAACCCCAGTGTACGGACAGATGGATTGACGATCTGCGGCTCACTCCCGCGGGTCAAGTTGTAGAATCGATCTGAGCCGACTTGCGTAACCCATACATCCGTCTGCCCGTCCCGGTCCGACAAGAACGTTACGAAATGACCGTCGGGTGAGATGGCAGCGGCCTGCTCCACGCCATCGAAGTCCGTGATGGTCTGATATCGCGCCTCGGCGATGGGGCTTCGCCAGAAGTACTCCGCTCTCTGTAACCAGAAGCCTCCGACAATTATCAGCACGGCTCCCGCCGCAACAATCGGCCAGATCCACCGGAGTGTTTTCTTCGCGGGTAGCGTCGTTTGCCGCTTTGGTTCCCGGCTGCGAAAGGCGGGTACGTATCCGCCCTTTGGCAGCTCGATCACCACCGCGTCGTCCTTTCCTTCAGCCAGGTAGTATTCAGCCAGCCGAGCGCGAAGCCGACCGGCTTCTGTCCGAACGATGGAGTCCCGCGAGGGAGCATAGTCGGGTTTTCTCCCAAACACCTCGACGGCGATTACGGACTCTTTGAGCTGGTTGCTCTGGCCCTCAAGATGCCGCTCGGCGAGGAACCTGAGGAATCGGCTCATGCGCTCATTCCGAAGGAAACCGGGGCTCGCGAGGACGCGTTCCAACTGCCGCTGCGCGGCGTCAAGATCAGTACGCGCGTCAGACATGTTTCGAGAATACATCTTATTTTCAGAGACGTGCAAATGTATGAAACCTATTTTCAACCTGTCTGGACTTGCGCGTTCCGCGCACCAGGCGCATGGTGGGCAGTGGGTTGAAAGAGAGACCCAATGCAAAAAGCCTAAAAAGGGGGACGTATGAGAATTCAATATGCAACGGGCCTTTGGGCTGTCGCTCTCACTCTCGGGGTGGGGTTCGGCCAGGCGCAGGACACGAGAGAGGTGCACTTTACGGGGTTGCTCAACGACTATTCGCCATCAACGGTAACGGGCGGTCCGTGGGAAATTCGCGGGGATTGGTCGGTGGACCTGGCAAGATCCGGAACGGCCAGTTTTTCAGCGGCCCTGACGATGGAGACATCCGATTACGGGATTACCGATAGCACTCAGGTGGATCCCACAAACCCCTTGACTCGAACTCCCCACACGCACCATATCACCATGACGAACGCCACGATCTCCTACGACACGAGCGTTTGCCCGGCCAACAGCCCTGCCACCACCAGCACTGGCGTTGTGATCACCGGCACAATCGTCACGAACGCAAATGGAAGCTCGGCGCCCTTCGAGAGCAAGGGGGCGTCGACGGGGCAGCTCTGCATCATCGGAGGGCCGCAGGTCGAGTTTTCGAATATTACTCTGGTGTTCACTGGACCCGCTACGGGACATTTCGGTACGCAGCCTATCCATGGTGTCGTCAAAGTGGTGTCAGCAAAGTAGACTGGCTGCTCTAGCCGGGCGCTGAAAAAGCATTATTGGCCGCCGATGAACCCGAATGAACGCGGATTCAGAGGCGCGAAAGCCTTTGTTTTCGATCCGCGTTTATCCGCGGCCATCAGCGGCCAACCCTGTCTTTGACTTTTTTCCGCAACTCGGAGGAGCTGCGCCGCAATGCCGTTCGTACCCGGCGTTGACTTCGAAATCCCCCTCATGTAGCATCGACACGATACCAGGAACTGGTAACGATCAAGCTTAGGTGGGGTTTAGGGCGACAGATGCGGAATTCGTTCGGACGTTTTGACCTTAAGAAGGCGATGATCGCCGCGGCGTTTCCGGTGGTGGCGATGGCGCAGACCGCGGCGTATCGGGCGCCTCGGGCAGCCGACGGCCACGCCGACCTGGGCGGAATTTGGCAGGCTGTGAACTCGGCCAATTGGGATCTGGAAGATCATTCGGCCCAGCCGGGAACGATGTGGCAAACGGGCTCGATCGGTGCGGAGCCGGCAGGCCAAAGCGTGGTGGAGGGCGGAAGCATTCCCTACAAACCCGAGAAGCTGGCCAAGAAAAAGGACAACTTCGCCAACCGCAGGACCAACGATCCGGAAGCCAAGTGCTACATGCCGGGCGTTCCGCGGGCCAATTACATGCCCTACCCGTTTCAGATCATTCAGTCTCCCAAAGGCGTCCTGATGGTTTACGAGTTTGCGAGCGCCAATCGCTTTGTCAACATGGGCAAAGCGGAAGAGGCCGGCTCCGACACCTGGATGGGGACTAATAACGGTCACTGGGAAGGCGAGACGCTGGTGATCGATGTCACGGGTCTGAACGGCCTGGCTTGGTTCGACAGGGCTGGGGATTTCGCCAGCAATCAATTGAATGTGGTGGAGCGATACACGCGCGTCGACCCGTACCATATCAACTACGAAGCCACCATCAATGACCCCTCGGTCTTCACCAGACCCTGGAAGATCAGCATGCCGTTGTATAAGCTGGTGGACAAGAACGCTCAGCTTCTGGATTTCAAATGCGTCGAGTTTTCCGAGGAGCTGCTGTACGGACAATTCAAGAAGCAGACGAGTTCCACCAAGTGAAGGGAGGCGACAAATGAGACGCCGACATCTCGCGTTCCTTGCGCTGGTTTCGGTGTTGCCTGGGGTAGTTCCGGCGTTCGGCCAAGCGCCCGCGAAGAGCTGGACTCCGCCCAAGACTGCGTGGGGAGATCCCGATCTGCAGGGAATGTGGCCCGGCAACATGGGTGTGCCTATGCAGCGGCCCGAGGCTCTGGGAACCAGGGCAACTCTCACCGACGCGGAATTCGCGCAGAGAGAGGCTCAAGCCAAGAAGCAGGCCCAGGCGGATAGCGAATCGACCGTGGCCAGCGACAGCCGGCCGGGAATCGGTCCACCGTCCTACTGGACCGAGCGTGGAACACCCACGCGGCAAACCTCGCTGATTATCGACCCGCCGAACGGGAGACTGCCGGCGCTGACGGCGGAGGAGCAGAGGCTTCGAAAAGAGGCTCGCGGCGGGAAGGGCTTTCCCGGGGAGTGGCGCGGCGAGGCGGAGTCCTACGCGGACCTGAATATTTATTACCGCTGCATCACGCGGGGTGTGCTGGGTTCAATTATTCCGGTGGTGTATAACAACGGAAACCAAATCCTGCAAGTGCCGGGATACGTCGTGTTTCGCAATGAGATGATCCATGAAACTCGCGTGATCCCGCTGGACGGGCGTCCGCATGTCAGCCAGAATATCCGATTATATATGGGCGATTCGCGGGGCCATTGGGAAGGCAACACGCTGGTGGTGGAGACCACTAACTTCACCGACAGCGACGCCATCGGGTCGAATGGAGCCGGCTATCCCGGCGATCCGGGTCATCACAGCGCGGATTTGAGGTTAATAGAGCGCTTCACGCGCGTGGACGCGAACACGCTCAACTATGAAGCCACCGTCGACGATCCCAAGACGTGGACCAAGCCGTGGACCATCCTGATTCCGCTGACACGCAACGATCATTATCAGCTTCTCGAGTATGCGTGTCACGAGGGCAACATTGCCATGGGAGACATCCTCAGCGGAGCTCGCGCGGAAGAAACCAACCAGCAGGATTCGAAGTAAGGAGGGAGCCGAAATGCGAACGAAGTTAGCGATTGTGATTCTGGCCGTCGTGCCGGTGTGGGCGCATCATGCGTTCCAGGCGGAGTTCGACGATAAGAAGCCGGTCAAGTTGACGGGCACGGTTACCGAGATGGAATGGATCAATCCGCATGCCTGGATCCACATCGACGTGGTGGGACCGGACGGAAAAGTGACCAACTGGATGGTGGAGTGCGGGAGCCCGAACATCATGCTGAGGCGCGGATTCACGAAGCGGTCGCTCGAAGTGGGAACGGAACTCACGATTCAGGGCTATCAGGCGAAGAATGGCCAGAACAAAGCCAACGGCAGCAATGTGACGTTCAAGGACGGCAAGAAGCTGTTCGTGGGCGGATCAAACCCGGACATTCCGGAGGATCAGAAGCAGTAGGAGGTCTCACGATGAGCTATCGGTTTTTCGCGTTGCTGGCAATCGCGACGCTTGCGTCGGCACAGGCTCCGGCCGTCAAGCCGGCGTCCACAGTGAAGACGGCGTCCACAGTCAAGACATCTCCGAGGACTTGGACGCCGCCTACGACAGCGTGGGGCGATCCGGATCTTCAGGGACAATGGCCAGCCACGGCCAACATTCCGATGCAGCGGCCCGCCAACCTGGGTGAACGCGCGGCGCTTACCGATGAAGAATTGGCGCAACGAGAAAAGCAGGCGCAGCGGCAGGCTGAAGCCGATAGCGAAGAGTTTTCCACGGCGAGCAGCAATGTCACAATCAATCCGCCGTCGTATTGGGTGGAGCACGGCCAGCCCAACCGGCAAGCCTCACTGGTGGTGGATCCTCCGAATGGAAGAATTCCTCCGTTGACCGAGGCTGGCCAGCAGGCTGTGAAGGCGCTGAACGGCGGACGCGGTCCCGGCAGTCATTTCCCCAGCGTGGTCGATTCCTGGGTGGACTTCGATATTTACAGCCGCTGTATTACGCGCGGCGCGGTCAGCAGCATGCTTCCCACGCTGTACAACTTCGGCAATGAGATTGTGCAGGCTCCCGGATACGTGGTGATTCGGAATGAGATGATCCACGAAACGCGCGTGATCCCGCTGGACGGGCGTCCGCATATCGGAAAGAGCATCGCGCTATATATGGGCGATTCGCGCGGACACTTCGAGGGCAACACGCTGGTGGTGGAGACTACCAATCTGAAGGATCAGCCCGGCATCGGCGGCGGCCTGTTTACCGACGCGGCGAAATTGGTGGAACGTTTTACGCGTGTTTCGCAGAATGAGCTGAGCTACAACATCACGATTAACGATCCCAACACATGGACCAAGCCCTGGACCATTCACATGCCCTACAAGCTGGACCCGCACTACAAGATCTATGAATACGCCTGCCATGAGGGAAATTACATGATGCTGGACGCGCTCTCTGGTGCTCGCGATTTGGAAAAGAAGGGGCAAAGCACGAAGGTGGATCGGGGCGCGGCCGGCGGGGCTCTTCCCAATCAATAGCTGCCGAATCAGTGGAGAGAGGCTATCATGATCAACAAAAGTCTTTTCGCAATCATCGCTGTTTCCGCGGTGGCTGCGTCGGCGGCTATCAATGAACCCGTGCGCTTGGATACCGGCTCAGTCTCCGGCGTAGCCGGTTCGAGCGGGGAAGTGAGCATCTTCAAGGGAATCCCCTTCGCCGCGCCGCCGGTGGGAAATCTGCGCTGGCGCGCGCCGCAGCCCGCCGCGCATTGGGATGGCGTGCGCAAGGCCGAGGCGTTCGGGCCCAGGTGCATGCAGAACGCCGGAGCTGAACGCCCAGCCGGTGAACGAAGACTGCCTCTACCTGAACGTCTGGACCGGCGCGAAGTCCGGCGCCGAACGGCGTCCGGTGATGGTCTGGATTTACGGGGGCGCGTACACCGCAGGCTCGGTTCACTGCCGGAGTATGACGGAGAGGCGCTGGCCAAGAAGGGTGCGGTTATCGTAACCATTAATTATCGGTTGGGAGTGTTCGGTTTCTTTTCGTACCCTGAGCTGACCAAGGAATCCGACCGGCGCGGGGCGGCCAATTTCGCGATGCTGGACGCGGTGTCGGCGCTCGAATGGGTGCAGAAGAACATCGCCGGATTTGGCGGAGACTCGAAGCGGGTGACCATTTTCGGGGAATCGGCAGGAGCAGGGATGGTCGCCAACCTGATGGCGTCTCCGCGGGCCAAAGGGCTGTTCCAGCACGCCATCGGCGAAAGCAGTTCGTGGACGACGGCGCAGATCGGCCGCTTGGCCACGCTTTCCGACGCTGAGCAGGCGGGCGTGAAGATTGCCGACGGGCTGGGCGCCAAGTCGCTTGCCGAATTGCGCGCCAAGCCGGCCGATCAGGTACTGCGCGGCGGCGGACGCGGCGCGGCTCCGGTGATCGACGGCTGGGTTCTGCCCGAGGATACGGGGACGGTCTTCGCACAAGGGAAGCAGAACCAGGCTTCGGTGCTGGTGGGTTCCAACCGCGACGAATCCTTTGGCGCACAGCCGAGGAGCGCGGACCAGTTCGTGCAACAGGCACGGCAGCGCTATGGCGATCTTGCCGATACGTTCCTGAAGCTGTATCCCGCGGGCTCCGACGACCAAGCCAAGGACTCGGCATTCTTCGCGGGTCGCGATGAGATGGCCTGGGTGATGCGGAATTGGGCGCGGCTGGATGCCAAGGCGGGGAAGTCGAAAGCCTACGTGTTCTTCTTTACTCACCAGCCTTCTGTAAACCCCAATGCGAAGGGCGGCGGACCGTTCGCTCCGACCGCGCATGGCTCGGCGACGCATACCTCCGAAATGCAGTACGTGTTCGGCAATCCCCGCAACAAGCCCTGGACGGACGTGGATCATCAGGTGTCGGAGACGATGTCGTCTTTTTGGGTGAACTTTGCCGCGACGGGAGATCCCAACGGCAAGGGTCTTCCAAAGTGGCCGACTTTCGACGAGAAGAATAAGGACCCGATGGTGCTGGGCGATAAAGCGGAGGTGGGCCCCGGCGCGCTGGATGACGCCAAGGTTGCGTTCTTTCAGGCGGTCTACGATAAGCTTTACCGCTAGCGGGGAAGGCCGACGAGGGCGTCGGCCGCGGACCAGGGGGTCCGCCCCACCAATTACGACTTCTTCTAACCCGGGGTCAGTCGCCGCCTTTTCCCACTGGGCCTGTGGCATCGCAGATTCGGATGCTTCAAATGGAACCCCGAAGCATCCTGGTAAGCTTTGGCCAAAGCTAGAATCTCGGTCTCCTTAAATGGCTGCGCGTAGAACGTCAGCGCCGTGGGCGAGCCCGAATCCAGAAACCCGTGCGGAACGCTGATGGCGGGATAACCGGCTATGTTGGCCATGTTGAAATGGCGTCCCGCTGCTGCTTGCCGAGGGGCATTCGCGGCTCCGCCGCCGCGTCCGCCCCCACCGCCGGAATTCGCCGGAACCAGATAGACATCCACTTCCGCCGTCGCCTCCGCCAGCTTCGCCATCATGATCGCCCGCGCCCGTTGTGCCTGAAGATACTCCACCGCCGGAATCAACCGGCTGGTACGGAAACTATTCGCGCGGGCTGGATTGGTCATCTGTTTATCGCCTCCGGTTCGAATCAGCTCATCGAAGAACACGGCTGATTCCACTCCGAAGCCGGACGCATCGGCCGTTCCTTCCGGAACCTTCATGGCCACCAGCTTCACGCCCAGCTTCTCAACCTGCGCGATCGCCGCCTCGTCGTATTTCTTCGTCACCGGATTGGCGCTCTCGTCGAACGCATCCTTGAGATAACCCACTCGCAGCTTTCTGAAATCGAAGCGCGAGTTCCAGTTGAACGGCAACTCGGAGACACTCAGGTCGCGCCCATCCGGTTTCGCGATCACGCTCATCACCACCGCGCAATCCTCGGAATAGCGGCACAGAGGGCCCAGACGATCCTGCGTCCAGGAAAGCGCCATCACCCCATAGCGGCTCACGCGGCCAAAGGTCGGGCGCAGTCCGGTGATGCCGCACCGCGCCGACGGGCTCAGAATGGAACCGCTGGTCTCGCTTCCGATGCCGAACGCCACACAGCCCGCGGCTGTGGCTGAGCACGGGCCCGCGGACGACCCGCTCGATCCCTCCGCCGTATTCCAGGGGTTCTTGGTCTGCCCGCCGAACCATTGATCGCCCTGCGCCAGCTCACCCGTGGTCAGCTTCGCGATCAGCACCGCGCCCGCGTCGCGCAGCATCTCGACCACGCTCGCCTCTTCGTCGATCATCTGCTCTTTGTAAGCGTCCGATCCCCACGTGGTCTTATAGCCCTTCACCGCGATGATGTCCTTCGCGCCCCATGGAATGCCGTGCAGTGGACCTTTGTGTCTGCCGGCTTTGATCTCGGCGTCCGCCTGTTTCGCCTGCGTCAGGGCGACATCGTCGAGGAACGTCACCACGCAGTTGAGCTTGTCGTTATAGCGGTGCAGGCGCGCCAGATACATCTGCGTCAATTCCACCGAGGTGATCTTTCTGGTTCGGATGAGCTGAGAGAGCTGCACGACGGAGAAGAAGGCGGCGTCTTCCAGATTGGCGGGCCGCTTCACCCGCGGAGCACTGAAGTGAAAGGGCTGCCGGACCCGATTCACTTTCATGCCGGGCGTCAACGGGCTGAAGTAAAACGGAGGCGCCACATCGTTGGCAATAGGCATTTTTCGAAGCTCTTCATAGCGCGCCAGATTCTGATTCGCCGCCTGAAGCATGGAGCGCTGGTCTTCTTCAGGAAAAGTAAGCCCGGAGAGCGCGAGTGCATCGGCCAGCATCGGCTGAGTGATGCGCTGCGCGCCATCCTGCTGCAACTGCGCCCAGAGCACGCCCGGCAGCAGGGTTCCGCCCAGCCCGAGACCAGAGAAAAAGCTCAAAAACCGCCGCCGCGTCTCTTCGTTTGTGTTGGCCACGATGATCTCCATTGCCGCCGAGCGCATCACGGGGAGCCCGATCCGATCTTAGCATCAACGGCCGTCCGCGCAAGGTGATTATGCAGGCGCCCAAAAACGGATTCTTTTATGTCCTGGATCGCATTACGGGCGAGTTCATTTCGGGCGAAAAGTTTGTCAAACGCCTGACCTGGGCGACGGGGCTCGACAAGAAAGGACGGCCGATCGAAGCCGCGGGAGCGCGGTACGTCAGTGCGGCCGTTACGATCTCACCCGGAGCAGGCGGAGGGCACAACTGGGCGCCGATGTCTTTCAGTCCGATCACCGGTCTGGTTTACATTCCGGGTAACGAGAGCAGCGGCACGTACACGCCGGACATGAACTTCAAGTACGTTCACGGCTACACCAACACGGGGACCACGACCGGGCCCCGGGCGCCGGACCAGCCCGCCGTTGCGCCTCCCAAACCGGGGGGCCCGACTGCGCAACCGGAGGGCGCAGAAAACGCGCCTGACGTTCGGGGAGGATTTCTTTTGGCCTGGGATCCGGTGACGCAGAAAGAACGCTGGCGTCTGACCATGGGAGTGGGTGGGCCCACTCTGGCGACCGCCGGAAATCTGGTGTTCCAGGGCGGCAAAGCCTATAACGCTGAGACCGGCGAGAAACTTTGGGAAGTCGATCTGGGCGGCAATCCCGTGACACCGATCAGCTATATGCTGGACGGCAAGCAATGCATTTCTCTGCTGGCGAGGCCCCAGACTAATTCGCGCCTTTTCACGTTTGTGCTGGACGGGAACGGCGAGATGCCACCGGCTCCTCCGCCGTTGCCGGGCCGCGGCGGTCAAAAAGGAACTCCGAAGCAATAGTTCGCTCGGGCTCGAACTTTCTACTTCACCCGGTGGAACACGATCGGCTGCTGCGGTCCGCGGCCAGGACCGCGACCACCGCCTCTGGGAGCGCCATTGCCGCCGGCCGGAGGACCGCCAGCCGGAGGAGCCCCGCCGCCGGCCGCACCGCCTCGCGCGGCGAACACACGCCCCGTCAGAGTGACCGTGTCATCGTCGGTCATTTCGAGGTTCCAGGTGACTCCGCGCGGCTGCGTGACCCACGTGATGGTCTTCCCCGTGATCGTGCCGGACTCGATATTCAGCACTGGATCATTTCCAATCTCCGTCACAGTCCCGCTTATCTTGCCGGACGCGTCCACGTGCAGGTCCAGCATGATCGCCTGCCCTCCGCCTCCGCCACGGCCGCCGCGCGCTCCCGGTTCGGGATTGGCGGGAGCATTTTTCTGCGCCTCAAGTGCAGCCGGAACATTGTCCGTCTGCCACTTTCCCGCCAGTTTGGACTGTCCAAAAGCGCCGGCGGACGCGGTCAAGAGGCCCGCGGCGGCCAGTAGAACCTTGTATCTCATGTGGATGCTCCTTCTGCTTCAAGAATTGTCGATCAGTAATAGCATATATTGCAAGACGGCTCTCAGCTGAGCCCGGTAATCTGGTCCAGCCGGCTCACGGTAAAATCGGGCGCAAATCCCCAGTCTTCCGTTTCTGCTCCAGAGCGGTTGCACCAGCACACCGGATAACCGAAGGCCTTGGCTCCCGCGGCATCCCACAGGTTGGAGGAAACGAACAGAATCTCTTCGGCCGCGAGGTTCAGGAGCTTGGGCCCGAGGGCGTAAACGCGGGGCGAGGGCTTGTAAGTCTTCACGCGATCCACTGAAATGATTTCGGTGAAATACGATTTCAGGCCGTTGCCGCGGACGGCCGCGTCCAACATTCCCGGTGAACCGTTCGAAAGGATCGCGAGCGGCGAAGCCTTCAATGACTCCAACGCGGATCTTGCGTCCGCAAAGGCAGCGGGGCAGAGATACGCCTGCATCAGCTGTTCCATCTGCTGATCTGTGGCCGGAATCGAAAGCTGGTGGAGGGCCGAGCGGAGCGCCGCTTCGGTGATGTGCCAGAAGTCTTCGTAGCGCTCCATCAGCGCTCGGAACCAGGTGTATTCGATCTGCTTGCGCCTCCACAGGTGCGAAAGAGCTTGCAGATCTCCGGGCAGGTTGGCGTGGTTGCGCCGCAGGACGGAATGCACATCGAACAGAGTTCCGTAGGCGTCGAAGATAAACGCTTTGGGACTCGATTGGGCGGGCATGTTCATTAAGGTACACTACACCACGTACAATAAACCACGATGCTCTCGCGCTTATCGCCCGAGGTTCGGGTCATGTTGCGTCCGAAACAGGCGTTCGCGGAGCCTTACGTTGCGGACGGACGATGGTTGTACTGGCGCCGGCCGCTGCTGCTGGTGCTGATTCTGTGCAGCGCGATTTCATTGCTCACCACGGGCCGCTTTTCGTTGCACGTGACGGGGAGCACGGCGATTTATTGGAGCTTCCTGCCGCTGGTTGAGGGTGCCGCCGCACCCTTTGCGGGCTAGCTATCCGGGTTTTTCCCGTACCTATGTGTTCGTCCGCGAGGTCACCGAACAGGGCGTGCTGGATGCGCTACGGGAGCGGCGCACCGTGGCCGTCGATCGCGATGGGCGCTCCTATGGCGATGCCGAATTGATTCGCTTGGCCGAGGCAAATGGAGGGCTGCCGCGCTCCGGTGTCGTGGCGGAGGCCGACGGATGGTCGGAGCTGAGTCGCGCGGCGGCGCTTGCGGGAATGCTGGTCGCTCTGGTCTTTGGGATCAAGCCGGGCTTCAAGCCTCAGTTTCCGTCTACTGAAAACGCGAGCAGAACGTTGCCCGGCATGCCTCCCGCCGAAACGTAGCCCGAGGGCGCGAACAGCATCCCGCCTCCGATCGCCGGGCCGGGGCCGTCCAGAGATCCTCCGCGGCCTGGAACGGCATTGACGGTTTTGTAATCGCGGACCGTGTCGAAATCCCACAGCACTGCGCCGTCCTTGGCGGAGTAAGCGCGCAGGTGCCCGTCCACCGATCCCGAGAACGCGGCTCCCGGAATCGCACTGACCGCGGCGGATTGAGCGGGACTGCAACGCGGCCGTGCTCCGCAGCTGGCCGGAGCCGCGTACCAGACCTTCGCGCCGGTGGCCAGGTTGAGAGCGTACATACCGCCTCCCTGCGACGGGTCGGCGTCGGTCTGCGTGCTGAAGGTGAGCATCACGCGCTTGATATCGGAAACGGCCACGTAGACGTTCGCCTGATCCACAGCCGAGCCCCATTGCACTCCGCCCATGGTGCCGCCTTTCCCGACGCGCACTTGCCACAGCACCTCACCCTGTTGATCGGGATCGACGGCATGCACCATTCCGGATTTCTGGGGGCCGATTAGCGCGCGGCGTCCGTTGGGCAGGTTCACCAGAATCGGCGAAGAGCCGAAGTCGAAATCCGGGCCGTTCACGTCGGGGCAGTTGGTCTTGTCCTGCAACCGGCAGGCGGAGGTGTAGGCGTCCTGCGCGGTCATCTGCCGCGACCAGAGAATCTTGCCCGTGCTCAGATCCATGGCCACGAAGGCATCGCTCATGCGCGAAGCCGGCTCGCTGTAGTTGTCGCCGGTGGTGACGTAGATTGCGTTGCGCTTGGTATCGATGGCGGGACTGCTCCAGATGGGCGCGCCGGAAGGCCCCCACAACTGCACGCCAAGCTTGTTCTTCTTGGTCGGCCGGGGTGGGTCGGCAACGGTGTAGGTCTTCCAGATCTGCTTGCCGGTGGCCGCGTCCAGCGCGACCAGGCTGCCGCGGAAACGGCAGCATTCATAGGTGGGCTCAGATCCGGCGGCCTCTTCGCCGGAGGCCACGGGAACATACAGCCTGGCATTCGAAAACGCGAGCGAGCCGGTGATGCGGGCCACCGGAAAATCGTCCACCTTGGTCTTCCACAGCAGCGTTCCCGTGGAGGCATCCAGGGCGTAAACCATGGCCTTGCCGTCGCCGAAGAACGCCGCGTAACGCGGCCCGGCGGCGGTCTGGACGCGTCCGATGCTGACCGCGCCGCGCACGAGCGAGCCGGCATCGAAAAACCAGTACACGCAGCCCGTGGCCGCGCTCAGCGAATACACCTTGCCGCTGCCGCTGCCGGTGAACACGCGGCCGCCAGCGAGCGTGGGCTGAGCATTCGAAGTCAGCTCGCCGGGGAAACCGAAGGCCCATTTCACTTTCAGGCGCGGGATTTGGGCCGCGGTCAATCCGGCGGATTTACCGTCCTGGAAACGAGTGTTGGAATTGTTTTCGCCCCAGCCGTTCCAGAGAGGTCCGGCGGAAGGATCGCTCAGATCGCGCGCGGGCCCCGAACACATGGCTTGGGGCAGGGGAGTGGTGGGGATGGGATTCCCAAGCGGCTTTCCAGTGACGAATTCGGCGATGGCGCGGCGCTCGGCGGCGGTGCGACGGCTGGCCATTGAGATCATGGGTCCGGTTTCCATCGCGGCCAGCACCTGCTCCGGCGCCATGGATTTAAAGGTGTCCCGGCTGGGAGCCCGGTCGAGGCCGCCATCGTGACAGGACGCGCAGCTCTGCCGATAGTACGCGGCGCCGTCCTGCGTGCTGCCACTCTGAGCGATCAGCGAAGCCCCGGAAAAGAGCCCCAGCCCGAATCCCAGCAATCCCAGTTGTTTCATAAGCGCCAGCAATTGTATCATGGGCCCGCTTTCGCCTGGCGCACGTGTATCCGCTCGCTGGACGCGCGGTTCGGTAAAGGAACCGCGACCGTGAGGGAGTGGATGCGCAAGTGCTTCGGAAGCGATCGACGGCTATCTGAGCGGCGCGAATCCCACGCCGAACATTACGCTCTACCGCGAGCAGGGACCGAGATCGACAGGGCTGGCGAAATTGGCGCGGATTTCCGAGGGAGGGTGTCGTTCCGCCTTTGTCGCGAACAGACGCTCCGGCGCCGGCCGCGAATATTTAGCCTTGGGCGGAGACGACCCGCCTCCATCATCAGCTTCCGGTTTCGCATCGAGGACGCGATTCCCTTCGACCGGTTCGGAGGAGTGAGTTCGCCACGGCATAGAATGGAAGCTGCGAAACGAGGACCGATGCCACGATTCATCATTGCCATAGTTTCTATGTTCGCCAGCAGCCTGATGGCGCAGACCGCGCTCCCGGTCGCCCCCGCAGGCGACGTGCTCGGCGTGGGGAATTTTATCCATGTGGTCGCCAATCTTGACAAGTCAATCGAGTTCTATCGAGACGTGATTGGACTGGATCTGACCGGCGCGGGGCCGCATCTTTTTACCAGCAACGCCGTCGTCTCGACGCTCTATGACGCACCTGAAACGCAGAGCCGCGTCGCGAGCCTCAGGATTCCCGGGTCGGAGATGGCCGTCGAGATCGTGGAATTTAAGGATCGGGACGCCGCGGCCGTCCGCCCGCGTTTGCAGGATCCGGGAGCTATCGTTCTCCGCCTCGCGGTGCGGGACCTCGACGCAGTGATGGCCCGGCTGAAGCAAGCGAAAGCGACGGTGATCACGACCGGCGGCGAGCCCGTTACTCTGTTCGGCAGCGCGGGAAAGACTCGCGAGGTGGTGGTCGAAGATCCGGATGGGATCTTCGTCAGGTTGGTGCAGCCCGATCCGGTTCCCGCGGCGGGGACTGTCTCCAGTAACGTGATCGGCGCGGGGTTCGGGGTCACTATCGCCGATACCGAAAAAACCATGCGGCTTTACCGGGATGTGCTGGGTTTTCAACCCCAGGTCGAGGGAGTCTTTCACAGCGATGCGAAGGAGATGGCGGTGACGGGCACGCCCGGCGCGCAGTTCCGCAGGAGCACGGCGCTGGTTCCCGGCACCGCGTTTCAGATGGAGTTCCTCGAGTTCAAAGGCATCGACCAGAGACCGGCCCATCCCGCCATACACGATCCGGGCGCGTCGGTGCTGCGGCTTCGAGTGCGGGATATCGATCGCGTCGTGAAGGCGCTGAAAGCGGAGGGAGATCCGGTTGTTTCGTCCGGAGGAGAGGCCGTGAGCATCGGAAGAAGCCGCGCAGTTATTGTGCGGGAGCTGAACAATCTCTTCCTCCAGCCGATGCAGACGGCGCCTGCGCCCTAACGCGAAGCGTACAAAAAGCGCACTGAAATGGGTCATTTCGCCCGTCGGGCGGAAGGTCTAGGCGGTCTGAGTTCACTAAGTCTTTCCTTATCAAGGCACATCAACCCCGCGGAAAGTTGGCTGCTGGATTGCTGCAAGACACCCCAGGAGAGAAGGTGAGTGACATGCAACCCGATAACGGCAAGTTTGGACTACTCCCCGATCCGGCAAGTTCGATTCGCGGTCTTCTGAACCCGCCCGAGCCTGCAGAGGAAGGCATCGTCCTGGACGATTTGGCGGAGGTCCTGGAGGTTGAAACCCGCCATCACGTTTATCGTGTCCAGAATCTGGGGGACGGCAGAGCGCTGATTTCCGGTCATCCCGAGTATTGTCCCGAACCCGTGCAGGTGGACATCATCGGTTCCACGCGGGGCGGCGATTGTCTTCGCCTGGGCTTTATCGGCAAGGGCTCGAAACTGGAATTCTGGCATCCCGTGCGCAGAATGATCCGCACTTCGGGTGTCGTGGAGGTTCGCGCGCTTTCGCCGAGCCTGCTTAAGGCCTCTTGACTGGCTGATGCTCAGTGCTCCCGTGTGCAAATACGCCAGCGAACGGGTGCCGAGCTTTGCAAGGTGGGGCGGTCCCCCTGGACCGCAGCCGGCCCCCCGGCCGGCTTATGCGGGACGAGGGCGTCCCGCGCGGACGAGGGCGTCCGCCCCACAAACGGAAATACGTTTAGTGTACTTCTGAAGTGACCGGCTTAGTTGGTCTGATTCGCCGTATCGCGCTTGACCGGTTTTCCATAAACCTCGATCCAGGCGACGTCGGAGTATCCGCCCGAGCCATGACCGCTTCCGGGAGTCAGATCGGCAAAACCGATCGCGTCTACTTTGCTCAGATCCACCTTGTCCAAAAGCGTTCCCTTGGTCTGAACTTTGGGCATATCGAGTTTAAGCCAGCGCACCTCGGACAGATAGAACTCGCTCTCGTGATAATCGAAAGTGTTCGCATCGACGTGGTCGCCGATGAGCCACGTTCCGTCGGCGAGTTTCAAAACAGGGCGAACTTCGTGAAAGCCC
This sequence comes from Bryobacterales bacterium, assembly GCA_963765185.1. Lineage (GTDB taxonomy): Bacteria > Acidobacteriota > Terriglobia > Bryobacterales > Bryobacteraceae > Palsa-187. The sequence goes on from CAVXWB010000153.1 coordinate 35,559, forward strand.
GACGTCTTGGTGTACCAACGGATTTTGCCTTGCCGGTGAGATCCACAAAACTGTCCTTGTTACTCAGCGTGAGCGCGCAGGATGAGGCGCACAGCCCCGTCCAGATGTGCGGCACATTGCCTTCGTTGGTGACACCGAAATCTTCTTTGCCCGCGCCGTACAGATTCAATTGCAGGTCAGGGTTCACGACAAAGGCCTGCGTCATCGGCACATTGCCGTCGAAGTTCTTCCACGCTTCCCTAAAGAAGAGTGGCGGCGGCTGAGGCGCCGGCCCTCTGCCGCCGCCGCGCGCGCCAGGTTGTTGAGCAAACGCGCTTGCCGCCGTGCACAATACGATCAACGTAAAGATCTGTCGCTTCATAAAATCTCCCTTTTGACGTTTACAAGATTGCGGCCCGGCCGCTTCCACCTGGGTACGATTATGCACCAAAGGGCGCGCCACAGTGGCGACACCGGTGGCGGCGCCGGTTGAAGCGCCTCCGCCGTTTTGATACAGTTCCGCCTATGCGCACAATCATGATCCGATGTTCCATGCTGGCGTTGCCGGCCGGAGGGCTTTGGATCGCTTATACCCAAACTCCCCAGCCGGCCAAACTTACCGTGGTCAAACTGACGGACGACCTCTACGTGATCCACAATGATCTGGTGCCGGGAAATACCACCGCCCTGATCACCAACGAAGGTGTGTTGCTGGTGGACGATAAGTTCGCCCAGGATGCCAATAACGTCATCGCGGAAGTGAAGAAGCTGACCAACCAGCCCATCAAATACGTGGTCAATACGCACCATCACGGAGATCACACGGGCGGTAACAGAGAATGCAAGAGTTGGGAGCGCTGGTGGTTTCGACAGAACAGGCTCGCCAGAACATGGTGGACGGGAATTTGCCTGGTCTGTCTAACACAACGTTCGAGAGCCAGGCGCATATCTACCTTGGCGGCAAGAGGGTCGATCTCTATCATTACGGCCGCGCGCACACCAACGGAGACGCCGTGGTTCTGTTCGCGGCCCAGCGTATCTTGGCCTCCGGCGATATGTTCACGAACGGCGACGATGTGCCGGAGCTGATTGACTACGCGGGAGGCGGCAGCGGAAAGGAATGGACTTCGACGCTCGATTCGGCGCTGATGCTGGACTTCGACCGGGTGGTGCCGGGGCACGGCAACGTGACCAACAAGCAGGAGATGCGCAAGTTCCGCGACAAGACTGTGACCCTGCGAAGCCGCGTTCACGAAATGCTGGCGCAGAAGAAGACCAAGACCGACGTGGAGAAGATGCTGCGGGCCGACTTCCATTTCGCGGACCTCCACATCGCCCGGAGCCTGGACGGTTTGATGGTCGAAATGCAGTAGACCACGATGGGAGGTTGAAATGCGCAGACGCATTTTTTGTGGAGTTGGCGCAGTCGCACTCAGTGTGAGTTTTACGGCGATGCCGGCATTCTCTCAACCGGCAGGCGGAGGCAATGGGGGCGCGGAGCCGTGTGCTCGCTCACCCATCTGCGCGTGGGGCGGAGGACGCAACCTGATCGCGCATGAAGAGCGCACTCCCGACCTGGGCTTCACCTTCGCGTATCCGTTTGCCTTGCCGGGCGGACTGACCGGCGGCGTAGCGGCGGTCGCTCTGAATTCGAAGGAGCACCTGTTCGCCTTTCAGCGCAACCCCGCGGGAAAGCCGCAGTTGTTTGAGTTCGATCAGAATCACAAGCTTGTCCGCACCATCGGCGAGGACGTGATCGGCCATCAGAACAAAGCGCACGGCATGGCCATCGACGCGCAGGACAACATCTGGATCTGCGATGAGAACGGCGACACGGTGATGAAGCTGAGTCCCGAGGGCGAGCTGCTCATGACCATTGGCGTCAAGGGACAAAGAGGGGATTGGGATGAAGCCAAGGGACAAAGGCTTCTGTGGCAGCCGCTGGATCTGGCCTTCGCGCGCGAATGGCGATATCTATATCGGCATGGGCCATGCGAACGAGAGCCCCAATGACACCGATAAATCTCCGGCCAACAGCAGCGGCGCCGCGCGCATCCTGCACCTGGATAAGAACGGCAAGTTCATCCAGCAATGGTTCGGCAACAACGCCGGGCAAGGGCACTTCAGCATGGTCCACGGAATCGCCATCAATCCCAACAACGGCAACGTGTATATCGGCGACCGGGAGGAATATCGCATCGTCGTCTATAACGGGAACGGCAAGTTCGTCAAGACGATTCAAATGCGAAACCTGGTGTGCGCGCTGTATGTAGACCCGCACAATCAACTCTGGATGGCCACCGGCCAGGACGGCCAGATTTTCAAGCTGGATTGGGATGGCAACGTCCTTGGTGCGATCGGCAACGGACCCGGGAGAGGGGAAGGCCAGTTTATCGAATCGAATTACATGGCGATGGATTCGCACGGCAACCTGTTCACCGGCGACACCAGCGTCGGCCGGATCACGGAAATGGTTCCGGCTCCTAAGTAACATCCCGCAAAACGGAGCGCGGCGCGAAATAGTTCCTGACTCGGTTGGTGGTGCGCGCCGCGCCCTTTGCGCTCCTAAGAAGTGACGAAATGTGATAATAGAGATTCTCAAAGGAGTTCCCCATTTCTTATTCCAGCGGTCGTCAATTCGTTCAGATTCCCGGCCCCACCAACGTACCGGAACGTATCCTGCGCGCCATCGCCGGCCTACCATCGATCATCGTGGCCCTGAGTTCAGCAGCCTCGCCCGCGAGGTCCTGGAGGGACTCAAGGAAGTTTTCAAAACCACGGGCAAAATCATCATCTTTCCTTCCTCCGGATCCGGAGCTTGGGAAGCGGCGCCTGGTCAATACACTGTCGCCGGGCGACAAGGTGCTGATGTTCGAAATCGGCCAGTTCGCCGGTTTGTGGCGCGAGGTGGCGGTGAAGCTTGGCCTGGATGTCGATCTGGTGCGGGGCGACTGGCGGCACGGCGTAGATCCCCGAAGTGGTGGAGGGGAAGCTTAGCGAGGATCGCGAGCACAAGATTAAAGCCGTGGGCGTGGTGCACAACGAGACCTCCACCGGGGTGACGAGCCGCGTGAGCGCGGTGCGCCAAGCCATGAACCGCGCACGGCATCCGGCGCTGCTACTGGTGGACACGATTTCCTCGCTGGCTTCGATCGACTATCGGCACGACGAATGGGAAGTGGACGTGGCCATCGGCGGCTCGCAGAAAGGCTTGATGCTGCCGCCGGGGCTCGGCTTTAATGCAATCAGCGAGAAGGCGCTGGCGGCCTCGAAATCCGCCCGGCTTCCAAAGGCTTACTGGGAGTGGCAGCCGATGCTGGCGCAAAATGCAAACGGATTCTTCCCCTACACGCCCGCCACGAATCTGATCTATGGTTTGCGCGAGGCATTGCATATGTTGCGCGAGGAAGGTCTCGAAAATGTCTTTGCGCGGCATGAGCGTCACGGCGAGGCGACGCGGCGCGCCGTGCGAGCTTGGGGCCTGGAAATCGTGGCTCTTGATCCGAGGGAGTACGCTGCGTCAGTGACTGCCATTTATACGCCCGCCGGGCACTCCGCCGACGAGCTTCGCAAGGTGATTCTGGAACGTTTCAATATGCCGCTGGGGACTGGTCTCGGCAGGCTTCAGGGCAAAGTCTTTCGTATCGGGCACCTCGGCGATTTCAACGACCTGATGCTGGCTGGAACGCTGGGCGGCGTCGAGATGGGATTGGATCTCGCCGGTATTCCTCATACCAAGGGCGGTGTCGCCGCGGCGCTGGATTATTTGACGGAGTCGGCCAGAGAAGCGCGCCAGCCACATTTGTTAACGACGTGAGTTAACATCGTTGTCGTCTTGAATCGGGTTCGCCTCATCAACGCAGGTAGGCAATCAGAGGAGTCAGCGTCAGGGGCCCGGCAACACCGCTCAACACTGGGACTCGATTCCACGCGCATCCGCCGGGAACTGGGCTACCGTGAAATCGTTCCTCTCGACGAAGCCAACTGGCGCACGATTGAATGGGAACGGGCGAATCCTCCCGGCGAATTCAATCCGCACCCATTCGATTACGCAGCGGAAGACGCGGCGATTGCGTCGGCCGCGCAGGGGTGAGGCTCCGAGCGTCGCCCTCTTGCCGGTTTCTCGAACCCGCCTGGGCTCTTTTGCGTCTAATCGAGTAGATGGCTGCTGTTGTGACCCCAGCGCGGAAGGCCCGCGCGCTGGCCGGGTTCGTCTTTGAGGCCGCACCAATTTTCTGGCGGCGCCTGTCCGAGGATCGAAAGCGTCCCGTGCTGCCGTCGCCACGCGTTCCCTCGCCGGCCGCCTGGTCCAGTGAAGGTGTCCATGCCGCCTGGATCGGCCACAGCACCGTGCTGATCCAAGTGGATGGTTTCACCATCCTCACAGATCCGGTATTCAGCACGCGGGTCGGAATCAAGATCGGACCGTTCACGCTGGGCATCAAGCGGCTGGTTGCTCCGGCCGTGGCCCTGGCGGAATTACCGGTCCCGGATTTGATCCTGCTCTCGCACGCGCATATGGATCATCTGGATCGGCCGAGCCTGCGCAAACTGGAGAACCGCGGCACCACCGTCATCACCGCTGCGGGCACCAGCGATCTTCTTAGAGTGAAGCGCTATCGCGCGGTTCACGAATTACGATGGGACGAATCGCGCCAGGTAGGACCGGCGAACGTTCGTGCCTTCGAAGTGAACCACTGGGGCGCGCGCACCCGCACGGACGTGCACCGCGGATACAACGGATACCTGATCGAAGCCGGCCGCTACCGCATCGTCTTTGGGGGCGACACGGCGTATACGGACCTGTTTCGCAAGATTCGCTCATCGAAGCCGGTGGATCTGGCGATCATGCCCATCGGCGCCTACGATCCTTGGATTCGTGCGCACTGCAATCCCGAACAGGCGCTGGCGATGGCGAATCACGCTGGCGCCGAGTTCGTGCTGCCGGTGCATCACCGGACCTTCAAATTGAGCAATGAGCCGTATGGGGAACCGATTGAGCGATTGATGATGGCGTCGGGTTCAGCCCAGGATCGCGTTCCCGTCCGGGAAATTGGCGAGGAGTTCCATCTCGCCGCATCGCGCTCAAGTCAGCGCATATCGGCCTTGACTTAGATCGCGCTCTTCGCGAGTATGATGCCATGGCCGAAGCGGGAACTGTCGAGACGAACCCCAATCCTTCGCGGCGCGCTTTTGTAGCGAACGTCGCGGCCGCGGGGGTCGGAAGTTTTGCGATCGCCCACAGCACGCCCGCACGCGGCGCCGTCGTTCGCAGGAGCAGCCGGAGCTGGTGAGCGTATTGCTGGTTCAATTCCTGCGTGATTACGCAAAGTCCTGATCGCCCGAAGGTACGGCTCCAAATCACTCTTTCTTCCGATGCACGCATCCTGCCGGCGGGAGCATGCTGGAGTCATGGCAACCGATCTTGTGAATCTCTCAAATGAATTGGCGACAGTGACGGAGCGCGCCGCCGCGAGCATTGTGGCCGTGCGCGGAAGGCGTGGAATCGGGTCCAGCGGGATCGCCTGGCGCGACAACCTGATCGTGACCTCCAGCGAAGGCATTCGCGTGGAGGAGGGCATCAAAGTCCTGCTCCCGGACGGACGCACAGCCGCGGCTCGACTGCGCGGGCGAGACTCCGGCACGGACCTCGCCGTCCTGGAAACGGACGCCGCTGGTCTTCGGTCGCTCGAATCCACCGGCGATGCGACGCTCAAGGTGGGGCAACTGGCACTGGCGGTCGGGCGTACGGCCAACACCGGACCGATTGCGTCCTTCGGGATCGTCAGTGGCGTTTCTGGAGAATGGAAATCCTGGCGAGGCGGCAAGCTCAATCCGTTCGTCCGCCTGGATATCTCGGTCTATCCGACACTCTCGGGCGGGGCAGCCGTGGACGCCGGCGGCAATCTTATCGGTTTGATCTCGACGGGGCTGTCGCGCAGCTCAGTATTCGCGGTGACCAGCGCAACCATCCATCGAGTCGCGGGAAAGTTGATCGAGCAAGGCTACATCAGCCACGGCTTTCTGGGAGTTGCGCTTCAACCGGTAGCATTGCCTCCAGCGATGAAGGAAAAGCTGCAACAGGACACAGGGATCATGCTGCTGGGGATCGAACCGGAGGGGCCTGGGGCGGTGAGCGGATTGATACTGGGGGATGTGCTGGTGGCGGCAGGCGGCCAGTCGCTCCCCGGACCGGAAGCGCTGGCGGAACTTCTGGAACGGACGCCGGCGGGCCAGACGGTCAAATTCCAGGTGCTGCGGGCGGGCATCGTTCAAGATCTGGATGTGCGGATAGGAGAGCGGCCCAGTCGAAGGAGGTAACCGTGTGCGCGGCAACTTTGGAGAAGTCGTCGAAAAATTGCGCCGATCCACATTGGCGGCCGCCAGCGTATGCCCAGCAGAGGCTCAACGCCCGCCAGCAGTGTAATCGCCGTAACCTCGTTTGCGCCGTCTGTCGCCACCAGCATGACTGCCTCGCCCTTTTGCAGT
>CAVXWB010000154.1:0-8396 GCA_963765185.1 Bryobacterales bacterium
TCGTCAGAAGAATCTGTGGGTGAGTTGCGGCTCGGGCAGCTTGCCAAGTGAATGATAGAGGGCCAGTTCGGTGACTCGGAAGGTTCGAAATCCGTAGGATTTTCTCATAGTGACTTTGGCTTTGTTGTTCAGCCCCTCGATTACGCCACTGGAGAACTCTTTGCGGGCGCGGAAATAGTTGAGGATGAGTTCGCGGTGGGCGCGTAAAGTTCTGGCGACTTTCTTCATCGGCTCGATCCGCGAGCGCATCACCTGGCGACACCATTGATCGAGGAACTTGGCGGCCCAAGCGGTCGACTCATAATTCCAGAGTTGCTGGAAGTCTTCCTTGAGCAGGTAGGCGCGAACGCTCTGGAGGTTGTAGCGCACCAGATCTTTCAGTTTCACTTTCTGGTTGGCGGTGAGGTTCGCCGGCCGTTTGAGCAGGCACCATCGGGACTTGGTCAGGACCGGCTCGTATCCGTCGCTCTTCATGCGCCTGGCTTCAGCGGAGCGAATGTCGTCGAGCGCCTTGTTCACCTTGGCCACGATGTGGAACCGGTCGAGGATATTAAGGGCCTGGGAACACTTCTCGCGGATCACCCCTACATACGGTTTCCACATGTCCGAGCAGACGAACTCGATCTTCGCCGACACCTCCGGGCCGATCATGGTAAAGAATTCCTTGAAGGTTTTCACGGTCCGTTCCTTGCCGATCCACAGCAGCCGGGTGCAGCCCAGGTCGATCTGATACACCAAGGTCAGATATTTGTGCCCTTTGCCATACTGAATCTCGTCCACGCCAATGGCGCGAATCGCTCCCAGGACGCGATGCTCCAGCCCCCAGGTGACCAGATACGCCACCGCGTCATGCACTTTATCCCAGGAAGTGCGAAATTCTTCGGCGGTTTCCTTCCAGGAAAGCTTGCGCGCCCAATGCCCCAGGAAATGCATGTGAACCTTGGTCGAGGTGTGTTTCCCCATGCCCCACGGCACCTCTTCGACAAGCACCCCGCATTCCTTGCAGTCGACCCGTCGCATGCAATAGACCAGAAAAACCAAATAGCCCCAGAAGCCGATGAACTCGAACCGCCGCGGCGTGGGAGACTGGTCGTAGCCGGACGCCGGTTGATGACAACCAGAGCAGATGGCTGCGGATCGTTTCCGCGGTCGCACCAGGATGAGAATGGACTGCTCGTCTTCGGCGAAGCTGGCTCGCCCGTACACAAATCCTGGAATGGGATGGCATTGGTTCAGAATTCTGGGAAGGCGCATGAGTGTCTGGAGATCGGTGCGAAGATGAAGACGAATCCCGATTCTCTCCCATTAACGCCCGCCGTGCTCTTGCCCTACTGCCGTGATTGCCGCGATCTTTCGGAGTGGCCGGAGCGTTGGATGGGCGAGGAAAAGGATCTTCCTGTCGGCCGTCAACTTGTGGAATACTTCCTGCCCTTCCTCCTTCACCTCACAGAATCCGGCCTGTCGAAAAGGACCATCCAAAACCACGTCGACAATATGTGGCTTCTCGGTGGAGAGATCATCCGCGACGTGAACGAAGAGCCTCGTCTGAGAAAGAGATCCGTGGAACAACTTGTCCGCAACGTGGTCCATGAAGACGGCGGGCCCCTGATCCACAACGGCTGGGAAGACGAACAGCGCACCTTCGACTCAACGTGCCGGAAGTTTCACCGTTTCCTCACTCAATCCCAGCGCTGAGACCCACAAGTTACCCACAGATTCCCCGGACGAGCCCTTCTTTTAGCGAACGCTTGCTGACGCGCGGTTCACTAAAGTTAATCCCCAAGTGGACGATCTAGAGATGTGGAAGCAGTTGCAGCCGAATTGGCCACCCTGGCGGCGCTCCAGGCGGAGCTTGGGCAGCTTCTCATTCCGGCGGACGATGTCTCCGATCCCGAAGTTTCCATCGTAATTCCCGCGCTCAATGAAGAGGTGACCATCTCCGAGTTCGTGGAATGGTGCAAGAAGGGTCTCAAGAAAGCGGGCGTTCGCGGCGAAATTCTGATCGTCGATAGTTCCTCCGATTCCACGGCGGAGAAGGCGTTGGCCGGTGGCGCGCGGGTGCTGAAGGTTCCCAAACGCGGCTTGGGCCGCGCCTACACGGACGCGATTCCGTTCATCCGCGGCAAATTCGTGATGCTGGGCGACGCGGATCTAACCTACGACTTCCGCGAAATTGCCGCCTTCATCGAAAAATTCCGCGCCGGGCACGAATTCGTGATGGGATCGCGCCTGCGGGGCCACATCGAGGACGGGGCCATGCCGGCCCTGCACCGGTACTTCGGAACTCCGCTCACCAACTGGATACTGAATCGTCTGTATTCGGCCGACTTCTCCGACATTCATTGCGGCATGCGGGGGATTACGCGCGATGCGCTGATCCGGATGGACATCCAATCGCAATCCTGGGAGTATGCGTCCGAGATGGTGCTGAAGTCCGTGCAGATGGAATTGGACCGCGCTGAAGTGCCGGTACAGTTCCTCAAGGACCGGGAAGGCCGTCTGAGCCACCACAGGCGCGCGGGCTGGCTTTCGCCGTGGATCGCCGGCTGGATCAACTTGCGCAGCATGCTGGTGCATGGAGCCGAATTCTTAGCGCTTCGTCCCGGGTTACTGTTGCTCGCGCTGGGGCTGTCCCTGACACTGCCGTTAAGTTTGGGGCCGGTGACCATTCGCGGGTACGTGTTCTCGCTGTACTGGATGCTTTTGGGAATGACCCTGAGCGTGGCGGGTCTCGAAAGCTTTTACCTCGGCTGTCTCGCGAAACTTTTCCACGATTACAGCGGCCGGGCGCACGCACGCCTGCTGGGGCTGTTCAGCTACAACCGGTCTGTGGTTGCCAGCGCGGGTCTGATCCTGGCCGGGATGGGGTGTCTGCTCCCGCTGGTGGCCGAATACTACCGCTCCGGATTCACCTTGCCAGGCGGGCCCCAGCGTCCCGAATATCTGGCCATCCTGGGCCTGCTGTGCCTGATCACGGGCTACTCGAATTTCATCTTCACTCTGGTGCTGCACGCCGCGGCCGTTTCGATCAAAAAGCGGAAGTGGCGTGGGGTAAACTAGCCATGCTGGAGCTGGGACACCCGGGCGAAGGCGCGCGGGCGCGGTCCTTTGGAGAGGGCTACCGCCCCACCCTGGTGGACCGGTTCGGGGTGTGGCTCTCCGCGCGTCAGATCCGCCGTCATGTGCCCGATTTTCGCAGCAAGCGCCTGGGCGACTTTGGCTGCGGTTTTCACGCCGCGTTTGCCCGCACCGTGCTCGACGAGGTTGCCTCCGCGGTTCTGGCGGACGTCTCCCTGGCGCCGGAGCTGCGCGCGCACCCGCGTGTGACCGCTCTCCAGGGTGCTTTGCCGGACGTGCTATCTGAGCTTCCCTCCGCATCGCTCGACATCATTCTTTGCGTCTCCGTTCTGGAGCACCTGTGGGAGCCCGTGCCCGCCATCGCTCAATTCCGGCGGCTGCTGGCGCCGGGGGGCGTGTGCCTGTTGAACGTGCCTTCCTGGCGGGGCAAGCGATTCCTGGAGTTCTCCGCGTTCCGGCTGGGCTTGAGTCCCGCCGAAGAAATGGACGATCACAAAAATTATTACGACGTCAAGGATCTCTGGCCGCTGCTGGTGCGCGGCGGCTTCCGGCCTTCCCGCATACGAGTTTTTTCGCATAAGTTTGGATTGAATACATTCGCGGTGTGCCGGACCGAACCCCGCTGAGCGCCGCCGCGCGGAAAGCGAGGCTGGCCCTTGCGTTTGGAACGCTTCTAGCGCAAGATGTTGGATTGTATTATGCGAGTACATAAAGCAGCGGCGGCGTTGGTTCTGGCCTGCCTGGGCGCGTCGGCCCAGCAAGGGCATCCTTTGACGGGCACCTGGAACGGCGATTGGGGAGCGAGCGTGACCCAGCGCAATCAAGTGACCATCGTCATGAACTGGGACGGCAAGAACGTCAGCGGGGTCATGAACCCCGGTCCGGATTCGATTCCGCTTGCCGCCGTTTACCTGGATCCCACCAACTGGACGGTGCGCTTCGAGGCCGACATTAAAGACGCCTCCGGCAAACCCGTTCACATCGCGGCTGAGGGCCATTTGGAAGACATCGGTTCTTATCACCGCACGCTCGCCGGCTCATGGACTCAGGGTTCGGTCAAGGGCGATTTCAAGCTCACCAGGGATTAACGAGTGCTTCGTTTGGCCATCTCCTTCGCTTTGGCCTCGGCGGCGCTTTTCGCTCAGGGCTACGAAACCGGCAGACAGGTGAAACTGAGAGGCGCGATCACCCGAATCGATTGGGTGAATCCGCGGGCGTACGTTTTTATCAACGTCAAGGACGCGGCTGGCACGGTTACCAATTGGGCGCTGGAAATCGGGAACCCGCTGGAGCTTGAGCGCGACACCTGGAAGGCGAGCACGGTCAAGATCGGCGACGTGCTCATCGTCGAAGGCGTTCCGGCGCGAGGCTCCGAACGGCGCGCCCTGGCGACATCGGTGGTGCTGGCAGGCACAGGAAGAAAAATATTTGTCCCCGCTGGTAAGCTTACGACGCGGGTGATGAACCAGCCGGCTCCGCGCTGGCCCGATGGTCACATAAGATTGGGACCCGCGCCGGGAAAGAAGGGATATTGGGGCGCCGCAAGCGCCACGGCGCTGGTCGAAACCGGCATGCTGGTCCCGATGAATCGCGAAGGGCTGCTGGTGAATCTGGCGGACGCGGACAAAGTGGCGCCCTTCCAGCCTTGGGCGAAAGCCGTGTTCGAGTATCGCCAGCGCACGCTGCTGAAGGACGATCCCTACTCGCGCTGCCTGCCGCCGGGTGGGCCGCGGCAGTTTCAAACTCCCAATGGATTTCAATTCATCGAGCAGCCGGAGTTGGGGCGCATCCTGGTATTGCTGGGCGGCGGCGATCGCAATTGGCGGATTATTTATACGGACGGGCGTCCTCAAGGGCAGGGAGACGATCTGGTGCGGACGTATTACGGCACCTCGGTGGGCCATTGGGAAAAGGACACGCTGGTGGTGGATTCGGCCGGTTTCAATGAACGGTTCTGGATGTCCAGCGGAGGGCTTCCGCATACCGAAGCTCTGCACCTGACGGAGCGTTTTTCGAGACTGGATCTCAACACGTTGAAATACGAAGTGACGGTGAACGATCCGCGCGCCTATACGCGGCCTTGGACGGGCGGCTGGACCGTGCAGTGGGTTGCGGATCAGGAGATCCAGGAGTACTTTTGTGAGGAGAACGCGGAATCGACCTTTGTTCGATAATTCGAAGTAGGGGAAATGGGGATGAAATTTAGCGCGGCGGGTGTGTTGTTCGGATTGGGCTTGGCGCTGCTGACGGTGAAGCCGGCGGCGGCGCATCATTCGTTTGAAGCTGAATATGAGGACGACAGGACACAGACGCTCACCGGCGTTGTCACGGAAGTCGCATGGCAGAATCCTCACGCGTATATTTTCCTGAATACGAAAAGCGACGATGGCACGGCCAGGGCGATGCGGCTGGAGCTGGGCCCTCCCTATGCGCTGGTGCGCGGCGGCTGGAAGAAGGACACGGTGAAGATCGGCGATAAGGTGACGGTGGAAGGCGCGGCCATCGCCAAAGATCCGCGCAACAATTGGGTGGGGTCGTTGCAGTCGACCATGCTGGTGCTGGCCTCGGGCCAGAAGCTGCCAACGAGATAATGAAGACGTGTTTGTTATGGGCCGGGTTGGTGGTGGTCGCGATGGGTCACATCGCGATGGCCCAGCGCGGGCCCGTGCCGGCGGTAGAACCAACGCCGCGCTGGCCTGACGGGCACGTAAATCTGGGGTCGGATGCCACTCATAAGGGATATTGGGAAGTCAGACCCGGCTTGGGCGGTTTTCGCGCCGCCGACGTGCCCTTCCAACCGTGGGCCAAAGCGGTTTACGACCACCGTGTCGCGACGTTCTCGAAGGACTCTCCGCTGGTTGACTGCAAGGCCGCGCCGGGCCCCGGCTTTCTGAATGCGCCGGGCTTTGAGATCGTGGACGTGCCGGAACAAAAGAGCATCTTCATCCTCAACATCGCGGGACCGCACTCCTGGCGCGTGATCTATATGGATGGACGTCCGCACCCCAAGCCGGAGGAGCTGCGGCCCACTTATCTGGGGCATTCCACCGGAAGCTGGGACGGGGACACGCTGGTGATCGACTCGGTCGGGTTCAACGAAAAACAATGGGCGGTGGGGGCGTTTCCGAATACCTCGCAGCTGCACATGATCGAGCGCATTTCACGCCCGTATCTCGAAACGCTGGCGTACCAAGTGACGATCGACGATCCTGGGGCGTACACAAAGCCGTGGTCGGGCGGTTGGACCATTTCCCGGACCACCGGTTCAAAGTGGATTGCCGGCGGCGAGATGTTCGAATATATTTGCGAAGACGCCGGCCGGTAAAGCCAGCGCCTTCGCGAAGCTTCATAAGTTATCGAAGGGCCCCACGTCCGCTTGATAACCTTCAAACGGAAAAAGGACCGCTGAACCTCAACGGCACGACTCATCGTGTGACGGTCGCACGGGTTGCTCTCGAGAACTCCTCCGCGCTCGCGTGATCCGGAACCAATGAGGGAACCGAACTCTTGATTCAAAATTATACGAGAGGCTCGCGGAAGGCGGCGAGCGAAAGCGCTAAGCCGCTGAAATCGCGGTAAATCAGGATCGCAACAAAGGCGCGACGCAGAGGCGCGAAACTTCCTATTGTTTTCCCACAGAGGCCATGCTATTCTCTTGTGGGAATCCAATAGAAGATGAAAAAGAAAACGGATGTGTGGCAAGGCACGCTGGCCTTGATGGTTTTGAAGACACTCGCCGTGCTGGGTCCTCAGCACGGATACGGCATCGCGCGCCGCATCGAACAAACCAGCGAGAACCTCCTGTCGATCAATCACGGCACACTGTACCCGGTGCTGCTGAAGCTGGAGCAAGAAGGCGCGATTGCTTCGGAGTGGGGAGTTTCGGACAACAGCCGCAAAGCCAAGTTTTACCGGATCACCAAGGCCGGACGTAAACAACTGGGAGCCGAGGAGCGCGGTTGGCAGCAGGCCTCCGCGATCGTGGCGCGTTTTTTCGCGCTGCGGGGAGCAGAAGAATGAAGTGGCTGAGGCGTGTCTGGAAGAGGGCGCAAGGTGCGCGCGATAGCGCGGGCCGGGAGCGGGAGTTCACGGCCGAACTGGAAAGCCATATCCAGATGCAGACCGAGGACAACCTCAGACTGGGGATGTCGCTCGACGAAGCGCGCCGCGCCGCCGTGCTGAAATTCGGCGGCTTTGCATCCACGCAAGAGAGTCTTCGCGATCAGTCGGGGCTGCCTGGGCTGGAATCGTTTTTTAAGGATATCCACTATGCGCTACGCGGATTGCGCAAAAGCCCCGGATTTGCTGTGGTCATGGTGCTGACTCTGGCGCTGGGGATCGGCGCGAACACGGCGATCTTCAGCCTGGTGAATCAAATTTTGATGCACCCTCGCGGCATCTCGCATCCGGAGCTGCTGGTGGCCGTGCGGACGAAATACGACAAACTGAACCTGAAGAACGGCCCGGATTCGACGCCGACCTTCGGCGACGCTCGCGACAGCCGCGCGGTGTTTGAGCACACCGCCGCGATGCGGCCACTGCAGGTAAACTACACTGGCGGCGCGGTTCCCCAAAGTCTCCAAGCCCAGGCTGTTTCAGCGGAATGGTTCGACGTATTTGGAGTGAGACCGAGTCTTGGCCGGGTGTTCGCGCCGGAAGAGGATCAGCCCGACGCGAATCGCGTGGTGGTGTTAGCGCACTCGGCCTGGGTGCGGATGTTTGGCGCCGACCCGTCCGCGGTTGGGCGCGTGATCGAATTAAACCAGGAATATTATCGCGTCATCGGGGTGATGGGTCCGGGGTTCGAGTGGCCCGCTCCGGTGGATGTGTGGGTTCCTCTGGGGTTGCCGGCGAGAGCATTCGATCCACGGAACCGGTTTAACGAAAATCTAACAGTGGTGGCTCGGAGGAAGCCCGGCGTGCCGTTCGCACAAGCGAACGCATGGCTAAAGGTCCTGAGCGATCGGGTTCTCAATGCCAAGACGCCGGGAGCTGTGTACGCCAGAAATGCAGAGTGGGGACTGTTCGGCGTTCCCTTCATCGATTTCAGCGCTGGAGCCACAAAGACGCCGGTGCTGATTTTGCTGGGAGCGGTGGGGTTGGTTCTGCTGATTGCTTGCTCGAACAGCGCGGGGCTCATGCTGGCGCGGACATCGGCTCGCGCGCAAGAGATGGCCGTGCGCGCCGCGCTGGGCGCCAGCCGCGGACGGCTCATACGACAGACCCTCACCGAAAGTCTGCTTCTGGCGATGGCCGGCGCGCTGGTGGGTCCGGCACTGGCTTATGGCGCGACGGTTCTCTTGTTGAGGCTGGCGCGC
>CAVXWB010000155.1:0-5966 GCA_963765185.1 Bryobacterales bacterium
AATCGGAAAAATGAAGAGACCCGCGGCAGGTTGTATCGACGATGCGCTAACCTCTTCTCCGCAGCGGCCTGCAATTGGATTGTGGAGTGCGCGGACGGGGACGCAAGTCAGCAATCGTTATGTCAATGTTGCCGATTGGACCGAACCATACCGGATCTCTCCATCGCTGCGAATCAAGAGGCCTACCATCGGATCAGCATCGCGAAACGCCGGCTGGTAGCATGCGTGATCACGCTTGGGCTCCCGGTCGCTTCGCGAATCTCAGAGGATTTCGAACACGGATTGGCGTTCGACTTTCTCCGCTCTCCCTATGGGGGCCCGCGCATATTGACCGGCTATGAGAACGGCATCATCACACTCAACATCGAGGAAGCCGAGGATTCCAGGCGCGAGCAGATCCGGCGAGAGATGGGCGAGGCGTATCGCACTTTACTCGGTCACTTGCGGCATGAGGCGGGTCATTACTATTGGGACCGGCTCATCGCCGGCACAGCCTGGATCGAAGATTTTCGCCAACTTTTCGGCGATGAGAGAGAGGATTACGCTGCCGCCCTTCAAACCCGCTACCAGCAAGGTCCGCCGCAGGGCTGGGAGGAGCGTTGCGTGACTGCGTACGCGGGCGTGCATCCGTGGGAGGATTGGGCCGAAACCTGGGCACACTATCTGCACATGATGGATACAATCGATTGCGCTCTCAGCCTGGGGCTGGATCCCGATTCGTCGATCGAAATGGAAGTAAAACCCTTCACCGCCGACGCGCTTTGGCGCCCGCAAGACCCGGAAGCTCCGCGCTTCCTCCACTTCATCAACTCCTGGACCCGCCTCACGGCTGCGCTCAACGAACTCTCGCGCGCAATGGGGTTGAATGATTTTTATCCCTTCGTTTGGTCACCAAGCGTAGTCGCAAAACTACATTTTGTTCACTTGGTGGTTTGCGATGTCGGCATGATGGCCGATCCTGACCGCTCGTCACCTGACCGATCGGCAACGGCAGAAGTGGCCGGGCTCAAATAGCCCTGACGTGACGGAAGCGGCCGCTGCCGCGGCAGCGCGAACATGAACGCCGAGCCTTGGCCCGGTTGCGACTCAACCCAAATGCGCCCCTCGTAATGGAAATAATCCGGCGGCAGATCGCCGAGCCGATGCCATTTCCCGGGATACTGCGATTGTGAAGCCTCTTAAAGACGCCAAAGATGTGACCACGAACTCGTCCGCGCGTTCCACGGCTGAGACTTCGATCCGCGGCGGGTTCACACTCCTGTATTTGAGCGCGTTTCCAATAAGATTCTGCAACAACTGCGCCAAATGGACGCGATAGAGAGGCAGGTTTGGAAGGTCGCCGCAAACCACCTCGGCGCCGGCCGCGCCGATGGCGGGGAAGCGTCCGGCCAGGCGCCCTCGTCTCCTGCTCCGGCGAGTCCCGCAGGGATCGGCGTCGGGCGTTCCTGATCACCGCTCTGCCGAAAACGCCACCAGGATGGCGCGATCCCGCCAGCCGCGAGCATTGGTGATGTCGCGCGCGTTCCCCGCCTCTCGGGCTTCATCCGTCAGCGCAGAAGACAAGTCCAGTTCGATCTGGATATTCTGCTGCTTGTCGTCCTTGAGACTCATGGCCTGTTGGCCTCTCCTTCTCGTTCGGGCCTTCGGTCATCGTTCCCGGCTTGACCTATCCATTGCTCCGCTTTCGCCGCTTTTCGACAACCTCAGTCGCCGAAGCGACACGGAGCGGATCTCCTGAGGCAAGCTCAACCGTCTTCCGTACGCAGCCGCCGGATGGATCTACGCTTCGCATCTTTGATGGACTTCGCGATAAGTTGCCCGCTCGCCATGCCCAGCACACAACGAAGCCGTTGGCGCGCCGGCCGACCGTTCGTGGTGATTTGAAGGTGTGATTTGAAGGTTGACGCCGGACAACATCCGGATACAATGGCGTCCATGCGAAAATATGTCTTAACTGTCGCCGCGTCCCTCCTGCTCGGTGCACTCGCGGTTCAACCCCAGGCGCCCGATGGCACGGGCGGTGGGAAGACTCCGGCTGGCAAAGCCGGTCCCGATGCTGTAGTCGCGACCCTCGTGAACACTGTCTGCGCCTCGTGCCACACACTCGATCGCGTCAATAACAAGAAAGGGGACAATGCCGCCTGGACCACCACCGTCACCAACATGCAGGGGAAGGGTGCGGCTGTGACTGACGAGCAGGTTCCGCTCCTTGTCGAGTATCTGGTCAGGACGGCTGGCAATTTCACTGTCACCGTCACGGCTCCCGATGGCGCGGCAAAGGGGCGGTGGCAAGGGTAAGGGCAAGGGTGGTGGGAAGGGCGGTGGGTTTGCCGCCAAGAATCTCAAGGTGCTCACTTCAGCCGCTGCACCGGCCGCCATGCAGGGCTTCGTGGAAGGGTTGGGCCTTCTGGATAAGGGAGTGTGCAGCTACTGCCACGTCGAGGACCGGTCCTCCGACGAAAAGATGCAGAAGGTGATTGCCCGCAATATGATCATCATGATGCGTAACATCAACTCGGCTTTCGCGGACGGCAAGCAGCACGTGACTTGCTACACCTGCCGCCGCGGCAGCCCAACACCGGCAACGGCGCCCTAGCCTAGGAGCCCGTGGTAATAGTGGCAAAACATGTGACCTGGCGAATGTCTTGGGCGTCTATACTGCATGGCCATGGGAACGCGCAAGAAACGGGAGCGGCAGGAAGATCTGTGGGTGGTCAGCAGCGAGGTGGTGGGCACGCCGGCACATGCCTTTTACGAACGGCTGAATCAAGTTCTGGAGCAACACCACTTCGACCGCAAGGTGGAGCAACTGTGCAGGCGGTATTACAAAGGCGGCAAGGGACGCCCCAGCATCACGCCGGGAGTCTACTTTCGTTCGCTGCTGTTGGGCTACTTCGAGGGGATTGATTCGGAACGTGGAATTGCCTGGCGGCTGGCCGACTCTCTGTCGATGCGCAAGTTTATCGGCTATGCACTGACCGAGGCGGCCGACCCGCGCACGGGTATCTTCACCAGTGGCATCGTCTCCCTTGGTCCGGGCTGGAAAATCGCCCTGTACTTCAGCGGCGCCAAACATGCGGGAGAGAATCTGGCCGAGTTGCTGAAGCGGCGCCCACCGGGGCTGGCTCCCTTGATCCAGATGTGCGACGCGCTGTCGTGGAACACTTCCCATCTGCCGGAAGGGGTGAAACGCCTGCTTGCCCACTGTATGTCGCACGGAAGACGCCAGTTTGTGGAAGTAGCGGAGAACTTCCCCGAGGAATGCCGTTATGTGCTGGAGACGCTGGGCGGCATCTGGCACCATGACGCGCTGGCGCGGGAGCAGGAACTGTCGCCGGAGGAGCGCCTGCGCTTCCATCGGGAGCACAGCGGCCCGCTGATGAAAACTCTGCATGACTGGATGGAAACGCAACTGGCAGAGCGGAAGACGGAGCCGAACTCTGGCCTGGGGAAGGCCATCCGGTACATGCTTCGCCACTGGATGCCGCTGACTCTTTTCCTTCGTGAACCAGGGGCTCCGATCGATAACAACATCGTCGAAAGAATTTTGAAAAAGGCCATCCTTCATCGAAAACACTCACTGTTCTACAAGACCCTGAATGGCGCCCGGGTGGGCGATCTGTTCATGAGCCTGATTCACACCTGCGAGCTGAACGGAGCCAATCCCTTCGACTACCTCACCGAGTTGCAGCGGCACACTGAGGAACTGAAGCGAAACCCGTCGGAATGGATGCCCTGGAACTATCGCCAGACGCTGACGCGCCTGGCAGCGCCCGCGGCCGCGTAGTAGGATCAATCCTACCTGGCCGGAAAGGATCGACTGCGGCCAGGCTGGGGTGACATTCTGAAATGGCCGTCAAACGGGCCTTTCCGAAGGCAAAATCCGACAACGTTTTTGGCCAGCGACGGAAACTGTCGAAAATGTTCCGCGCGGGCCTGTACGCCCGCGTTTCCACCAATGACCAGCAGACCCTCCCCATGCAGAGCCGCGCCATGCGGGAGTATGCCGCCCGGCGCGGTTGGACGATCGCCCTGCAAGTCCGCGAGGTTGGCTCCGGTGCGGCTAAGCGAGAAGCTCGTGAGAAACTGCTGGAGGCCGCCCGACGCCGGGATATCGATGTCGTGCTCGTTTGGCGTCTGGATCGCTGGGGCCGGTCGGTTACGGATCTGCTGGCAACACTCCAGGAACTGGAACATCTTGGCGTCGGGTTCGTTTCTCTGACCGAGGCACTGGATCTGACCACACCAGCCGGGCGCGCCATGGCCGGTCTGCTGGCCATCTTCGCGGAATTCGAAAGAGAGATTCTGCGGGAACGAACCAGGGCTGGCCTGGCTCATGCACGGGAGAACGGGAAACGGCTGGGTCGGCCGGCGACCGCGGCCGTCCACGCTGCGGAAATCCGGAAACTGTATCGCGCCGGCGTCAGCAAGTCGGAGATCGCTCGCCGCGTACAAATCGGCCGCACCTCCGTCCGGAGAATCCTGGGAGCACGTTCATGAAGCGACCCAAGCGAGACCCTGCTCGGGAAGATCGAATCCACAACGAAGCGATCGTCGATGCCCGTCCGGAAGAGCTGGCAATGAGCTGGTACGTGAGTTTGCGGCAAGAGTGCGTGACGCGGGGTAGCCTGCGCTGTTAAGTTCATTCAGTCGCTGAGGTGCGGCTGATCATGAGGGGCAAAGCCAAACCACCCACTCCCGAGCCAATCGTGCAGTTGCAACGCCAGTTGGATCAGTTCCGTAGCACTCAGCCGCGGCGGTCGAAGTTGCCGGAGTCGCTGTGGCAGGCGGCGGTTGACCTGGCGCGGCAACACGGAGTCCATTCCGTCGCGCAGCCGTTGCGGCTGGATTATATGGGGCTGAAGAAACGGCTTGGCGAACCGTCCAGCCACAGGCGAAAGGCACCCAGGGCGGCGTTCGTCGAACTGATCACGCCACCTCCGGCGACACTGGAGGAGTGCGTCATCGAGTTCGAGTCCTCGCGCGGAGCGAAGATGCGCATTCAGTGGAAGGCATCGGCGCCACCGGATTGGACCAGTCTGCTGCGCGCCTGGCGGGACACGGAAGGATGATTCAGATCACGTCGCAGATGCGGATTCTGGTGGCGGTGGAGTCGGTCGACTTTCGGAAAGGCATCGATTCGTTGGCGGAGTTGTGCCGGCAGAAGCTGGATGCCGATCCGTTTTCGGGTTATCTGTTTGTGTTCCGCAGCCGGCGAGCAACCTCTATTAAGGTGTTGGTCTATGACGGGCAGGGATTCTGGCTGGCGACCAAACGTCTATCCAAAGGACGCTTCCGCTGGTGGCCCCGGATGACAGCAGGAGCCGAGGAACCGGCGCGGGTGTTGCGCGCGCATCAAGCGCAGGTGCTGCTGGCGGCAGGCGATCCGGACATCGATGCGGCGCCGGTGTGGCGAAAAGTGAGCTGATGCATTTTTCACTTGCGTTCTGAACCGCTTTCTGGCACACTGCAGATGAGATGGCCACCCATCGCTATCGAAGCCAGGACATTACCAGCGAACAGATCCTGTTCATCCGCCAGCTCATCCAAGATCGTCCGGAGTTGAGCCGCTGGAAGCTGTCGCGTGAACTCTGTGAGGCCTGGCAATGGAAGCAGGCCAATGGCGCGTTGCGTGACATGGTTTGTCGCGGATTACTGTTGATGCTTCACCGTGCCGGTGAGATCGAGTTGCCGCCGGTGAAACGCCAGGTGCGGAATCGATTAGCGGAGCGGCAAAAGCCTGAGCCGGTGATCCCCGACACCCGTCCAGTGCGCGGACCACTGGCGAGCATCACTCCGCTGGAGTTGGTACAAGTGCGCCGCACGCCGGAGGAGGCGTTGTTCAACAGCCTGATGGAGCAGTATCACTATCTGGGCTATGAGCAGCCGGTGGGCGAGCATCTTAAGTATCTGGTGAAAGCCGACGGTCAGGGGATCGCATGTCTGGCCTGGCAAAGCGCGCCGCG
>CAVXWB010000156.1:0-29231 GCA_963765185.1 Bryobacterales bacterium
ATTGACGCAATGATCAGATGCAACAAATTATATCCATCTGAAGATCGACCTGTACGCGACAAGGTGTACACCTTGCGCCCCCAAAGGGAAAGGTGGTGGTGGTTGCTGACCGGGGCGACACGGTGGCGCGGCCGAGCTCGCAACGGGCCCTCCTGCGGCGATGGGGGCGCTGCGCCAGGCACTCGATCGAGAAATCGCGCGAGCTCTGGGATGTCATCGAAGTCGGCCGCACTCACTTGCAGGACGCGGTTCCGATTCGCTTGGGCCAGGAATTCAGCGGCTACGCGCGCCAGGTGGAAGCCTGTGCGGAGCGCGTGACGCTGGCGCTCGAAGGCATCTACGAATTGCCGCTGGGAGGAACCGCGGCCGGCACCGGCCTGAACGCGCCGTCCGGTTTTGGCGCGGCCGTGGCGCGAAGCCTGGCCCAACGCACGGGCCTTCCTTTTCGCGAGGCTCGCAATCATTTTGAGGCGCAGGCGGCGCGGGATGCCGCGTCTTTCCTGAGCGGCGCGCTCAGGACCTACGCCGTCGCGCTCACCAAGATCGCCAACGACATTCGCTGGCTGGGATCGGGGCCGCGCTGCGGCATCGGCGAGCTCCGTCTGCCGGCCTTGCAGCCCGGCTCCAGCATCATGCCTGGCAAGGTAAATCCCGTCATCGCCGAGGCCGTCCTCATGGTTTGCGCGCAAGTCATCGGACACGATGCGACGATTGCCTGGGCCTGCGCGGCCGGGAATTTCGAGCTGAATACGATGATGCCCATCCTGGCTTACGATCTGCTGGAATCGATCGAGCTGCTCGCCTCGGCGACCCGCACCTTCGCCGCAAGCTGCATCGAGGGATTGGAGGCCGACCGCGCCCGCGTGCATTCGCTCATCGAGCGTTCGTTCGTCACCGCGACCGCGCTCGCCCCGGAGATCGGCTACGAGCGCGCCGCCGCGATCGTGAAGGAAGCGTTTCAAACCGGCCGCACCATTCGCGCCATGGCGGAAGAACGCAGCGGCCTCGCTCCAGACAAGCTGAGCCAGATCCTCGACCCAGCCCAACAGGTCGGCGGCTAGGATGCGGCAACTTTACGTAACGCCCCCACTATCGCCGGACGATTGCGCGCCCCGTCGGAACCCCCCGTTACTTGAAGATTTCTATAATTGAGGCAAATGGACTTTTGGTCTGGTGCTTTAGGATTTTTTCTTGGGTTGACCGCAAACACCATCTCCGAGCGATGGGCCCTGTATCGGACCACCGAGCCGCCAAGAGGCTAGCTGGCGAATGGATCGCCCACAATTATCAGAAGGACAATCCGCGTTCTATCGACCCACAAACGATGCCGGGCGCGGGGCTCACGGTCATATCCGCCAAATCCTGGTGGCAAACGCACTCGCACGTTCTCGATGTGCACGCCCAAGACCTTGGACTACCGGAACTTGGATCACAGATAAGGAACCACCACGGCTGGATCGCAATCGACCCCGGACGCCCCCAACGAGCAACCCGAACCATCTTCTATGAAGATTCTGACGAGATAGAAGAGCAGCGAATTTTGATCAGCGACGACGGCAATACCTTGCATGTATTTGACGAGTCAGCCGACGGAGGATACAACAAAAAGCACGCTCTGCGGCGGCGCATGATCCTGACGGGCGAACCGAAAAGCCCCACAAGCTTTATACTAAATTTCATGCCCCCCGAACCCGTTGACGGCAACGGAGCAGCGCCGCCTGAAACCAAGCAAGGGGTAACCGTTCTATCTGCTCGCCAGAGCTACGCTCTTGCCTTTTTCGTGGTCTGCTGCATCTGGCTCGTCGTCGTGGCGGCGCTGCTATTTCTGAGCAGCCTTTTGGTCGCCCACTTGTCGACCGCGGTACTGATCGCCGCTATCACCTCCGTCCCAGCGCTGTTTCTGATTTTCAGGTTCTTATTCCCCGATGCGCCCCCTCGCCCGCGCGTCATTTATGTGGAACGTGTGGAGCGTGTGCCGAAGACAAACCCACCGACATACGACCTTCGAATAGTTTGAGCTTCATCGGGTCCACCCCGCTGAGAGCTTTACCAAGCGAGCGCCCGGTACAACTTCGTCCGGCCCACGTTCAGGAGCGCGGCCACGCCCTCGCGGCGCTCTCCGCCGTCGATCAGCCTTCTCGCGTGATCGATCTGCTCGACGGTGAGCTGCTCTCCAGCCAAACCTTGCGCCCCGACCTTTCGTGGCCTTCACTCTGGCGCGGGTCCGTTCGCCAATTAAGCTGCGCTCCAACTCGGCCAGTAAACCGATCATCTGCCACAAGGCGCGACTCGTGGGCGTGGCGGTCTCGATCACCCCCTGTGAGGGAACGAAATGTCACGCCACGATCGCGCAAGCTGTCGAGCATCGTTATCAAGTCGCGCAAGCCGCCGCCTAGCCGGTCGAGCTTCCACACCGTGAGAGTTTCGCCGAGTTCGAGTTTCCTCAAACGCCGGAACAGGGCGGGCGCAGGGTCGCGGCTCCGTTTCGCATCCGGCCTTCCGCAGGGCTTCAGGCTGAAAGGCGGGGTTCTGGTCGTAAGTCGAGACCCCAGCGTAGCCGTATTTTATGCTCGTTTGCCATATCCTGGCGGCGGGACGACAATGGAATCAGAGCGAACCGCAATACCTGCGTTGGTCAAAATCCCGATGGCGAGTGCGGAGTTCGCGCCCTGCAACGGCACTCACGATTCTAGGACAGCGATAGCCTCGTGATTGAACTTCTTGAAGACGAACCAGCGCTCCTTCCGCTGCTAGTCGAGGCTGCGCGGCCATTGCAAAATGCCTTTGGAGAAGGGCGCGTTTTTCAGCTTCGCGGGCAACTTTCCGACGATGATCGCTTGCTCAAGTAGCGGTGCAACTGCCAGCCAAGTCCGGCGGCGATCCGGAGCGCGCCTTACGCGCATTTGACGAGGACTGGTGGCTGGAAAACTGCCATCGTTCTGGAGGCGCGCTGGTGTTCGATTACGAAATTCAGGATGCCGTTTGATTGGCGAGAATTTCTCATCGTCGCGCACGGGTTGCGTAATGACCCGAGCGAGGGCGTTCAGCGAACCTGCCTCGGGCGGACATACTACTACGTTTACAATCTTGGCCTGACCAAAGCTCGCGCGTTGAGTTTCCATGGAAGCCCGCACAGGGCCGGCTCGGCCATCCAGATGGCGCGGAACTGGCGGGCATCCGGCCGAGGCAGGCTCCGTTGTGCGGGCGAGTTCCTCAAGAAGGCCGCCCGGTTTGCACAAGCAGCTTTGGGATTGGTGTCAGAGGCACACAGACCCGAACATCAAGCGAATCGGAGTCTACGGCCTGCGCATGTATTCACTCAGAATTTCCGCCGATTACTACGCCGCTGCTATACCGAACCTGGCTCTTGAGGTGAAGACGCAGGTGTCCAGAGCCCAAGCCTTCGAGGGTTTCGTCGCGGGAATTGAGGGGAAGGCGCCTCCGCCGGCTCCGACGCCATGACCGGGCCGGCCTCGCAAACTCGGCGCCGCACCCGAGTTCCAATGTTGATAGAATGGTCCTTCATCGAGACACTTTGATCGTGTCAATCACTTCACTCAGGAGCTAGAGCGGGCCAACATGGCGGTTACAGGTGCGGGCTTAGAAGGCATTATTGCCGCGGAGTCTAGGATTTGCTTTATCGACGGGGATGCGGGCATCCTCAGCTATCAGGGCTATGATATTCGCACGCTGGGCGAACACGCCACGTTCGAGGAAGTGATTTTTCTGCTCTGGTCCGGGCGCCTGCCCAAGCGGGCGGAGCTGGATGAGCTGCAGCGCCGGATTGGTGGCCAACCGGGCCATCCCCGCGCCGGTCGAGGCCTTTCTAAAGGGAGTTCCCAGAGGCGCATCGCCCATGGCGGTGCTGCGCACCGCCGTCTCCATGCTGGCGCTGTACGATCCGCTGGCGCAGGACATGTCGCCGGAGGCCAACAAGACCAAGGCGCTGAAGCTCATGTCGCAGACGGCGACCATCGTCACCTCCTTCGACCGGCTGCGCAAGCGGAGCCGTTGTCGCGGGCGATCCCAAGCTGGGCTTCGCCGCCAATTTCCTGTACACGCTGACCGGCAAGAGGCCGGATGAAGTCATGCAGCGGGCTTTCGACGTCGCCCTGGTGCTGCACGCCGAGCATGAGCTGAACGCCTCCACCTTCGCCGCCCGCGTCACCGCGGCCACGCTTTCCGATATTTATTCCTCGGTCACCTCCGCCATCGGCGCTCTCAAAGGGCCGCTGCACGGCGGCGCGAACGAAGACGTGATTAGCCTGCTGCTCACGCTCAGCACGCCGGAAGAAGGCGTTGAGCACGTCAAGGACATGCTGGCCAATAAGATCAAGATTCCGGGCCTGGGCCATCGCGTGTATCACACCATGGACCCGCGCGCGGCCTTTCTCAGGGACATGGCCAAGGAACTGGGCGAGCGCACCGGCCACGTCAAGCTGTACGAAATCTCCAACGCCATTCAGGCCTACGGCAAGCAGGCCAAGAACCTCAACGCCAACGTCGATTTTTTCTCCGCCAGCACTTATTATTCGCTGGGCATTCCGGTGGATCTGTTCACGCCCATCTTCGCCGTCAGCCGCATGTCCGGCTGGACCGCGCACATCCTGGAGCAATATCACAACAACCGGCTGATCCGTCCTCGCGCGGATTACACCGGCGAAGCCCGTCGGGCAAGCCTGGGTCGATATCGCGACCGCTGAACCGGCTACGATCCTGTGTACGATCTTTCTTTCTTCCGCAACAATCTGGATGCGATCGCCAAACGTCTGGCTGATCGCGGCTTCACGCTCGATGTCGAAGCCTTCCGCAAGCTGGACGCGAGCGCCGCGCCGCGCTGGCCGAGTCCGAGCAGTTGAAGGCCCAGCGCAACGCCGAATCGCAGGAAATCGGCAAGCTCAAGAAGGCCGGCCAGGACACCGCGGAGCTGCAACAGAAGGTCCGCGAATGGCCGACCGCATGGCGGAGCTGGATCAGACGGCCGAGGCGGTGGACAACGAATTCCGCCAGATGCTGGCCGGCGTTCCCAACACTCCGCATGAATCCGTGCCCGACGGGCAAAAGCTCCGACGATAACGTGGAAGTCCGCCGCTGGGGCACGCCGCCGGAGTTTTCGTTCGCTCCCAAAGCCCACTGGGATCTGGGTCCGGACCTGGGCATTCTCGATTTCGACCGCGCGGTGAAGATCACCGGAGCGCGATTCGCGGTCTATTGGGGCTGGGCGCGAAGCTGGAGCGGGCGCTGATCAATTTCATGCTGGACGTGCATACCCGCCATCACGGCTATACCGAGGTTCTGCCGCCGTTCATGGTGAACTCGGCCAGCATGTACGGCACCGGCCAGTTGCCCAAGTTCGCCGCGGATCTGTTCAAGCTGGAAAACACCGATTTCTGGCTGATTCCCGACGGCCGAGGTGCCGGTCACCAATCTGCATCGCGATGAGACGCTGGATCTGGATAAGCTGCCGCTCAAGTATTGCGCCTACACGCCGTGCTTCCGCAGCGAGGCTGGGTCGTATGGAAGGGACGTACGCGGGATTATTCGCCAGCACCAGTTTCAGAAAGTGGAGCTGGTGAAGTTCGCGAATCCCGAGACCAGCTACGATGAGCTGGAAGCGCTGACCCGCGACGCCGAGGATATCTTGCAGCGTCTGGGACTGCCCTATCGCACGGTGGTGTTGTGCACCGGCGACATGGGCGCAAGCTCGGCCAAGACCTACGACATCGAGGTCTGGCTGCCGGGGCAGAACGGATACAAGGAAATTTCCTCGTGCTCGAATTTTGAAGCGTTATCAGGCGCGCCGCGCCGACGATTCGCGCGAAATCCGCAAAATCCAAGGCGAATTTCGTGCACACGCTGAACGGCAGCGGCTTGGCCGTGGGCCGCACCTGGGTGGCGATCGTCGAGAATTACCAGCAGGCCGACGGCAGCGTCGTGATCCCCGAAGCTCTGCGCCCCTACATGGGCGTCGAAGTGATCAAACCGGCGTAACGGCCGACAAAAAGTCGCACAATCTCAAGCACATTCCGATTTCGCGCGGAGCCGCGCGCTCGATCCCGCTCGTATCCTGAAGTCGCTTGGAGGCGAGCGGATGTTACGTCTTAAAGTCTTGGGCCCTGGCGGCCTGTCCTGATCGCGGCGTGATGACCGGCCTGGTGGAAGCCCAGCCGGCCCTGACCACCATTCAGGATACTCTTTATCTGCGCGAACGGAATGCGCTTCAACGGAACGATGTACATCACCTGGAGCGCGTTCCAGGCGGGGGACACGTCCAACATTGCGACCGCCAATGAGACGCTGCCCATCGTCAACGGCGTGTTGAACGTGGCGCTGGTGCCCACCACCACGGCGTCGGCCGGCGCGCAGTACAACGTCACCTACAATCAGAACGGCGTGAACCAGTTCACGCAGGTGTGGGCGGTGCCGCCCAGCACCACGGTGCCTGCGCATTCGCGACGTGCTGGTGTCCACCGGCACGGTGGTGGGGCCGGCGCCGGAAACCGCGCCGATCGATATTTCGGACGTGGTGGGGTTGAGCCAATGCCTTGGCGCTGACGGCGCAAAAAGGCGTCGGGTTCACGCTGGGACGAACCGCGATCATCGACGACTCCGGGCTGATCGACGGCGCTTCCGGCAATCTCAGCGATTGCGTGCATGTGGACGGAAGCTCCGGCTCCTGCGGCGCGGCCACGGGAGTTTATCCCGGCTTCTCCGATTCGGAGGCTCCCTCCGGCGCGATCAACGGATCGAACACGGTCTTCACGCTGGCGTTCACGCCGTCGCCGGCGGCGAGCCTGCAACTGTACCTGAACGGCTTGCACCTGGACGCTGACGTCGACTATACGCTTTCGGGCAACGCCATCACGTTTTACGTCGGCTCCACGCCGCAGACCGGCGATCTTCTGCTGGCCAGTTATCGCTACGCCAATCCGAGCAATCCCCTGGGATCGCTGACCACGCCGCAGGTGGTGTGCAGCTCTACCGGCGGCAGCACCGCTTCGACCACGCTGGTGCAACTGGGAAGCTGCACCCTCCCGGCGGGATTGCTGGGAACGGGAGACCGGCTGGAGATTCAATACCACTACAGCCACACCGGCTCCGCGGTGGGTTTCACCGGACAGGTGCAAGTGGCGGGCACGACGGTGGCGGCGCGGACAGCGGCCTCTTCGGAGAGCCTGCTGGCGGGTCACACCAGCTTCGGCCTGGAATCGGCCGCGCAAACCTGGGACAGCACCAGTTGGGGAGGGTCAACGCTGGGGTTCGCGGCGTCGGCAGGAACGGCGGCCATCCAATCCCGCCCTGGCGACCACGATCAGCTTTCAGGGCCTGACAAGCTCCACGGCGGACACGCTGGTGCTGCGGAACTTTACCGTGATCCGCTATCCGGCGCGAGCGAATCCATGATCCAATCTATCGAGTTCGAGCGCCTGCTGCCGGTTCACCGTGATCGCGCCACAGAAGCGCGGCCTTTTCGGCGGGGTCCTGGACAAATTCCTGCGAGGTTTTGGCGGATCGTAATCGCGCCAGAGCCAGGTCAGCGTCTTCGGGGAGCTCGGCTGAGCCTTGCGCCTGGTTGTGCGTTCCGACGCCGAAGGAGAAGTGGTAATCGTGACCCTGCAGCTTCAGCGAATTGGCCATCTCAATATTGGCGAGAGGCCAGCTTCCGGCGCGCGCATTTTCCATGTCCTCGGCGCCGTCTTGCAGCCACACGCGAATGTTCTTGCGAGGGGTGCGGCGCGCCATCACCGGATACTCGGCTCCTCCCGCGGGGTGCGCGACGGAGATTTCGAGCGCGGCGAAGCTGCCGATCCAGCTCAGCACTCGCGAGAATTGATCCGGCTTCAGAAAAGCCGCGTTGAAGGCGCAGATGCCGCCCGAGCTTTCGCCCACCATGGCGCGGCTATAGGCGTCCTGGCGCAGATTGACGCGCTTGCCGATCTCAGGCAGAACCTCTTCCAGGACGTAGCGGGCGTAGGTGTCATCGACGGTGTCATATTCAATCGAGCGCTGATTCTGCGCGGCGCCCGTCCCGGGTTGAATGAATACGTTGACCATCAGCGGAATGCGCTTCTGCGCGGTGAGATTGTCGAGGGTCTCGAGCACCACGATGCGAATCCAGGCGAGGGCCGGTGTACATCTGACCGTCGCCCCAGATCTCGACCGGCAGCGGCGTCGAGCCGTCCCATTGCGCCGGAACGTAATACCAAACGTTGGCCTTCATGTTGGGGTAGACCTTGCTTTCGAGCGCCATCGGACCGGAGAGCTTGCCCTGAGGAGCGCCGGGCTGTGCGTAGCTATCGGGTCCGAAGGCCGCGAGATCGTTGGCGCCGCCGATGGCTCTGCCATCCACCAACCACGTGTACCTGTACGCGGTGCCCGTCTTCAGCTTGCGTTGATACACCCACAGTCCGCCGACGCGTGTGGCGGCGACCGGCGGCGCATCGCCAGTGCGCGGGGCCGAAATTACCAGGTTGGGCTGCTTGTCGGCGGTGACGGCCCACACGAATTCGCCCATATCGCCCGCGGCGGCCGCGCCCTTCTGAATATTGGCGTCGGTCAATGTATCTCGCAATGCTTGTTCGAGTCCGGGCGCGTGAGTCCTGGCCATCTCGATCAACTGCGCGGTGGAAACTTTTTGCGCGGAAGCCGCCGTTGAGATTAATCCTGCGGCCAGCGTCAAAGCCGTGAGAATTCGCATAAGTTATATCCCGGTTTCCAGCACCACGCGGAAGCGTGCGCGGCCGCTCATCATCCGATCATACGCAGCGGCGGCCTGTTCCAGCGGAAATCGCTCGATCAGGGGCAGCACGCCCGACGCTGCTCCAAACTTGAGGGTGTCTTCCGAGTCAATGGCGACGCCGCTGGCCCATCCCTGGACCGATTGCCGCTTCATGATCAGTTGCAGGGGAGAGACTTTGACCGGCTCAGGGGACACTCCGACGATCAAAAGCGATCCGCCATAACCGAGGCCGCCAATGGCCGCGGTCATCGCATCCGCATTCGTAACGGTGGCCAGCACCAACTTCGCGCCGCCCAGCTCAGTCAGCGCCTTGGCGACGTCCTGGGTTTGGCTATCGATATAATGATCCGCGCCGAGCTCCTCCGCAAACTTGGCCTTATCCTGTCCCCGAGCGATGGCGACGGTTTCAAAGCCCATCTTGGCGGCGAACTGAACGCCCAGATGCCCCAACCCGCCCAGACCGAGAATGGCTACGAGATCCCCGGCCTTGGCCTTGCTATTGCGCAGAGCGTTAAAGGTCGTGATGCCGGCGCAGAGCAACGGCGCGGCCTCCGCACTGGAGAGCGAGTCAGGCACGGCCGCCAGCGCTTGCGCGGGGATATTCATGTAGTCCGCGTAGCCGCCGTCCAGTGTGACGCCGGGAATCGTGGCGCGCTGACACAGCACGAAGTCGCCACGGCGGCAGGGCTCGCAGGTACCGCAGTGGCCGCCATACCATCCCACGCCCACTCGCTGGCCGAGCTTCCACACAGTCACGTCGTCGCCGATGGCGTCGATCAGGCCGACGACCTCGTGTCCGGGCACGATGGGGTACGGAATGCCGGGGAAATGCCCCTCTTTCGCGATCGAGTCGCTATGACAGATTCCGCAGGCTTGGACGCGCAGGCGCACCTGTCCGCGCGCAGGGGCGGGAAAATCTCGAACTTCAAGTTCAAACGGCGAGCCTGGAGCGGAAACTTTCACCGCTCTTCCTCGGGCTTGAGTGCTTGCCATGGGTTTCTCCTTTACCGTTTTTGATGATACACGGGCGACCACACCCTATAATGAGGAAGCGGCATGAAAATTTGTTATCTGGACGCGTTTTCGGGAATCAGCGGCGACATGGCGGTCGGGGCACTGATGGATGCAGGCGCTCCGGCAGGCGACGTTCTGGACGCGCTGCGGAGTCTGAATACGGGGGCGCGCTATGAAGTGGAGAAGACGGCCCGGCGAGGCATCACCGCGTCGAAGTTTCGCGTGCATCTGGATCCATCGCCGCAGAAGCATCGCCATCTTGCGCACATTCTGGCAATGATCGACGCGGCTCCTTTGGGAGCGCGGGCCAAGAGCAACGCGAGCGCGGTGTTCGAGAAGCTGGGGCAGGCCGAAGCCAAGGTGCACGGCGTGCCGATTGAACGCGTTCACTTTCACGAGGTGGGGGCGGCGGATTCGATTGCCGACATCGTGGGCGCGTGCGTCGCGCTGGATCTGATGGGCGTGGAAGAAGTGCACATCTCCGCCATCAACGTGGGCAGCGGCACGGTGGAAACCGAGCACGGCACCTTGCCCGTGCCCGCGCCGGCGACGGCTGAGCTCCTTACGGGAATGTCCGTTTATGCGCGAGGACCGGCGATGGAGCTGACCACGCCGACGGGCGCCGCGCTCGCCGCCACGCTGGCCTCCAGCTTCGGTCCGCTGCCGGCGATGCGCATCGCGAGTATCGGACACGGCGCGGGCGATCGCGATTTTCCGCAACACGCGAATGTTTTGCGTGCGCTGATCGGGGAACGAACTTCGGCACGCATTGATACAAACCAGGAAGCCACGCTGGTGAGCGTGATCGAAGCCAATATCGACGATTCCAGCCCGCAGGTGCTGGGCTACGCTCTGGAACGGCTGATGGAAGCGGGGGCGCTGGACGTTTCTCTCTCGCCGATTCAGATGAAGAAGAACCGGCCGGGGTCGCTGCTGCGCGTCATCGCCAAGCCGGAGGATCAGGAGCGGCTGGCGCAAGTGATTTTCGCCGAGACGTCGACGCTGGGGCTGCGCATGCATGCCGCGGAACGGCGCGTGGAGGAGCGGAGCATTGCGGAAGTGCAGACGCCGTGGGGCCCCGTTCGGGGAAAGATTTCCGGACCGGGACTCTTCGCGCCCGAATACGAGGATTGCCGGGCGATTGCCGAACGGGCGCGTATTCCGCTGAAACAGGTGCTGGCCGCGGCCTCCGACGGCTATCGCGACGCCTTTCGAAAAACGAAATGAAATACTATCTCACGACACCGATTTATTACACCAATGCGGCGCCGCATATCGGGCACGCCTACACCACCATTGCCGCCGACACGATCCGGCGGATAAAGCAGATGCAGGGCTACGACGTGACGCTGGCCACCGGAACCGATGAGCACGGCGTCAACGTGGAGCGCGCGGCGCTGGCCGCCGGCAAGACACCGCTCGAATACACCGACGTGATCGCGGAGGAGTTTCGCGAACCAGTGGCAGATTCTGGGGCTGGGCATCGACCGCTTCCAGCGCACCACCTCGCGAATCACGCCAAGGTGGTGCAGGACCTGTTCCTGCGCTGCAAGGAGAACGGCTACGTTTACAAGGGCCATTACACCGGCCAATATTGCATTTTCGACAACGCATACATTAACGACGCCAAGCCAGGCGATCCGTGCCCCGACTGCGGCCGTCCCACCGAAACGGTCACCGAAGAGAATTATTATTTTAAATTGTCGGCATTTACGGATCGGCTGCTGGATCTATACACGAATCAGCCGGATTTCATTCAGCCGGAGATCCGGCGGAATGAAGTGCTCGGCATTCGTCCGGCAGGGACTAAAGGATCTGTCGATCAGCCGCACGACCATCAAATGGGGCATTCCGGTGCCGGGCGGAGAGAGCCAAGCACGTTTTCTACGTCTGGTTCGACGCGCTGAGCACATACATGAGCGCGGTGGCCGGCGACAATCTGTGGCCCGCGGACCTGCACCTGATCGGCAAGGAGATCGTGCGCTTTCACGCGGTGTACTGGCCGGCGTTTCTGATGGGCCGCGGGCCTGGCGCTTCCCAAGCGCATTTTCGCGCACGGCTGGCTGCTGTTTGAAAACGACAAGATGAGCAAATCGCGCGGCAACATCGTGCGCGCCACGCCGATTCATAAGGTGCTGGGCACGGACGCGCTGCGCTATTTCCTGTTGCGCGAGGTGGTGTTCGGCCAGGACGGCAGCTTCAGCTACGACGCGCTGGTGGGCCGCTACAACTCGGATCTGGCGAACGGCTTGGGCAACCTGGCCAGCCGCACGCTGGCGATGATTCACCAGTATCGCAGCGGTGAAGTTCCCAGGGGCGGGAGCGATAACCATGTGGCCGCCGACGCGGAGAGCACGGTGGAGCTGGCTCTGGAGGCTTTCGAGCGGCTGGATTTTTCCAAAGCTTTGGAAACGGTCTGGTCGCTGATCGCGGTAGTGGATAAATATATCGTGGAGCAGGCGCCCTGGAAACTGGCCAAGGGCGGACCGGAGTGCGTCGAAGCGCTGGACGACCTGTCTCTATACCGCGGCGGAAGCTTTGCGCATCGTTACCGCGTTGCTGTATCCGGTTTTGCCGAGATCGGCGGCGAAGATCTGGTACCAGCTGGGCATGCCGGCGCAAGTGGATAGCGTGCGTGTCGCCGATCTGCATTGGGGGCATTTAGAGGCGGGGCAGAAGCTGCGAGCCGTGGAAGCAGTGTTTCCACGCGCGGATGCGAAAGCCTCGATTGAAAAGATGAAGGATCTGGAGACGGTGGAACTGGCGCGGCAGCGGGCTCTTCTGGGCCAACCGGCTACGCCGGCTTCGCTGCCGGCTTCGTTACCGTCGGCGGTGGTTGAGAGTGGGAACGGCAGCGCTCAGATCAGCATCGACGATTTCGCGAAGGTGGATTTGCGCGTGGGCGTGGTGAAGTCGGCCGTGCCGGTGAAGAACGCGGATAAGCTGCTGCACCTGGCGGTGGACATTGGGGAGGCGCAGCCGCGCAGCATTGTCGCGGGCATCGCGCTGGCGTACAAGCCCGAGGCTCTGGTGGGGCGCAAGGTGGTGATCGTGGCGAATCTCGCGCCGCGAAAGCTGAGGGGCCTGGAGTCGCAGGGCATGATCGTCGCGGCATCGCTCGACGACGGCGCGCCGGTGCTGGCGAGTTTTCTCGAAGACGTTCCCATTGGGGCGCGCCTTAGATAGAGATGCTGGCCGACTCGCATTGCCATCTGGATCACGAACAATTCAACGCGGACCGGGACGCGGTGATCGAGCGCGCGCTCGAAGCCGGCATAGAGCGCATGGTGGCGATCGGCACCGGCGATGGTCCTCCGGATCTGGAAATCGGCATCCGGCTGGCGGATCGCTATCCGGCGATCTACGCGACCGTGGGCGTGCATCCGCACGATGCAAGCAAAGCTGGGCCTGAGACATTCCGGCAACTGGCCGAGCTGCTGCGGCATCCCAAGGTGGTGGCGCTGGGCGAGATCGGGTTGGATTACCATTACGACTTTTCACCGCGCCAGGTGCAGCGGGATGTGTTCGTGGAGCAGATGCGCGTGGCTTCCGATGCCGCGAAGCCGATCGTGATCCATACGCGCGAGGCTTGGGACGATACCCTGGCGCTGATTGAACAGTATTGGAGGCCGGGAGCGCTTCCCGGCATCATGCACTGTTTTTCCGGGGGTCCAGCGGAGGCCGCACGTTGCGTGGAGCTGGGATTTTACTTGAGCTTCGGCGGCATCGTGACGTTTCCGAAGGCGCTGGAGTTGCAGGAGGCCGCGCGCGACGCGCCCGCGGATCGGATTCTGGTGGAGACCGACGCGCCGTATCTGGCTCCAGTGCCCCGTCGCGGGAAGCGCAATGAACCGGCGTTTGTGGTGGAGACGGCGCGGAAGCTCGCCGCGCTGCGCGGAGAGACGCTGGAGTCGATTGCCGCGTCGACCACGGCCAACTTCCTCCGCGTCTTTTCGCTCGCATAATTCAGTGGAATCAATTAGCAGGCCGCTAAAAAACATAATCGGCCGCGGATTCACGCAGATCCACGCCGATAAGCATTTTGTTTTCAATCCGCGTTGATCGGCATGCCTGCTTATGGGTTGACAAGGCCGCGGAGTTGCGCTACAAGTAGTAGCGAGACACTCTTTAGCGATCCTGTTTGACCCATATGTTTAACGACAAAAGCCGCCGCAAGCCGCTCAGCGGTCTGGAGCACCTGGTGATGTCGGTAGTCTGGGATCGCGGCTCCGCCACGGGAGAAGAGGTCCGCGAGGCTCTGGCCTCGCGCCATCCCATGAAGGAATCCACCGCGCGGACGGTTCTCACGCGTTTGGAAGAGAAGGGCTATCTTACGCACAGCGTGGACGGGCGCACCAACGTCTATCGCGGCGTGGACGCGCCCCAAACCGTGGCCGCGGGCGCGGTGCGCCAGATCATCGAGCGTCTCTGCGGAGGCTCGGTCGAACAGCTTCTCATCGGCATGGTGGATGACGAGGTGCTCAGCGAGCGCGAGCTTCAACGGCTCGCCCAAAAAATCGCCCGGCGTAAATAAATGGATCATCTGTTTCAAGCCGCTATCCGTTCCGTGCTGCTCGCCGCAGTCGCTGGTTTATTCAATGTGCTGGGCCTCTGGCGCGTAAAATCCGCCTCCGTCCGGCACGCCGTGTGGACCCTGGTGACCGCCAGCATGCTTCTCCAGATCGCGCTCAGTCCGCTGCTGCCCGAGATCCCTGTGCGAGTGCTGCGTTCCGCCGAGCCGGTCGCGATCGCGGTTTCGAGTCAGTCGATTCCGATTGCGGACCCGGGCGCAGTTCTCGACTCTCGCAGCGCTTTGTCGTGGGAGCAGATCGCCGCCGCGGTCTATTTCTGCGGTCTGATTTTCTTCGCTGCCAGGCTTGTCTTCGCCCTCATCTTCGCTCTCCGGCTGGTGCGCGCGAGCGAACCCGCAGTAGAGGGTGCAAATCAATCGCATCGCATTTCCGCGCCGCTCACCATCGGGAACCGGATTCTGCTGCCGTTGTCCTGGAGCGATTGGGATTCCGCCAAACTTCAATCCGTTCTTGCGCACGAGGAAGCTCACGTGCGCCGGCTCGACTGGGCCATCGCGGCGATGGCGCGCCTGAACCGCTGCGTGTTCTGGTTCCATCCGCTGGCGTGGTGGCTGGAGCGGCAACTGGCGAGGCTGGCGGAACAGGCCTGCGACGATGCTGCGCTCGCGGTGGTCCGCGATCGCGAGCAGTATGCGCGAACGCTGCTCGAGGTGGCTCGAGCGATTCAATATTCGAGAGGAAGGGTACTTTCCGCACCGATGGCAAAGGAGGCCAACGTGGAAACCAGAATCAATCGCATCTTAGATGAGACGCGGCGCATTCCCAAGGCTCTGGGCCGGCGAGGGTGGACCGCTCTGGCCGTGTTCGCCGTGCCGCTGATCTACCTTGCCGCGGCGATCCAGCTCGCCCCCGCGCAGACCGTGACGGCTCCCGCGCCGCCCGCGCCGCCGGCGCCTGCATCCCCGCCTCCGCGGGCGACCACGCAAGCTCCCGTGCCGCCGGCACCCCCAGTTCCGCCGGGGCCTCCGGCTGATGCGCCGCCGCCTGTTCAGCCGCCTCAGGTCCCGCGGGCGGACAGTCCAGTACTCATCCCCAAGGTCTACAACGGCCAGAGCAAGACGTTCTTCTTTTTCAATTACGAAGAGTATCAGAATCAGAAAAAGAAACTCCAGGATGATTCGAACTCGGCGACGCTGCCTGTGCCAACCAGGCCAGGGAGCCTCGTGTATCTGACACCGGCTCCTTCGCAAGCGACATCTGCCGCGGACGAATCCCCCCTTCACGTCGATGTGATCTCGGTCCGAATGACGAGGATCTCGATCCCGTTCGATCCATCCGGCCAGTACGAGGTCTTCGGAAGGATAACGACGACTGCAGGGACGTTCGTGACCTCTGTCTACGAACGAGTCGATCACCGCCAAGCGATGGAGAAGCAGATCCCCTTGGAGGCGGGAACGTACAGATTGGACGTCTCCGTAAGAAACGTGGACGATCGCAAAATAACCAGCCAGGTTATAAGCTTCGAAGTGAAATGATCCGGCTTAGCCTAACCGCAGCGTCGCGGCCAATTCCTTATCGCCGCGCACGCGCCAGATCTTCGCATCCAGGCAGTAGTGCGTGAAGGCGATGCCCCAGATGGCGGCTTCCATGGTCTGGCCTGGAAACAGGTACTGCGGCATGAACGTCAGCAGGAAATGCAGCCCGATGGCCACGGCCAGATACATTGAAACGTTGGAGACGAGGCGCGCGGCCAGCCCGTTGCGCTCCACCGCACCGGGCGCCGAGTATTTATTGCGATTGTGGAACCACATCAGGCGATGATATTGCAAGCCATGGAACAGGCCCAGCGGAATGGCCGCTTGCAACGCGCCCGCCGTGCCGAAGCGGGCTCCATAGCCGAGCGCCAGCCATTGCAGCGGCACCACCGCGGCCAGCAGAGCCAGCTTGGGCCAGTTCATTTGCGCCTGTTCGCGCCACTTAATCGCCTGCCGGATCAGCCACGCGCCGGTCAACACGGCGTAGGCGGCAATCAGCGCCGCGGGCAGAGCCGTTTTCCCCAGCGGCGTTCGCTCCAGCAGGTGTTGCGTCTTCAACACGAATAATCCCAGGGGCGCGAACAGCGACGCCAGCAGGAACCAGCGGTCCAGTTTGCGGTCGATATCGTAACGCTCGCGATTCTTGGCCTTGTACAGCATCACGAAGCCGAAGTGCTGTTTGACCACGTGAAATTGCTGCCACAAGAACGCCGCCAGGAAGAACAGCGCCGCGTGCCCGGTCATGGCCGCCACCGGACCCACCAGCAGCAGGGGCGCCAGAATCCATAGGAACCACCCCAGTTTTTTGCGTTCCGCCTTGTCGAAGTAGGTTCGCGTCACCGTGGCCAGCACGTGCGGGCCATCCACGCCGAAGAACCACACCGCCTGCAGCGGGAGCAGCGGAAACCCTGCCCACATCAGCGCGATCGCCAGGTATCCCGCCAGCGCGGAACCGATGAACCAGGTCAAATCCTCGCGCCGCGAAATGATCCAGGCGGAGCGAAATCGCTCCGCGCCGGACGCTGTCAATGGCGTCGCAACGGGCGTTGAAGAGGAATGACCCGACGGCGAAACAAGGGATGGCGTGCTCACGGAAAGCCTCTCCAGCATATCGGCGGTTTTGCAGCTCCGCCTTAGGGCGCCGGGGGAAAGTCCGGATGGTTTATGCGACGCGTGCCGCCGAGGCCAACAGCGACACCGTAGCGCTTTTGCGTTCCAGAGCGGCTTCGGCCGCCTCCACGCCCTTCAGGGTGATCGTGAAACGGCCGTTATCGCCGCGTTGGATCAGCTGGCTTTCGCGCAGATACCAGGTGGTGAACTCCAGGTGCTCCTTGGGCACGCCCAGCAGTTCCTCCAGTTCCCTCAGCATGAGAAAGGCCTGATCCGGCCGGGAAACTCGCTGGCGATACAGAAGCGTCAGCACGCCTTCGCGCTTGCGCCGCTCCCCATCCACGCCCATCGGCGCCGTGGATTGATCGAAAATCCTCCAGGTCAGGCGTCGCTCCTCGCGATGATGGACGTCGTAGGCCGCGCGTTTTTCGGGATCGGCCAGCGCGTGATAAGCCTCGGTGAGGGTCCTGAAGATCTCCTGATTGCCGGTTTCCTGATTATCGGGATGAAAGCGCTGCGCCAGGATGCGATAGATCCTGTGGATGGTATCCGCATCGGCGTTGGGGCTGATTTGCAATACTTCGTAAAAGTCGATAAACGTGGACGCTTGCATCACTCTATTTATCAACTTTATTGCGGAGGAATATGATCCCCGAAAGGTCCCGATTGGGATGGGACCTTTTCCTTAGCTCTTCCGAACTAGGGTCGCGTGCCGCGCCAGAGCGTCGCGCGCGTGCAGAACCGTTTCAAGCGCCGTCTCCGCGTCCTGGCTTCCCGCCGGTGCGAGCGCGGTGAGGTGCCCCATCTTTCGGCCCGGCCTGGGCGCGAGTTTGCCGTACAAATGCAGTTTCACTTCGCTGAATGCGCATGCGGCGACCCAATCCGGCTCGCCCTCCGCCCACAGGTCGCCGAGCAGGTTCGCCATCGCCGCAGGCCGAAGCAGCGCTGTCGATCCCAAGGGCAGGCCGCAGACGGCGCGCAATTGCTGCTCGAACTGGCTGGTGACGCTGGCATCCACCGTCAGGTGCCCGGAGTTGTGCGGCCGCGGAGCCAGCTCATTGATCAGCAGGCGCCCGCCGGGCTCGACGAAAAACTCGACGCACAGCACGCCGATGACGTCCAGCGCTTCGAGCACGGCGTGGGCGATCTCCCGCGCCCGCGCTTCCACCTCCGGAGTCACTCGCGCCGGAGCGCGCGAAACGTCCAGAATATGGTTGCGATGGCGGTTTTCGATCACGCCCCAATCCGCGCAGGCGCCGTCTCCGCCGCGCGCCGCCACCACCGAGACTTCGCGCTCGAAGGCGATGAACTGCTCCAGCACGGCGGGCGCGCGCCCGATCGAAGTCCCACGCGGCTTCGGCTTCCTGCGGGCGATGCGATGCGCAGCCTGCCCCTTGCCGTCGTAGCCGAAATCCGCGGTCTTGAGAATCGCCGGGCAGCCCAGCTCCGCGCACCGCCTGCGCCAGATCCTCCGCCGTTTCCACGGTGCGGAACGGCGTCAGCGGGAAACCGGCTCTGGTGAGAAACGTTTTTTCGCGCAGGCGGTGCTGGGTGGTGTGCAGCACCGCGCCGGCCGGACGCACCGGAGCATGCTCGGCCGCGGCCTGCGCGGTGGCCGCCGGAACATTTTCAAACTCGAATGTGACCACGCTGACGCCCGCGGCGAAGCGCCGCACCGCGTCCAGATCGTCGTAGGCGGCCTGGATTTCGAGGTCGGCCACTTGGCCCGTGGGCGTGTCTTCGTCCGGCGAAAACGTGTGCACGCGGTAGCCCATGCGCCGCGCCGCGATGGCGAACATGCGGCCCAGCTGGCCGCTGCCCAGCACGCCGACAGTGGCGCCGGGAAGAATCGGCTGGAACATTTTCAAGTCAAGCGTGTCGCTCAGCACGCGATCGGTTTGCGCCGTGCGCCACGCGCGCAGCTTGGCGCGCAGACTCCGGCCGGCTGCGCCGCCAGGATCGACACCGCGAACAGAGCCGCGTTGGTGGCGCCCGCCTTGCCGATGGCGAACGTCGCCACCGGAACTCCGCCGGGCATCTGCACGATCGACAGCAGCGAGTCCATGCCTTTCAGCGCGTGCGATCTCCACCGGCACTCCCAGCACCGGCAGCGTCGTGTGCGCGGCCACCATTCCGGGCAGATGCGCCGCGCCGCCCGCGCCCGCGATGATCGCCTCCAGCCCGCGCTCTTCCGCCGTCGAGGCGTACTCCGCCATCAGCCGCGGCGTGCGGTGCGCGGAAACGATCTTCTTTTCGTAAGGAACGCCGAAGCTTTCCAGAATCTCGGCCGCGTGGCGCATGGTGTCCCAGTCGGACTTGCTGCCCATGATCAGGCCGATGAGCCCCCCAGAGGCTTCGGGTCCATCGAATTGCTACTGACCTTGCGCGAGCGTGAAGCCGGTTTTGCCGTCGTAGTTGCGCAGGTTCACGGTCATGGTGATGTCCAGGCCGAGAGCGGCCACGCGCTCCAGCAGCGCCACGATCTGCTTCTGTGTCGGCTGTTACCCGGGAGTCGCGCCCAGAAAGCGGCAGCGGAAACTGTCGGTGCAGAAGGTTTGAGGCGAGCCTTCGGGCCACACCTTGACGCCGCGGTTGGCGATCATCTCCAGCTTCAATCCGTCGCCTGAAGCCTTGCCGATGGCCGCGGCGAGGTCGTCGGGTTTTCTGGCAGGCCACTCGATGTAGACATCGACGCCAGCCAGATCCTTCTTGGGCATGGGATGGACGGCCAGCGGAGGACTCTTTCGGCGCGGGGCGGTAGAGTAATCGACAGCCCGCAGCGTCTCCGGTTTTTGTCCCAGGCGCGCGACCACGGCGTCCGCGAACTCCTTGGTGCCCACCTTCTGTTTGCTCTTGCCCTCAGTGAAGATGTCGTACGTATGGATGCCTTCTTCCAGGGTGACGAGCCAGGCGTTATGGATGCGCTCCGCGATAGCGGGCTGGCCGATGTGCACCAGCATCAGCAGTGCGCCGTGCAGCAGGCCGGATGGGTTGGCCATATTCTGCCCCGCTCGCCGGGGAGCCGAGCCGTGAATGGCTTCGAACATGGCGGCATGATCGCCGATGTTGGACGAACCGGCCAGGCCCACCGATCCCGCGATTTGCGCCGCCACGTCGCTGAGCACGTCGCCATACAGGTTCGGCATCACGATCACGTCGAAGGCTTCCGGCGTATCGGCCATTTTGGCCGCGCCGATGTCCACGATCCAGTGCTCTTTTTCGATCGTCCGGATATTCCGGCCCGATCTCGTCGAAGATCTTGTGAAACAGGCCGTCGGTCATCTTGAGGATGTTGTCCTTGGTGAAGCAGGTGACCTTCTTGCGCTTGTACTGGCGCGCGTATTCGAACGCATAGCGAATAATTTTTTCGGAGCCCGGCCGGGTGATCAGCTTCAGCGCCATCATTTCGTCCGGGCGTCGCCTGATACTCGATGCCCGCGTAAAGGTCCTCTTCGTTTTCGCGCACGATGACCAGATCCATCACCGGGTGCTTGGTGCGGACGAAGGGATAGTACGACACGCACGGGCGGATGTTGGCGTAGAGGCCCAGCATCTTGCGCGTGGTCACGTTCAGGCTCTTGTAACCTCCGCCTTGCGGCGTGGTGATGGGAGCCTTCAGAAACACCTTGGTGCGGCGCAAGGAATCCCAGGCGCTGGGCACGATGCCGGACGAGTTGCCCGAAAGATAAACCTTCTCGCCGACTTCGATGGTTTCGATGTCCAGAAGAGCGCCGGCGGCTTCCAGAATGTGCAGCGTGGCGGCCATGATCTCGGGGCCGATGCCGTCGCCATGCGCGACAGTGATAGGGGTGCGGGTTGCCATGAGTTGATAGGTTGTTTGGGAAAAAGACCGAAAAGTATACGATAGCACGGGGGCGAGAAAGGAGGGCTCGGAAGTGGGCCGCGACCCGACGATATGACGCCTCTCAAGGTACCTCTCGCGGGAGATCCGGCGACACGCTGGCTGGTTAGCTCCAAGGTTCCCGGCGATGTGGACAATTGGAAAAGGTTCGGCGCCATGAATCCGGGGCAGCACTCTCATACAATGGAGAAATGGAGCAGGTAGCCAAGTTCGAGCCGCTGGGACAGATTGATTCGTCCGATCGAACGCGACCTCTCGTCTTTTTAGATACAAACGTGATCGTCGGATTCCTCCAGGGCGACCAGGCGGCAGCACAGTTGTTTTCCGCCGAGGCGGAAGGCCGGATCCGCTTCGCAATCAACCCGATTGTGCTTCAGGAGTTGCTTCTCGCTGCGGACGCCGCCGGTCGACCTGAGTTCGAACGAATCAGAGACCATTTGCGGGTGTTGCCGGTGGATTTCGCAAAAGCCGAGGCGTTGCTCCCACGAGTACGGGCTCTGAGGAATCGCTTAGCACACTCGAACGACATTCTCGTCCTCAGTAGTGCCGAGGAGTGCGACTTCCTGGTCACGAGGGACGCGCTTCTGAAAAACTTGGTGACTGCCGGGAAGCCCCAGGTCGTCACCCCTGAAGAGCTGGTTGCACAACTTCGGGCTGCGTAGTGCGCGTCTACTTCGACACCGGAGTATTCATCGATTACCTCAGCACCCGCGGGAATCCGAACGCAATTCTGAGGTCGTCGGAGCGGCGAGGACGCGCCCCGGCGGAGATCGCGGCCCACGCCGAACGCCTCTTCGAAAAAGTCCGCAGCGCCCATTTAGGCGCTACCTCGTGCTTAACCTATTACGAAGTTGAGGAAGCGCTCTACCGGCTGCTTGCGAAATCGGCGAAGGGTGTGTCTCGCGCCGACACATTGTTGATTCCCGCGGCGCGTTCTATAACGACGCAGGTACAGATGGTAGTCGAGCTATTCAACGTTTCGGTTCTTGACCTCACATCTGGAACGGTCCGCCTTCAGCTCCAGCAACTCGACCTACAGACCCGTGGAATCCGCGCCGCCGACGCGCTTCACGCGGCGAGCGCAATCGAATTCGACGCTGACCTTCTCGTTTCAACGGACGACGCTCTGCTACATCTGGATGGCATCCTCTCGAATACTCAAGGGCGCAAGATCCTCTGTCGAGATACAGATTCGGCGATTCAACTCTTGTAGCGCCGCGCGTTGTTCGGTATTTGGCTGGGAAACGCGCATCCGGGTTAAGCAGAACTGGCAGTTATTGCCAACCGGAGAATCTGAGGGGAACGCTGGTAGAATAAGCCCACCACTCCGCTCACAGACAGTCCATGCTTGAAGTCGAACAACTGCGCAAATCCTACGGCGACTTAATCGCCGTCGAGAGCGTGTCGTTCACCGCGCAGCCGGGCGAGATTTTCGGTCTCTTGGCCCGAACGGAGCGGCAAAACCACCACCATCGGATGCATCTGCGGATTGCTTACGCCCAGCGCCGGGCACGTGAAGGTGATGGGTCACGATGTGGTTCGCGACGGCCAGGCGGCCAGGGCGAACCTGGGCGTGGTTCCTCAGGAGATCGCCCTTTATGAAGACCTCTCCGCGAACGAGAACCTGGCGTATTGGGGCGGGGCGCAGGGCATGCGCAATCCGAAATTGCGGGAGCGCATTCAAGAAGTTCTGGAGCTGACCGGACTCCAAGACCGCGCCCGCGAGCCGGTGAAACAATTCAGCGGCGGAATGAAGCGGCGTCTGAATTTCGCATGCAGCATATTGCACTCCCCCAAGGTCCTGCTGCTGGATGAGCCGACCGTGGGAGTCGACCCGCAAAGCCGAGTGCGGCTGCTCGACCTGGTCCGCGCCGAGGCTCGCGCGGGAACCTGCGTGCTCTACACCACGCATTATATGGAGGAGGCTGAAGCGCTGTGCGATCGCCTGGCGATCATGGACCACGGCAAGGTTATCGCGGCGGGCACGCTGGCGCAGCTCCGCTCCATCCTGGCCGAACGCGATCTGTTGCGGCTCACCGGCGTGTTCGTCCCGCAAGCTGCGCGCGCGGCGATGCTTGAGATCGAGTCGGTGGAGATCCTGCACGGCGATGAGAGCCTGCTGCTGCTGTCGCTCCCGGGGGCGTCGCAGAAGCTGCCCGCGATCTTCGCGGCGCTTGCAGCCAGCGGCGCCGAGGTTCGCGGCACCACGCTCACGCAACCCAGCCTGGAGAGTCTTTTCATCAAGCTCACGGGTAAGGAGCTTCGGGAATAACGATGCGGTTTCTGTGGACCGTTGTACGGAAGGACCTCGGCCGCTTGCGGCGCGATCCCTTGTCGCTGGCCACCGCGCTGGGGATTCCGTTGGTTCTGGTCACCCTGATCACGCTGGTCTTCAGCGGCGGCCAGGCCGCGCCGCAAGGACGCCTGCTGGTGGCCGACGAGGACGGCACTTTTCTCAGCCAGGCGCTCATCAGCGCCTT
The DNA here is from genome assembly GCA_963765185.1 of Bryobacterales bacterium. Lineage (GTDB taxonomy): Bacteria > Acidobacteriota > Terriglobia > Bryobacterales > Bryobacteraceae > Palsa-187. The sequence continues at coordinate 23,274 of CAVXWB010000156.1, forward strand.
CACCCGCGAGCCGATGTCCAAGATGTTTGTGCTCGAAACCACTGGCCGCGAGGAAGGCCGCAGCCGCATGGATCACGGCGACGCTTCGGCGCTGCTCATTATCCCCAAGGGATTTCAGGACGCCGTATTTCAAAGCCAGCCGTCCCAATTGCAGCTGGTGACCAATCCGGCGCAGTCGATCCTGCCGAACATCGCCGAGGAGGCGGTCTCCATCATGGTGGATGGCGGATTTTACCTTCAGAGACTGGCGGCAATCCCGTTGCGCACCATCACCACCGGGCAAGCGCCCAGCGATGACACCGTCGCTCGAATCAGCGTCGCGTTCAACCGGCTCGGGCGGACCTTGGCCAAATACGTGAATCCTCGTTTGATCGATCTGGAATTGAATGTCACCGCCGAGAAACAGCAAAACCAAAACGTCGCCGGAATATTTCTTCCGGCGATGCTCTTCATGGGGTTGCTGTTCGTCGGGAACTCGTTCGCCTTAGACATGTGGAAGGAGCAATCGTGGGGCACGCTCCGCCGTCTCGCCACCACGCCTGCTACCTGCCGGCGTTCCTGGGCGGGAGGCTGATTTCACTGGCGCTGGTTCTTTCCGGCGTCGCGCTGGTGGGAGTCGGAGGCATGCGCTGGTTCGCCCATGTTCCGGTGGCCAGCGTCCCTCTGGCGACGCTTTGGCTCATCCTGTCGGGATCGGCGTTCTACCTGTTCCTGGTCACGATCGCGGTTCACGCCTCGGGGCCGCGCGCGGCCAACGTGATCGGCAATCTGGTGGTGTTTCCGCTGGCGCTGGTGGGCGGGTCGTTCTTTCCGTTTGAGATGATGCCGGATTGGATGGCGTCGATCGGGCGATTCACTCCCAACGGCTGGGCTATCACTGCGTTCAAGGCCTTTGTCGCCGGGTCCGCTCACACCAGGGACTTTCTTGTCGGGGCCGGATGGATGGCCGCTGTGGGAGCGATCCTTTTTCTTCTAACCATGCACCGGCTGCGGAGGTTGGTCTGATGACGCGGAAAAATGGGGACATCATAGCCTGTCCCCGCCTGGTGGTCCTCACGGCAACACGCGGTTTATCGAGGCGGGACAGGCAATGATGTCCCCATTTTTCATGTTTCGAGACGCATTCTATCTGGCCCGCATGGACGCTGTGCACTTGCTGCGCAGGCGCGAGACTATCGTGTGGACCTTCGTCATGCCGATCGTCTTTTTCTACTTCATCGGCACCATCGTCGGGGGTTCCTCGGGTCCCTCGAAGGATGAGTTGGCGGTGAGCGTTCCGGCGGACGCCGGCTTTCTTGCCGATCAGCTGCTGGCGCGTCTGGAGCAGCACGGCGGCTACAATGTGACCCGCGTTCAGCAACCGGAGCAGTTCCTGCGCTTCCGACGCAGGCTCTCGATTCCGGCGGGATTCACGGATTCGGTTCTCGCCGGCACGCCCATGAAGATTCGCTTCGACCGTACCGGAGAGGACATGAGCGCGGACTATGACCGCGTGCGGTTGTACCGCGCGGTATATACGACGCTCGCGGATTTGATCGTGGTTTCGGGCGAGAATTCCCAAGTGTCGAAAGACGCTTTCGAGAAGCTTGCCGCCGAACCACGCCCGCTCACTCTGAAGGTGCAGCCGGCCGGGAAGCGCCTCGATCCTCCTTCCGGGTTCGAGCAATCCGTGCCCGGAACGATGGTGATGTTCACATTGTTGGTGCTGTTCACCGCCGGAGCCGTATCGCTGACGATGGAGCGCAACCAGGGCATCCTGCGGAGGCTGGCTTCGTCGCCCATGTCGCGCGGCGCGGTGGTGCTGGGAAAATGGGGCGCGCGGATGTCGCTGGGAGTGGTCCAGATTGCGTTCGCAATGATCGCCGGGAGGGTTCTGTTTCACGTCCGCTGGGGCCCCCACCTGCCGATGATCGTGCTGGTGTTGCTGGTATACGGATCGCTGGCCGCCGCGCTGGGGATGTTGCTGGGCAACTTCGGACGCACCGAAGGCCAGGTCATCGGATTGGGAGTGATGGCCAGCAACGTCCTTGCCGGACTGGGCGGCTGCTGGTGGCCTATCGAGATCACGCCGCTGTGGACGCAAAAGCTCGCGCTGGCGTTTCCCACCGGCTGGACCATGGATGCCCTGCACAAGCTGATGAACTTCGGGGCGTCGCCCGCAAGCGTGCTCCCGAATGTATGCGTCACCGCCGCCGTGGCCCTGGCCGCCGGTTACATACTGTCGCGGTCGTTCCGTTTTCAGTAGAGCCTGCAAAGGGTGCGGCGGTGCCCTCGGTTCGCCAAAGCAACTATGGCGCCGCACTCCGTTTTGCGGGCTGTTTCTTAGAGGCGTCGAAAGTGAACTCCCGGATCAGCGGCGGCCTCCGATCGAAATCGCTATAGCGGATCCAGCGCGGTCGCACCACGAAGTACACGATGCCCGGCCAGCTCATCCGCGCCGGACCGTCCGGCCAAGCTTCAAAGTACACGCGCCGGCATCGATCCAGCTCCGCTCCTTCCAGTTCTTCCGCCTCGCCTTCGAACTGCACGGTCTGCTCGCCGGCCCAGCCCACGACGAAGGAGCAGCGAGGGCGCGCGATCAGATTGGGATATTTCCGCGAGCTCTTCACCGTATCGAAGACGATTTCGAGCCCGGAGGTCACTGCGATTCCCACCAGTGCCGATTGCGGCGCTCCCGCCGGGCCGATCCCCTCGGGACCAATCGTAGACAGCACGCCGAGCTGTAAACCCTGCGAGAAAGCGGTATACGTCGGCTTCGGTCACGTGCGCCTTTATGGCAGCGAATAGGTCACGCCCATCGTGAATTGGAACGAGTTCTTCTTGAAGCTGGGCGGAGGATCGTTCAGGAGTGTATCGAGCGCGCTGATGTTCAGGCTCATGCGCTTGTATAACGCTATGGTGACTGCCGCGCCGGCGTTGGCCGAATACGCGTTGGTGTTGTTCCAGGCGGGAACCAGCGTAATGTGCTCGTCAAACTTGATCCCCGCGGGCAGATTGCGGTGATAGGTTTCGTTGAAGACGGAGCCGATCAGACTCTTGTTGGCTTCGCCGTTGAAGCGTTGTGAAATGTAGCTCAGGGTGGCTTTCAGGTCCAGGGTTTGCTTGTCCGATTTGAGCACCTCCCGGCCCACGCCGCCGCTGTAGGTCTGTTGTAGCGACAATCCCTGAGAGAAGTTGTGATCGAAGGCGGCTTGCCCCAGCATGTACAGGCGCGGGGAGAAATACTCGTCCTGCTCTCCGTCGAAGTGAATCAGGTCGGTCTTCACTTCGGGCGTGGCGGGCTGATCTATCTTTCCGTAGGACGCGGTGAAATTCACCAGCGTGCGGCTGCGCGCCGCCAGCCAATCCTCGGCCGGAATCGCGCGGGAAAAATGCGCCGCGCCGGTGAATGTTTCGCTGGTCTGGGTGGCCTCCATCAGGGAAACTCCGCCGGTGACCGAGCCCTTCCAATCCTCGTTAAAGCCGGGAGTGTGGAGCGCCTTCTGGTAGGAGTCTTCGTCGATAATGAAGCCGGTGTCGCCGGTGGCGAAGGTTTGAACGGGCTGGCCGCCGCTGGGTGTGACCTGGATTTTCCCGTCGGTAAAGGTCAGGACTCCGCGCGGAATCTTCGCGTCGCTCTCCTGGCGTTTGAAGATGATGCCCTTGGGGATCACGGCGAAACGGCGCGAGGAAGTCAGCTCCTTGATCTTGGCCCAGGGGATGGTGACGTCGCCGGCCGAGTCGCTATGAAAGGTGACCGCAGCGCCGGTTGCCCGCACCAGTTTTCCGCTCAGTTTCTCGCCGTCCGTGAGAGTCAGAGTGTCGGGCGGGTCCGCTGCGTGGGCCAGCGCGCTCAGCAATAAAGCGGCGGCAAAAAGGCGAAAGCGTGTCAAGAATTTTCGTGAATGTATGGGTGTCATTTTCGGAAACAAAACGCCATGGTAACAGGCCGAGCGGGGTGTCAGGGCGCAACTTCAACGGACGGAGCGCTCACCCGGCGCGCGGCCGCTTGTGGCAGCAGCAGGATCAGCGTCGCGGACACGAATAGCGAAACGCCGGCGACGGCGAGACCTACGAAGATTCCTCCGGTCCCGCCGGCAAGGGCTCCGATGGCCCACGGTCCGGCAACCCCGCCCAGACTCCCGACGGAGTTAATCAGGGCGATGCCCGAAGCCGCGGAAAATCCCGCCAGGAAGGTGCTCGGCATGGAGAAGAAGGGGCCGAAAAAGCTATAGATCCCCATCGCCGCGAAGGACCAGAGCGCGATCGAAAGGAAGTGGGAAGTGGTTGCGCCCAGCAGCATCATGGCCGCGCCTCCCACGACAAGGGGGATTGCCGCATGGTATCGCCGCTCCAGCCGGCGGTCGGAGCTTCTGGACACCAGGACCATGGCGATTAACCCGGCCAGGTGAGGCACCATCACCAGAACGCCTACTGTCGTGTTGGAGTAAGCGCTCGAAAGGGATTGGATGGCTTGAGGCATGTAAAAGCTCATCGCGTACAACGCGACGGCGAATGCAAATTCGACACATGCCAGGTGCCACACCCGCGGGTGAGCCAACGCGCGCAACGCCGAGATGGAGTGCTCGCTTGTCTTCTCCCGTTCTTCGACGGGCTAATTCCTCAGTGATCCAGTCCTTTTGTCCCGGCGTGAGAAAGGTCGCTTCCGCGGGCCGGCTCGGCAGCAGGAACGCGGTGAGAACGCCGCATGCGATGGCGGGAAGTCCTTCCAGGAGCAGCAGCCAACGCCAGCTGCTGATCGCCGCCCAATGCGCATGATCGAGGATGAAGCCCGAAACCGGAGCGCCCACAATGCTGGCAACCGGCAACGCGGTCATGAAGAGCGCAATGACGCGCGCTTGCTCGCGCCGGCGAAACCAATAAGTAAGATACAGAACGATCCCGGGAAAGAAACCAGCCTCGGCCGCGCCCAGCAGGAACCGCGCAACATATAACTGCGGCACGCTCTGCGCCACTCCCGAGAGCATGGCCACGAACCCCCAACCGATCAGGAGGCAAGCAATCCAAATGCGCGCCCCGATCTTGTGGAGCAGCAGATTGCTGGGGATTCCGAAGGCGCAATAACCCCAGAAGAAGATTCCGACCAGCATTCCGTACTGGGCGCTGGTGATGCCCAAGGCGCGGTTCATCGTAAGCGCCGCGAAACTGATGTTGATGCGGTCCAGGTAGGAGACGACGTAGAGCAGAAAAAGCAGAGGGATGAGCCGGCGGCGAAGCTGGCTGGTCGTCCTCGATTCGACATCGCCCGCGGCGATCGCTGATCTCACGACCGCCCGAGTATATCAATACGGGACCCGGTCCTGCTGCTCCTGCCACGCGCGGAAGCAGGCCAGCGCCTCCACGCGCATCAGGGGGACAAACGGGATGCTGCGTTGGGCGATGGGAGCGGAGATCTGCCGGTAGATGTAGGCGTCGTCGAAGCCGGCTTCGGCCGCGTCGGCGGAAGTGGCGGCGAAAAACACCCGCGCCGGCCGAGCCCAATAAATCGCGCCCAGACACATGGGGCAGGGCTCGCAAGTGCTGTAGAGATCGCAGCCGTCCAGTTGAAACGAGGCCAACTCCGCGCAGGCGCTGCGAATCGCGACGATTTCGGCGTGGGCGGTGGGATCGTTGGTGGAGCTCACCCGATTGGTTCCGGAAGCCACCACCCGGCCGTCCTTGGCAACAATCGCCGCGAAGGGTCCGCCACGCCCGAAACGGACGTTTTCAATCGCCAAAGCGATGGCTTTGTGCATGAAAACAGGGGACACGAGATCTGATTTGATTCTACCCTCGCAAGAAGCGTTACAATAGGAGCGTACGTGAACCCCCCTAAGGCTCCCCAGGAATATAGATGGCTGCACCGGTACTCGGTAGCGCTGGCCGTGTGCACTTTGTTCCTGGTAGTCGCCGGAGCGTCGGTGACCAGCAAGCAGGCCGGGCTATCGGTTCCGGATTGGCCGCTGTCCTATGGCCAGG